>CAZBGI010000035.1:0-35573 GCA_964491395.1 uncultured Bacteroidales bacterium | reverse complement strand
CGAACCTGCACGTACTTGCGTACACTAGTCCCTGAAACTAGCGCGTCTACCAATTTCGCCATCTGGGCTGATGCTGGTAAATATAAAAAAATGGTGCCCAGGACAAGAGTCGAACTTGCACGAGCTTGCGCTCACTACCCCCTCAAAGTAGCGTGTCTACCAATTTCACCACCTGGGCATTTTTTTTTGAAATCATTTTGAAAGTGCCAAAGAACGCTGTGTTGCTCGTTTTTCAAAATGTTTGGCAAAGGTAAAAAATCTTTCTTTACATGCAAGGCAAATTTTTTATTTTTTTCACCTCTCCTGCATATGTTACTGATACTGCAATTTTCCAAACTTTTATGCAAGCGGATAATTATCCAAACGGGTCAATACAGCATGGTTTTTCATCCAACCTGAAGGAAATTTTTGTCATTGGTGAAATTCAATCAGCATGATTCGAGGATTTCTTTCAACGTAACCCACGGCTTTTTGTCTGTCCCAACCAGAAAAAATCCATAGTTTTGCAAAAAAACAAAATCTATGCAGGAAAATACAGATAATCCCATACTATCGCGCCAGGTAATAGAAATGATTACTGTGGCTCATGAATATTGTCTCTTTTTTGAAGAAGCCGAAAAGCACTCAAAAGAGCAAATTCTTTCCTATTTTCAGAAGATTGCCCCCCTGCTCTATCTCAAGGGTGCAGTGTTGCCTGCCGATATAGACGCTGACCCGGAATTTGCAGAGCGATTTGTGACAGAAGAGCAATGGGAAGGTATTTTTAAATTGCTCCGCGAAAAATTGGGTGAAAATGATGTGTACTATGTACACGATCACAATTTCGACAGTCAGTCAACCAGTCTATCCGAGAATATGGCAGACATTTACCAGGACATGAAAGATTTTGTGATGCTTTACCAGAAAGCTCCCATGCAAAGCAAGGCATGTGCCGTTGCAGAGCTGCAAAAGCTTTTTGAAAATCATTGGGGAAACCGGGCGCTTAGCGCATTGAATACAGTTCACAGCTTACTGTACAGAGATTCTATTGACCCCGAACTTATGGGTGACTGGGAACTGGAATAGGCTTGTACCTTAAGAAAAAACCGCACAGAGGCTTCTCAGCTGCTGTGCGGAAAGGTTCACCAAAACCAAAATCAAACATTAGTATACCTGAATCTTTCGGGCAATAATATCATCACCATAAAGAATCACGGTATAGATTCCCTTTTGCAGGCCGGAGATATCCACGCTGGTTACGTGCCCCGGCGCTGCATTTGTGCTGTAAACCATTTTCCCCAGCATATTGTAAATTATTAGTTCCGTAGTTTTCTCTCCACCGGTAATCACATTAAAGAGGCCATTATTTGGATTGGGATACACACTGACTTCTGTTGATTGAGCAGCCTCGGTGTACACACTGATGATTTTTGAGTATTCAAAATCGCCGTTAAAGTCTGTTTGTTTGAGGCGATAGTAGGCTACTCCTGTTATGGGATTCTTATCGGTCAACGAATATTGCTGCATCTGGCTGGTGGTGCCTACCCCGTCTTTTGTGCCAATGGCGGTGAAATTTACCCCATCGTGGCTTCTTTCAACCGTGAAGAAGTCGTTGTTGATTTCGGTTGCAGTCACCCAGCTTACTTCTACTTCGTTGTTCATGGGTTTGGCTTCAAAAGAGAGCAATACTATGGGCAGCGGATCATCAGAGCTACCTGCGGTCCAGGTGCTGAATTCATTGACGTTTTCTGCTGTGAGTTTCCGGTTTAAAGCATCAAGCTCAGAAGGAACCCAAACCCACTCAGTTTCATCGCTTTTTCTTTTAAAAAGAGAGAAATTATCGTTTTCGCCATATACATTCAACTCGCTCATGAAATAATGATAAACCAGGGTAGCATTTAAATCCTCATTGTTCTCAGGTTTTATATTGAACCATCTTAAAATACTTTTGGATTCATCAGTACCGTTGAGTTCTGAATGTCCCCTCTCGATAAGGGTCGTACCCAGGTCTTTGTGGCTGCTAATTTCAAGTCCTAAACCAGCAATCTCACCGGAGGGGCTATTCAGGTTACGTACAGTGCGGATAACTCCGCTGGTACCATACACCCTGGAAGAGATGTTCTCATCTTCTTTTTCCTGCAATTGGGCATGTTCTCCCAGATTGATTTCAAATCCGCTTAAATCCAGCAATCCCCGCTTCATTTGCAACAAACCTGCAATATGAATGCTTCCTGAAAGTTTTACATTGCATACATTATCAATGACCAGGTTATTGTATTGCATGGCCGGAATATGCTGTATGTCGTTACCCGCCAGTTCCACAAAACCTTCTCCGGTTATCCTGCCCGAACCATTAGACTCATCACTTCCCTTCAAATTTCCCGTAATAACCATACCCGTCTCTGCTCTTTCCAGTTCAAGCACCGCATTATCATGAATGATGAGTTCATTGATAACAACTGATTCCGTGATAACAGGATGATAAAGGTTTGTTTGAGGAATAATAGCAATGTCTGCTGCATCGGGGACTCCTTCGGGCGACCAGTTGAGTGGATTAGACCATGCGCTGTCGGCACTGCCATTCCAGGATTTCTCTGTTTTCACCGGGTTATTATTTTCTCTGAAAGCGGGGAACCCAAAATTGGTATCTGACTCCGCTTTCCAGAAAGTAACAAAATTCCAGTCATTGTAATTGTCAGCTACCTGCATTTGAGCTGTAGTAAGTCCGGTAGCCTCCAAAGAGTTCAGGTCTTCGGGATTGGTATCTCTATTCCAGTAAGAGTTGATAATGACGCCTTTATTTCTTCCTATACCGGTATAACCTACAAAACCATCAACAAAAGAGGAATTCTCGGCAAATACCCCTGAAGTGGAATAGGCATTAATGATTATCCCCCTGAGTTCCGCATTGCCAGTCAACCCACCCACATAGGCCACTTCTTCATCGTTGATGGTAACATCGCCCATGGCGAAACTGTGAGAGATCATCCCTTTCTGATTGCATCCTACCAAACCCCCAAACTTTATTTTACCTTCTGAATATTCTGAACGAAGCAAAACGCTAACGTCGGCATTGCATTGAAAAATAACGGGTCTGAATCCTTCAGCCGCCAGCGAAGTTTCCATGTAGCTGTTATTGGCACCTACCAAACCTCCCGTAGATGCATCACCCCTGACATAACCCAGTTGTACCGAACAATTTTCAATACGGGTATTCTGGTTGCCTGTTACTCTTCCCACCAAAGCTCCCGTAGCATTGCCTCCGATGACCGTTACATTTTCCAGTACGATATTTTTCAGTGTAGTGGCACCATTACCTTTTACCCCTATGTGTCCAAAAAGTCCAACATTGCGGTTGCCGGGCTGCACGATGGTAAGGTTGCTGATGGAAAAACCATTGCCATCATATTGACCGGTAAAATTATTCGCCATTTCGTCATCCTGCCTGTTTCCACCTATGGGTACCCAGTAGTTTCCCATGTTGAAAGGAACAACATTAAGATCTATATCCGCAACCTGAAGAAAATGCTTGTCAGGATGGTTCCTTACCTTATCCAGCTGTTCAGCAGTAGCTACCCTGAAAGGGTCATCTGAAGTACCTGTACCTCCGGCAAAATCCATTGCCTGTAAATTAAAGATGCTTATCAGTATCAGGGTTAACAATGTGTATAGATGTTTCATGACAAGGACTTTTATCTGGTGAACGGCTGTAACTGCTGTGAATCATTTTTTTCTGATACAAATTTGTCAATCTAAAACACTGGAAACAATCGTATTAACCCTCGAAATAAAAGACAATAAGCAAGTAAATCTACCCATACCAAAACAGTCGTTTTACATTACAAATCAACAAGCAGATTTCGAAATACAATTATGTGCATAAAAGGAACCCAACAATTACTCCCGGCTATAAAATTGGGTTATAACACCCGATGAAAAAAAACTTTATTTATATATCTTTGCGTGAATAAAGGCCTGGGTGTATAAAAAAAGAATCCATTCAAATTGCTTTACAACACCAGGTAATACTTTTGCGTTAAGATTGATGGTTAATGAAAACTCTGCAAAAATTGAATTCTATGACATTAAAAAAAATTTTTATCACCTCCCTGATCAGCTTGATAATTTTCAGTTGTACCCTTGCCAGCAAAGGCAGGGATGGTTACCATATTGACGTTAAGGTGCAAGGGATAGAGGATACAACAGCTTTTATGGCTTACCATTTTGGCGACCGCCAGTATGTGCTCGACACCGTGAGGGTGGATCAGCAAGGACAATTTGTCTTTGAAGGAGAGGAAGCACTGGACAAGGGAATGTACATGGTTGTATTGCCCGGACAAGTCTATTTTGAAATCCTGGTAGATGATAATCAGCATTTTGGCGTGGAAACAGTAATGAATGAATTTATCACAACCATGCAATTTGAGGATTCCCCGCAGAATGAAGCTTTTTATGAGTATATGCAATTTATCCGGCAGCAGGGAGAACAAAGTCGTCCGTTGCGCGCAGAATTGGAAGAGGCTGATCTCACCGAAGAAAGAAAAGAGCAGATAAAAGCTGAGTTGGCGGTATTGGATGAAAAAGTAGAAAACACACAGCATGAAATAATAGAAAGATTCCCTGATGGACTCTTCAGCAAAATTCTGCTGGCCCAACAGGATCCCCCTATGCCGGATACTCCTCTTAAAGAAGATGGCACTCCTGATAATGAACTCATGTACCATCTTTACAAAAAAGCATTCTGGGATAAAATTGATTTTTCTGATGACAGGTTGTTAAGAACTCCCATTTTCCATGCAAAACTCAATCAATACTTCACACGTGTAGTGATACAAATGCCAGACAGTATCATCGCAGAAGCCGACCGCATCATAGAAAAAGCACGTGCGCATGATGAAGTATTCAAATACACCGTCTTTTTTCTGACCAATACTTTTGAACGATCACAAATCATGGGAATGGATGCCGTGTTTGTACACATGGTAGAAAAATATTATATGACGGGAGAGGCACACTGGGTAAATGAAGAGCAATTGCAGAAGATTACTGAACGAGCGATGGCTCTTAAACCCCTGCTTGTGGGCAAAACAGCCCCGGACATCCAGATGTTTTTACCCGACAGATCCAGGGTAAACCTGCATGATATAGATGCAGCATTTACGGTGCTCTATTTCTGGGATTCTGAATGTGGACATTGCAAAAAGCAAACCCCTGACCTGAAAGATTTTTATCAGCGAATGAAAGAAAATAACGTGGAGGTTTTTGCTGTCAATACAGAAGCTGACCGGGAGAAATGGCTTTCTTACGTTGAAAAGAACAACCTGGAGTGGATCAATGTCAACGACCCGGCCAATCAATCAGGTTTTCGCGATAAATATGATATCTGGGCTACCCCGCTGATTTTTCTGCTGGATAAAGACAAACGAATCATCGCCAAGCGAATCACCATCGAACAGATGGAGGAAATTATCAACATGGAATTGCAACCAACGAATTAAACTCATTACTGCCATCAGTTGCTGATGAATGACTCAAAAGACTCCGCTGAATGAAAAATATCGATTCAACGGAGTCTTTTTTTAACTTCAACAGAAATTGTAACAATACCTGTTTCAAAAAAGGTCATTCATGTTGCACATTTTCTAACAACCCATACCTATATATGCTCTTTTCTGAGCAAGTCCATGATGGTTTTCACCGGATTAAAAGTAATCAGGGGTACTTCCACAAACAAAGTAATCCAGTTGGCCATGGCACCATTCCATAACCCCGGCAGTTCCTGTGCTTTCAGGTTCTTGCCATCTTTACTTTTCTGGCTGATAAATCCAGTGCTGGGGTCAACAAACTGCAACAAATCAAAATCTTCTCCCTTGTAGTTTTTCAAACCGCAAACAAGATCTACGGGGTTAAAATGTGTTGCACTTTCGAAAATCCTTTTCTGCTCAGGATCCTGATGATTAATTTGCGAAGATTCCACTATTTGCAATGAGCGGGTTTGATCTTCCGGATTTTCTACCCAGAAAGGGCCACCTCCAGGTTCCCCCACATTTTTCACCATACCGCAAATTCTTACAGGTCGGTTAAGCAGCCTTTTCATTACGGGCATCCCCTCGGCTCTTCCTTCCGGGAGCAGTTTGGGATCAATAAACAGTTTTTCAATGGCAAAGGCGCGCATTTCAGCATATTCCACCAGGCTCATGGTGCCATCGTCAATGGCTATTAATGCCCCGTGAATTTTCTCCAGCAGTTGAATAAGCATTCCACCCAGAGCTTTTTTGTATTTATAGGTTTCATCTTTCAGGGAGTCGGGTACCACATTGTCAATGTTTTTGATAAATACAACATCTTCATTGATCTCATTGAGATTTTGAATCAATGCCCCATGACCACCCGGTCTGAAAAGCAGGCTGTTGTCAGGTTCGCGGAAAGGCTTATTCTCCATATCAACCGCCAGCGTGTCAGTAGAGGGTTTTTGTACCGAAAACTTAATCTCAAAACGGTAACCAAAATTCCCTTCGTATAAATTCAGAATGTCTCCCACATGATTTACAAAACGCCCCCGATGATCAGACGAAACTGTGAAGTGCAGTTTAACGGTGCCTTCATTGTCACATGCATATTGAGCTCCTTCTACCAGGTGCTCCTCTACAGGTGTTCTCGCACCTTCTTCATAGCTGTGAAACTTCAGCAAACCTTTGGGTAGCATGGCATATCCCAATCCATCTTCATCCAGCAAGGTATTTATCAATGGCAGATAGTCTTCTTTCTCTACCAGCTCATCAGCATTCATACCCATATCGCTGATCAGGACGGACAAATCATCCCAAAAGGCAAAAACTTTTATTTGCTGAAAGAATTGAGCCGCATCTTTATCCTCCTTTTTCAGGGTTGACACCGAAACACCCTGCTGAAGTTTTTCCCTCCAACTAAACAAATCCTTAAACATGCGTGTAGCAGCACCACTGGCAGGAACAAATTTTAAAATACCCAGCTTGCCGGCCCCTTCCTCAAAATAATTAATATAATCCCGTAGTTCTTTGCCTTCCACTTTTAATATACCTGATGAAACAGTAGCCGGAGCAGCCAGTTTAATGTAAGGAAATCCATTTTCGAAATTCCGGATTTGCTCCCGTGCCTTTTCTTCTGTAATTCCTTTCTTTTCAAGTTGTTGTAAATCTTCTTTTGTAAACATAGCTTGTTTTTTTATAAGTAATCTCTTTAAAGCTTTAATAACCTGTTTTTGCAAAAAAACAGGACATCAGGGGGTTCTGCCTGTATCTTCTTCTCTCACCAGCATCAGTATAGCCGAATGAGGAACAATATAGTACTTTTCTTTATCAAATTCAATCTCAAAGGCATTATCCTGAAGATAAACAGCCAGGTCTCCCTCATGGGCCTGCAAGGGAAAATACTTCAAATTCTCCCTCGGATCCTTCCAGGGTTCATCACTTTCAACAGGCGACGGAATAGGATATCCCGGCCCAGCCTTGACAACATAACCACTTTGAATTTTTCGTTTCTCTTCCACTCCGGGTGGCAGGTAAAGTCCTCCTTTGGTCCTTTGCGTGGCTGTTTTGGGTTTTATCAACACCCTGTCGCCTATCAGAATAAACTTATTTAAATCATCTCCTTCAATTTTCAGTAACATTCTTCGTAAAGTTATTTTTAAAGTTTGGGCAGGTATTTACCGTGTGTTTTTTTAGGGTTAACTACTTCACAAACCTAAGCAATTTTACGCAATATTTTACGCTAAAATCTTTTTAACAACATAATTTAAAACAATAATCTTGCGTATATGTTATGTTAAGTAAAGGCAAAATATGGCTAATTGAGATATTTTTCCTTACTCCCGTAACAAATTGTTAAACCAACTAAAAAATAATACTACCATGAAGAAAAGACTTTTATTAATGAGCAATTCGACCAATTATGGTGAAAAATATCTCGAATATGCTCGCAAACATATAACCGATTTTCTGGGTAATGAAGTAAGAAATGTGGTTTTTCTTCCCTATGCCGTGGTGGATATTTCTTTTATTGAATATACCAACAAGGTTAATGATGTATTTTCGGAGCTTGGATACAGTTTGAAATCAACTGAAGATATTCAAGGGGCCCAAACCATGCTTAAAGAAGCAGATGCCATTGTTGTAGGCGGAGGCAATACTTTTCAGTTGATTCATATGATGCATGAAAAAGGTCTGATGGACGTAATCAGAATGAAAGTGGAGAACGGTACGCCCTTCATCGGATGGAGTGCAGGGAGCAATGTAGCATGTCCCAGTATCAAAACTACCAACGACATGCCTATTGTTCAACCATCAAGTTTTGAAGGGCTTTCCCTTGTTCCTTTTCAAATCAACCCCCATTATACCGATGGCCAGATTCCTAATCACAATGGAGAGTCAAGAGAAGAAAGAATCAGAGAGTTTCTTGAATTAAACCCTGACCACCTTGTTGTAGGACTGAAAGAAGGAACCATGCTCCGAATAGAGGATACCGAAGTAAAATTGCTTGGAAACAAAACCCTGAAGATTTTCAGGAAAGATGCTCCCACCCTTGAATACGACCATAATGCCTCTATCGATTTTATTTTAAAATAATCAGTTGCGATTCTTGATTCATCTGAATGCCCAAACTTCAAAAACAGTTTGGGCATTGGTGTTTTTTAATCTGTCTGCCATTCATCTCCATTGCAAAACAAGATAGTTTAAAAAGGTCAGCTTTTATGCACGAGAAAACGGGTTCAGCGAGGGTTTTCATGAGTTTGCTACCATTCTAAAATTAACTTTTTTGGGGACAAATAATATCAGGAATGTGGATTGATTTGTATAATTTTGTCACAACTGGTATATGGCAACGGTTGGATATGATAGTCCCGGCTTATTGACATGGGTTGATTGCGACAGTTATAATCCATCAATCACTCAACTTATACAAATCAAAAAAACACAATCTAACATTTAAATATCATGATCAACTTTCGGGTAGCAATTCTTTTCCTTTTTTCTGTATTTCTGTTTTTTCAATGCAGTACACAACATCCCATAACGGTCAAACCTGTCACCCATCTGGAAGCGGGTCATTCGAAACAGGGATATTACTATACCCTCCCACGCACGGTAGTGAGTGTTGAAGTAACCCTGCTGAAGACAGAAAAAATTCCGGGCCCTTTTGCCCGATATGCCGAAACTTTGTTGGGACTGGAAAATGTGATCATGCGCCCTTCTGAAAAGTATTCTATATACGATATTTCTGTTAATTCCTATGCAGAGCCCGATCCTGGAGCGTTCTATTTTATTGAAATTGACCCCAAAAAGAATCAGAAGAACCCCCTTGCTATCTCACTTACCGAAACCGGGTTGATTACCGGTATTAATCTTAGTAAAGAGCCTGAAGATAACCTCCGCTCCCGCCCGGGAGAAAGACAACAGGAAGATTATGACACACAAGCCACTTTCAATCATTTTATTGAAACCAACCTGCAGGAGAAAATTGACACCATCGTTGAGCGTGTCCGCATGGATACTGTTACCATAGAGAAAGAGACCCTGCGCCGCACATGGGTGGAAAAAACCTCGGAAGTCAGAGCGCAGGAAGTGGCAGATTACATCCTCGATATCCGGAACAAAAGGTTTGATATCATAAATGGTTTTGCAGAAATAACTTACTCAAAAGAGGCGCTGCAGTACATGAACGAAGAACTTCAGAAAATGGAAAATGATTACCTGGAGCTGTTTACCGGTATAACATCCCAAAGCACCATGCGCTACAGGTTTTATTACATCCCTGAAAAAAACGAGGCAGGCAACCCCCGGGAATTGTTCCACTTTGATGAAGGCCTGGGTCTGATCAGCGAACCTACTGCTACTTCCCAAACCATTGAAATGACCGTATCAAGAGACTATGCTACCCGTCAAATGGGGGTATTTACCCTGGATCCGGCGGGAAAGAAACCCACAGAACAGGGTATTTTTTACAGAATCCCCGAACATGGCATCGTTACAATTTCCAACAATACAAGCATACTGGCTGATGCAAGGCTGATTGTCAACCAGTTTGGCATTATCACCAGTTTACCACCCGAAGATTTGAAAGTGGAGTTTGATCCCATGACGGGTTCTCTCAAGTCAGTTGATCGAAATAATCAGTAATTTATATTAACAAGTCCAACAATAAATTCTATCACCAAGAAACGGTAATGCAACTTGCATAACATCAACCCGAAATAACTGCAAAGAATGTATCCCCTGCAAGTTTGCGTTTGTTCAAAAAAATGAATTAAAATATTAAAATATGAAGCACATTATTATCACAGGACACAGCAAAGGTCTGGGAGCTGGTATAAGTCTTGAACTGATCAACGAGAATCATCATATACACGGCATCTCAAGAACTGACAATATTGATATTCAGAAACTGGCTGCAGCCAAAGGGTGTGCATACAACTTTTATCAATGCGACCTGGGCCATACCGACGAGATTTCAGTCATTATGCAACGGGTATTTGAAAATATACACGCATCTGACAAAATTGAAGGGGTATATCTTATAAACAACGCGGGAATTATTAAACCTATCGGACCTGTCCCCACCCTGGAACCTGCCGATATGGATTTGCATCTGAGGGTGAACCTGCTTGCCCCAATGCTTATTACCCGGGAGTTTATCATTCAGACCCAATCCATCAAAGCTACCAAAAGGGTTGTAAATATTTCTTCGGGGGCAGCAACCCATCCCTACCATGGATGGAGCAATTACTGTACGAGCAAGGCAGGGCTGGATATGTTTACACGCTGCTGCGCCACCGAGCAGGAAAAAGAGCAATATGCCGTTGAATTCATGGCTGTAGCTCCGGGAATCATTGATACTGACATGCAAACAACCATCAGGAGCACTACAGAAGAGCAATTCATTCACCGGCAAAAATTTGTTGAACTGAAGGAAACCGGGCAACTGGTGTCCCCCACCCTGGCAGGTAAAAAACTAACCGAATTATTGTTTTCTCCGGAATTTAAAAATGGAGAGATAACAGATATCAGGCATTTATATTAATATCTTAGAGCATCACATCCATCTCACTCCCGTTTTAGCCCTATAAAACCCATTAGTTTTTGCTTATATGGACAAGATAAATCTGCAGGAATTTGAAAGCAAAGTAAATGTGAGAAATCTTACCATGGAAGATTTCGATGCGTTGGTACGCATGCAAAAAATTAGTTTCCCTTCCATGCAACCCTGGTCGAGAGAAAATATCAGAAACCAGTTGCGGATTTTTCCTCAAGGCCAGATAATCATTGAAATAGATGATATTATTGTGGCCTCATCCTCCAGTTTGGTAATCGATTCAGAAGATCTGGATTATGATATGAGTTGGGATGAAATATGCGACTACGGGAATATCGGCACCCATGATCCCGAAGGGGATACTTTGTATGGAATGGAAATTATGGTGCACCCGGAATATCGGGGAATGAAGCTTGCCACCAGACTTTATGAAGCACGCAAAGAGCTTGCAAGAGAGTTGAATCTGCGCAGGATTGTTATCGGGGGCAGGCTACCGGGGTACAGAAATTACCGCAACAAACTCAATATCAATCAGTATGTGGACAAGGTAACCAGCAAGGCCATTTTTGACCCTGTACTGACTCCTCAGTTGTCCAATGGCTTTTCCCTGAAAAAAGTAATCAAGGAATACCTTGATGAAGACAAAGAGTCCAGCGGGTTTGCCACCTTTCTTGAATGGACCAATTTTGATTATCAGGAAAAACGAAATGAAAAACTCTTTACTTCCTTACCGGTTCGTATCTGTCTGGTACAATACCAGATGAGAACCATCCGGAGTTTTGATGACTTTGCTATACAATGCGAATATTTTGTAGATGTGGCCTCAGGATATAAGAGTGACTTTATCATGTTTCCCGAGATATTCACCCTGCAGCTTCTTTCTATATTTCCCAAAGAAAATCCCGGCACAGCAGCAAGAAAGATCGGAGAATTTACCGAGCAATACCTGGAACTGTTCAGTGAGCTGGCCATAAAATACAATATCAACATCATCGGCGGTTCACATTTTACTCCTGAAGGAGATATGCTCTACAACATTGCTTACCTCTTTAAACGTAGTGGTGAAATTGGCAAGCAATACAAACTGCACATCAGCCCCAATGAGAAGAAATGGTGGGGAGTACAACCGGGTAATAAAATTGAGGTGTTCGACACCGACAAGGGTCGAATAGCCATCCAGGTATGTTACGACATTGAGTTTCCCGAAGTCTCCCGCATTGCCGTTGAGCGTGGTGCACGAATTATTTTTGTTCCGTTCTGTACCGATGATCGCCAGAGCTATTTACGGGTAAAATATTGCGCCCAGGCAAGATGTGTTGAAAACCAGATTTTTGTAGCCCTCGCTGGCACGGTAGGCAACCTGCCCCATGTTGACAATATGGACATCCAGTATGCACAATCCGGCATCTTTACTCCTTCTGATTTTTCTTTTGCCCGCGATGCCATAGCTGCCGAATCCACCCCCAATGTGGAGACCGTTATTATCAACGATATAGATCTTGAGCTTTTAAAACGGCACCGCAACAGGGGAACCGTTACCAATTGGAATGATCGGAGAAGCGATTTATATCAAATCAAAGCATTGGATAAGTATCCTGGTGAAGAAGAGAATTGAGCCGGAGAAACCTCCCTGGCATGACGGCATATCTTCTTCATATGCCCATTTCATGTTGCAACATTTACAGTAATAATTCTCTATTATTTTTTCTTCACTCCAAAACTTTTTGCTTGTATCCATTGTTAATACTGCAAAATAGGCTGGTCATAATATTTTATAAGAACAATATAAGGAAAAAAGTAATCGTATAATTGCAGAATTGATTCTTTAAAATATTCTGCATTATCCCCTGCGATGCAATGGTTTTGCGTTGCATAAAAAATCCCCTTATTCCTAAAATTATCCACAATCAATTGGACAAGTAAAAACAAGTAAACGAAGAAAACATGAGTTTTTTAGAAAAATATGAGCAAATAGAGAACAAGATTCTTGACTGGATGGCAGTACACGGAATTGTATTGCTTCGTATCAGTATAGGAATAATTTTTTTCTGGTTTGGATTCCAGAAATTCTTTCCCGGCATCAGTTCTGCTGAAGACATTGCCACAAAAACCATTGACGTAATGAGCTTTGGACTTGTAAAAGCACCCTTTTCCATGCCCATACTTGCTACCTGGGAAACGCTGATAGGATTAGGATTTATTACAGGTAAGTATCTGCGCCCCACCGTAATACTACTTTATCTGCAGATGATAGGTACCCTCTTTCCCCTGTTCGTTTTTCCCGGGGAAACCTTTTATCTTGCCCCTTTCGTTCCTTCACTTGAAGGACAATATATTATCAAAAATATTATTATTATCACGGCAGCCATGGTCATTCTCTCACACAACCAGGGAAAGATTATCAGCAGAAATAAGCATTCCTGACAGGGATGGGCAAAGAAATCAGGGCCAGTTTTTGCTGAAACTCCGGGAAAAAATCCGCAACCAGGCATCATTATCTGTTTTTTCCCTGATAAATTCTGAAGCATCAAGATCGGGCTTCAGGGCATAAAGGTGAGCAGCCATCTTTGAGCCTGCAAAATCCTGAAGTTCACGCAGTTCCCTGGCATCAAATCCTTGTTCCTTTAGTAACGAGAATAGTTCAATAACTTCAGGATGGTATCCCTTTTCTGACAAATACCGAATGGAGGCCTTCATAAGAGCTGAGTTGGACGAACCCGCGGAAAACTCATAAAGGCTTTGGTGTTCAACACCATGGCTTTTAAGTTGATGAGCATTGTAATACTCATCAGCAACTTCGTACTTCTCAATAAATGTGTCAAAACCATGCTGCCCTGCATTAAAATAGGCGCTTTGAGCCTCATGCAACAGTTTTTGATAAGCAGTTACATTTTTTATGAATGACAAGGCTTCAAGGGAATCTGAAAGACTCCATGGGCAGTTTCTGGCTGACTCATTCAATTGAACGGCCAGGGAATAATTCTGCCCGGCTTCCGAATAATATCCCCGGATTAAATAGTCATTTATTTGAGCTAGAATACTTTGCAACTCCCTGTAAGTTAACTCACATTCTTTCGCGGCAATCATTTCCGTGAGATTCAATATCCGCTCGTTGAGTATCGTATCTTTTCTAAGATCATACCTTATGGCAAGTTGCATTATCCGGTTCAAATATTCTCTTGCTTCATGAGTTTCTCCTGCCCATGCTTTCAGATGACCTTCAGAAAGTAAATCCTTTACTTCCTCCACTGCCTTATCCTGGTTCATTTCATCTCTGTCAGTGGCAGGTTCAGCGAGTACCAAAGGTATAACCATTCGTTCAGATGCCGTTTTTGCTTCTTTAGCCTTTTGCACGAGTAATTCTGCGTCCTCTTTGCAAAATATACCCCTGGAACTGTATATTTCACAAAGGTCAGCCACCTCTTCTGAAAGTTTGAGTGCCATAGGAAAGTCATTGGATTCAAAGGCTTCGTTTATTTGTACAAAGTATCCGTCTGTAATCAATTGAAAAAGCACAGTAACTTCTTCCGGTGAAGCAATATATTTTGCATTGTTTTGCTGGTATTCCCATGCACTTTCGGCATAAGTCACCGCAAATGAATAATTGCCATTGGTATAGGCACGCGTGGCAACAGATAAATAGGATTTATACATGCCAAAATGGGCATCGCTCATCTTTTCATCTAAAGTAACAGGGCAATTCCATTGGTGAAGATTCTGGCAAAATTTTTCAGTCTCCTTCAACCTATTCAAAGCATCCAGGAACCTGCCCTCCTCCATCAACTCCACAGCCACTGAAATCTCTCTTTCAAATATCTCCTGTGCAAAAGCCACTGCATCATCTTTCCATTGAGCAGGGAGACTAACAACACCCAACAATTCCTCAAAGCGATTCATGGCTTTTTGAGACTCATGCATTAATAGTTCATTTCTTCCAAGCTGTATATGGGCTGGAATATGCAGGGGATTTTGCACCAGAACACGTTCAAATAAATTCAAAGCCTTTAAAGTATCTCCTTCTGTCAAATATTGCTTTCCTGATTCATAAAGATGTTTGTCCAGACGAGAAATAATCCCGTTAAAGGTATCTCTCATGGCAGTAGTTCTGACAGTCAGAGTATCAAGTCGCGCTTCAATATGCAATGGATCGTCTTGTTCACCCGTCAGAATTTCCCATAATGGTGAAACTGCTATAGTACCTGCTGCAAGTTCAGCTTCGCAAACCTTGAAATCATCATGTATGGCTCTCTCATAATCTTGCGGAATAATGCTTTCCAACAGCTCCATGGTTTGATCAAGCAACTGATCTGCTTCATAATATGATTCAAGGGAGTTACGCAAAGCATGGATGTTTGCAGGAAAATCTTCCCCATAATGAAAACGGACATTTGTAATCTCAATACTCACGTCTTCACTCAGCTTATCTTCATGGACACTAAAAGTGGTCAGGCTATCTTCAGGAGTCATCCCTTCCCACTTAATATTTTCAATGACAATATCCTGCAAAACTTCACTGTCTGATGCTTTCAGATGCATACGCAAGTCCAGGTAAGGAGGAGTAATATTTGAAGTCAGCGAAAAATCACGGTAACTTGTATCGCCTTCAATAGAAAAATCTTTTATTTCAATATACAAAGCATTATTTTCCAACAGGGTATCCCTGGTGCTCAATATTATTTCAGCATTTAACTGGTAGGAGGTAAATACCCGCAACTTCCCGCTTCCCTCTGAAATAAGCTGAAGAATTTCATTTACGGTAAAAGGACTTCCTGTTCTTGCTCCGGGATTGAAGTCAAACTTCTGCTCATGTTTCCAGTGTACTTCTTTGTAATTTTCCGCATAAGTTGCTGCCAAGCTGAAAGATGAAAGAAAAACTGACAGGGAGAAAGAAAGGAAAAAATATATTTTTCGGTCCGAAAAAAAAGTCATATAATAATGGAGGTTGAAAATTTTCAGGGCAAAGATAATTTTTTCTTTCACTGGTTTTAGAAACCTTAACGATGGGAAATTATTTTTATTTAGACTGATTACAAATAAAGTTGTACATTTGCATCAGAAAATAGACATCACAGGATGTTGTCATGTATCCCCATTAAAAGCATTATAGTTTAATCTCCTAAATAATTATTCTGAAAAAAGAGTCTCCTTGCGGGACTCTTTTTTTTCTTTTATAGAGTTCAAATCAGGCCAAAAACCGATGTCTGTCCAAATAAGCTATCCGTCTATGGAAAAGGAATAAAAAAAGAGGTAGCCGCAAAAGCATGCCCTTATCCGGACGCTGTGCTTGCCGAAGAAAATTTCCATTGATAAACAGAAAAGTTTCGAGAAGCTTACTCAGCGTTGGGCGCTTATGAGACAACCTCTTTTGGTGTTCTAAAAAACCTGAGATTCAGGTAAGCAATCATTAAGAACTTATTTGGTCATACCCCCACAAACAGGAATTACCTGTCCTGTGATATAACCAGATAGATCGGAAGCCAGGAAAAGAGCTGTATTGGCTACATCATCAGTAGTTCCTGCTCTCCTGAGGGGGATTTTTTCGGCCCAACCTTTTTTCACCTCTTCGGGCAAACCTGCAGTCATATCTGTTTCAATAAAACCAGGTGCTATGGCATTGCAACGTACATTGCGTGCCCCCAGTTCCTGTGCCACCGACTTGGTGAAGCCAATCATCCCTGCCTTGGAAGCGGCATAATTGGCCTGTCCTGCATTACCTCCCAGGCCTACAACAGAAGTCATATTGATAATACTTCCCATGCGTTGTTTAAGCATGTATTTTTGCACGGCTTTGGTAAGATTAAAGGCCGATTTAAGGTTAATTCGGATTACATCGTCCCACTGCTCTTCGCTCATGCGCATCAACAAAGTATCACGGGTAATTCCTGCATTGTTTACAAGTACATCAATGCGACCAAAATCAGCAGCCACTTCATCTACCAGTTTTTCACTGTCAGAAAAACTGCTGGCATCAGAGCCATATCCCTTGCCTTTCACTCCCATTTGACTGATTTCCTTTTCGAGTTCCTGCGCTTTTTCGTCATATTTCAAATCAGAAAACGCTACATCAGCACCCTGAGCAGCAAATGCCAGTACCAATGCCCGGCCAATCCCTCTGGAACCACCCGTCACCAGGGCTACTTTTCCTTCTAATAACTTCATAGTATGTTTATTTTTGTATGATTAATATTGAATGTAAATCCCCGCCCATCCAAATGGGCAGGGATTACCAGTTTCATGCATTCTCTATCAGAACCATTTCACCAGGGGTAAATCCTGACGATGCGGCAACAGCGGATTTTTGGGGAACATACGGAAGGCGTAGTTGTAGATTCCCACACGCTGCGAGGGTACCTGGCACTTGAAGGTCAGAAGATTCTTCTCTCGTTTCACATGTTCCATCTCGTAAACCGAGATTACCGTTTCTTCTCCTTCAAAGGTTTTTTGAATAAAAACAACCTCAACGCCAAAATCATTTTCGCTGAAATCGTTAATGTCCAGAACCAACTCTGCAGTGAAATTATCGCCCAGCAGAAGCGAATTATCAGCTGTGTTCATAAGATTCAGTGCGTTAAGCTCAATGCTGTCCCACCTTCTGATCATGCTTGCCTTCCACCTGGCAAGTTCCCTGGCTTTTTCATAATTGCCGGCCTTAATCAGGTCGGAATTTTTGAAAAGTTTGTTGTAATATTTGTTGAAATAATCATCCATCATGCGCTTGTTGGTAAAATGAGGAGCAATGCCGGCAATGTTGTTTTTCACCCATTTCACCCATTCCACCGGGATTCCCTCGCTGTTGCGCTCATAGAACATCGGGATGATTTCATTTTCAAAACAGTTGTATATAATCTCAGCATCCAGTTCGTCCTGATAGGCCTGGTTGTCATAGGTTTTTTCCTCTTTAATGGCCCAACCTGCTTCGGGATTATATCCCTCAGCCCACCATCCGTCGAGAACACTGAAATTCATTACGCCATTGAGCACTGCCTTTTGTCCGGAAGTTCCTGAGGCTTCCAATGGTCGTGTGGGTGTATTGAGCCAAATGTCAACCCCTTTTACCAGGGCTTCACCCAATTCCATATCATAGTCTTCCAGGAAGATAATCTTTCCTCTGAACTCTTTCTTCTTGGAAACCTCCACGATATGCTTGATCAGCTCCTGCCCTGCTTTGTCGGCGGGGTGAGCTTTTCCGGCATAAAGAAACTGCACGGGCATATCAGGATTGTTCACAATACGTGATAGTTTTTCAAGGTCGTTGAACAGGAGTTGAGCACGTTTATAGGTAGCAAACCTGCGGGCAAAACCAATCGTCAGTGCTTTGTCATCCAGTCCGTCAAGGGTTTGATATACCTTTTTGGGAGTTTCCTGTCGGCGTGCCAGGTTGGATAGCAATCTTTTTTTGATGTATTCCATCAGCCGGGTTCTTTGCTGCTGGCGCAAATCCCATATCTGCTTATCCGGTACCTGGTAAATCTTTTCCCATTGTTTGGGGTCAGAGACATCCTTACGGAACTCTTCTCCAAAGGTGTCATCATAAAATTTCTGCCATTCCGGAGCACACCAGGTGCCATAATGAACCCCATTGGTAACATGGCCAATGTGGATTTCATCATTAAAATATCCGGGGTACAAATCCTTAAACATATCGCGGGAAACACCACCGTGGATTTTACTCACCCCGTTTACTTCGCTTGATAGTTTACTTGCCAGCACACTCATTGAAAATTGCTCTTCGGTAAGCTCGGGATGCATTTTGCCCAAAGACATAAAGTTTTCCCAACTGATACCTAATCGTTCAGCGTAATGAGGCATGTAGGTACGAAGCATGTCTTCACTAAAGAAGTCGTGTCCTGCAGGCACAGGGGTATGTGTGGTAAATAAACTACTGAATCTTACTGCTTCCAGTGCCTCTTCAAAACTGAGTTTTTCTTCCTGTACAAACTTTCTCAATCTTTCCAGTCCGGCAAAGGCAGCATGACCTTCATTCAAATGGTAAACCTTGGGTGAAAGGCCTAGTGCATCCAATAACCTGATGCCACCAATACCCAGTAAAAACTCCTGCTTGAAACGGTTTTCCCAGTCACCTCCATAAAGTTGGTGGGTTACAACTTTGTCAATAGAAGCATTCTCAGGAATATCCGTATCGAGTAAATACAAAGGAATACGTCCTACATCGATTTTCCAGATTTTGGCATAGATATTTCTACCCGGAAAAGCAATGCTGATTTTCAGCCATTCACCCATCTCATTTCTAACGGGCTGTGCCGACATGTAGGTAAAGTTGTGAGCCTTGTAATTAGCAAGTTGCTCACCATTCAGCGAGAGGTTTTGAGAAAAATACCCGTAGCGATAAAGCAACCCGATTCCTACCATATCAATATTATCATCGCTGGCTTGTTTAAGGAAATCGCCTGCGAGTACTCCTAATCCTCCGGAATAGATTTTTACGGAAGTGTGCAGGCCGTATTCCATACTAAAGTAGGCAATAGGGTCTGAGATTTTCTTCTCAGCGGCTTTCATGTAATCATCAAACTTTTGAACAACGCGGGTATAATCAGCCATAAAAGCTTTGTCGCTGATAAGGTTTTGGTAATGTTCAACAGTAAGATTATCAAGTAAGCGGGGGGGGCTTTTTTCTGCTTTTTCCCAAAGTTCAGCATCTATTCGGCTGAAAAGCTCCTCAGCCTCGTAGTTCCATGTCCACCATAAATTGCGGGAGAGTCTTTGCAAATCTTCCAGTTCTTTGGGTATACTGATTTCAATCAGTACCTTTTTCCATTTGGGTTTTGATACTTTGGACTTCAACTGGGGTTTCAGCGGTTGTTTCTTGGTCATAAACAGATGGGCTCTTTCTGCTGCTTTATCGGAAGCTGCTTTAAAAGCATCATGATAATTGGAAACCAGTTTTTCCCACAACGAAGATTTGACGATTTCCGCTGCCTGTTCTCTGAGTGCAATAAGATTTTTATGGGCAAAGCTATTGTACCCGTCCTTTTCGGAGTTGTACTCACCCAAACCTTTTTCATTTATGAGTTTGTGCAGATAAGAAAAAACTCCTTCCACTACTTCATGTTCATTATCATCATTGCGGTCAAGAACTGTAACCGCTTCATTATCTGAAGAAAAACTCTCTTTTGCCCATATACCGAAGCCCGACAGGGAGGTGGTAAGGGTGGGAATATGAAAGGCAATGCTTTCCATTGGAGTGTATCCCCAGGGTTCATAGTAGGAAGGGAAAAGACTCAGGTCCATGCCTATCAGCGCGTCGTAATAATTCAAATTAAGCGCACCATCCGATCCATTAAGGTAGGCAGGGACAAAAACAACTTTCACTTTGTCTTCAGGGCTGTTATTCAACCCGGCATCTCTGAGCCGCTGAATAATGGGGTCGGCAGCCTCATTCACGATTTTGTGAGTGGTATATTCATTAGACAAAGGTGCATTAAAGTCTGGCTTTTTTATACGTGCTACTACCTCAGGTCTTACACCGGTCTGATTGGCGGGTACCATGATAAAAGCCAACACGGTATTCTTCAATTCCTGCTTATTGAGTTTTCCCAGTGCATCGATGGTAACATCGATTCCTTTATTTCTAAACTCGTATCTGCCACTGTTGACCACAAGAAGGCTATCTTCGGGCACAGGTTGATTTAACAAACCGGAAGTCAGTTCAATGAGGCGTTTGCGGGAAATTTTCCTTTTCCGGGCAAACTCATCTACCTGGGGTACAAAAGAATTGTTGAAACCATTGGTGGTTATATAATCTACTTCCTTTTCCACCAGTTTATGACACTCTCTGGCCGATATTTTACTTACACAAGTAAAGATATCCGCGTTGAAAGCGGCTGTTTTCTCCATGCTATGCTTGGAAACAATACTCAGTTCATGCGCTTTTTCTTCGGTATTAATATTGCCCATTTGCGAATACAGGGCTTGCCCCTGCCCTGCTATGGCTCTTCCAAGAGAAGTTGCATGGGTCGTAAACAAAGTACCTGCCTGGGGTACACGGTCTTTGAGGTAAAGAACACCTGCACCGGTCATCCATTCGTGGAATTGTGCCAGCAGGGTTTCTCGCGAGGATAGATAGTAATCGTAGAAACTTTCAATTACTTTCCCCGCAGCATATCCAAATAGTGCAGGTTCGGTATAATCCCATTGTCCGGTGAGGGAGTTCAATCCAAATTTGGTCCATAAATCAGCAAAAATAGAATCTTTTTCAGCAAACAAAGGGGTAAAATCCACCAGGATGGCAATAGGTTCTCCCGGAATGTTCCACCGACCAATGCGAAAATGCAAACCATTCTTTTGCGCTTGTTTTCTCCAGGACCTGTAAAGATACTTGTCTTCAATAAATTCGGGATTCCCATGGGTTTCTTTCCATACATCCGGACCGATGCACATGTAGTTATCCTGCATGGGAACTGACAACGACAAGGCTTTGGTGCTTATCGATGTATGAATGCCACTAAGCTTGTTACATACTTCCCAACTTACTTCAAACAAGTAATCAGGCATCTTAAAATTATCTGTCATAGTTTAATCACTTTAATTTATATATCCTTTAATTCCAAAAAGCAGGCGAATTTACAAAAAAAAAAGCAAATAGAATGGCAGACCCGGAACAGGCTGTGGCATCATTCTCCGGCCTTGCTTTGAGGTAATATAATGGCATGAAAACAGGTACATGCATATAAAATCAAATTTTTGATTTGCCTGAAAAAACCATAGCATCTGTCAAGGTTTCAATTTCAGAACTATCAAATATTGAGTTCTTATCATGTGATTGAACAAAGCCCGAACTCCTGAAATGTATTTCTGTTTCTTACTCCGGTGGCAAGAAACCAGGAACTATCAGAGCTTTTATTATCTGCGTTTTTTGGTTTTGGCTGATGTTTTTCTCTCTGTTGCATTGATTGTACCATCAGAAACTGCATCAGCAGCAGTTTGATCATTTTTGGTACGACTTGCAGCTTTTTTACCTTTATTTCCACAGATCTTTTTCACCCGGATTTCAAAATCAACCAGAACATTCATATAGTTAATAAAGGCATCATAAGGGGAGTTATACGGACTAATCCGGGTTTTTACAACACCTTCGGAAAACCATTTGGTAGACATGTAGTAGAAATGGTCGCTTGTTTGAAGCCTGTTCCAGTCGGTTATTATTTTATCATCATGGCATTTGGCAATAAGTGGCTCCAGGTCATAGAGTTTATTGAAGGCTTCATTCTGCATCTCATTTCCCAACCAAGCTGTGATATCTCTTTCTTCATCAGCCCAGGAAATGGGATAGGGAATATGAAGCGGAGATGCAGGTTGGAGACTTTTAGAGAGCTGTGAAGGAGTCTGAAAGGTATATCCTGTTTTTTTCAGCACTTCTCCGGGTAAACTCTTCATGAATTCGAAAATTCCTGAGGTGGAGGATTGATTTTGGCCAAAGGTTTCATAATCAAGGAAAAGATTGACTACCTCTGTTTTGGGGTCAGAGTCTTTGAGCCACCTGGCATATTTTTCAGCGGTGAGTGGCCATTCAATCCACTCTTTAACAGAAAATCGGAAAGCAATGTCATCGCTCATCTGGAAGTTTTTCATCAGCAGTTTGACCTTGGGGTTGGCTGCGCTGCAATAGAGCAGATTAGGGCTTTTCCACCCCAATATGTGCTTGGGCCCTTCCGTTAAGATGGTGTTATAGCCCAAATTAAAGACCTGATTTCCAATATCGTCATTATAGATCAACTCTGTATTTCTGAAAGCTGTAGGTTTCACTCCAAAGAGTTGCTGCATTTTTTTGTCATGCATCTTTACCTGCCTGGCGAATTCTTTTTTGCTTTTCAGGGAGGAGAGACCATGGGTATAGGTTTCTGCCAGGAATTCTACCTGGCCGGTTTGGGCTAGTTTTCTGAAACTGTCGAGTACTTCCGGTGCATACAGCTCAAATTGCTCGATAGCCATACCCGAAATACTGAAAGCCACCCGAAAATCATTACCATGTTTTTTCATTAACCCAAGCAAAAGCTTATTGGCCGGTAAATAGCATTTTTCGGCCAACTGTCGAATCATATACCGATTGGCATATTCATCGAAATAATCGTGGTCATTCCCTATTTCAAAAAAGCGATAGGTTTTAAGTCTGAACGGTTGGTGAACCTGAAAATAAAAACATATTGACTTCATAGCGTACTTTCTGTTTGGACTGCCCGGGCAGTGATTGGTTCTACTTATCTTTTAAATGATTAGCAAGCGTTGTCTGTTCTAAGAGAGGAACTTCTCGTAAATTTCCTTTACTTTTATTCCCGCCTGGTCCCATTTGATGTTGTCTACTTCATCTTTTCCATGCTTTTTGAAAATGGAAGGCAAACCGCTGTAGTGGGTCAATGCATATATTGCATCTGCCATGGCATCGATATCCCAGAAATCAACTTTTATGGCATGTTGCAATACTTCGGCCACTCCCGATTGCTTGGAAATAATTACCGGTACATTGCTTCTCATGGCTTCCAGTGGAGAAATGCCAAAGGGCTCGGAAACTGAAGGCATAACGTACACATCGGACATTCCGAACATTTTGTCCACATCGTCTCCTTTCAGGAATCCTGTAAAATGAAATTTATTGGCAATCCCCAAACGGGCTACACGGCGGATCATTTTGGGTAGCATATCACCGCTCCCCGCCATAACAAATCGAATATTATCATCGCGCTGAAGCACTTTATAGGCAGCCTCAATAAAATACTCAGGTCCTTTCTGATAGGTAATTCTTCCCAGGAAAGTAACTATTTTTTCATCCAGGTAGCGGGGTATTTGGGTTTCGGTTTCCTTTTCGGAAGGCTCCACACCATTATGCACTGTAAAGACCTTTTCAGGATTGATGCCATGTCGTTGAATAACTGTGTTCCGGGTCATGTTGCTGACAGCAATGACTACATCAGCAGCTTCCATTCCGGCTTTTTCGATATCAAAAACCAATGTGTTAACATTTTCCCCCGAACGGTCGAACTCGGTAGCATGCATATGCACAATCAGGGGTTTACCCGAAATTCTTTTGGCTTCTTCTCCGGCCATATAGGTGAGCCAGTCGTGTGCATGTATAAGGTCAAAATCATGCTGGCGCGCTATCTCCAGGGCCAGCATAGCATATCTCTTCACTTCCTCCATCAGGTTTTTACCGTAACCTCCTGAAAAAGAAAATTTCTGACTACTGACAATTCCTTTCTCAAATGTAGTTCCCTTCTCAACACTTTCCAGTATGTTGTAATATTGCTCGTCATCCGCATAGGGTACCAAGGTAGAATTGACTTCCACAAATGAGATGTTGTCCACATACTCTTTGAAAATCTCATCCTGCACATCGATGGCTACATCACTGGCATTTACGAGTTTAATTGTACCAGGTTTTTCATCACCATAAGCCCTGGGTACAACAAAAATCAACTCTACACCACACTTGAGCAAGGCTTTTGTAAGTCCATAGCTAGCCGTACCTAAACCTCCTGAAATATGAGGAGGAAATTCCCAACCAAACATTAACACCTTCATACAGTCAAATAGTTTTTTTTTGTGATGAATCAATACAAACTGTCATTTATCTTATTCTCTCGCTAAATGTCGTACCCTGAAAACCGGATATAAAAACCAGTCCGGCACATTATTTTATTCTATTGTATTTCCGCCCATGCTCATTTCGTCATTTTTTGCGCTTCAAGGATTCCACCATCTTTTTCATACGAAGCAATTCCGCCACACTGGCAGCAAAAGAAATTGCTCCTCTGCCTGAATGCGGGGGATCGCCCTCAAAAAGTTCGGAAATGGTACCCACTCCATCTTCAATCATTTCTGACTGAAAATGGTTATAGAATTTTTCTACCAACTCAACACCCTGCTTCTGATAAATCTTCAGATAAGCTTCAGAAAAATGACCCAGCAACCACGGATGAACCGTTCCCTGGTGCAAAGCAGCATCACGCTCCTGTTCATTTCCGTAATACTTACCTTTGTAAGTAGGATTTTCAGGCGATAAAGTACGCAATCCCCTTAAAGTAAGCAGACGTTTGGTTACAACATCTACAATGCTTTTAATTTTGTTTTCATCTAGTGGTGAATAAGGCATAGATGCCGCGATGATTTGATTAGGGCGGACACTGGTGTCTTTGTATTCACCCTCTACAAAATCAAATAATCCCTTCTTTTCACCATTCCAGAATATGCGGTTAAAAGTCTCGGGTATGGATTTGGTAATGGGCGCCCATTTGTCGACAAAATCTTTATCTTTTGCCTCTTTGGCTGCTTCAACAGCAAACATGAGGGCATTGTACCAGAGTGCATTCACTTCAACAACGTATCCGTAGCGCGGAGTTACGGGCTTTCCATCCACTACTGCATTCATCCAGGTTATGTTGGGGTGCGAAGGTTCGATGTAAAGCATGAAGTTGTTGTGCATTTTCACCCCATCATTACCCCTGGCATAGGTTTCAATAATATCCCGGATAATTTTTCCATACTTGTCCCAAACATTGAGGGCTTTTTTCTTTTGGCAGCAGCATTGTTGCATGGCCCAGATAAACCAAAGGGAAGTATCTGCAGATTGATAGGAGGTGGCCTCCCCCCTGCCTGATTCAGGGAACGAAGAATCTTTCATTTGGGAAATCATGGTATTGATAACCTCTTCACATGATTTTTCGGTGTTGCGGGCAGAAGCAAGTCCCGGTAAGGATATAAAAGTAAATCTTCCCACACGGTCATACCAGGGGTACCCTGCCAGAATATCGGTCCCGTCATTATGCTTGTAAAAGAATTGTTCTGCAGCATTAAAAAGGCTGTTTTCATAAGAATTCCTTGGCGTTCTGTTTTTTAGTTCTTTAGTGAAACTTCGGCTCATCATGGAAGGATTAACCTCTGCTGTACCTGCATAAAAGATGACACTTTCCCCCTTTTTAATGGGAAATTCAAAAAAACCAGGCACGTAAAGATCTTCCCGAAACTCATATCCTCTTTTTTCTTCATGGAAGTATTCTAAATCTTCGTACCAGTCAGGGGTATGTACGTATTCTGTTTTTGCCTTTGAGAGTTGCATAAATAAGGGTGAATACCCATCATACATGCGGGTTTTGATTCCATTGGCCACTGACTCATACTTCGTATCAAGATAAATATTTTTCTTGCTTAACTCGTGTATATTCCGAAAAGCCAGAAAAGGTTTGATGCGAATGGTTGTTGGAGATTGCGCCTCCAACAGGGTATAGCGTATCATTATTTTTTGTTCTTCTGAAACAAAAAGAGTTTCTTTGGTCAGCACCACTCCGCCTACCCTGTAGGTAATTTTGGGTACCAGGTCGGCCTCAAAATCCCGAACATATTTGTGTCCTTTGGGATTATAAACCCCGGGATACCGGTTTATACCCATATTAAATTCTGCATCTCTCTGTATTATGGTTTCATCAATTTTAGACAACAAAACATGACGTGTATTGCCAAGGAGTGGCTGGGGACAAATCAGCAACCCATGATATTTTCGGGTATTGCAACCAATAATGGTCGTGCAGGAAAAAGATCCGGCCCGGTTACTTCTAAGCATTTCCTTTCCCAAAGAGTACTCCAGATTGATAAGCTGTGTTTTGTCAAATTCTATAAATCCCATAATAAAGAATAAAAATGATGGTTTGACCTTTTGTGATGATAGAACAACATGTAAATAACAAAAATAATCTTTTTTTTTTGTATTTGATTTGTGCCCGACGTAAAATAACCAAAATTTAAACACGAAAAAGGGTCGTTAAAATAAATAAGAAACACAAAAGACGACAGAGCGCTGATAAAAGCGGGTAAATTTATCAAGGGCAAAGAATAAAACCCTGTGAACGATTAAATGGCAAATCATTACAGGAAAAATCGCTTATATCTTTATTACCCTGGTTACTTAGGAAAGAATAATGAATAGGGGGAAGTTTTGTTTAACCCATTCAAAATCTGGACAGAGGAATGACATAATGTAGATGAGAAGCAGAACGTTCCTGTTGGGGAATTTCTGTTTCTCATTGAGCTATACAATGGAAATGTTTGCAGGTGAGTTCGCCTGGGTTTTCCGGTGTAAGGATGAACTCAATAAAATTTAAAGGTTCTCGTAAACTACGAGAAATGAATCAGGGAAGTTATCATTACGCAACTTATCGCGGAAGTTTTCAGCATCCATTCTGGTATCAAAATGACCGATAATAAGCTTGTATAATGTTTTGCCATTTACCACAGAAATATTTACATAAACAGACTTTTTATATTTTTCCTGGTAGGCTTTCACCAGGCCGGAAAGATTGACAGTACTGGAATAGCTGGCCAATTGTACTCCAAACCCTCTCAGTGAAATTTCGTTGAAATCCTGATTGTAAATTCCCGATTCAAGTTCAGAAAAATCACTGACTGTGGATACTTCAGATGGAGGGTTTGCAGATTCCAACCGGGCCCCGGATTTTTGAACTGGTGTATCGGTTGGTGTTTTTTCAGCAACAATCGTCTTTTGGTTCTCTATGGTTGCTGCTTCTTTTTCACGGGGGGAAGAGTTAAACAATTGCTCAAAATCTATCTCTGTTGAAGCATTCGTTCTTTTTTGTGAAGTACGGGAGTTAGCTTGTAGTGCGGCGGCAGAATTTTCATCTTTTGTTTTCTTCAACTTTACAGCCTCTTGCCTGTCTTTTTCGGCAGCATTGTTATTTCCTGTATTTTGCCTGGCACTGGCCCTCGCATCATAGGCTTGCGAAAGGCTGGGGTCAATTTCAATGGCTTTATCCAGATCTTCTATAGCCACATAGCTGTTTTGGATTTGAAGCCTTACAAGGCCGCTGTAATAGTGTGCTTCTGCATTGTCGGGTAAATGCTGCTTGGCAAGCTCCAAATCTTCCATGGCATCCTCGTAGTCTTCAAGATAAT
Source organism: uncultured Bacteroidales bacterium (assembly GCA_964491395.1). GTDB lineage: Bacteria > Bacteroidota > Bacteroidia > Bacteroidales > UBA7960 > SKVR01. Next base: position 7,613 of record CAZBGI010000035.1, on the reverse strand, counting down.
ATAAACTAATCCCACGGTAAAGATATCCCTCCCAGAAATCTTCCTGTAAACGCAAAGCAATGTCGAAATCCTGCAAAGAGCGTCTGTATTCTTTAAGTTTCAGGTTGGCTTTTCCACGTTGATAGAAGGAAACAAAATCAGGGTTCATAAGAATCGCAATACTCAAATCATCGATGGCAGCTTCGTATTGTTCCAGGTAATATTTTGCCAAACCTCTGAAATAGTGCGCCTGGTCAGAAAATGCAGGATCGAGTTCGATGGTAATGGTAAAATCCCGAACCGCTTCCTCATAATTGGTCATTTCTATTTCGGCCAGTCCTTTATAAAGAAAAGCCTCAGCAAATAACGGATTGAGCTCTGTTGCATGATTAAACTCTTCAATAGCACCCTCAAACTCACCAGCAATTCCCATTTTTACCCCTGCGTTGAAATGCTCCCTTGCCTGGTTCATTTCTTCGATACTGGGGGGTTGTGCATGAGCAAAACAGGTAAAAGATAACAGAAAAAAGACAAAATAGAAAAACCGGTACTGCATAACCAACGAAATCTTTAATGATAAATAAAGGACAAAATTATCCAAAACTTTTATCCTGACCCTATTTTTCTTTCCGGAGTTTTTCAATTTTTTCTTTTAGCAATTCATTCTCCTCTGCCAGCTTTTCCGCGCGAATTTTGCTATCTGTAATATTATTGGCTATCTTAAAAATCTTGTACGGTTTGCCATTATGATCGAAAATTGGCGTATAGGTTTCGGCCAGCCAAAATTCTTTGCCTGCCACATTCACCTTTACTTCCTGATGACGGGTATTGCCTGCTTTGATTTGATTCCAGAAAGTTTCGTAATCAGTTTGCTGCTCCTGTGTCAATTCCATTTTATCCGTGTGATGTGTTCCTATTACATCCTTCCTGGAGATATTAAGCAGGTTCAGATAAGAATCGGAAATATTGATAATCTTCCCACTCATATCATATTCAATAACATAACTTGAAGAATCGAGGGCTTTGAGAATTCCTTCCATTTCAGCACCCTTCCTGGCCATTTCTTCCTGTGTAGCATGCAGTTCTTCCATATTTTGCCGCATTTCCTCTTCCTGAGCCTTCATTTCCTCTGCCTGTTGTTGCGATTTTTCAAGCAATACAGAGGTTTGCATGTTGGTTTTCACACTGGATATGGTAGAGGCTACACTTTCACCGATTTTTTCAATGAACTCAATCTGATAAGGCAGGAATTCATGGAAAGAGGCAATCTCCAATACACCATAAATCTGTTCGTTCAGAATTAAAGGTACGATAATGAGGGCGCCCGGATTTTCGTCTCCCAATCCACTGGTAATACGTATATAGCTCTGTGGTATTTGGGTCATGTATATGGTTTTTCCTTCTTTGAAGCAAGTTCCAACAAGGCCTTCCCCGGGATATATCTTTTTCTCCAGGAATTTCTTGCGGTCGTATGCATAACAGGCTTTCAATTCAAGAAACGTATCACTGGCCTCATCGTCGTTATAAATAAACAAGCCTCCCTGATTGGCATCAAGATACTTGACCAGATTCTGGATAACATCAAAAGCAAGGGCTTCCATGTTATCGTTGTTATTGCGCAGAATCTCCGAAAACCTTGCGTAACCTTCAGTTGACCAACGCCTGATTTTGTTCTCTTCCTGCCTGAGGGCTTCTTCCTTATTGGCTTTGACAAGGTCAGCCTGCATTTCTTTCAATGATTTACCCAAAGCATCCTTCTCGCTCAGCAGTTTCAGTTCAGCATCAAGGTTTCCTTTGCCAATATCCTGGGCAAAGCGGGTTTTTTCATCTAACCCCGCGATGGAAGTATTAAAGGCTTCGGCCATTTGCTGCAATTCATCTCCTGTATGCAATTGGAGTTTCATTTGTGTGTCAATTTCGCCCCGGGCCAGTCTTTGCATCAACCGGGTAATCAGTTTTACAGGATTGGAAATACTCCTGGCAATCGTCCAGATAACTACGCCTATCACAATTAATCCCAGCAACCCGATTAAAGAAGAAATCAACAATTGCATGGCCGCTTCCCGTTCAATATTTTTCATGGGAATAGCTATCCCCATAGACCAGGGGGTTTGAGTTTCACCAATCATCACCGGTGAGAAGGTATAGTAATAGCCTTCATTTTTTTCATGATCACTTGAAAAACTAAAAGTTTCCCCCCTGCGGATTTTATCAGTAATATTTAATGCTTCTTCATCCTGCCACAAGTTTTCGGCAATGGACATTTCGAGGTATTCCGTTTGTGGGTGAGCAGCATACAGACCCTTGTTGGAAACCAGGAAGGCATAAGATTCTTCATAAGGTTGAATCTCAGAGATCATTTCCTGTAAACGGGCAAGGGTAATATCTATTCCTACTAAGCCTATATAGGTATTATTCTCAAACATAGGTACAGTAAGAGTGGTCATCAGGGTGGTACTGGTAGCTCCCACTTCCAGTTGGTCAGGATAGGGTTCCCAAATCATCTCTCTGCCAGCTTGTTTGGCTGCGCTATATAGCGGCGGGTCGCCGTCAAGGCTTCTTTCAAGCTCCTGATATCCTATGGCACCATTTTCACGAAAATGATAATGTAACACACGTCCGTAAGGAAGATCCCACTCCGGATCGATATGTGAATACTCCCAACTGTCCCAAAGAGCGTAAAACTCGGGATTGTTTTCAAAAATCTGCCGATAAATATCAACAAAGAGTGGCTTCCATTCTTCCACCTCCATTGTTGTATGCACATGAAATGCTTGCGCAAGGGTTCTTACCACAGCCAAATCTTCATTGAATGTATTGCTTATCTGCTCTGCATAATCTGCTGCATAGCTGTCTACCATGGCGCGGGTATCCCTTACCGCACGCTGCCGGTTTTTCAGGCTAATGTATCCTATGGAGGAAATAAATACCAAACCTGTTACCAACAATACGGTAACCTGGAGCTTCTGGCCGATTTTGAGTTTGTTTAGTTTCACGGTGTCAATGTTTTGGGGTATATGCAGTAAAGAAAATGTGTATGCAATAATATTTTAATGATACGATGTTGCAGGTTGCCTCATAATCAATTGATAATATGATCATTACATTCTTTCACAAATAACAATTGATATAACAACAATGTATGGGCTAAATTAAGCTACTTTCATTACACGGCAAAACGCATGAGGGCCAAAAAAACCGGTTTTACTATCCGAAACAAATAAACAGGATGGTTTTTATACCTATTCGTTTTTTTTGCCCGACCAAAATATTTTAACTTCCTGAAAAAAATTTAGAAATTGACTATAAAATCTTTTCAGATTCCTTTTGCAATAGTTCAATGAGAGCCGATGAAACTTCGTGATAGTATCTTTTATTCTTGATTCCCTTGACCCACTGAATCCCTTTGATCGCATTGGTTATAAACACCTCATCCGCTTTCAGGAGGTCGTCAGGCAAAATTGCACATTCAACAAATTTATAGCCATGCTTATTGCCTATGTCAAGTATTACTCTTCGCATCACCCCATCCACACAGGCCTGATCGAGATCGGGCGTGTAAACTGTATTGCCGGAAACCATAAAAATATTAGAGCTGGTGGCTTCAGCCACATGTCCGGTTTCATTAAGAATCACTGCATCATTCCAGTTTTTTTCTTCAGCATACAGGGAAGCCATTACATACAGCTGAGCACTACAGGACTTTATTCCTCCCAACATATTGCAGGCTTTGCGTAGCTGCGAATAAACTCCTACGTTCAATCCTGCCTTGTTGAGCGAGTACTTATCACTTTCCAGTTCTTCTGTTTCCATGATATATTCTACCGAGTTGTTTTGCGGTTTGTAAAATCCCCCGGTAGCACGAAAGAAAGAGAGCCTCAGGCGGGCTCCTTTGTTCAATTTATTTGAGTCAAGAAGTTCGTGTATTTGTTCTTCTGTTTTCTGCTGTGTGAAAGAGTCAGGCAACACCATTTTTAACAAACCGGCTGATCGGTGAATCCTTTGAAAGTGATAAGGCCACCATAGAGGCTGGGTATGTGAGCAACGGATTGTTTCGAAAAACCCGTCACCATACCTGAAAGACCGATTGGAAAGAGGAAAGGAGAAATTTTGTTGTTCCAACAAAACTCCATTATGAATAATATTTTTTGTCATGCAAATCCGCTTCAGAAAACATATTCAAGAAAACCAGAAACAAAAGCCGGGTTGAGAATAATGGTGAATACCAAACCAAAAACAGCACCCCAGAAATGTGCATCATGACCAATATTGTCATCCCCTCTTTTGGCCATATAGGCCGAATAAACCAGATACAGGACCCCGAAAATATAAGAAGGAATAGGAATGGGAAGAAAAACAAACATGATTGACATATCGGGGCGCATAATAATTGCAGAAAACAAAATGGCCGATACCGCTCCACTGGCTCCTACAGCATTGTAATAATCGTTGTTCTTGTGTTTCTGATAAGATGGCAGGGTTGAAAACACAATACCTCCAATGTACAACAATACAAAGTATAAATTGGCCTGAATTCCAAATTGCTGCGAGAAGCTGCTTTCAACAGCGGTACCAAAAGAAAACAGCACAAACATATTAACCAGCAGATGCATCCAGTCAGCGTGAATAAGGCCGTAACTGAAAAACCTGTAATACTGCCTGTTGTGATGAATAAGATAGGCGTTGAATTTCAAATTATAAAAGGTTTGCCTGTTGCTGAAAGCAAAGTAAGAAGTGATTGCGGTTATAAAAATGATAATGAATGTAATATACATGGCAAAAATTTTGTGCAAACCTAAGTTTTTTTTGGCAAACCTGCTAACTGACCCATGTATTGTATGGTGGAATTATGATATTTTTGCCTGAAAATAGGGGTTTCCCCCTTTTGAGAAAGGAAGAAACAGAAACAAACCCATATTCCAATGACCATCCGTAACATCGAAACGATAATCTGGGACTGGAACGGTACCCTGCTGAATGATATCAATCATTGCATCAGTTCTATGAATATTTTGCTGAAAAAGCGACACCTTAAACCTTTGTATAAAAAAAGGTACCTTAGTGTATTCACATTTCCGGTGAAAGATTATTATGCAAGACTGGGATTTGATTTTCAAAAAGAACCTTTTGAAATTCCTGCTGAAGAATTTATCGTGCATTACAATTCAGGATTATCGCAGGTTGCGCTTTTTGAGGACGTATCATCTACCCTGAATTTCTTCCAACAGAAAGGTCTCAGGCAATACATTGTATCGGCCATGAAACAGGAAGCCCTCCTGCAGTCTGTAAATGAAAGAGGAATAGCAGATTACTTTGAGAGAATAACGGGCATCAAGGATAACCTTGCATTTGGTAAAAACGGTATTGCGAATGAATTGTTAAAGGCAGAAGGGATTAATCCACAAAATGCCTTGTTTATTGGTGATACGCTACACGACGCTGAAGTGGCTGCCGCATTAGGAATCCCATGTATTTTACTGTCGAGGGGCCACCAGCAGAGGCAAATCCTGGAAGCATCAGGCAACCTTGTTTTTGCTGCCCTTACCGATTTTATAAATTGGTATACAAAGCAGGATATATAAAAAAAGACTGTCTCACAAGCTGGGAATAGTCCGGTGTTAAATCCTGCGACGAGGCCACCTCGCCCTCTGTAAATATGCTATTGACAATCAGTCTAACATGTTTCTACAGGATCAACAACCAGAAAAATACCTGTGAGACAGCCTCCGTTATAATAACAGTATGCAGTCTTTGCTACTTATACAGAATATTCATCTTATCGAAAGTATCATTTTCTATGATCTCAATGGCCTTCAGGTAAGCTTCATCCATTTGCATGCGCATTTGTATAAAAGCACTGAAATCCCACAAACTTCTGGCAATAAGCGCTTTCAACTGAAGGTTCAGAAATTCATCTTTCATTTCTTCCTTGTCTTCATCCCGTTCTATACCCTGATTTTCGGCATGGTCATACAATTGATCAAGCAGCTTATCATCCACAGTAAAGTTTTCCATGAAGCTTTCGAAATCAGTGTATTTACGGGTCAGTGACGATCTGTTTTCGTTGGCGTATTCAATACTAAAAGTATTGATAGCACCACTTCTCAATAATTTAGAATAGTAATCAGAAACACTTGTCGTATCAAGAGGAATAAAGAAGTCCGGCATGATTCCTCCGCCACCATACACTTCACGTTGGTTGATTTTGGTAAGGTATTTCAATGAATCCGGAAATTCAATATTGTCAGGACTTATCAATTCACCACTTTCCAGTCTTGTCATCAGGTCTTTGTAGTATTCATCAGTTCCTTCTTCATAAGGCTTTTGGATACTACGACCAGTGGGGGTCATATACCTTGCAGTAGTCAACCTGATAGCACTGCCATCAGGTAAATCGAAAGGTCTTTGAACCAAGCCCTTTCCAAAAGAACGGCGTCCTACAATTAAACCCCGATCCCAGTCCTGAATTGCTCCGGCAACAATTTCACTTGCGGAGGCACTTCCTTCGTTGATCATCACCACAAGTTTTCCGGATTTAAAGTTTCCTGCGCTGGTGGAGTGGAACCTTTGAGTAGGAGCTGCATTTCCTTCTGTATATACAACAAGTTGTCTAGGCTCCAGGAATTGATCTGCCAGATCGATAGCCACATCAAGAAAACCACCGGAATTAAAGCTCAGATCAAGAATCAGGTGTTTCATCCCATTGGCCAGTAATTCATTCTGCGCTTCCTTAAACTCTTCCATGGTTGTTCGCGAAAAGCGATTGAGTTTGATATAGCCTATTTCAGGTGTTGCCATAAAGGCAGCATCCAGTGAATTGATTGGAATTTTATCTCTGGTAATAGTAAAATCAAGCATAGAATTACTGCCTCTCCGGTAAACACCTACATCCACTTTTGTTCCCCGTTCACCCCTCAGGCGTTCCATCACGTATTCATTGGTAGCTTTTTTACCTGTAGATTTTTCCCCGTCAATGGTGATGATCTTATCGCCGGGTAAAATACCTACTTTTTCACTGGGCCCTCCAGGTACGGGAGAAACTACAGTAATAGTATCATTGATAATATTAAACTGTACGCCTATTCCATCAAAACTTCCCAAAAGAGGTTCATTGGCTCTGCGCAACTCTTCAGCTGAGAGATACACCGAATGGGGATCGAGTTCTTTAAGCATCCCCCGGATGGCATCTTCAACCAAATCTTCTTCTTCTACTTCATCTACATACGCAAAACCTACAATCCGCAAGGCCCTTTTGAACTTTTCGGAAGGGTCAATGGTTGTTTGCCCCACAGAAGGAAACATTATGGCCAGGAGTATGATAAACAGAAGTGCATTTTTACATCTTAATACCGGTTTTTTTTTCGTCATCATCTTGCTTTTATTTAAAATAACATTTTCGAAAATCAAAAATATGCCTTGTAATTGGTCTTTGATCTTTTGCAAACAGGTAAGACCCATACACCAAGAGCTACTTTTTATTAACACATTGAAGAAATTATTGTTTATTTTTTACATAAACGACAAAAGTACCCAAATCGCCTAAAACCCTTGAGATCTTTTCATAAAAAAAACATAAATTGTCTTATAATCAGCATTTAAGACTGCTATACCCATACCTTAAATCTTCATTTATT
>CAZBGI010000034.1:12480-37965 GCA_964491395.1 uncultured Bacteroidales bacterium | reverse complement strand
TGACAGCGCCCTTCGACAAGTGCTACAGTGAGCTTGTCGAACTGCTCAGGGACCACCCTTTCCCGCTGGTTGAGCCTGTCGAAACCACCACTGCACTGCCCGTCCCTTCGACAAGTGCTACAGTGAGCTTGTCGAACTGCTCAGGGACCGGCCTTTTCCGGTGGTTGAGTTTATCGAAACCACCACTACACACACGTACTGAAAATTACATTCTTTCCGGAACATCTATTCCCAGCAGCCCCGTTGCGGTTTTAACAACATCGGCAGTAAGCCCGGACAGCTGCACTCTGAAAAGGGAAATATTAAGATCGGGTTCGTTGAGCACGGAATGCTCGTGGTAAAACTGGTTAAACTCTTTGGCCAGATCATATACATAGTTGGCGATCATGGCCGGGCTCATTTCGGCAGCAGCCTGTTTGATGGTTTGGGGAAAAGCATAGAGGGTTTTCAGCAGTTGCTTCTCCTTGTCATTGAGCGTTACGGTGGTTGCATCAAATTCTTTTTCCATCAGCCCTTTCTCCGCTGCCTTGCGCAAAATAGAGCGGATACGTGCATGGGTGTACTGAATAAACGGTCCCGTATTGCCGTTAAAATCAATGGACTCTTCAGGGTTGAACAGCATGTTCTTTTTGGGGTCCACCTTCAGAATAAAGTACTTTAATGCTCCCAGCCCAATGGTATCAAAAAGATTTTCTTTTTCTTCTTCGGTAAAGCCCTCCACTTTGCCCAGCTCCTCGGTAGTTTTACGGGCAGTACTGTACATTTCGTCCATCAAATCATCGGCATCCACCACGGTACCTTCGCGCGATTTCATTTTACCCTGGGGCAATTCAACCATACCATAGGAAAGATGGTACAGACTGTCGCTATATTCTTTGCCCAGCTTTTTCAACACTCTTTTCAGCACATCGAAATGATAGTTCTGCTCATTGCCTACCACATATACCATCTGGGTGGCGTTGTAATCATCAAAGCGCAATTGTGCGGTACCGATATCCTGGGTCATGTACACAGAGGTTCCATCGGCACGCAGCAACAGCTTCTGGTCGAGCCCTTCGTCGGTCAGATCAGCCCACACAGAACCATCCTCTTTTTTAAGCAGCACTCCCTTTTCCAGCCCTTCCAGCACAATCTCTTTTCCCAGCAGGTAAGTATCCGATTCATAATATATCTTATCGAAACTGACGCCCAGTCGCTGATAGGTACTGTCGAAGCCTTTATACACCCACTGGTTCATCATCTTCCACACTTTTACCGTTTCATCGTCGCCCTTTTCCCATTTACGCAGCATTTCACGGGCTTCTACCATCAATGGGGCATTGTTGCGGGCCATATCATCTTCATAGTTATGAGTTTCTTTCAGGGCCAGGGCTTCTTTTTTGAGTTCCGTTTCAAATTTTACATAATAATCACCCACCAGCTTATCCCCTTTTTTACCAGCACTTTCCGGTGTTTCTCCCTTTCCCCATCTGAGCCATGCTACCATAGATTTACAAATATGAATTCCCCGGTCATTGACAAGGTTCACCTTGATGGTTTTCTTTCCGGCAGCTTCCATAATCTGCGCAATGGAGTATCCCAGCAGGTTATTGCGAATATGCCCCAGGTGCAAAGGCTTATTGGTATTGGGTGAAGAATATTCCACTACGGCAATATGGCTGTCGTCAACCGGGGTTATGCCAAAAGAAGTTGTATTCAGAGCACTTTTCAGAAAACCGGTCCAGACACTATCGTCTAAAGTAAGATTTAGAAATCCTTTGATGATATTAAAAGAGGAAATCTCATCCATCTTTTCATTTACAAATTCGCCGATAAGTTGTGCAGTGGCTTCGGGCGATTTGCGGGCTTGTTTTACAAAAGGGAATACTACCAGGGTGAAATCACCTTCAAATTCTTTTCGTGTAGGTTGCAATGAAAGTTTGCCTGCTTCAATTTCCAGAGAAAACAGTTCCTTCAATGCATGTTGAATCCGGTCAATAATTTTTTCTTCAATTCTCATATCAAGATCTTACTTTAAATAAAAACAGGTGCAAATTTACAGCTTTTTCAGGAGCGGGGGCAAAAGTTTTCCACTCATCCATCAACAACATTAATATCAGTAAATCAATGCAGTAGACAATGCATTACAATCTTCGTTAATTATTAAAAAAAATAGTTGGATTTTTCTTTAAGTTAACGTTAAGAAAATAATATATTTGTGGTTCCAAAAAACCTATTTTTAAATATTTTAAAAACAACACCAATGAAAAAGTATATTTTTGTTTTATCCGCATTAATCTGCCTGGGTTTCCTGACAGAATGCGAAAAGGTGCCCGAAGACCCCTATGGCACCTACCCGGATAGCTGGTTGCTGGTAACCGACTGGGAATGTGAGGCTCTTAAACCCATCTATACGAAAGGAGAAACAATGAACATTGCTTTAGGGTTTAAAAATTTTGATGAAAATGAAGTAAATGCTATTGAACTTTACCACGGAATTGCAGATACTGAAGGTGAGGTTCAGGAAAAAGAAAAGGTAAATGAATTTACCACTTCAGATTTTGAATATCTGGCTGAACAAATGCAGTATCAGGTGAAAGTAAGCGACGTTCCAACAGTAGGTGAATTTACTGATCAGCCACTGCAGTTAAGCACAGTAGTAAAAACAGAGGAAAATACGGATCAGACCCGTTGCTGATTAAATTATATCATCCTTTTACATTAAATCAATGCATTATTAACTAACAAAAATCCAAACGAAATGACAAAAAAAATAGCAGGCTTATTTGCTTTAATGATGGTCTTTAGCTGGAGCATCTTTGGTCAAACCGGGCAAATAAGCGGAAAAATTACTGACAGACTCAGTGGTGAACCCCTTCCCGGCGCTACCGTAGTGGTTGAAGGAACAACCCAAGGTACCACAGCAGATATCGACGGAGAATATAGCCTGACGGTATCAGAAGGAAACATTACATTGGTAGCCAAATTCCTGGGTTATATTGACAGTTCTGTTTCTATAGAGGTAGAAGCAGGAGAAAACATGACCCAGAATTTCTCTCTTGACCCCGACATTACCATGCTCGATGAGTTTATCGTAGTAGGGTACGGTATTCAGCGCAAAAGCGACCTTACAGGTTCTATTGCCAGTGTAGACGGAGAAGAGCTCGCCTCACAATCAGAAGGAAACATCGCTAACCTTATCCAGGGTCGTGCTTCCGGTGTGCAGGTAACTTCCACCAGTGGAGCACCCGGTACCGGTGTAAACATTCGCATCAGAGGTACAGGAACCGTGGGCGACCCAAGCCCCCTGTATGTGGTAGATGGCATCCTAACCAATGACATCAGCACCATTAGTCCCAATGACATCGCCAATATTGAAATTCTTAAAGATGCCTCTGCAACGGCTATTTATGGCTCAAGAGGGGCCAATGGCGTTGTATTGGTTACTACCAAAACAGGAACTGAAGGCGTGAGCCAGATTACTTATGAAAGCATGGGAGGGGTGAGAAATCCATGGAAAACGCCTGATTTGCTCAATTCAGAAGAATGGTATGACGTGATCAGCATCGCAAGAGAAAATGGAGACATGGAGCCGTTCACACTGGTAGACCCTGCCGACAACCTTGATCATACCACCGACTGGTTTGACGAAGTTACCCGCCAGGGAAGAGTGCAATCTCATAACCTGAGTTTCTCAGAAGGAACGGAACGAACCAGTTATCTTATTTCTGGAGGGTATTACGAAGAAGTGGGTATTGTGAAGAAATCAGATTACAACCGGTTAAACTTCCGCGCCAATATTGATTCTCGCATGAATTCGTGGCTCAATGTGGGTACAAGACTTAGCATGTCACATTCCACCAGGAATGTAGTTCCTGCTGATTATTACAACGGTATCATCAACGTAGCCCAAAAACTTGATCCTATAACACCTGTAGAGAATGAATCAGGTTTTATTTCTTCCCCTTACACCGATGTTAAAAACCCGGTAGCTGCCTTAGATCGCGATATTAACGAAAATCAACGTTATACTTTACTGGGAAATGCATTTCTTGATCTGACCCCCATCGAAGGTTTGACCCTGCGCAGCAGCTTTAGTCTGGAGATGAGAAGAGACAATGGTCATATTTTCAACCCTGCCTATAATATGGCACCCGATGAAAGACAAGACCTGAGTGTGGTGGAAAAAAGCAACAGCCTGTATAATGGATGGCTCTGGGATAATACAGCAACTTATCGTTTCGATATTGAGGATCATGGATTTACACTTCTGGCGGGTTACACCTCTGAGCTAAACTATTCAGAATGGCTTACCGGCCGCAAACAAAACACACCGGGAGATGATCCTGAACTGCAGTACCTTGATGCAGCCTCTGAGGGAGATCAGGCCAATAACAGTGGTGTTGAAAATGCCATGTACTCATACCTGGGTCGTATCAACTATACCTATAGTGATCGATACCTGCTGACAGCCTCAATACGTCGAGACGGTTCTTCTGTTTTTGGTCCTGGCAATCGTTTTGGTACTTTCCCCTCTGTTTCTCTGGGTTGGAGAGTGCTTAATGAGGACTTTATGGATTTTGTTGATCGCGATATCTTTTCTGAAATAAAACTCCGCACCGGATGGGGGCAAGTAGGTAACGCCCGCATTGGCGCCTACGGTTTTGCTTCTACTGTGGCCACCACTCAACCCTGGGCTTACTCGCACGATTATGTATTTGGTGATGAGATAGCCATTGGTGCAGCGGCCAACAGCCTGGAAAACCGGAACATTAAATGGGAAACCGTGGAATCTACCAACCTGGGGGTAGACATGGAGTTTTTTAACAGCAGAGTAACTGCCTCGGTTGACTATTTTATCAAGGAAACCAAAGACATGCTGGTACGGGTTCCATTGCCCATTTATGCAGGATATCTCAGCAGCCCCTACTCCAACGTGGGTAGTGTTGAAAACAAAGGTGTCGAGCTAAATTTTGGCTATCAAAACGATGCCCGAAGTGAGTTTAAATATTCTGTAAACTTTAATATCAGCTCCATTAAAAACGAAGTACTATCACTGGGAGAAGGCCAGCCTATTTCCGGTGGCGCCTTCCGTGCTTTCACTACTACCCGTACTGAGGTAGGACATCCTGTAGGTGCATTTTACGGATACGTGCTGGATGGTGTATTCCAGAACGAGGAGGAAGTTGCCGAAGGCAATCAACCCAATGCAGTACCGGGAGATTTCCGTTTTAAAGATCTCGACGGTGATGGTGAAATTACCGCAGAAGACCGCGATTTTATCGGTAACCCACATCCTGACTTCTTTTACGGATTTAACTTCAATGCTGAATACAAAGGTTTTGACCTGAGTTTATTCTTCCAGGGCACTCAAGGAAACGATATTTTCAATGCCCAGAAATGGTATACGATGAACCCTGCCCTTACTACAGCTAAATCCAGAGACATCCTGGGACACTGGTATCCAGGCAGTGACATCAACGATATGTATGGACTCAACGCCGGCAGCAACAGTGACAACCTCAGAGCTTCTGAATTCTTTATTGAGGATGGCTCATACCTTCGCCTGAAAAACCTGCAGTTGGGGTATACTTTCTCCAGCAATCAGCAATGGTTCTCCGGCATCAGGATTTATTTTTCTGCCCAAAACCTGCTCACTTTCACCAGTTACAGCGGACTTGATCCTGAAATTGGAGGAGGCACATTGAGCCAGGGACTTGATTATGGAACTTATCCCCAAACCAGAGCTGTTTCACTGGGTATCAATGTCAAATTGTAATCAACAAAAAAATATAGAAAAAATGAAAAAATTAATTTTTATTAGCCTGATAGGTTTAATCACCTTTTCCTGCACAGAAGATTTTCTGGACAAAAATAAAATTGGTGAACAAACAACCGAAACCTTCTTCCAGACCGACGAACATGCTATCAAAGCTGCCAACGCCTGCTATTCTCATTTATGGGATTACAGGTATGTGAGTGCCAACTTTGCGTTTGGCAATGTTATCGCCGATGACGCTGTTAAAGGTTCTGAGCCCGGAGACATGCCGGCCATTGCTGAAATGGAAGACTGGAATCTCAACGCCAACAACATGATGATGGGCTGGAAATATCCCCACATATGGAGAGGAATTCTAAAATGCAACCAGGTTATTTACAATCTCGATGGAGTGGAACGCCCGGAGATGAGCGAGTACATTCAGCAAAGATCTGTTGCTGAAGCCAAATTCCTGCGTGCTTATTACTATTTCGATATGGTCAGAACTTTTGGAGGAATGCCCATTATCGAAAAGCCTTTACAACTTGACGAAATCGAGCAGGACAGAGATTCGGCAAAAGAAGTTTATGAATTCATCATTGCCGATCTTATTGATGCTGAAGCCGACCTGCCTCTAAAAAGTGAATACCCTGATACTGATATGGGTCGCGCCACCAAAGGTGCAGCACAAGCTATGCTGGTAAAAGTTTATACTTACATCGCAAGCCCGGGATTCAGCAACATGGATTTCTATGATGCGCAGGGTTGGGAACAGGCAAAAACCTGGGCAGAGAAACTGTTTGCTTCCAATGAATATACCCTTTATGAGGGTTATTTTGGAGATATCTTTTCACAGGAGGGCGAAAACGGACCTGAGTCTATTTTCGAAATCCAGTTTACCGACACAGGCATCGACGATACTTTTACCAGCAATGGTAATTTTACTACCGTATTTACCATGCCTCGTGGACCCTGGGGCTGGGGATTGCAGCAACCTACTTATGATTTGTATGCAGCCTACGAAGAAGGTGATACCCGTCGCGAAGCCACCATTATCTCTTCTGAAGCGGTTATTCAGAATGAAATCGAACATGGGGCTCCCGAAAACACCAACATCATCGACGACCGTACAGGCTTACATAATCTCAAGAATTATTTGTGGCCTGATGAAAGACCCACTTTCTGGAGAAACTCTCCGGTAAATGAAAGAATAATTCGTTTGTCTGACATTTACCTGCTGTATGCAGAAGCATGCTATCATACAGGTGACGAAGGCAATGCTCTCGATTATGTAAACATGGTCAGAGAAAGAGCCCGGGGTGAAAACGAAGATGTTTTGCCTGATATAGATGCTTCAGGCCCGCAACTGCTGGAAGCCATATATCATGAAAGACGTGTGGAACTGGCCATGGAAAACCATCGTTTCTGGGATCTCAACCGTTGGGGATTGATGGAAAAAGAAGTAAAAACCGATGGGTATAAAGTGAAAGCCAGTACTACCATCCTTTATGATGAAGATGAAGAAGGCAATACTATCATCGTAGGTTACGAGATAGAAGATGCCGGGGAGCCGCTTTTCAAAGCCAACAACTACAATCCTGCGATTCATCACATTTTCCCTATTCCGCAAAATGAAATTGACATCAGCGGATGGGATGATCAGCAGAACCCTGGATACTAAACCATTTCAACAATGTAAGTAATTAACCTGACGGACAAGATCATTTCACTTTCATACAACAAAATACTGAAAGAGGAAATGATTTTGTCCGTCTCTTTTATCCAATATTTTAGCATCACCACAAGAACATGCGTAAAGAACACCATTATATACTCTTTATTGCCTTATGTGTTTTGACCCTTTTGCTGCAAGCCTGCAATATCAGATCTCATAAGCAAGATAAAACCCTGGATGTTATTGCTAAGCATTACCAATCCGGTGATTTTAAAACTGCGTTAGAGCAGATAAAAATAATCCGACACAGCCACACTGATAAAACTTCCATAGAATTTACAGACAGCATTAAGGATTACATCAGCCGTTATCAAAAAGAATACCCTTATAACGCTTCTGACATCACCCGTTTGCTCCGGGAAAAGGGGATTGTTGCAACATCTTCCCTTCTTAACGAATGGGAAACTTCCCGGCAACTTGAATTCATGATAATTGACAATGAAAAAAGATATTTTAAAAGTGCTGTTCGCAACCTTTTGCTACTGAATGATTCGCTCAGAGAAGTTTCAGGAAGTACAGGACTTAATGACCAATCACTCACAGACTTCTGCCTTAAACATACCCAAGAAATTATAAGAGCCACCCAAAACAGCACATCAGGCAAACCGGTACTTCCCACAACATTTTTGCTTCACTACCAGACTGCTTTGCCGGAAAACTCCATTCCTCCGGGGCAGAAAGTGAACATGTGGATGCCCTACCCTTTAAGAAATCATCCACGCCAGAATAAGGTCTTCCTTCATTCTTACCTCCCGGGAAAGCCTTTGATTTCGCCCAACCATCTTGCCCATCAATCCTTATTTCTCAGCCAGAAAACATCCGCTGACCGGCCTGCTTTTTTCGAAACCACCTTTGAATTTACCAGTGCTGCCCAGTACTTTCACCCCGACACGCTGCGATCAATTCCCTTTACAACACTACCCGATTCCATATTACCTTACACCCGGCAGCGTATACCCCATATTGTTTTTTCGGACGAAATAAAAAAACTCGCAGAAACCCTTACAACCCCTGATATGCTTCCTTATGAGATGGTAAGGAGTTTTTATTACTGGATAAATGATAACATTCCCTGGGCATCAGCCGTGGAATACGGACTTATCAGGAACATCCCTGAATATACTCTCAGGCACCAACACGGTGACTGCGGCATGCAAACCCTTTTGTTTATGTCACTTTGCCGACATATGGGTATACCTGCCCGCTGGCAGAGTGGGTGGATGCTGCATCCCGACAATGTTAATCTGCACGACTGGTGCGAAGTGTGGTATCATGGTGTGGGTTGGGTACCTGTAGATGTATCTTTCAAACTGCAACCCTCAGAAGACATCCTGGTAAAAGAATTTTATCTGTCAGGAATTGATGCCTACCGCCTGATTGTCAATACAGATTATGGACAACCCCTTTACCCGGCAAAGGAGCATCCGCGAAGTGAACCCTGGGACTTTCAGCGTGGCGAAATGGAATGGGAACAGCGGAATCTCTATTTTGACGAATGGGAAAGAACAATGAATGTACAATACCTCCCCTAAACTATCAAAACTACCACTTAGCATGATTCACAATACAACATTAAAGAATATCTTCTGGATGGTGTTACTGTCCTTTATGGCCGGATGCACCCAGCATGACCAGGCTGTTGAAATCATTGAATATTTTACCCAAAACAAAGCAGGAGATCTAAGAGAAAATGTTTTTGCTATAGAACCAGAGAAAGCAGGCATCCGGAAAATTATCCTTCATGGCGAAACCGACAATCCCGCATTGAAAGATAAGCTTATCGACTCTTTGACCAGCAAAGGAATTTCTATTACCGACAGCATTGCAATCCTTCCTGTTGCAAACGAACATGCCTGGGGGATAGTAAACATCAGCACTGCCAATCTGAGAGCAAAACCCTACCACAGAGCAGAACTTGTAAGCCAGGCACTCATGGGCACACCGGTAAAAATTCTCAAAAAAACCCGAAACTGGTCGTTTATCCAGACACCCGACAAGTACTTATCGTGGATTGAAAATGCAGCTTTTCATCCCCTGTCTGAGCAACAACTGTCCCACTGGCAAAAAACGCAAAAAGTGATTATTACATCCCCTTTTGTTCTTCTTACCGACAGTCTTACCAAACTCGCCGTATCAGATGTCGTAATGGGTTGCATCCTTGAGGTGAGCTCTTCTTCGTCAAACTCCTTGCAGGTGCAACTTCCCGATGGACGGAAAGCCATGATTGCCAGCGAACATGTTCAGGATTTTGAAGAATGGAAACACACTGCAAAGCCTGGCGCTGAAAACCTGCTCGCAACGGCACACCAAATGAAAGGAGTCCCCTATTTATGGGGAGGCACATCCAACAAAGGAATTGACTGCAGTGGTTATACGAAAACCATCTATTTTATGAATGGTATCATCCTTGCCCGTGATGCATCATTACAGGCAAAACACGGAGAACATATCCCTGTGGGCAAAGACAGCGATTTATATCAAACAGGCGATTTGCTTTTTTTCAGCGCCAGAGCAGAAAAAGACTCTCCCATCATACATGTAGCCATGTATATGAATGATAACAAGTTTATACATGCCAGTGGCATGGTGAGAATAAACAGCCTCAATCCAGAAGATGATGACTATGATGAATCCAATACAAGCCGGCTTGCATCGGCAAGAAGAATCATGGGCAAAGAAAACACCCCGGGGATTATCCCTGTCAAAAATCATCCCTGGTATTAGCGAAGCAGATAAAAAACCGACACATCCGTCAACACAACGACCAACACGCATTCAATGCTTTTCATGATGCAACCTTCATGAGTAGGCTTTAAACACACAAGATGACCCTTGAAAAAACCAATTGGTTATCAGCGAAGAAAGGAAGTTTTGGATATTCTCTATAGCCATTTTAAAAAATTCAGACAGATGAAAAACAGAAGAGACTTTTTAAAAACAGCGGGCCTTATGAGCAGTGCATTAGTGATTCCCCCGGTATTTAAAAGCTGTGCCCACACGGCAGACAACAGCGGTGCCGCAGCATTTTCAGGCAAAGGAATGCAACTTAGCTTCAAGCCCTACGAACTGGAACTTACACACGTTTTCACCCTGGCCGGAAGCAGCCGCAGCACTACTCCGGTTATGCTCACCCAGATTCAGTTTGAAGGCATAACAGGTTATGGCGAGGCTTCCATGCCTCCTTACCTTGGCGAGAGCCATCAAACGGTAGAAACATTTCTGAAGAAGGTGAACCTGTCCCAATTCAAGGATCCTTTTCAACTGGAGGATATTATTGAATACATTGACGGGCTGGCTCCCGGCAATTATGCAGCAAAAGCCAGCGTTGACATCGCCCTGCACGATCTGGTGGGCAAACTCATGCAACAACCGTGGTATAAAATATGGGGTTTGAATCCCGACAAGGTTCCCGATACTTCATTTACCATTGGTATTGACAAGCCCGAAGTTGTAAAAGAAAAAACCCGGGAGGCAGCACCTTACAACATTCTCAAAATAAAACTGGGCCACGACACCGACAAAGCCATGGTGAAAGCCATACGGGAGGTAACTGATAAACCATTGTGCGTGGATGTAAACCAGGGATGGAAAGACAAAGAAAAAGCCCTGGATATGATATACTGGCTTGAAGAAAAAGGGGTCGTTTTTGTAGAGCAACCCATGCCGGTAGATGCCATAGAAGACATGGCCTGGCTCACGGCCAACAGCCCCCTGCCCACCATTGCCGATGAGGCCCTGCAAGGTCCGGCAGACATTCAGAAACTTTATGGAGTTTACGATGGTATCAACATTAAATTAATGAAATGCGGAGGTATGCGGGCAGCACATAAAATGGCCGGTATTGCAAAAGGGATGAACATGAAAGTAATGCTGGGATGCATGACCGAAACTTCATGTGCCGTAACAGCTATGGCACATCTGGGGCATCTGGCCCAATGGGCGGATCTGGACGGAAACCTGCTAATCGACAACGATGTTTTTGAAGGGCTGAAAGTTAAGGACGGTCAAATTGTAATGCCTCAGAGACCGGGAATAGGTGTTGTTCCTGTGTAAATCTTTGTGCAAAAAAAAATTATTTTTCTTATTGCCTTTTACAAATTTTGTGTAGGTTTGTGAGATTTTATACAGTAACCAAATTTCAAACCCATAACTTAAACCGACAAAACACATGAGTAAAAAAAACGTAATCATTATCGGCGCTGCCGGACGAGATTTTCACAATTTCAACACCTATTATCGAACCAATGAAAATTATCAAGTGGTAGCTTTTACCGCTGCACAGATTCCTGACATTGATGGTAGAAAATATCCCGCTGAACTGGCAGGAGAATTGTATCCTGAAGGTATTCCCATTCACAAACAGGATGATTTACCCAAATTAATCAAGGAACTGGATGTAGATATATGTGCATTCTCATACAGTGACGTTTCCTATCAGGAAGTTATGACAATCGGTTCTATCGTTAATGCAAACGGAGCCGATTTTTTGCTTATTGGCCCCAAAGAAACCATGGTAAAAAGCACCAAGCCGGTAATTGCTGTAGGAGCAGTTCGCACCGGATGCGGTAAGAGCCAGACTTCCAGGAAAATTATTGAAGCCCTGATGGAGCATGGAATTAAAGTTGTTGCCATACGCCATCCCATGCCTTACGGCGATTTGGTTGCTCAGAAAGTACAACGGTTTGCTACAGTAGAAGATCTGAAAAAGCACAAGTGTACCATTGAAGAAATGGAAGAGTACGAACCCCACGTAGTGCGCGGAAACGTAATTTATGCCGGCGTTGACTATGAAGCCATCGTGCGCGAAGCAGAAAAAGAGGCGGATGTAATCCTGTGGGATGGAGGAAACAACGACTTCCCATTCTACAAGCCAGACCTGATGGTTACCGTTGTAGACCCCCATCGTCCTGGTCACGAACTGAATTACTACCCGGGAGAAACAACACTCAGGCTCGCGGATATTGTGGTTATCAACAAAATGGACAGCTCATCTCCTGAAAATATTCAGATAGTGCGTGATAATATTGCCAAAGTGAATCCGGATGCAGTGGTTGTTGACGGAGCATCTCCGCTTACCGTAAGCAAGCCCGAACTCATTAAAAACAAACGTGTTTTGGTAGTAGAAGACGGCCCCACACTTACCCACGGTCATATGAAGATTGGTGCCGGAACAGTAGCCGCCAAAAAATTTGGAGCGGCAGAACTGGTTGATCCAAGGCCCTTTGTTGTGGGAAGACTGAAAGAAACTTTTGAAATTTATCCCAACATTGGCACTCTGCTCCCGGCAATGGGCTACGGCGAACAGCAAGTAGCTGACCTGGAAAAAACCATCAACAATACGGATTGCGATGCGGTGGTGATTGCTACTCCCATCGACCTGCAAAGAATTGTAAAAATCAATAAGCCCGTGGTAAAAGTTGATTATGAATTACAGGAAATCGGAAAACCCATTCTCTGCGATTTGGTTTGCGAATTTCTCAAAAGCAAAAATCTCGTCAGCAAAACCTGCGGATGTAAATAGTTTTTAAAAGCGGCTTTTAGCCGCTTTTTTTTTGTGCATATTTTTATTTAAATTTAATTTTTCAATTTTCAATCGTAAAATTATGAAGAACAAAAGTCTGGTATCCATCAACGATTTCACCAAAGAAGAACAATTGCGCGTTCTGGAAACGGCCCGGGAGTTTGAAGCCAACCCCGTTCAAACCATTTTAAAGGATCATGTAATTGCCTCTTTATTTTTTGAACCCTCTACCCGCACCCGACTCAGTTTCGAAAGTGCCATCAACCGACTGGGAGGAAAAATTGTCGGTTTCTCTGAAGCCTCCAATACCAGCGTAAAAAAAGGAGAATCGCTGCGCGATACGATTCTTACTATTGCCAATTACTCCGATCTTATTGTAATGCGAAACCCCATTGAAGGAAGTGCAAGGTTTGCTTCAGAAATATCGCCCGTACCCATCATCAATGCCGGTGACGGTTCCAACCAACATCCTACCCAAACCCTGCTGGACCTTTACAGCATCCTGCAAACCCAGAAAACCCTCGACAATCTGCACGTGGCGTTCGTGGGAGACCTCAAGTATGGCCGTACAGTGCACTCCCTGGTGATTGCTCTTTGCAACTACAACACTACCTTCCACCTGGTTTCTCCCATTGAACTCAAACTGCCCAGCTCGGTAAAAATGCACATCAAAGAGAAAAACCTGGCCTATCACCAGTACACCACCATGGATGAAATCATACCCAATGCCGACATCCTCTACATGACCCGCATTCAGAAAGAACGCTTCTCTGACCCGCTGGAGTTTGAACGTATTAAAAACTCTTACAATCTTCATAAAGATATGCTGATAAACACCAAAGAAAACTTCAAAATTCTGCATCCCATGCCCAGGGTCAATGAAATTCATATCAACGTGGATGAAGACCCCAGGGCCTACTATTTCCAGCAGGCCCTTAATGGTGTTTATGTAAGACAGGCGCTTTTGTCCATCATGTTGGGTTACCGGTAATTTTCACAAGCCCGTAACAACACCTCATTTTTTACAAAAACAAACTTTTGGTTAGAAACACAATACCCCCTATACGATGAATGAAAAAATAAAAGAATTAAAAGTATCGGCCATAGAAAACGGAACCGTAATTGACCATATACCCGCCAATGCCGTTTTTCAGGTAATAAAAATGCTCAAACTGGATGTATTTGATCAAATGGTGCTCTTTGGCACCAATCTGGAAAGCAAGAAATTTGGCAGTAAGGGAATTATTAAAGTAAGCAACAAGTTTTTCAAACCCGAAGAGCTCAACAAAATTGCATTGGTTGCACCCCATGCTTCCGTAATTGAAATCAGAGATTTCAGGGTTGTAGAAAAAACTCTGGTAGAAATCCCCGATACCGTTTCAGGTATAGTAAAATGCTTCAATCCCAATTGCATTACCAACATTGAGGTCATTACCACCCGGTTTACTGTATTAGACAAAGAAGATATCAGGCTTAAGTGTCATTACTGTGAGAAAATCACCGTTAAAAACAACATGACATTTAAGTAACCTCCATAAAACAAAGTGCCAGGCGTAAAATGGCCGGGCATGGTTGAAAACATGCTTCCCGAAATTATAAGAAGCAAAAAATCCATGCCCGCCCTTTTCTCTATTCAAAAAAGTTATAGTTTAATCTCGAGCTCCAGTTCTTCTCCTTCCCTGATAACGGTTACACTTACCGTGTCATTGGTTTTTAGACTTCCCAGTGCTTCCATATACGTATAAATATCACTAACCCGGGTTTCACCTACCCTCACAATAATATCCCCATCTTCCATTCCGGCCCTTTGTGCCGGCTGGTCTTCGGTAACAGCCATTACTTTTAACCCTTCACCCTCAAAAGCATGATCTGGCATCAGCCCCAGCACAGGACCCTGCCGGTTGGTTGCCCCGCGCCGGGTAACCGCTGTTTTGGTAAACTCCGGTTCACCCAATTCATCCAGCGAACCTATCATATCATACATAAAATTCAGGATGGTGTGTATCCCGTCATAGTTAATTTTATCAGGTGTATCAGAAGGTCGGTGGTAATCCTCGTGAATACCGGTAAAAAAGAAAATTACGGGAATTTGCTGCCTGTAAAAATGGGTATGATCCGATCCTCCCTGCCCGCTTGGGCTCAGGCGCACTTCCAAATCTTCTTCTGCATGCAGATCAATAAGAGATGGCCATACAGGCGAGGTCCCCGTACCGTATAGTGTGATGTTTTTATCCTCCATTCGGCCAATCATGTCAAGATTAAACATATAACTAACCGAATCCATATCATAGGCATCGCTCAAAGTAAAATGCCGGCTCCCTAACAAACCTTTCTCTTCAGCAGAAAAAGCAATAAAAATATAATTATTGGAAGTATAATCTGACTGATACAGGTAACGAGCTGCTTCCATTACACCTGCTGTACCGGAAGCATTGTCATCAGCTCCGTAATGAATAGCATGAGAACCCGGATTGCGTGAACCAGCTCCCCCATAGCCCAGATGATCATAATGTCCGCCTATGACAACGGTCGTTTCTGCCTCATTATCCAGATAACCCGCCACATTCCATGCAGTATAGGTTTCGCGCATCAAATCCACCGCTATAGAAATGTATTTGTTTTCTGCATTTTGTTGCCAATATTCAATCACCTCCGATTTGGCAAAAAACACAGGAATATCTTCACGTCCCAGTTGTTGCCCGAGGCTCGTGGAAGGATCGTTGCGTTCACTCCTTGTATTGACAAAAACAACTGCAACAGCTCCCATGTCTTCCGCAGTTTTTATTTTTTTCTGCATTACTTCCAGTGGCAACCTTGTGGCCCCGTCATCAAGATCTTCCGGGAGATAATATTCCATAAAAAAAATTGTATTCTCCAGATCTTCCAGTCCTGAATAATCATCATGTGTATCGGTTTGCAGTCCGTATCCTACGTAATTTCCTTTCGCATATACACGACCACTGGACGAATTAGGCAGTACAAAATAATCGGAGTGCATCGAAAACTGGGTTTCACCTATCATCATGAAGTTCTCTTCTCCGAGGGTCCAGTCACCAAAAAATTCAAATTCCTGAAAATAAGATCCTTCAAACAAGGGCTCCAGGCCTGTTTCTTCAAATCGTGACTGAATATAAACAGCAGCTTTCTTCTCTGCATCGGTACCGGCCTCACGCCCTTCCATCTCTTCTGATGCCAGGAAATTGATATCATCCTGCAACCGTTTTTTTACGTCACCCGGGTCTAACCCAAACGGAACCTGACTGAAAACTACCTGGCTGTAAAAAACGACCAGGAGTAAGCTAAATAAAAGTTTTCCCTTCATAATTGAATATTTCTGAATGTTTAAAGGGTAAATTTAGAAAATAATAACTACACAGACAGCAGATAATTATTTTTTTAACTTTGAGCTATACCCGAAAACCAAAGCTATCAGTACCTTTTCGATTAAACTGAGAAGAGGTGGAGGAAACATCATCAACACCGGTTTTACTTTTTTAAGAGTATCTTTAACTACCTTTAAAGAACAAAAGCAATTTTATCTGGCAAAGCTATATATCTACAAACATACTAAGTGGCGATAACTACCATTTAGTTATTTGTCATTTAACCAATTTATACATAAATTTGAGATTTAACAAATTCTATCTGTATGGATTTAAAGACGCCAACAAGATTACTTTTTGCGACGATTTTTCTGGCACTTTTTTCGGCATGTGGAATAAATAAGCAAGACAGAGTAAAGGAAGATTTCCCGGAAATCCGGGAGAGAGGTAAGCTGGTAGCCATTACCAGTTACAGTCCTTTTTCTTATTTTATTCTCCATGGAGAGCCTATGGGATATGAATACGAGTTATTGCAAATGCTTGGAGAGCATCTTGATCTGGAAGTGGAAATTAAACTTGCCCGCGACCTGGAGGAGATGGAAAATATGCTGGCACGGGGCGAGGGAGATTTGATTGCCTACGGCCTTACCATCACGTCAGAACGTACAGAACATCTTGCTTTTACCGAACCCATGAATGTAACCCGACAGGTGCTGGTGCAACGAAAGCCCGGCAACTGGAGACAAATGACGTTGCACGAAATCGAAGATGCAATGATTCGCAACCCCTTTGACCTGGCTGGCGACACCATACATGTGCGAAAAGGTTCAGCCTATAAAACAAGACTGGACAATCTTTCCCTGGAAATTGGAGAGCCCCTTGTGGTTGTGGAGGCCCGAAGTGAGCTTACTACAGAGGACCTTATTCATCAGGTGGCCAATGATTCTATCGACTTAACGGTAGCTGACGAAAACATTGCCCTGATTCAATCAGCCTACTATCAAAATCTGGATGTAGAAACACCGTTGAGTCTTCCCCAGCAAACCGCCTGGGCCATGCGATATTCTTCGCCCATATTACTGGACACGATTAATGCATGGCTCACAGAATCACAGAACCACGCAGACTACTATGTCATTTATAACAAATATTACAAAGACAGGCAGGCTTTCCGGTCACGCTATGCCAGTGACTTCAATCCGGGAGCAGGAGGAGATATTTCCCGGTGGGACACACTCATAAAAGCCGGTGCAGAGCAACTGGGATGGGACTGGCGATTGCTGGCAGCCCTGATATACCGGGAATCAAAATTTAACCCACTCGCACAATCATGGGCTGGCGCCACGGGGCTGATGCAACTCATGCCACGTACTGCCCGGGAGTTTGGTGCCACCAATACTTTCGACCCGCAACAAAGCATCGTAGCAGGAGTAAACTTCCTGCTTTGGCTGGATAATTACTGGGCCGAACATATTGAAGACCCTGAAGAGAGACAAAAATTTGTAATTGTCTCTTACAATGTTGGCCAGGGCCATCTGCAGGATGCACGCAGACTGGCAGAAGCCCATGATGCCAATCCCAATAAATGGGAGGATAATGTGGAGATATTCATGCTTAAAAAGTCCAGCCCTGATTATTACAACCTCGAAATGGTGAAGTATGGTTATGCTTCGGGCATAGAGTCAGTCAGCTACATCAAGACCATTAATGAACTGTATGAGCATTACAAAAATTTCACAGAATGATTTTACGACCTGTTTCATTTCCTTTCCGGTATGCTTTTTCCAAAATAAAGAAAAAAATCGGAAAGCTGGATATCATTAAAATAGAACCCCTTTATGCATTTGGAAACGAAGAAAAAATCTTCTTTAAAGGCAGAGTGATAGAATCCTACAAACAAAGCAGACCTTCGGCAAAAAAAAGCTATTTGAAAAATCTGCTGGGAGCCATAAGGCGCTATGCCGGCAGCAGCGTTCCGGATGCCAATGTTATTGTTGAATATCATGGAGAGAGGAAAACACTTGAAAGCGATGTGGATGGAATTATTGAGTGTACTTTTTCTGCTCCTCAGAATATCCCCCCCCAGGAAGAGGACAGAGTCTGCTTTAGCCTGGTACGTGAAGAAGGGCTAAAACCAGAGCAGGAAAAAAGTTGTGCGGAAGTAATACGCTACCCGGCAAACCATCCTGTGGGAGTTATCTCTGATATTGACGATACCATCCTCATCTCCCATGCAACAAAAACCGGAAAAAAATTCTGGCTATCCATTTCCAAAAATGCCTATACACGCCGTCCTTTCCCTGGTGTGAGCGACTTCTACAAAGCATTGTCCAATGATGGAGAAAACCCGGTATTTTATGTTTCCAGCAGTGACTGGAACCTTTTTGATATGATCAAAGACTTTCTTGCCTACCGGCAAATCCCTTCAGGACCTTTGTTACTCAAAGACCTGCATGTAGATTTGAAAAACATCTGGAAATCTGGAGGAGGAAGCCATATTCATAAGGCAGAAAAAATTGAATTGCTTATGGAGCTCTATCCCAAAATGAAATTTATCCTGGTAGGCGACAGCGGACAGCACGACCCGGAAATCTATGCGGAAATCTTGCAGAAATTCCCGGGAAGGACCCTGGCGGTGTATATCAGAGAAATAAAGCCCGCAGGCAAGCAGCGAAGAGAACTTCTACGGGCTAAAATTAACGATCCTGAAGCTCCTGACATTACTTTTGTACAGCATACTGAAGAAATGATCAGACATGCCCAAACCCACAACTTAATACCAAAATCATGAGTGGAAAATACTTGTTCATTGTTAACCCGGTGTCGGGCTCGAAGGCCGACAGGAAGCAAACCCTGACAGAAATAAAAAGTAGTCTTGCCCCAACGGTTCTTACCATTACAGAAACCACCGGAAAAGAAACAGAAGACATTGCCATGGTAAGGAAACATATTGAAGAAGATGAATGGGATGCTATTCTTGCCGGGGGTGGCGATGGAACCATCAGAATGATCGCTAAAGCAACAGACAATCCGGACATTCCCATAGGGATCATCCCATTGGGTTCTGCCAACGGCCTGGCCAGGTGCCTGGAAACAGATACGCTCGCACTGGCCATTGAAGCCATAAAAACAGGAAAAACAATAAATGCTGACATTCTGCATATCAATAATGATATTTGTTTGCACCTGAGTGATTTTGGCTTTAATGCAGGCCTGATAAAAAAGTTTGAAGGTGAAGATGAACGAGGGATGATTGCCTACTTTAAAAGCTCGCTGAAACAATTCAAAGAAATGAAACCTTACCGGTTTTCAATCACCATCAACGGAAAAACAGAAGAAACAACCGCCCGCTTGCTGGTCATTGCCAATGCCGACAAATATGGTACCGGAGCCATCATCAATCCGGTAGGAAAAATTGATGATGGAGTTCTGGAAATTATTGCACTCAATCCTGAAGGATTTGACGAGATGGTATCCGTTTCCCTTGACCTTTTCCAGGGTACCCTGGATGAATCGGAATATGCTAAAATCTGGACATGCAAGCAAGCCCGCATTGCCAATCCCGATGGAGCGGACTTCCAGATTGACGGAGAAGTAATGGAAACACCCGGTGAGGTAGATGTACATTGCCAACCCAACCAGATCAGGTTTTTCACCAATATATAGGCCCTGATGAATAACACGCTGTCAGCTGGTTGATAATTTGTTATGTTAACATAAGATTAGAAGCAGGAACGATCAATAAATTATCCGAAAAACTATGCATTGATACGTGGTTAGTTTTTAGCAGGCCTGTATAAAAAGAGCTGTCTCAGAAGTCATTATTATCCGGTCGCTAAGCTTGTCGAAGTGTTGATCTGCCTGATATACAGCAGTCGTTTCGACTGGTTCAACGACCCAATGACCATTTTGAGACAGCCCCTGGGTATTTAAGACTTAAACATTAGAGTTCTAACACATCTTTTCCTTGTTTGAAAACGATATCAATGGGTAAACCTGTTGCATTTACCCGGTCGAGGTCACTGCTTAACTGATCCGTCATTACGCCGTCTCTCTCCACCCATGCTTTGGCAGCTTCATAATCACCATCGCCCTGAATGACCAGGATTTTCTCCAGCAAAGATTCTACCGCTGTTTTCATTTCATCAAAATTCACCTTGTAAGTACCATCCTGGTATACAAATGCATCATTGTCAGCAAAGTACTTCATATTCAGCATATTCGCCCTGCCGTGAGCACTGGATGCACCAAATCGGCTGGAACGGAAAATACCTGCAAAGAAAGTAACATAATTATTCATTACCTCACCGCTGGTAATCTCGCCCATTTCATACAATTGAGTCACCAAATAAAGGCCCATGATATCGGCTTTGGCTTCTTCAATGGCAGAATAGTATTCACGCAAAGCTTCCCGTGCAGGCCCTTTCCCGGTGATGGTATTTTTAACACCCATGCCGTGCGCTACCTCATGGAAGGTAGTATTCTCGAAAAAAGCATCAAATGTAATATACTGTCGCTGACTTTCATCGATAAGAATATCGGTAATCGGTACAAGAATTTTATCAAATTTGGCTTTCATGGAATTTTTGAGTTGCAACTTGCGACTTCCTACAGAGAGGTGAATCTCCGGATCATTGGGCAGGTTAATGGCAATGGTTTTACTTCCCGCATTGCAATCTCCTGCATAATAAAGGGCATAATAAACGTTCATATCGGCATCCGTACCGGGTTCTTCTGTTTTGTATTCAGAGGCTACCGGTAAACCTGCCTGTAGCTGGGGTAACATGGCGTTGAATTTTTCCAGCTGGGCGCTCCACTCCAGATCCTTTACCAGGACAAAGGCTTCGTGTGCGGCTTTATAGCCAAACAAACGGTCTTCATAGTTTTCGATGGGTCCGACTACAAAGTCAATATTAGATTCTTTCATGGCCATCCAGGCATAATCACTGGGTTGGTATTCATCTGTAAGCAATGCTTCTGCGCGTGCTTCAAGATAATTCTTCAATCCGGGGTCTTCAGCCAGATCTGCTGCTTTGCGCAACAGACGTGCCGCTTCTTCATGCTGCTCTTTGTAGGCCTCAGAGTAGGGAATAGCAACCAGGTTTCCTTCATCATCGCGCCGAATCAAGGTATAAAGACTCGTTTTGGTAGGCTCATCCCAGGCTTCAAACTCTTCACGAGTCATATCCTGCGGATAAAAATTGGCACTCAAGGGCTTGTCATCAAAACCAGGCACGAAAGCTTTGTTGGCGTCGAGGCGATCCCAGGGGCCATAATGAATTTTGGCATATTCGATGGCATATTCGTTGTCAATTTTTTCAAACAGCGCTTCTTTATCACCATAAGATTGCATCCAGAATATGTCGTCCATAATCTGGGCTGCTTCCATCAGAATACTGATAATTTCTCTTTCATTTTCGCTCAGCCAACTAAGGTCGGTGGTGAGGGTCACTTCTTCAAAATTTGCCAATCGTTCTTTCATATCTTCCGTTAATGGGTCTTGTTGGGGTGTACAGCTCTGAAATCCCATAAATGCTATCATTGCTGCAAATGCCAGTTGAATTGCTTTTTTCATATTGCTACTTGTTTTAATAATACGTTTTGAAAAAATCAAAATTATGAAATATTTGATGAAATCGCTCCTTTAGTTGATTTTTATTTTTCACCCTTAAAGGTCCATTTCAGCATACTTATCATTTAAAATAAAACACCCATCCCCTGCCTCATCAACTACAAACAATTTCTGCGGTTTTGATGGGTTTAACAAAAAAACAGGTGCAAAACTTAGTGTTTGCGCCTGTTTTTTAATTTGATAGTTTTTCCAGGGGTCATTCAACAGATTGAATGCATCGAACCGAAAAGCCCACATCGTAATCATCACCAATAAAAAGCAGATGCCCGTGATCATATCCCAACCGACGTCCCCATGTTTCATATTTCCAGTGATCTTCAGCGCTCCACCAGTTCCCTGCTTCTCTTAATTCGATAAAGTCACCGGTTGCGTCACGCATGCCGCCTCCGCGGCCGCTCCACCCGGTCTCATTCGTGGTGAAAACAACATTCTCTTCTCTCCAATACTCATCACCGACATCTTTCAGGGCATACCCCGGATGATCGTATGTCGGATTGGGAAACTCGCCACCTAGAAAATCGACCAACGCCGCCCAATCTTCTTTACCGGGAACCTGCCAACCTACCGGGCATAATTTTCCGGATTTAGCAGCATCTCTGCTGTATAGCGCACCATAAGGTTCCATGTACGTTTCCTTGTCATTGTCATACCAGCAATAAGCTCCCTCCTGAAGGTTACTCCAATCCTCATTGCTTTCAATCAGGGCAATAGGCTCTCCATCATTGTAATGGGTGGTTCTGAGGTTTTCAACCATCCAAACCTGTTCGCCAATGACAACCTTCGTGTAGTGGTTTCCGTCAATATCCTTAACTTCATTGGAGTCCTCTGATGGGTCGGGTTCAGAATTGTCTTTATCACAACCGGCGATAAATAATGCAAAAAGCGCGGTTACTAAGAAAACCGACTTTAAGTTAATGGGAAGTAAATTCATAATTTTATTTGTTTAAAGGATTAAGGGTTAGAAATGCATACTCAATCTTGAATTTAATGGTATGAGGTTACAATGGCAGTCATCAGGGTTGCAATAAATTTGCATGCGCTGATGCCTGCTTTGACGAATCGGAAATCTTTATTGTTCATAATTTATTTGTCTTCAGTCTTTTTTGTATCCAATAGCTTGCCAGATAACATAAGCAAATAAGAATAAAGATATTATGAACTCTCGTGATGGGCTTGGATTTGAATTATATGTCCGTGGGCGCTCATAAGCTGTCCGAAGCCGAACATTAATATTTCCCGTAAGTTAATTACCATGTCGTTAACCCGTCGGAAAAACTGTGCATTTATTATTCAACCCAGTGCGTTACTAATGGATTGTAGCAAAATTACAATAATTACATGTTTAACCCAAGTCTATTTTTATGGCACCGGACAACTATCTCGATAGGATTATGTATTTTTACCGCCTTTAAGTCGCTATAAGAATTTTAAAGATAGACAGATGACAACTGCACTGTTGCTTATATTTTACCTGGTCACTCCTATTGTTGTTTTGCATCTGTGCCATCGCTACCGGTTTGTCAACAAGCTGGGAGCTGTTGTAATCACTTACATTATTGGCCTGCTGGCAGGTAACCTCAGGATTCTTCCTGAAGGCACCGCGGTAATTCAGGATGCCCTCACCAGCGCCACCATCCCCCTTGCGCTCCCCTTATTGTTGTTTTCACTCAACATCAAGGCCTGGCTAAAAATGGCAGGGAAAACCCTTTTGTCATTGGTACTGGGAATAGGTTCTGCCATTATTATGGTAATTGCAGGGTATTATATTTTCAGGGATATATTGCCGGAAATCTGGAAAATATCAGGCATGATGGTTGGCGTGTATAGCGGTGGCACACCCAATATGGCTTCAATCCAGAGCGTGGTGGAGGCGAAACCCGAAACTTACATCATTCTCAACACGCACGACATTATCTTATCATCCATTTACCTGGCTTTCCTCATGACAATGGGTCAGAGAATTTTCGGCATGATTCTCAAACCTTACAAGGGAGATAAACGCCTGCATGATGAAAGTATTGATTTTGACGGGGTGGATCCCTATTGGGGAATTTTTCAAAAAAAAACCTTTCTACCGCTACTTGGGGCCACAGGATTATCGGTTCTCATTGCCGGGATCAGCATTGGCCTGAGTTTTCTTATTGCCGGAGAAATTTCCATGCTGGTCATCATCCTTTCTATTACTACCCTGGGCATTGCCGTTAGCCTCATGCCCAGGGTTAATAAAATAGAAAAAACCTTCGAAACCGGCATGTACTTCATATTGATATTCAGCCTTGCTGTTGCTTCAATGGCCGATATCAGCCAGTTTGCCGGCTCGGCTCCGGGGTTGTTTTTCTATGTGGCGCTGGTAATTTTTGGTTCCCTGATGCTTCATGTAATTTTGAGCAAGCTATTCAACATCGACACCGACACCATGATTATTACCTCCACGGCATTGATTTGCTCTCCTCCTTTTGTTCCGGTAGTAGCAGGGGCATTGAAAAATAAAGAAGTTATTATCTCAGGGTTGACTGTAGGAATCATAGGCTATGCCATTGGCAACTACCTGGGAATATCAATTGCAATTCTGTTGCGATAAAACTACACATTTCCATTGTCCAATTCAAAACAAACCCGTAGATTTGATAAGAATCTGAAGGCCAATATTATTAAAAACTTAAAACACTTTGCTATGGACGAAAAGAAAAAGCCTTTGTTGTTCTGGATTACTGCCGGGCTGATACTTGCAATTACTATCGCACTTGCCGTGCTCAACTGGAAAATCACCACTATTCACCTGATATTTTTCGAAGTACAGGGCCGGCTGATTTTCATTCTCATGATATTTTTCTTTCTTGGTTTTTTATTGGGAAAACTTTCTCATTTTTTAAGTTCCGGCAAAAAGAGGGCAAAAGAGGATGAATATGTACGCAACATAGAAGAGGGCAAAAACAGATAGTTGCGGTAAAAGAATCAACTCACAATGATAAAAATCGCCATATTCCTTTTTCCTGAAATTGAGACCCTTGATTTTTGCGGACCACTGGAGGTTTTTACTGCTGCCAATATTGCAACAGGCAAAAATCATTTTGACGTATACACCTTCGGGGAAAACACAATGCCCATAACAACGATTAATGGTCTCAGTGTTAATCCGGATTTTGATATTGATACAGTACCTCAGCCTGATATTCTTGTGCTTCCGGGAGGTGACGGAACCAAAGCAGTGATTTCCAATTCTTTATTGCTGCAAAAACTCAATGTTTTGCAAGAGCAAACCCGGTTTACTTTTTCGGTTTGCTCGGGGGCAAGAATACCCGCAGTGTTAGGATTACTGGATGAAAAAAAATTTACTACCCATCACAGTGTATTCGATGATATTCTGAAGCTGGCACCCAAAGCCCGGGCAAGGCCTGACAACCGATATATCGACAATGGAAAAATCCTCACATCTGCAGGGGTTACAGCAGGTATCGACCTCTCCTTTTACCTGCTGGAAAAATTAAAAGGGAAAGAAGTCATGGAGAAAACAGCCAGGTACATGGAATACCCTGT
>CAZBGI010000034.1:4427-12380 GCA_964491395.1 uncultured Bacteroidales bacterium | reverse complement strand
ATGCGCACCTTTACACCGGAAGAACTGACTCCCCGGCAACGCCATCATTACATTTTAGGGTCTGTCAATCCCCGGCCCATATGTTTTGCCAGCACGCTTGACAAGGACGGCAAACCCAATCTGGCGCCTTACAGTTTTTTCAACGTATTCAGCAGCACCCCTCCTATCCTCATTTTCTCGGTCAATACCCGTCGCGACGGGAGCAACAAAGATACCCTGAACAACGTGAAAGAAACCGGGGAAGTAGTAATAAACCTGGTGAACTACCCCATGGCAAGGCAAATGGCCATTTGTGGCGTTGAGTATGATACCGGAATTAATGAATTTGAAAAAGGAGGTTTTACTCCCGTTCCATCAGAGAAGGTTAAACCTTTCAGGGTGAAAGAATCTCCTGTGCAGTTTGAATGCAAGGTGATTGAAGTGAAAGCGCTAAGTAATCAACCCGGTGCTGCCAACCTCATCATAGCACAGGCATTGCTTATTCATGCCCAGGAAGATATTTTCACAGAGGATGATATCATTGACCCCCAAAAGATAGATATGGTAGGTAGGCTGGGAAATTTCAATTACACCCGTGCCCATGGTGAAAGTCTCTTTGCCATCCAACAGCCCCCGGCGGAAATTGCCATCGGATTCGACAATTTGCCAACCGACCTGAGAGAATCAACAGTACTTACCGGACATCACCTGGCCCTGCTTGCCGGTGTAACCTCCATTCCTTCTTCAGAAGAACTGCAGGAATACCTGAGTTCGGGAGATGCAATACAAGACAAGCAGGAATTACCTGAGAAAGCAATAGAAAATAACAATTTCCTGCATGAAAGGGTCAGAAGCTTGCTGGACAAAGCAGAAGTTCGCCGGGCCTGGCTGTTGTATTTAGCAGTCCGCCACAAATCCTGATCTTCCAGATGGAAAACACCACCAAAAAACAAAACATACAGTGGAGATTTGTTCCCTTATTATTGTTATTTACGGCTATTCTCTTTCTGCTTGTGGGATGCCAGAACTCCCATCAAAACATCAGAGAATTTGATCATAAAAACATTACATCTCTGGAGCTATTTATTGAGCAGGAAGAAAGATGGGTAAGTGCCATTTACCATATGGACTCTGCAAAGGCTACAAGCAGCATTGACTCCATAAGGAAGTTAGCTGCCACGCCCTGGATGGAGGAAGAATTTTATGATCTACGTCATTCCCCTGAATTTGGCAACTACGTAAAGACTTCTCTGCTTTTCTGGAGCATCCTTGCTATTCAAACCGATTCGGTGTACAAACAAGCTACCATCATTGCGTTTTTACCCGAAAGAGCTTACAGCAAAAAGGAGGAAGAAGTGCTGTTTAACAAGTTGGCCAGCCATGACAGAACCATGCAGAAACTTCTGGACAGCATCCGGGGTTTGCGAAAAGAGGTTACAGAGATAATCTACTAAAATCCTTCTCCCCCTCAAAAAAAGGCTGTCACAAAAGCGGGATGTTCACTGGACGCTGAGCAGTTCGACAAGCTCACTATAACACCTGTGAAGTGGGTATCTGCCTAATAATCCAATGTCGGTTCGACAAGCTGAACGATCTTACCCAAAACTTGAGACAGCCTTTTTTGCATCCTGAACAGATTATGCTTCAGGGATATTCTTCAATACTTCCAGAACCAGCTTCCAGCTTTTTTCTACGGAAGATATGCTCAACTTTTCATCGGGCGAATGTACCCCTCTCATATTGGGACCATAGGAGATCATGTCCATCCCCGGATATTTCTCGCCGATGAGTCCGCACTCCAGGCCTGCGTGAATGGCCAGCACATGTGGTTCTTCATTGAACAGTTCTTTGTACTTTGTGCGCATCACGTAAAGGATTTCAGATTTCATGTTGGGAGTCCAGCCCGGATAACCATCCCCGTGACTTACTTTTGCACCTGCCAGCTGAAAAACACTGCTCACCATATCCGCCACATCTCTTTTCAGGGTGGCTACTGAACTTCTCTGACTGCTGGCAACAAGTATTGTCCTGGCTGTCATTTTTACCGATGCCAGGTTGGTGGAAGTTTCCACAAGGCCGGGAATATCAGCCGACATACCCATAACTCCGTGTGGAGCTCCATAAAGAGCACCCAGCAAGCGACTCTGGGTAGAATAATCAATCAAACACTCGGGCATCGCGGTTTCATGAATGACCACCTTCAAATCGGGCTCCCTGGTTTTTTGCTCTTCACGCACATCTTTGGCATATTGCCTGATGGTATCTTCCAAATCTTTTTTAAACTTCCGCGGAACGGTAACAACTGCAAAAGCCTCCCGTGCGATGGCATTGCGAAGGTTGCCCCCGTCAATCTGGGCCAGACGCATTTCAAACATGCGCTCGCAATTCCATAATATTCTGGACAGAATCTTATTGGCGTTGCCCCGCCCTTTGTTGATATCATCTCCCGAATGGCCGCCCTTCAGCCCACCGATAGAAATTTTGAAGGCAATATGATCTGGTTCGTTATTAACCCTTTCATACTGGAACGTGGCCAGGGTATCCAGTCCTCCGGCACAGCCTATACACAATTCAGTATCATCCTCCGAATCCAGGTTGAGCAACATTTGTCCTTTCAGAAATCCGGGCTCAAGCCCGAAAGCTCCTGTGAGACCGGTTTCTTCATCCACCGTAAACAAACATTCCAGCGGGCCGTGCTCAAGATTCTCATCCTCCAGAATGGCCAGCGACATGGCTACTCCTATACCGTTGTCTGCTCCCAGCGTGGTCCCTTTGGCTTTCACCCAATCGCCATCAATAAAAGGCTGAATGGGATCCTTGTCAAAATCATGCTCTACATCCGCATTCTTCTCACAAACCATATCCACATGCCCTTGCAATATCAGCATCTTTTTATTTTCGTATCCTGCAGTGGCAGGCTTTCGGATAACAATATTGCCAATTTTATCACGCTGATAATCCAGTTGATTCTTTTTGGCAAAATCAATGAGCCAACTGATGATTTTTTCTTCTTTTTTGGAAGGTCGGGGAATACCGCAAATTTCTTCAAACAGCTCCCAAACCCTCTGGGGCTGGAGATGACCTAATACTTTTCCCATAAACTGATTCTATTTAAAAGTTTGATATTTTTTTTAGCAATGTGTAAATATAATGGAAACTCGCATAAGCGCCAAGTGTTGGGTAAACATAAATATGGCTGTCGTAGTACATTTCTTTTTATTTTTGCAATCTTTCATCCTGTAATCCTGATATATGTCCGGTCAAAAACCCATCAAAGTCCTGGTAATACGTTTCAGCTCCATTGGAGATATTGTTCTTTGTTCTCCCGTGTTAAGATGCATGAAGAGTACTGCATCCCAAACCATTACCACCCACTTGCTGACCAAAAAATCTTTCAGCAACTTTACTTCTCATTATCCTTATATTGACAAGGTCATGATCTATGATAATGATCTGAAAGCCACCATCGGAGAATTGAAGAAAGAAAACTACGATTTTGTGCTTGACCTGCACAACAATCTCAGATCTATCCGGGTGAAAAGAGCCTTGGGGAAACCTTCCAAAGCCTTCAACAAACTCAATATTGAAAAGTGGCTGCTTACCACCTTTAAAATTGACCGCATGCCAGAAGTTCATATTGTAGACCGGTTGATGGATGCCGCCAGCCCCCTGGGGATGGAAAACGATGGCAAAGGACTTGACTTCTTCATCCCGGAAAAGGAAAAGGTGAACCTGGAGTCCCTGCCGGCAGGATATAGAGATGGGTATATTGGATTTGTAATTGGGGGCACCTATGCCACCAAAAGATTGCCCGCTGAAAAAATAACCGAAATATGCCGGAAGCTTTCCAAACCTGTTATCTTGCTGGGAGGGCCTGAAGATGCACAGGCTGGTCAGCAGATTGAATCAACCTTACCCAGGAAAGTACTCAATGCATGCGGGAAATTTTCGCTCAATGCATCAGCTTCCCTTGTACAACAGGCAGATGTTATCATCAGCCACGACACCGGCTTGATGCATATTGCTGCTGCTTTCAGAAAGCCCATGGCTTCCATCTGGGGCAATACAGTCCCTGAATTTGGCATGTATCCTTACTATCCTGCAAACAGTGAAAAGATTCCCCATCGTATTTTCGAAATCAAGGGACTTAGCTGCAGGCCTTGCAGTAAAATTGGTTACAACTCCTGTCCCAAAAAACATTTCAGGTGCATGAATGACATCTCTGCCCTGGAAGTTGCAGACTGGGTTAACAGCGTAAGTTAGCCGTTTTATTTCAAAAAAGGATTGTTTCGTTTTTCTTCTCTGATGGAAGTGGTCGGCCCGTGACCACAATACACCTTTGTTTCCTCAGGAAGGGTAAACAATTTCACCTGAATAGACTGAATGAGTGTTTCAAAGTTGCCTGTGGGCAAATCCGTGCGACCAATACTGTTATGAAACAAAACATCACCTGCGATCACGAATTGTTCTTTCCGGTGATACAAACAGATACTCCCGGCGGCATGCCCTGGCGTTTCAAGAACCTGTAGCTCCTGATTCCCAAAACGTATTATCTGTCCGTCAGTCAGAAACTCTTCCGGCATTACCGGTGGGTCCGTTTCAAAACCAAAGGTTTGTCCATATTCCACGGCGTTTGCCAGAAACTCCGTCCCGTCCTTATGAATCAAGGGTTTCAAAGACCAGTTTTCAGCCACAAAATTATTGCCCAGGATATGGTCAATATGACAATGGGTATTGACAAGCAAAACGGGCTTCAGATTCTGCTGCTCAATAAAATCTTTCAGCATTTTTTCTTCATGCCCGCCATAGCAGGCAGCATCAATGATGGCACACTCGCCGGTTTCATCATAAAGCACATAGGTGTTTACCTGGAATGGATTGAAAGGGATGGTTTTTATTTGTACCATGGGTTGTAAAATTGGATGAGTTTTTCAATGGCAAACCTACGGATTTTTTTCCAACCAAAATCCTGCAAAGAAAACAAGGGTGGCAAAACTATGAATTTCTTTATCTTTACAGGGCCAATATTTTCAGGCACCCATCAAAAAACAACCTTCAGCCATGCAGCCTTTAAAAGAAAAGATACAAGCACTTTCAAAATCCTGGTTCAATGAAATACTGCTTGTAAGAAGACATTTGCATCAAAACCCTGAGCTGTCTATGCAGGAACATAAAACCTCAGTTTTCATTCAGCAAAAACTGAAGGAGTATGGTATTTCTTTCGAAGCCGGCATTGCCACGACGGGTATCGTGGGGCACATTCATGGCAGGAAAGAGGGAAATAAAACCATTGCACTCCGTGCCGATATGGATGCCCTGCCCATCATGGAAGTGAACAATCTTCCCTTCAAGTCAACCAACACCGGTGTAATGCACGCCTGTGGACATGATGCTCATATGGCATCGTTGCTGGGAACGGCAAAAATTCTCCAGAATACACGCGAATATTGGGGTGGAACTGTCAGGTTGATTTTCCAGCCTTCTGAAGAAAGTTATCCGGGAGGAGCAAGAATGATGATAGGAGAAGGTGCTTTGGAAAACCCGGTACCGGCAGGAATCTTCGGCCAACATGTGGCACCCCAGATTGAAGCCGGGAAAGTGGGCTTCCGCAAAGGAATTTACATGGCATCCACCGACGAGGTGTATCTCACCGTAAAAGGAAAAGGAGGCCATGCTGCAACACCCCATCTGTGCATCGACCCGGTACTCATTGCCTCACATGTTGTAGTAGCTCTTCAGCAAGTTGTAAGCAGAAACAATACGCCATGGGTTCCTACAGTATTGTCTTTTGGCAGAATGATAGGTGAAGGCAGGATGAATGTTATTCCCGATGAAGTAAAACTGGATGGAACAATCCGTACCTTCAATGAAGAATGGAGAGCCGAAGCTCACCGGAAAATACGTACCATTGCGCAGGGTGTGGCAGTGAGTATGGGAGGAAACTGTGAGGTAGATATCAAAGAAGGGTATCCTTTCCTGAAAAATGATGAAATGCTCACTTCAGATTTTCACCAAAGCGCTTGCGAGTATCTGGGTAAAGAAAACATTGTTGATCTTGATGTGTCTATGACGGCCGAGGATTTTGCCTTTTACTCCCAAAAAATTCCCGCGTGTTTTTACCGGTTAGGCACCCGAAATGAGAAAGCGGGAATCACCTCCAATGTGCACACTCCAACCTTCAATATTGATGAAAAAGCCCTGGAAACCGGCATGGGATTGATGGCCTGGGCAGCAATAAAGGAGCTTGAGCGGTAAACCCTACTGAAAAAACCCTGTTACTCTCTTAGTCTGATCTGATAAAAATGGATGCCAACAATGGGCAAACTGCCTTGTTTTTTAACAGGGTTTGTCAAAATTTTTTCATACATTAGTTTAGCTGAATCAAACCAATAATAAGACGAATTAATTAAGAATCCAGACCTCCCCCTTAACTTTATAATTGGTCAATTCATTATTTAACTAAGCTATTTTGGTCAAATGAAAAAATGCAACTCATGTTCAGACAAACCATCCTCCTTCTCCGCATCTTTGCACTTCTCCTGTTTACATCCTGTTTATCATCACGAGATGAGGATCTTGATCTGTCCGATCCGATTCCTGTCATAGAAAGATATTATGATTCATCTGTATGCCCCGACAGGATATTTCAGAGCGTGTCCGAAGACCCGTCAACGCAAATTAATATTTCCTGGAGAACCTCAGAGAATATCATTGAGGGTTATGCAGAAGTGGCCATTGCCGGGACATCTGCTGTAAAAGAAGAAGAAACAGACATTCAAAAAGCCGAAGTGCATCAGGTAAGATATGAGAACATCCTTGACCATTATTTCAAAGCCACACTTCTTGATTTAAAGCCCCACACCAATTACATGGTTCGCGTAGGAAGCAAAGACCATCGTTCAGAATGGTTTCAGGTAAGTACAGCACCACAGTCTTTTCAACCTTTTCGCTTTTTATATTTCGGAGATATCAAAGAAAACATCCGCGAATATGCGCCCCGAATTTACCGACAAGCTGCCATCGGCTATCCTGATGCAAAATTTATGGTTCATACGGGAAATATGGTAAACAGTGCTGCCACGGATGACACATGGGGCGAGTGGTTTTATTCGGGCAACTGGCTATTTCAACAAATACCTTCCCTTGCTGTACCGGGCGATGGGGAGCATCGGAAAATATCCGGCGAGAGTGCAAACACGCTGTTCCCTCAATGGAATGGTTCTTTCCATTTCCCTCAAAATGGCCCGCCTGGTTTGAAAAACCTCTCCTGCTATTATGATTATCCGGGCATACGCATTGTTTCTTTATACACCCACTTTCCCTCAAGAAATGCTACCCAGGATATTTATTTGAACCACGAAGTAAAGGTTTCGGAAGAGCACTTCCAGAATCAATTGCGCTGGCTTAAGAGAATACTTGCAGGAAACAAGCAACCCTGGCTTGTTGTAATTATGCATCATCCGGTTTTCACTGCACGCAAAGACCGGCACAATGAATTGCTCCAGCAAGAAATCCTCCCTCTCCTTGAACAATACAAAGTAGATCTGGTATTGCAAGGGCACGATCAGGTATATGCAAGAGGGTACAACCCGGATCCCGAAAGGGAAAGTAAACTTCCGGTATATATGATATCTGTTGCGGGAGGCGAAATGCAGGAGGCAGACAAATCTCACACCTGGATTTCCAGGCATTATGAAAATTCCCAGCTTTACCAGGTAATCAATGTAAGTACAAATACCATGCGGATAGATGCAGTCAATTTGCAAGGAAAGAGGGTTGACAGGTTCTGGATCAGGCGCGATGAAAATGGGACAAAAAGTTTATTGCAATAAATTTAAAAAAACGCATCAATATTCACTGATTTTGCAGTTTAATTCAGATTTTTGCAAATCCTGCAAAATGGAACCCTGA
Organism: uncultured Bacteroidales bacterium; assembly: GCA_964491395.1. GTDB lineage: Bacteria > Bacteroidota > Bacteroidia > Bacteroidales > UBA7960 > SKVR01. The sequence goes on along the minus strand of CAZBGI010000034.1, from coordinate 4,490 downwards.
TGATGCTCATGGATACCAAGCGAAGAGAAGTAATGCAATACAGCCTTGATGAACCCTGGATGA
>CAZBGI010000034.1:0-4327 GCA_964491395.1 uncultured Bacteroidales bacterium | reverse complement strand
AAAACATTAAGTGGCCTTTCTTAGAAAACGCTAAGAAAGGCCACTTGATTTTCAAAATGCGGAATGGTCAAAATCAGGGATTAAAATTGCTCTTCCCTTCCTCCAGAAACTCAATATACGTGTCAATATTTAAATCGTAGCCTCTGGGGGGGGCAAGCAATTCCTCCTCGTGATTGAGGATTACGTAGTAGGGCTGGGTGTTCATATTGTAACGCTCGGCCTGAAAAACACTCCATTTTTGCCCCACGGTGCGAATGGTACGTTCACGTCCCAGTGCAGAGGATACAAACTGTTCATCTTCAGGCAGGGGCGTGCGATCATCTACAAACAAGGATATCTTCACAAAGTCGTTGGCCAGCCGCTGTTGCACTCTGGGGTCGGACCATACTCCGGCTTCCATTTTTCGGCAGTTGGCACATCCCAGACCGGTAAAATCAAGAAAAACAGGTTTTCCCGCCTTGCGCGCAGCAACCATTCCCTCCTCATAGTCGGTAAAAGCCATCAATCCGTGCGGACCTTCTTTTACACTTTCCCCCACGTAAATGTCAGATCCGGCAGTACTAGTCGATACGGCCACTCCTTTGCTCAGGTCAAAATCCTGGGTGACAGCTGAAGGAAGAAAACTGCTCACTGCTTTCAGTGGAGCTCCCCACAATCCTGGTAATAAATAAAAGACAAAAGCAAAGGTTATTATCGCCAACACCAGTCGGGGAACACTCATATATTTTAAATCACTGTCGTGCGCAAATTTTATTTTGCCTATAAGATATAAGCCCATGAGTAAAAATATGGCAATCCAAAGTACGATAAACACTTCCCGATCAAGGATTCCCCATTGAGCAACGGAATCAGCTGTAGTAAGAAACTTGAGTGAGAAAGCCAATACCACAAAACCCAGCACCACTTTCACGGCATTCATCCAGCCACCTGATTTGGGCAAAGACTTGAGGGCTGTAGGAAAAACAGCAAACAAACTAAAAGGGATGGCCAGGGCAAGACTGAATCCCAGCATTCCCACAGCAGGCCCAAATACGTCTCCTCCTGTGGCGGCATCCACCAATAATGTTCCTACGATAGGCCCGGTACAGGAAAAAGACACCAATACAAAAGTAAATCCCATCAGAATGACACCCAATACTCCTCCGGTTTGGTCAGCTTTGCTGTCGAGGGCAGTAGACCAACTTGCAGGCATGGTGAGCTCAAAAGCACCAAAAAAGGATGCGGCAAAGAATATCAAAAGGGCAAAAAAGAAAATATTAAAGCCGGGGCTGGTGGCCAGGGCATTGAGTGTATCAGCGCCGAAAATCATACTGATAGCAAGCCCCAATACTACATAACTAAACACAATAGTAAAACCATAAAATAAAGCATCACGGATGGCGCGCGCGCGGTTTTCAGAGTTTCTGAGAAAAAAGCTCACCGTCAGCGGTATCATCGGGAAAACGCAAGGAGTTAGCAAGGCAAGCAGTCCACCCAGAATGCCTGTGACAAACATTCCCCAAAATGAACGTGCAGATTCAGCCTCTTCTTCCGGCGAATACGTTAATTGCTCCTCATCTTCATTAGAATCTGCTGCTGTATCATCCTCTTGCTCAGCTTCAACATCTGCTGACTTTTCAGTCTCCGTTTCACGAGTTTCCGTTTCGACTGGTTGGTCTGCTCCTTTGTCACGACCGGGCAGGTCAAAGGAAAACTCTATATAGTCGGGTGGCAAACAAGATGTGGCATCACAACTCATAAACATGAGTTCACCTGTTACCGTAACCGGCGATGATGAAAGAACCTCAACCGTGCGGTAAAATACTACTTCCCTGTCACTATACATGGACAAATCCATGTCAAAATTGGGATCAAATTTGGTATCTGCAGGGGGAGCCTGAAGTTCATCTGCAAACCGGTAACCATCGGGTTCATTAAACTCAAAACCTGTGGGTATAGGACCACCGGAAGGAACATCAATCCCATATATTGACCAACCCTCATCGATATGGGCGGTAAACTTAACCTGGTAAGTATTCTCTGAAACTTTTTCCTGTGAAAAACTCCAGGTTACCGGTTCCAGAATCTGTGCATGCAATGGCAGCAATCCTGCCAGTAAAATCAGCAGGTTGAACAATCCCGTAATTTTTGCTTTTTGGTTCATAGTATATTTTTCGCTGTTTTAATGTGAAGAAAAGAAGTTTGGCTAAACGTATATCAATTTAAATATAAACATACATAAAATTAAAAGGAGTGCAAATTTAATAGTTTCATTCTAAATGAGAAATAAAATTTATTTCCAATACTTTACCAACAGGTTTGGTAATTCTGTATCTTTCATCCGCACGCATACCAATAACCCATACAATATCCTCTCCACTGCAAAGCAACCCTATATTTTTTTTATTTGTAAGAGGTACTTTCTCGTCTACAAAAAAGTCGCTCAATTTTTTTTTTCCTGACATGCCAAAGGGGTAAAAATAATCTCCATCCTCAAAATTTCGAAGCGTAAGAGGAAATTGAAGTTTATCAACATCCAGATAGACAATGTTTTGATCCTTTCTTATTTGCTCTATAGCAAACGCATCATGTAAATACAATTGCAACTTTCCTCCCGGGAACCTTACTTCTTGTGTATTCCTGCCAATTTGTTTTCGTGGAAAATCTGTCTTTTGCTCGTATGGCGATACAATTAAATGCTGCCGGTCGCGCAAGCACAGATGAGTGGCCGAATACAATTTCTTTCCGGGTTGCCCTTCCAGTGAATGAGCAATTTCCTCTATCATTGCCCCCTGAAAACCGTAAGGATGCAACAACTGATATAAAATCAGGGCTACCGAAGGGTAACGTTGTAAACGACTGATATCAATCCACAGCTTTCCTCCTTTTTCCTTTACAAAATTGCCTGATTCCTTTTCCAACAAGTAATGCAATAATTGGTTGGTTTGTTCAGCAAGGGAGGAAAGTTTAACCATACTGTCATTAAAGGAGGGATTAATCTCTTTTAAATGGGGGACAACCTGGTGCCTGATCTTGTTGCGGATATATTTGGTTTCCTCGTTGGTGGCATCTTCCCTGTAACGAATCTCATGTTCATTGCAATAACGGCTGATTTCTTTGCGGGTAAAATCCCATAAGGGGCGGATGATATACCCTCTTTTTAGTCTGATGCCCTGTAGTCCGGCCAGGCCGGTTCCTCTGATCATATTCACCAGGACTGTTTCTGAATGGTCATCTTTGTGATGGCCCGTGGCTATGTAATTAAAACCCAGTCCGGATCTCAACTCTTCAAACCATTCATAACGAAGATCCCTTGCTGCCATTTGTGTACTTATTCCCTGTTGGGCAGCATAAGCTAAAGTATCAAAGGATTTAGAAAAGCATTTTACCTGAAATTCCCGGGCAAGCGCTTCAACGAATTTTTCATCTTCATCAGACGCTTTTCCTCTTAATTGAAAATTGCAATGTGCAAAAGAAAAATGGAAACCAGCCATGTGAAATAAATGAGCCATTACAACAGAATCCATACCCCCACTGAGGGCCAGCAGAACCTTTTCATCTTTATGAAAAAGTTTATTCTTTTCTATATTTTCCAGGAATTTGTGAATCATGACTCTCGGTTAACAAAAGTATCAAAAAGGTAGTAAAGTAGCCTCAAAAATAACGAATTGCACAAAGCAGGGTCAGATTTTGATCCTTGCTGTAACATTCATCCGGTTCACTTCGTCATACAGCCAGAAAAGTTCAATAACCCAAAAAATAATTACCATGAAAACAAGTATGATGACATTAGGTAGTATCCTCGTACTGCTTCTGACACCCAACTTTCTTACAGCCAAAGTTCCCGAACACAAATTAACTTTCATTACTTCCCATGGAACCTGTATTGAATATGTGTACGCTAGCGAAAAAGAGGTGGAGGATAATCACCCTTTCAACTACAAAGAAGTTTTGAAGGAAGAAAGACTTGAGAACAGGCCCATGACATCATCTTCTCTAATCGACATTTCTGGTTTGATAAAAGAAGAAAAGGAAGTAGCAGAGCCTGAAGTGGACTCACTGATAATTTTAGAAAGAATACAATCCGGCAGTGGCAATGCCAGATAAATTGTAGTTTCTGTTGTTTTTGTTTTTGTTTTGAAAAGTCCTGCTGATGGCAGGACTTTTTTTGCCTTCCTCTGGTCACCTTCCTCCTCCGGTTAAGCGGAGGGTTCAGTCTCAATCTCAACCTTAGCCTCAACCTCAAAAACCAAGGTTTCTGGTATAGCCATCTATTATCAATCTACCAATAATTCTTTTATAACCATTTTAACTTTCTCTATTTCACTTTCCGTTAAGTTATCCAACG
>CAZBGI010000033.1:0-38329 GCA_964491395.1 uncultured Bacteroidales bacterium | reverse complement strand
ACGAAGAAGTATTTCATTGATTAGCATTCTGGTAGCCTTACTATTTGCCAGCAGTTGTGTCCCTGCCCGCAAATTTGAAGAAATGGCGGAAAGAAGAGAAGATTGTGAAAACCGCAATGAAGAATTGCGAAAGGAAAATGAGCAACTGTTTACTCAAAACAATGAGCTCACCCATTTGCGCAACAAACTTCAGGAGGAGTTGGAGCAACTGGAGAAAGATACCACGGATACAGGTATTCGTCACAGGCGCCTGCAGTCCAATTACGATCGACTGGCCAAAACCTACGAAATTATTCTTGAACAGAACGACCGTTTGATCGAGGGCAAAGATTTAGAAACCAGCAGAATTCTTGAGGAGCTGCAGGCAACCCAGGAAGACCTGCAGAAAAGAGAAGATGAACTCAGGAAAGCCACGACGCTGATGGAAGAGAAGGAGAAAGATCTCAATGCGCTCAATGAACGACTGCAAAAATTAGCCGCAGACTTGTCTGTGAAAGAACAAAGGGTCAATGAACTGGAGTCTATCATCTCACGCCAGGATTCTACAGTACAGGCTCTTCGCCGCAATGTTTCCAAAGCCCTGCTGGGGTTTGAAGGGAAAGGCCTCACGGTTGAAACCCGGGAAGGAAAAGTGTATGTTTCTATGGAGGAGAGCCTATTGTTTGCTACCGGAAGCACCCGCGTAGATCCCAAGGGGGAGAATGCACTAAAGGAACTGGCCAAAGTGCTGGAGAAAAATCCTGACATTAACATCATGATTGAAGGGCATACTGATGATGTACCCTTCCGTCCCGGGAGTCAAATCAAAGATAACTGGGATTTAAGTGTGCTCAGGGCTACATCGATAGTAAGAATTTTGCTTGAAAACAGCGATATGGATCCTCAGCGACTTACCGTGGCCGGAAGAGGAGAGCATTTACCTCTTGATCCTGCAAAAACTCCGGAAGCAAGACAAAAAAACCGGCGAACAGAAATTATTCTAACGCCCCGGCTGGATTATTTGTTTCAAATTATTGAAATGTATGACTGATAAGAATTGACCCATTCTTTTCATTGGAAAAGATCAGTCTTCCCCAAGCCTCTGTTAATGTTTCCGGCCGGAAACACTGGCAGAGGTTTTTTTATAGACCGTCAGGCATAATTTTTCTTTGGGATGTTTTTTTAAAGTATTTTGTGAAATGGATGGCTTTGTTTGTATCTTTATTCCATAAAATAAAAATATATGCCTATGAATCCCTTAAATCTATCCCTTGACAATTTTGAGGAGTGTTTTCCTGAAGACTTTACTCCCTACGAGAGAGCTTGTGCCAAAACGCTCTTTTACAAAGTTATTGCCCTGAAAATGCACAAACATTACCAGGGGAAAATGCAAACCCTTCCTAAAGCACCGATTTATGGCTTTAACTGGTTCAATGCCTGGTATACTCCGGGAGTTTCGCGGGTAAGCACGAGTATCCGCGACAACAATGACGCCTCGTATGATCTCTCTAACCGGGGCAACCTGGTAGCGGTGGTAAGTGATTCTACCCGCGTGCTGGGCGACGGCAACTGCACCCCTCCGGGGGGCCTGGGTGTAATGGAAGGGAAGGCCTTTCTGATGAAGTATCTTGGTGGAGTGGATGCTGTAGCCCTTTGCATCGACAGCCGCGATGCCAAAGGCGAGCATGATGCTCAAAAGATTATTGACTTCGTGAAGATGGTGCAACCCAGTTTTGGTGCCATCAACCTGGAAGATATTTCGCAGCCCAACTGTTACCGGGTACTGGATGTTCTCAGGGAAGAGTGCGATATTCCTGTATGGCATGACGATGCCCAGGGAACGGCCTGTGTAACGCTGGCTGCGCTAATCAATGCCCTGAAACTGGTGGACAAAAAAATAGAAGAGATTAAAATCGTTTACCTGGGGGCAGGGGCCAGCAATACCACCATTGCCCGCATCATCCATCAAGCAGGAGCGGACCCAGCCAAAGCGGTCATGTTTGACTCTAAAGGAGCGCTTCATAAAGGGAGAAAAGATATTGAAGGCGATGCGCGCTTTTATCGCAAATGGGAAATTTGCCAGATCAGCAATCCTCACGAAATTTCTACCATGGAGGAAGCTATCAAAGGGGCGGATGTGTTGATTTCACTTTCCACCCCTGGTCCTGACATTGTGAAAAAAGGATGGATTGAGCAGATGGGGAGTAAACCCATCGTATTTGTCTGCGCCAATCCCGTGCCCGAAATATATCCTGATTCTGCCAGGGATGCCGGAGCTTATATCGTGGCTACCGGGAGGGGAGATTTCCCCAACCAGGTGAACAACTCTGTGGGATTTCCCGGTATTCTGAAAGGTGCTTTACTGGTAAAAGCCCGGAAGATAACCGATGAAATGGCCATTGCTGGTGCGGAATCTATTGCCCGCTTTTCAGAAAAAAGAGGAATACATACTGCCAACATTATTGCCAACATGAATGAAACCAACGTGTTTCCTCATGTGGCAGCGGATGTGGCCATGCAAGCCCTAAAAGATGGTGTGGCAAGAAAAGAAATGAGCTGGCAACAAGCCTATGACAGTGCCAAAAAAGACATTTATCATACACGCGAAATCACCCAAATGCTGCAGGATAACAACCTCATTGAATCTCCCCCGCAGCATGTTTTGCAAGAGTCGCTGGAGGCTGCCATAAGAAAGGTGCGTCAGTAAATACCAAAGCAAGGATTTTACCTTTAAAAGGCACAAATTAATTTATTAAATTTGCCGGTTGTTTATAAAGCCGGTATTATGATAGCTTTTATAGAAGGAGAAATAGCAGAAGTAAACCCCGCATTTGTGGTGGTTAATTGCCACGGAGTGGGGTATATGATGCATATTTCACTTAATACATTCACCGCTGTGCAGCACGCCCGTACTGTAAGGCTGCACACAGAAATGATTGTGCGGGAAGATGCCCAGATCCTCTACGGTTTCGCCACCACAGAGGAACGTACCTTGTTCCGGCATCTTATTTCGGTCAACGGAGTGGGCCCCAATACTGCACGGATGATTCTTTCGTCTATGAGTGTAGATGAAGTGAGTCAGGCCATTGTGGGCAATGATGCATCCGCTTTACAGGCTGTAAAAGGAATAGGCGCCAAATCAGCCCAGAGAATTGTTCTGGACCTGAAGGACAAACTTGAGAAAGAAGGCATTTCTTCCGCTGAAAATTTAGCCCCTGCAAACAATACTATTCGACAGGAAGCGTTATCTGCTTTAGTAATGTTAGGTTACAACAAGGCCATTGCCCAGAAAACACTCAATCAGGTGCTGAAAAACAATCCGGGGGGCTCAATGAGTGTTGAGCAGCTAATCAAAGAAGCTTTAAAATATACCTAAAGTATTATATTGCAATATTTTTTAAAAAAACAATTTGGTGCTTAACGTCTTACGAACTTTCAGATTTTTTTCGGCTATCCTTATTTTCTGCTATGTGATGTTTTCCGGGGCTCCCGCTTTTTCCCGCTCCGTGAATGCCTCCCTGATCAATGATACGATACCCGGATTTGATTTGGTGCCCGACACCACCCGACAAGAAGTTCAACCTGTTCCTCCGGCTTCAGCAGCTTCACCCGCCGACTATCAGTTTGATGACCCAATGCAGGGGCCAGTTATTCTCAACGAACCCGACAATATCACCACTGAAATACACTACGATCCTGAAACCAACCAGTATTACAAGATACGGAAGATGAATGGCAGGATAATAGGCAGGGCACAATACATATCCTTTGAGGATTTTCTTGAATATGATATGGATAAGGCATTAAGAGATTACTGGGATGAAAAATCACAACCCCAGGCCTTTGAGAGAGAAGATGGCATCATTCCGCAAATCTATGTTGGGGGGGAAGTTTTTGAGCGGATTTTCGGGGGTAGTACCATTGATATCAGGCCAACGGGTTCTGCAGAGTTGATATTTGGAGTGTTGTCCAACAAGAGAGAAGACCCCAAGCTGGATGAAAAGAGAAGACGGCAAACCAATTTTGACTTCCAGCAAAAAATTCAGTTATCGGTGCAGGCCAAAATCGGGGAAAAAATTGAATTTCAAACCAACTATAATACCGAAGCCAGTTTTGATTTCGAAAATAAAATGAAACTGGAATACCGCGGTGATGAAGATGAAATTCTACAATTAATTGAAGCCGGAGATGTTACCCTCCCTTTGCCGGGAACGCTCATATCCGGCAATCAGGGGCTCTTTGGATTTAAGACACAGTTGCGTTTTGGGCATACCACGGTCACCAGTGTTTTCTCCCAGCAACGCACCGAATCCCGCTCCATTGAAGTCCAGGGAGGAGCTCAGACCACAGAATATGAATTCAAGGCAGATGAATATGAAGAAAACCGGCACTATTTCATTGCCCAGTATTTTCGCGATAATTATGACGAAGCCCTCTCTTCTCTTCCGGTTGTGAGTTCCAATGTGATCATCAACAAAATGGAAGTGTGGATTACCAACATTGGGGCTGCTACTGAAGACAACCGGAATATTGTTGCTTTTGCAGATTTGGGAGAATCAAACCCTCACAATCAGGCTCTCAACCCCGGAACAGATACCAACCCTTCTAACTCCTCCAACAATTTGTATGCAGAGATGCAGGATTCTCCCATTCGCGATATTTCGCAGGTAAACTATTATCTGGGAATCCGTCCCGAAGGATTCGATGCAGGAAGCGATTACGAAAATATTGAAAATGCACGCAGGCTGAGAGATAACGAATATACCTATAATGCTCAGCTTGGTTTTATTTCACTTAATCAATCTGTAAGTCCTGATCATGTGTTGGCTGTTGCATTTGAATATACCATTATCGGAGATGATCAGGTCTATCAGGTGGGTGAATTTTCTACGGATGTGTCAGCTCCTAATTCCCTGATTGTAAAATTGCTCAAAAGTACTACCATCGATACGCGTCACCCCCGGTGGGATTTGATGATGAAAAACGTCTATAACATTGGAGCATTCCAGGTCAACCGGGATGATTTTCGCCTCAATATTTTATACGAAGATGAAGAATTGGGGGTTCCCATAGGTTTTTTCAATGAAGGTCCTGTTGAGGGAGAACCACTTATCAGGGTTATGGGGCTTGACAGGCTCAATACACAAAACGATGCAACACCGGATGGAGTTTTTGACTTTATTGACAATGCGGCCACTCAGGGGGGAACCATCGAATCTTCCAACGGACGGGTTTACTTTCCGGTGGTTGAACCCTTTGGTTCACATTTGCGAAAAGTACTGGTGGATCCAGATTTGGGTGATAAGTATGCCTTCGATTCTCTTTATACCACCACCAAATACAGGGCCCAACAGTTTCCCGAACAAAACCGTTATATTTTGGAAGGACGCTATAAATCAGCCTCCGGATCTGAAATAGCGCTGAATGCCATTAATATTCCCCCGGGTTCGGTGGTTGTAACTGCCGGCGGAGTGCCTCTTAATGAGGATGTAGACTATACCGTAGATTATACCCTGGGAAGGGTAAGGATTATCAATGAGGGGATTTTAAACTCCGGCACCCCCATAAGAATTTCCCTGGAAAGCTCCAGCATGTTTAATATACAAACCAGGACCCTGATGGGAACCCATGTAGATCACCGGGTTAATGAAAACCTGAACTTAGGAGCGACCATCATGCGGCTATCAGAAAGACCCTTGACCCAAAAAGTTAACTACGGCGACGAGCCCATTGCCAATACCATCTGGGGATTGAATGCGACCTACCAGACAGAATCGTTGTTTTTGACCCGGATGCTTGATAAATTGCCGTTCTATTCTACGACAGCACCTTCACGTATTACATTCGAAGGCGAATTTGCACATCTTATTCCGGGGCACTCCCGGCTGATAGGAACCGCAGGGACCGCTTATATCGATGACTTTGAAGCCAGCAAATCAACCATCGATATGAAGAATGTGCACTCATGGTCAATTGCCAGTACGCCGCAGTTTCAACCCCAGTTGTTTCCGGAGGGAGCCCCCGGAACCGATCTTGCTTTTCGCTACAACAATGCCCGTCTTGCCTGGTATATCATTGACAGGCTCTTCTGGGATAATAACAATCTTACACCGGCCCACATCCGAAACGACCCCGATCAGCAATCCAATCATTTTGTTCGTGAGGTGAGGGAAAATGAAATCTGGCCTAACAAGGACAACCCATCCGGAATTCCCGCGGCTATTCCTGTGCTGAACCTGGCTTATTATCCCAGTGAAAGGGGAATGTACAATTACGATGTTGATCCCGGTCCTTACAGTGCAGGGGTTTCTATTGACGGGGGGTTAAACGATCCGGCCAGTCGCTGGGGGGGAATCATGAGACCTATGCAGAATACCGACTTCGAATCATCCAATATAGAATATATTACTTTCTGGATGCTTGACCCTTTTATTTATGAGAATGACCACCAGGGAGGAGATTTGTATTTTAACCTGGGAGATGTTTCCGAAGATATATTGCGTGACGGAAGGAAAGCTTTCGAAAATGGTTTGCCCACATCCGAAGAAGCAGTAGATGTGGATTCCACCTTGTGGGGGAGGGTGCCTTCCGTACAATCCGTTGTTAATGCTTTTGATAACAATCCTACGGCCCGTGAGTTTCAGGATGTGGGTCTGAACGGGATCAATTCTGAGGATGAGAGGACGCATTTTCCTGATTTTCTTGCCGACATTCTTGACCGGTACAACGAGAATTCGGAAGCCTACAGGTTGGCTTTGGAAGATCCTTCCTCTGATGATTTTCAGTATTTCAGAGGCTCAGAGCTGGATCAGGAGGAGGTAGGAATTCTGGATCGATACAAAATGTATAACGGCATGGAAGGCAACAGTCCCACTTCAGAAATGTCGCCCGAACCCTATCCCACACAGGCTACCAATATTCCCGATACCGAGGACATCAACCAGGACGGGACCCTTAATGAAGCCGAAAGGTATTGGCAGTACAGGGTGAGCCTGCGTCCTGAAGATATGGTTGTAGGGGAAAATTATATTACTGATATTATTGAAGCCCGGGTTACACTGCCTAACGGTAATAATGAGGTGGTGAAATGGTATCAGTTCAAAATTCCCCTTCGCGACCCCAACCGCCAGGCTGTAAATAATATTCAGGATTTCAAATCTATCCGTTTCCTTAGAATGTTTATGAAGGATTTTGAAGAACCTATCTTCCTTCGTTTTGCTACCCTGGAACTTGTACGGGGTAACTGGAGAACTTTTGACCGCTCGCTTACTTCTCCCGGAGAATATGTTCCCGATGACAATTCTGATACTTCCTTTGAGGTATTTACCGTAAATATTGAGGAAAACGGCACCCGATCACCCATTCCGTATGTTTTACCTCCCGGTATTGAAAGGGAGCAGGATTTAGGAACTACCACCTTGCAGCGGAGAAACGAACAATCGCTCGCCATGAGAGTGTCGCAGTTGAAAGATGGAGATGCAAGGTCTGTTTATAAAACTGCGGATCTGGATATGAGACAATATCGACGGTTGAGAATGTTTGCCCACGCCGAGGCGTATCAGGAAGAATTCGGATTGAATGATGACGACCTTACCGTTTTTATACGCCTGGGGTCAGATTTTACCAGTAACTATTATGAATATGAAGTGCCAATGAAGGTTACTCCATGGACTACAGGCCCCATTCGCGATTTGGTCTGGCCGGAGGAGAACGAATTTGACATTGATCTGGAAAAACTTACCGACCTTAAACTTTCAAGGAATGTATTATCCCGTGAAGCTTCAAGTGGGATTAATCTCAACACTCCTTATTCTGAGTATGACGGAGAGAATAAAATGACGATAGTGGGGACCCCTACCCTGAGTAATGTGAAGGTTATCATGGTGGGAGTGCGCAATCCAAGGAAATCTTTTAATACCCCCGACGATGACGGGATGGCCAAATCTGCCGAAATATGGATCAATGAGTTAAGGATGTACGAGTTTGAAGATCAGGGAGGTTGGGCCGCCACGGGTAGGGTGAATGCTCAGTTGGCCGATTTGGGGAATCTTACATTGGTTGGTTTTACCAGTACCCCCGGTTTTGGAAGCATTGAGCAAAAAGTAAACGACCGAAGCAAAGAACATGTGCGGTCTTATGATATTGCCTCTAATCTGGAATTGGGTAAATTTTTCCCCGAAGATTTCGGTATGAGAATTCCTTTCCACTTTAGTTTTTCTGAATCTTTTACCGATCCGCAGTATAATCCACTGAATCCTGACATCCTCTTTCAGGATGATTTGGAATCTTATGAGACGGATGCAGAGCGCGATTCGGTAATCACAATAGCAAGGGATTACGTTAGAAGAAAGAATTTCAACTTCACCAATGTGGGGAAAAGCAGTGTTACACCCGGCGGAAGCAACCGGTTTTATAGCATAGAAAATTTTGATTTCACCTATTCGTTTGCCGAGATTTTTGCCAGCAGCATCGATGTGAAGTACGATGTGCAAAAGTTGTGGCGGGGGGCTATAGGATATAACTGGCAAATTACACCTCAGAATGTAACCCCCTTTGCAGGCATCTCTCTTTTTTCCTCCAATGCGTTCCGGTTAATCCGTGATTTTAACTTTTATTACCTGCCCCGCATGGTTTCGCTGCGTACTACCATGGATAGAGGGTATAGTGAATCATTGATGCGCGACAAAAGCCAATATGAAATAGTGATAGAACCCAATTTTGTAAAAACCTTTTCATGGGATCGGCTTTATGATATTCGCTGGGATTTTACAAGGGCACTCAAGCTCGAATTTCAGGCTACCAACAATGCCCGTATTGATGAGCCCCCGGGAAGAATAAACCGCAATGATGAGGGATATGGCCAAATGCGTGATTCTATCCTGGATAATATCCGAAGTTTCGGACGAACTACCTTTTATACGCACAGGGCCAACCTTACTTATAATCTTCCCATCAACAAATTTCCTTTGCTTGATTGGGTTACTGCCAATGCCGGGTATACAGCCAACTATGACTGGCAAGCTGCAGCGCTGGCTGCTCAGCAAATGGGCAACACCGTGGAAAATGCCAACACCAAGCGACTTAATGTCAATGCCAATTTCGTCAACCTCTATAACAAAGTAGGATTTCTGCGAAATATTAACCAGGGTGGATCAGCGCCCCCTCCGCAGCGGGGACAACAACGCCCGGGACAACCACGCCCCGGGGAGGATGAAGATGAGGAAGAGGACGAAAGACCCGATTATTTTAAAATGGCTTACGAGAGTTTTTTCCGTGTGCTGATGGGGGTACGTAATTTGAGCATAAACTACTCCGAAACCAATGGCACCCGCTTACCCGGATTTCAGCAGTCGCCTTCATTGGTGGGAATGGACTGGAATTTCGACCAGAATGGATATGGAGCACCCGGGTTGGGGTTTGTTTTTGGCAGCCAGCAGGATATTCGCGATAACTCTATCAGGTATAACTGGATTACCGATGATCCATCACTTAATCAGGCTTTTATCAGCAATTTCACCCAGAATATTTCTGCTCGTTCACAATTTGAGCCCATCCCCAATTTGCGTGTTGAATTTACTGCCCTGAGAAACTATGCCGAATCTCATTCAGAATATTTTAAGGCAGACGAAGACGGTCAGTTTGATTCTTTTAGTCCCCAAACCACCGGGAACTTCAGTATTTCCTTCCTTTCTATCTCAACCGCTTTTGAAGGCACCAATGATGATCATTCTTCTGAAGCGTTTGAAAACTTTAAAGCTTACCGCCTGACCATTGCAGAGCGATTGTTTAATGAAAACCCCAACGCGGCCTTGATTGAGGATTCGTTGGTAAATGGATTTCCCGCGGGATACGGATCCACATCACAGGATGTGCTCATCCCGGCCTTTATGGCAGCCTATGGAGGATGGGATCCTGCAAGCTCAAAAACCAGCCCTTTCCTCGATATTCCCATGCCCAACTGGAGGCTCACTTATGATGGGTTATCCCGGATTGAGGCTTTGACAAAGTATTTCGAATCAGTTACCATCGCCCATGGTTACAGGAGTACTTTCACGGTAGGTTCTTTCAGGAGCATCAATCGTTATGAGGAATCACCGGACTTCCCGGGATTTCCTTCGGCGCTTGATACAGGAGGAAATTTTATTTCTGAATACGAAATTGGGCAGGTCAGTATCAGCGAGCAGTTCAGTCCGGTAATAAGTTTAGATATGACCTGGGTAAACAGCCTGATGACGCGTTTTGAATATCGTAGTTCAAGAAATATTGGCCTTAGCTTTGCCAACAACCAGGTAACCGATGTAAAATCGCGTGAGATAATCGTGGGAACGGGCTATCGCTTCCAGGATCTGGCTTTTAATATTGCCACAGGAAACAATACCCAGAGTGTCCAGAGCGACCTGGTAATACGCCTTGATCTTTCTTTCAGAAGAAATATTACCGTGTTGCGAAAAATTGCAGAAGATCAGGATGTGATTTCAGCAGGACAGAATTCTGCAGGAATCAATTTTTCTGCGGATTACCAGTTGAGTCCCAGAGTGAATATGCGGTTGTTTTACGACCGAAACATGACCAATCCCTTTGTGTCCAATCAGTTTCCCACATCCAATACGCATGCAGGATTTAGCTTCCGGTTTATGCTGATGTAGAATACGGGGCCACGGATTCCATCCTCCTGGCCGGGCAATAACATACGGCATTGATTTATAGAAGTTGCATGGCAGTTGTGTGATGTAAACTATTGCTGCGGAGGATCTCCCATGCTTTCAAAATTGGAAGAAAAAGAAAAGTTGTTCTTAAAGTTGACAAGTTCTTCCTTTATACTGATAGGAGGCAGATCTATAAGTGGTTTTATCCTTGCATCTGGCTCTACTTTTATTTCGCGCATTACGAGGTGCTGGTCAATGTAAAGAATCTCCATAAATGGATAAATCTCCCGGATGATTTCCGCAATTTGTGCTATAGAAAGGTTTTTGTCAGACAGGTTGTAAATGCCGGATGGTAAGGAGAATCTGTCATTTAAAAGGTTGGATAAAACCTTCACCACCTTGTCGATATGAATAAATGCCCGTGTTTGTTGCCCGTTGCCGTTAATCTGAATACGGCCCATAAAATTCACTTCAAACATGAAGCGGTTGATCACAGCATCGAAACGTACGCTTGGGCTGTACCCGTACACATTGCCACACCTGATAATGTAGGTATCCATTTTATCCATCAGTCGTTCTACATGTTTTTCTCCCCTTAATTTACTGTTGCCATAAAAAGTTTTGGGTTCAGGAGGTGTTTGTGCATTGATCATTTCATCCTGGGCACCATAAACAGAAGTAGTGCTTAAGTACACCAGCTTTTTTACATTGCTTTCTTCCAGTGCATACACCAGCTCTGCCGTACCCCAGTGGTTTACCTGTTCGAAGAGGTGAGAATTTTCCGTGGCATAGGGTGTTGATACAATAGCGGCAAGGTGATATACTATGTCAATATCCTGCAGCTCTTTACGCAACTTGCGTGAATCGAGCAGTTCTCCGTTTACAAACTGCAACTTGCTGGGCTCAAATCTGTTGTCTAAAAAAAGGTTGTAATTTTTCCGGCTGAGGTTGTCATATACAGTAATTTTTTCAATGGCAGGATTTTTCAATAGAAGAAAAATCAGTTCGTTGCCGATGTAGCCTGCTCCACCTGTAATTAATACCTTCATTGTTATTTGTTTAATGCATAGTACTCATCATCCCGGAAGATGCGTGGGTGATATGTTTATTCTTTCTGGTTGTTACAACAATTGCTGCCAAGATGGAGGCCACATTCTGTTTTATTCAAGCCAAACCATCGGCCCTGTCTGCTGTCACCCGTATCTGCCGGCCGGGTACATGGCTCGCAGCCTATGCTTTTGTAGCCGGAGCTTACAAGCGGGTGAGGTGGAATGTTATGCTCGTGCAAATAAGCTTCAACGTCCTCACGTGACCAGTTCAGCAGGGGATGGTATCTTACGGTCTTACCTGCTGTGGGTTCAAATTCCGAAAGTTTATTCCGGTAAGAACTTTGTTCTGCCCGCACACCATTTACCCAGATATCATATTCCGGCAATAATCTTTCTAAGGGCTGTACCTTGTTTAAATAGCAGCAATAATCGGGGTCAAAGGTAAATAAAAGATTGCCTGTGGCGCCTCTTTGAAGGTGCTTAGGGACCAAAGGTTTTAGGCTGATAACGTTCAATCCAAGGATTGACGCGATATTGTTTTTATGAACAAGGGTTTCGGGGAAATGATATCCCGTATCAATAAAAAATACCGGTACCTGCGGTACACTTATGCTGATGATGTGAAGCAAAACACTGCTATGGCTTTGAAATGAGGAGGTAACAAACATGCTTTTCCCCTCTTTCTGTAATCGTTGCAGAGTGTTTATTATAGGTTGTACTTGCATGTTTTATTTTTCGGGGACAATAATTGAATTCATAGTTTGGCAACAAGCAACCCAAGAGTGGGTAGGCTGATGAACTTTTAGTTGTTACCTTTGCAAAGGTAAATCAATCTTGCATGGGCTCCGGTATTGCCGAAGGAAATAAAAATACTTTTTGTGCAAGGTTCACTATGCCAGAGGATTAGCGTGTTTTTATTCTGAGTATGGTTCAAAATTAACAAAACGTTGTTTTAGCGTGTTGATATATAAACCTGTAAAGTTATGCTTTATTGTAGTGTGCAGAAAATTGGTGGGTGTAGCTCCCTGAAGGTTTTTTAAGGTCAAATGATTTGAAATAATGGAAACGTCCGAAAAAAAATACGATATACTCCCCCTTGACAATTGGCTGAATCCTCGCTCAAGACCATTGGTTATAAGTGGTCCCTGTAGTGCCGAGAGTCGTGAGCAGGTATTGAATACTGCCGGGGAATTATCCGCTACGGGTTTGGTGTCGGCTTTCAGAAGCGGAATCTGGAAACCGCGTACACGTCCCAATGGCTTTGAGGGGCATGGGGAAGTCGCTCTTGAATGGCTTGCTGAGGCCAGGAGTACATTTGGATTACCGTTGGCCGTAGAGGTGGCCACACCTGCACATGTTGAAGCCTGCCTGAAAGCAGGTATTGATATTTTGTGGGTAGGGGCCCGTACGAGCGTTAATCCGTTTTCCATTCAGGAACTTGCCCAGTCCTTGCGGGGGGTGGACATCCCTGTGATGATAAAAAATCCCCTTACCCCGGATTTGGCGCTTTGGATGGGTGTCATTGAAAGATTTTATGCCAGCGGAATCCAAAAACTGGCCGCTGTTCACCGGGGTTTTACTACCTACGAAAAGTCGCGGTTCCGCAATGAGCCCTTGTGGGATATTCCGGTTAAACTGAAAAGTAATTTCCCCCAGCTTCCGGTGTTGTGCGATCCCAGTCATATTGCCGGTAAACGATCCCTGCTTTTTGAAGTCATGCAACAAGCGATGTTACTTGATGCAGATGGGCTTATGATCGAGTCTCATGTGAACCCCCGTGTTGCCATGACTGATGCCGCTCAACAGGTTACTCCCAAAGTGCTTTCAAAACTGATCGAGAAACTGAAAATCCCTGTTCAGGCCGATGAAAGCCCGTGCAAAGAGATGGAAATTCTCAGAAACCGGGTCGATGAACTCGATAATATGCTGATCAACATTCTGTCGGAGCGAATGGCTGTAGTAGATGATATGGGCAGGATAAAGAAAGAATGCGAAATGGCCGTGTTGCAAATCAAAAGGTGGAAAACCATCATGGAAACCCGAACAGAATATGGACTTCAAAAAGGATTAAGCAAAGAGTTTCTCGAAAATTTGCTCCACCTGATTCATAAAGAAAGCATTAAAATTCAATCTAAAATAATTACCTGACATAAAGTGACTGTAATAATCTTCTAGTGGATTCACTAAGGTTGTAATAATAAAAATAAATCCCATGAGTAAAACTTCTGTAACAGAACTTGGCGAATTTGGTCTGATAGACCGACTGACAAAAAAAATCAAACACTACCATGAAGAGACCACTCAAGGAGTAGGTGACGATACAGCCGTGATTGCTGCCAGCGATGAGCAATGCACCTTGCTTACCAAGGATTTGCTTGTGGAGGGAGTTCATTTTGACCTGATGTATACTCCGTTGAAGCATTTAGGGTATAAATCAATTGCTGTTAACCTGTCAGATATTTATGCCATGAATGGCAAACCCACGCATGTGATTGTGGGAATGGCAGTTTCCAGTAAATATACCGTGGAAGCCCTTGAAGAAATTTACGAGGGGATGTTGTTGGCCTGCGAAAAGTACAAAGTAGATATGGTGGGAGGAGATACTACCAGCAGCAAAACCGGGCTTTTTATTTCTGTTACTGCCATGGGAACGGTTCATAAAGACAAAGTTGCCTATCGTTCGGGTGCACAAACGGGAGATCTGATTTGTGTTAGTGGTGACCTGGGGGCTGCTTATGCTGGTCTGCTCATCCTGGAGCGCGAAAAAGAGGTTTATAAAGCCAACCCTGATATGCAACCCGATGTCAGCAGTTACCATTATGTGCTGGAAAGACAATTAAAACCCGAGCCCCGCAGAGATGTGGTGGAGATGCTGGATAGTCTGCAGATACAGCCTACCTCTCTTATTGATGTGAGCGACGGACTCGCATCGGAAATAAAGCATATAGCCAAGGCATCTAACAAGGGTGCTGTTATTTATGAAGAAAAAATACCGGTTGATATGCAAACGGCTGCCGTTGCCCATGAGTTTAAAATTGATCCCACTACTTTTGCCCTGAATGGAGGAGAAGATTATGAACTTTTATTCACCATTCGGCAGACAGACTACGAAAAGGTAAAAGATGCAGAGCGTATCAAAATCATTGGACATATTACAGAGAATCCTGCACAAACCGATATGGTTTCCACTTCGGGCAATATTGTTACGTTGAGAGCCCAGGGATGGGATTCATTTAAGTAATCTTTTTAAATTTATATCTGCATTTTGGCAAAGAAGAAATATTATGTTGTTTGGGATGGACATGAAACAGGGGTTTTTGCAACCTGGAAAGCCTGTGAAAAAGCCATCAAAAACTATCCGGGCGCTAAATATAAATCCTTTGAGAATGAAGCCCAGGCACGAAAGGCTGTTAATGAGCCGTTTTATAAACACATTGGAAAGAATGCCGCTCCGGCAGCTCCTGCAAATCCCAATGCCGGAGGGGGTCCTGTAAAAGCAAGCATTGCCGTAGATGCTGCATACAGTTCAGCTTCCAAAAACATGGAATACCAGGGAGTGTATACCGCTGACAACAGCGTGCTTTTTAAAGTGGGTCCACTACCCAAAGGTACCAATAACGTGGGGGAGTTTCTGGCCATCGTTCATGCTCTTGCCTTGTGTAAACAAAAAAACATTCACTTGCCTATTTATACCGACAGCATGACGGCGATAGCCTGGGTACGTAATAAAAAAGCAAAGACTACACTGCAGGAGGAACCCGCAAATGAGAAGCTTTTCGATTATATTGAACGAGCCGAAAACTGGCTGAAACAAAATACGTGGACCAATAAAATTCTTAAGTGGGATACGCGCAACTGGGGCGAAATCCCCGCTGATTTCGGAAGAAAGTAACAGAGAAGTCTCCGACACGTCTGCAACGATATCGTGACTGTCCCCAAAACCGATGGTTAGCTGGTGGCCGGGCTGTTCGAATGGCTCAATCCGGCACTTGCCGAAGCGGATATCTGCCCAAAACCGGATGTTGTTCATACAAACGCTATGGGAAGTTTCCCGAACTACATTGCGGACGAAATTTACTTTAAAACAGCCTTTTTTTGAAAATAATAGTATGAAATATTTTGCTGATCGGGTTATTAAATTCAATGAATCTTTGCAATTAAATGTTTCCCTACCTTCAGGAATCAGGGTAATGAACCCTTTCAGGGAAAATCCGGAAGCGCTAAGGGTTTCATCGGCTTTCTACCGTAAGTTTTATAGTGACAATCATGAGCGGCGGCTTATTCTGGCCATCAATCCTGGCCGGTTCGGAGCCGGTGTAACAGGGATACCTTTTACGGACACCAAGCGGCTTACAGAAAATTGTGGACTAAAAATCAAAGATGTGTCAACCCATGAACCCTCTTCGGTGTTTGTTTACCAGGTCATTGAGGCTTATGGGGGTGTTGAAAAATTTTACCGGGATTTTTACATTAATTCCATATGTCCGTTGGGATTTGTAAAGAAAAACAGTAAGGGGCGTGAGGTAAATTTTAATTATTACGACAGTTTCGAACTTCAGGAACGGATATTGCCGTTTGCTATAACATCCATCCGTGCTTATATTGCAGCAGGATGCAAAACCGATGTTTGCTTTTGCCTGGGGACAGGAAAGAACTACAAAGTCCTGTCTCACATCAACCGGGAACATGGTTTTTTTGATCGTATTGTCCCATTGGAGCATCCGCGGTATATTGTGCAATACAAATCAGCCAAAGCGGGAGAATATATCATGAAATACCTGGAGGCTTTGGGTTCCTGAGGAATCATTTACAATGCTTCCAAAAAAGGTTTCTTTTCTATGATGTAGCGTGTATGGGTGCCAAAACCTATTTTACCTTCCTCGTCATAAGCTTCCACCTTAAACGTCAGTTTTTTTCTTTCAACACTCAGCAGCACAGATTCTGCTCTCACTTGTTTGTTGAGTCCTGTGGCTTTAATGTGTTTAATGTTCACTTCGCTGCCTACGGTCAGGAACCCATCGGGTAAAAGAGGCTGAATGCTTTCGTGTGCTGTTTTTTCCATCAGCGCTATCATGGCCGGAGTGGCAAAAACTTCCACCAAGCCTGAACCATAGTGCATGGCAGTATCTGTGGTGTTTACTGTGCGAACTGTTTGGCCTTTGATGCCGGGCCGGATTTCTGAAAATGTATGCATGGAGAACTAGAAATGAAATGAAACATCAACCTTGATATCGGGGTGAATACTTTTGGCCACCGGGCAATGCCTGGCCGCATTTTCAAGTATAGCTTTTTCTTTATCAGTGTAAGTTTTGGCACTTAAATCCAATGCGATAATGATTTGGGAGATGCGGCGCGGATTGGCGGCCATAACTTTCGTGGTTTTGGCACTTACTTCTCCCAGGGTAAATCCCTTTCCATCGGCTGTAATGCCCATCAGGGTAATCATACAGCTGCAAAGAGCAGTAGCCACCAAATCAGTGGGCGAAAATGCCTCTCCTTTTCCATTGTTGTCCAATGGAGCATCGGTGATGATTTTTTCGGATGAGAGAACATGGGTGGCTTCTGTGCGGTAATTCCCTTTATAAATCGTTCTGGCTGTTTCCATGAGAATGTTTTTTGCAAATATAGACAATTATGAAAGGTTTTTTCCTGGAAAGAACTATGCACTTATTAAAAAACCCCGGCCCGAATACTCGGACCAGGGAAAAAAGCACAGTAATTGAAAATAATAATTAAGAGGGAAATTGGTTATTTTTTAATTTTCTTTGCTGGCTTGCTGACTTTTGATGCCTGAAGGCAACTTGACGCATTCGCCAGATTGAGAAGAAGCAGCTTGTGTAGTTTTTACGCCGGTACAAGGGGTTTTGGCTGCTGAACTTGTGCAATCTGATTTTGCAGCACTGCTGGTTTGTATCATTTTTACTTCTTCTTTTGCTGCACTGGCTTTGCTGTCTTTGCTGTCACAGTTCGCTGCTTTTGCACTCTTGTCAGTGCAATCTGATTTGCTGGTGGATGCTGTTTGAGTTTTTTTCTCACCTGAACAATTGGCTGCTGTTTCTGTTGCCTGTGCTGTTTTTTCTGAGCAGCAACTTGTGGAGGTCTCTTTTTGGGTTTCAGGTTCGTTGGCTGATAAAACCAGTCCGGTTCCCAAAATTAAGAACAAACTCATTACGGAGGATAAGATGTATTTTCTCATAGTAAAATTCTTTTTTTGATTTTTATTTGTTTGAGCGCTTATTTTAATTTAGACCAAATATAAATAAAAAAAACCAACCTCAAACATTTGTTTGTGAAAAAAATGTTAAATATGACTGAGGGCTGAGATGTGTACGTTCGTATACAAAATCCAGGGTTTGGGTCTCCTGGTCTGAGTGGTTTGAATACAATGGCCTGATCGATTTCTTCAGATGCTTTTATTTAAAATCAAAATGATATACCGGGAAATGGGAAGATATTACACAATAATCCTAAATAAGGTTTTAAGATATGAAAAATTACAATAATTTTGAGCTGCTATAAGTTTTACAGGTTTTGTTCGTTAATCCAATAGAAGCATTTTGCATGGGGAAAGAGGAATTCGGGGTTTGGCGTTTTGTGGAAGATAAAGCCTATAGCAGATTTGGGTTTCTCATGGGGTTGTATTTATAAAAAGCATCATTATTTCAACTATATTCAATATTTATGCATAATAAGAAAAAATTTATCCTGCCCTTATTGGCTTTACTGGCCATTACTTTATGGTATTTCCTGCGGTCGGAACCCTCAGTAGCAGAGCACATAAAGGTTACTGCGGAGAGGGGAGATTTCAAGGTGAGTGTTTATACCAGCGGTGAACTGGAAGCTAAAAATTCAGAGAATATTCAGGGTCCCTCGGGTTTGCGCACAGTAGGCTTATGGAATGTACAAATCAGCGAGTTGATTCCTGAGGGGAGCGTGGTTAAAGAGGGTGACTGGGTTGCTACGCTTGATCGTACCGAAATAAGCAACCGCATAAAAGATATGGAGACAGAACTTGAAAAGTTGCAGACTTCCCATACCCAAACCCGGCTGGATACTACCATGGAGTTGCGGCAGGCACGCAATGATTTGGTGAATCTGGAGTATGCCCTTGAAGAGGCCCGAATAGACTTAGATCAAAGTTCCTTCGAACCTCCCGCTGCTATCCGCACTGCAGAGATCAACCTGGATAAGGCCAAACGGGCTTACGAACAAGCTTCTCACAATTATGAGCTACGGCTGGAGCAGGCCAAGGCTAAAATGCAGGAGGTTACTGCAAGTCTTACCCAGATGCAGCGGCGATATGACAATATGAATGAGGTGCTTAATGATTTTACCATTACCGCTCCCCGCGAGGGAATGGTCATCTACCGGCGAAACTGGGATGGATCCAAAGTTACGGTTGGTTCTCAGATTAGTACATGGGACAATACTGTGGCCACTTTGCCTGATTTCTCGGTAATGATGAGCCGTACGTATGTCAATGAGGTTGACATTAGTAAAATAGCAAAGGATCAGGAGGCTGAAATTGTGGTGGATGCTTTTCCTGACAAAAGATTCAGCGGATATGTAACCGAGGTTGCCAACATTGGCGAACAGCGCCCAAACCAGGATGCACGGGTTTTTGAGGTCAAGCTCCGTATTAATGAATCCGATACAATTCTACGGCCGGCCATGACCACAAAAAATACCATTATTACACATGTAGAAGAGGATGTGATATTTGTGCCCTTAGAAACCATTCATTTGCAGGACTCGCTGAGTTTTGTTTATAAAGACATGCAAAACAGGATTGTGCGCCAGGAGGTAATACCGGGAATGCGCAACGAGAACCAAATCATTATTAAGCAGGGCCTGGAAGAAGGAGAAGAGGTATATTTAAACATACCGGGGAGTCCTGAAGATTTTCGGTTGATTAATCTATAACCATTCCTATGATCAAATCACAACGTTTTGTTTATAACCTGAATATTGCCATGGATGCGGTTTTTGCCAACAAATTCCGCTCTCTGCTGACAGCTCTGGGTATTATATTTGGCGTGGGTGCAGTAATTGCCATGCTTGCCATAGGAAGTGGAGCCCGGCAGGAAATTCTGGACCAGATGAAACTGGTAGGGGTGAATAATATTATCATCAGGCCTCTTTTTTCGGAGGATGACAGCCATGAAGAACTGCTGAAGGGCCGATTCTCGCCGGGCTTAACCCTAACCGATGCCTGGAGCATCAAGGAGCTGATTCCCGGGGTAAAACGAATAAGTCCGGAGATTGAAATAAATACTTTTGGTTATCATCACGGGATAAGAAGACCCATCAGGGTTGCAGGCATCAATCCTGATTATTTTGAGCTATTCGGCATCGATCTTGCGCAGGGAACCAACTTCACAGAAAAGCACTTGAATTCGGGAGCTCCCGTTTGCATTCTCAGCAACCAGGCCAGGGTCGTGTTTTTTGGCAATGATAAGGCCATCGGGGAACAGGTCAAGCTGGGCAACAACTGGCTTACCGTAATCGGAATAGCCGAGGATAGAAGTGGAGGAGGAGAGTCAACGGAGAGACTGGGTATCAGTGAGTTTGGCAATATGGTGTACATTCCTGTCAATACTGCCTTGTTGCGATTTATGAACCGGTCGGCTGTTTCCGCTGCTGATATCCAGGAAATGCGAAACCAGAGCAGACGAAGGCGGGGCAACAATAATGAAGAAGAGGAAAAACCCAGGAGTTATCATCAGTTGGACAGGATTGTAGTACAGGTAGATAACTCTGAAATGCTTTCTTCTACTGCAGATGTTATTCAACGTATGCTGGAAAGACGACACAACAGGGTAGAAGATTTTGAGGTTATCATTCCGGAGTTGCTGCTTGAGCAAGAGCAAAGGGCCAAAGATGTTTTTAATATTGTTCTGGGTGCCATTGCTGCTATTTCATTGCTGGTGGGTGGAATAGGAATTATGAATATCATGCTGGCCTCTGTAATGGAGCGTACCAGGGAAATAGGTATACGCCTTGCCATAGGCGCCAAAAAAACAGATGTGGTATTTCAGTTTCTTGCCGAATCGGTGTTTATCAGTATATCAGGAGGTATTGTCGGTGTTTTTCTGGGCATTGCCCTTTCCCGGCTTATCATGAGATTTACGGATATTCTGACCATAGTTTCCGTTTCGTCCATTTTAATCTCCTTCATCGTTTCTGCAGGTATTGGTATTATATTCGGGTATATGCCAGCACGAAAAGCGGCGTCCAAAGATCCTGTAACCTCTCTGCGTTATGAATAGCCTTGTTCTTTCTTAAGACATATTTAGAGTCTGAATTTTGCTTTTTCATCGACTGTTTCTATATTTGTGTAAAATGTATAAAGGAAATATAAACCACAAAAAAACTGACAATGAAAAAGTTTGCAATAGTATTAGCAGGAAGTGGTGTTTTCGATGGGTCTGAGATTCATGAAACCACCTTAAGTATGCTTGCCATAAAAAAGCAAGGAGCCGATTACGAAATATTTGCCCCTGATGTAGATCAGCATCATGTTATCAATCATATTACCGGCGAAGAAATGGATCAGAAAAGGAATGTACTGGTGGAATCTGCGCGCATTGCACGGGGCAACATCAAACCCCTGGCTGCGTGCAAGGCTGACGATTTTGATGCCCTGCTGATTCCGGGTGGCTTTGGGGTAGCCAAAAACTTATGTACGTTTGCTTTTGAGGGTCCGGAATGTTCTGTCAATGCAGAAGTGGCGGAAATCATCAAAAGCATGCATAAAGCGGGCAAGCCCATTGCCGCATTGTGTATTTCACCGGTATTGATAGCCAGAATTTTGGGAGATGTGGAACTTACCATCGGGCAGGACAAAGATACCGCTGCGGCGCTTGAAAAGCTGGGAGCGAAACACAAAGCCACTCAACATGGTGAGGTTGTCATTGATGCCCAAAACAATGTGTACACAACTCCTTGCTATATGCTTGATGCCAATATCATGCAAATAGCAGAAGGAGCTGAGAACATTGTAAGGGCCGTGTTGAAAAACTTAGTGTAAGAATATCAGATTTTATTCTGCCATAATTTCCAAAGCCCTGACAAGGGCTTTTTTTATGATCTCTTCATGATCAAAGGCCAGTTCAGGGAGTTTGGTGAGGTTAAACCATTGGGCATTAACAGCATCACTGCCGGCAATGATCTTTGATTGATTCTTGCTGAAGCCCCAGAAAGCAATACTTATGGTGCGATGTCGGGGATCACGATCGGGTTTGCTGAAAGCTTCCAGCTGATAGAATTTAATATCTTTAAGTCCGGTTTCTTCTGCCACTTCCCTGGCAACACATTGCTCGAGGGTTTCATCTTCCTCCAGGAAACCACCTGGCAAGGCCCATTGCCCCTTAAAGGGTTCATTTTGTCGTTGGATGAGCAGGATGTTGAGTTTTTCATCCCCTTTCATGTTGAAAATTACGGCATCTGTGGTTACGGCAGGCCTTGGATATTCATAGGTATAACTCATGTTGGTTAAAATTTTTTAATCGCTGAAAGGGCCTTTATGATAGTCATCAAGGTCCTCCATGCGTTGGATTTTGAAAGATTTTATTTTTTTGCAAATAATAATAAAAACCTGAAGATTATTTTCCTGCAACCATCGCAAAGACTCCTCTTTGTCGTTGACGGCTTCGGCAAGCAAGGCAAGAAATTCAAACTTTTTTTCCTTCAGCCATTGCAATGCTTTTTCATCTTCCCAAATGGCCTTGCTAAAGGCTGCGAAATGTGGATATCTGTGCTTCATCAGCCACTGGAAAGCCTCCTCATTGGTGTGGATTGCATTGGCCAGTGCGGCAAGCTCCGGGTAGCCGTTGTGCATTAGCCAGTAAAGGAATTTGCTGTTGCCCTGAACAGCTTCCCCGAACGAAATCAATATCTTTACCGCATAATTCATCATGCTGAATGGCTCCTTTTGCTTTTTTTCCTGGGTATAAAATTTCCAACTGAAAAGTGCGTTTCCCTCTGCCTGTTGTCCTTTTTCCTTATTTCACCTCATTAAATACATTTTTCCAAATCCTTCATGAAAATACCGTGAAGCATCGGTAGGGTTCATATCTATCTGCTTTCCGTCAATATTGGTGATTACCCTGTACAAATATACACCATTAGCCAGCCTGTCTCCAAATTGATCCGTGCCATCCCATGCATATTGGGTAATGTTTCTTCCAATACGAATAGGACCCAGTTCAGCCATATCTATTTCTCTGACTACTTTTCCTGTCAGGGTTAGTATCTGAATTTTCATGTAGGTAGGAAGCTGTGACCCGGTAAGGGTAAAAACAAAATGTGTTGCGGTAGAGAAAGGATTGGGCCAGTTGAGTATCTCTGTGATGGTAGATTCCGTTACAACCTCAAAATTGATCAGGAAATCATTGTCACCCGATTCATTGAGGGATTTGTCAGTGGCCTGTACTCGCAAGGTATAGGTACCGTCTGTGTCAAACACGGGTTCCAGTTCAATCCCGCATACATTCTCTGGCAAGGAGGCCGGATAAAATCGCATGTTCTCCTTTCCTTCTGATTGGAAATACAACCTCCTGGCTTCGGAATTTCCGGGAGCAGTGAGAAAAACCTTTATCAGGGTGGTATCATTCAGGGCCAGGAACGGGTTTTCATCGCGCAAGCTAATGTGAATAAAGGGTTTTGCCGAAACAATATCACCATCCATTATCTGAATCCCATCAAAGGTAACCTCGAGTATGGGGTTGCTTTTGTCTTTTTCCACAAAGAAGGGAATTTGTCCTACATTGTTAAAGGAGTACTGTTCCAGTTGGTCGTTTTGGGGATTAACCTCCATCCACAGGCTGTTGTTGCCGGTCAGGCCTTTGGTGTCAAAGTTAATGGTGTCAATGAGGATGTCCCCTGCCTTATGCGGTTGCTGCCGCGGATAATCCAGGGGATGCATTTCCCTGTTTTGATCCATGATCCAATAATTTATCTTCAGGCTGTCCATATCATAATCGCTGATGTTATGAATAGCGGTAGAAAACAGGATGCTTTCTCCTTCAGCAACCGAATCTTTTTCAAAAACGTAATGGATGGAGGGGTCCAGGGCTGTTTCAGGAATTCCTTCATACACCACTGTCCAGTGTTTCATCTGGGCGGGTGTACGGTTTTCGTCATCCCTCATGGTTACCATCAGCTGCAAGTAGGGATATTCCGTTGCATCTACCTGGTTGGATAAGTCGATGGTAGTCTGGTTGGGCGAAATGTTTGTAAGCAATGTATCGGCATTCTCATTGTGGTCCAGACCAATAATATCGAGTCGTACAGTATCGGTATTGATGGGCTCAAGGCTTTCCTGGGCCCAATAGAGGGTTTCCCAATGGCTTGCCGGGCCAATCTTCTCAGAGAGGATGCTGCCTTTATCCCAGTTGGTGTTAATGCTGTCATTGAGCTGAATAACGGATGTGATGGCTGAGCCTATCACTTCATTGGCCGAACCGATGGGGGCACCTTTCTGTCCGAAAAGCAAATAAGGCGTATTGTTGCTAAGGGAGCGTATGTTGGCACTTCCCAGGCTTTCAAATGCCTGGTATAGCTCTTCAGGAAAGTTTTCCGCATTATGGTTGCGGTGGCTTGCAGCCAGTACATAATGACCCTCAGGAACGGTATCAATGAAGGCTCGCATTCGCTCCCGCCATTCTTCTGAGGTGGAATAATAATCAAAGGTGTTGTTGTCTCTGATGCGGCAATGAAAATTGTTGTATTGACCCAGATTGTTCCCCTGGTTAATGCTAATCCAGTGATCTGCCGATACAGGGTCAAATACTGCAAAATACATTCCATTACCTACATCAGCCAGGCAGGAGAAAATTTCAAGGTTTACCCCGTTTTTTCGGATGTATTGCTCTGTCCATGCCAGGTACGGGTAAATGCCGGTTTGGGCCTGAACGGAATTGATGCTGTTGACAAACTCCCAGTTTTGTTCTTCGGGGTTATGCGATACATAACTGTAAGTATTGTTTTTAAACTGGTCAAAATGCGACTGACTCCAACCTTTCAGTCCTTCAATATATTGAAAGCTGCTATGTCGCCATACATATTCGCCTGAATAAACGGAATCAAGGCTTACTCTCCAAAAATACACAGTACTGTCTGAAAGTTGCAGGGGTGGACTCCATTGTACCACACCTCCTTTGTGTGCAACAGTTTGCATCACCGGGTTGGTGAAAGCCGGGGATGTGTCCAACTGAAAAATATAGTCTTTTTCTGCAATAAACGGATCGCCCGTTGATGCCTTCAGGGTGACGGTAGAGGAAGGAACCAGCGCATAGTTGGGAGGGTATACCGGTATGATGTCCGAGGATTTGATAAACACATTGTTGGATGCCACATTGTTGGTTTCCTCAATTTCATCCATTTGATTAAGGGCATCCAAAGTAACGGTGAACTGATTGATGCCTACACCCCGCTCGCTATCTACGGGCATCATGAGCGTGATAGTATCCTTGAAAAAGGTAGTGCGTATCCTGCGTTGATAGATTTCTGTTTCCCCATCAGGGAATCTTCTTTCTACATCCACAAACATGGAATCCTGCTCAGCTTTGCCAATGTTGGTAGAAATAATGTGAACAGCAAAAGAGTCAACTTCTGTGGTTACATCTTCGGGAGAGAAAAAAATATCACCGGATTCCAGCGTGTAGTCAGGTTTGGACTGTGCATTGAGGGTAACAGCCGGGTCACCATGAAGGGTATTGAGCAGGGAAACATTCCTAATGTATGGATTGGAGGATTGGATCTCGCGAATGGTTTCTCTGAGCATATGACCCACAGGTTTCCCATAACTTTTACCGCTTACGTGGCTGAAAAATTCATTGGAATAGCGGTTCAGTTCAAAAGCACCTGTCGCTGTTGTGGCTGCCAGGTATCCTATGACTCCTTTTTCTTCAATCAAAACAAACTCTTCACTGGAATTGACGCCACTGCCGAAGATATCGCCGGCAAAACAGGAATTGGCCACCAAAAACGGGTATTTGCCATAGTTGCTGTACTCGGAAGGATAATCGATGCTGATGTCGAATCCTATTCCGGCAGCATGTCCGAAAAAAGTCATAAAGCTAACCCCGTTATTGATGATTTCCTTGAGTGAGTCGGACTGGTTGATTTGTATAGGGTCAGTTGAGCTTTTCAGAAACGTTCTCACATACCCGCCAAACAGGGTGTCTTCCATGGTTCTCTGGTATTGCCCGAGGTATCCTGCCAGCAGGTTTTGTTCGTTGATGCTTGAGCCACCCCCAAAATGGAGGATGTTTTTCATCCATTCCTGCGGAGTTTGCTGCGCGTTGTGATGTTGAATTGCTTTGTCGAGGTATAGGGTGACATGTTCAGGAGTTTGCGCGGCAAGTCTGCCGGTGGCAAGCGCGGGAGCGTACCCCTGGTTGTCGAGCCCTGAGGTAAAAAGTATATCTGAGGGGGGATTGCCCATGGAGGGTACCAGTGAAGAGGCATAAATGGAGTTGTTGTTGCGGTAATTTACAGCACTTCGTGTTTTCCCGATTAAAAAGAGGTTCTGGGGTTTTTGCTCAAAACCGGCAAGGGTGAATGCGGCAAAATTGCGCAAAGCAAGCGGGTGTTTTTTTATTCCGTAGGCAAACTGATGATACAGCTCTTCCACATCCACCAGTAATACTTTGTAGCCTGTTGAATTTCTGAAATCCCGGAAATTCCGGGCCGGTTCCATCAGGCTGTGATGGGTAATCATCAGGTAATCAGCATTGAAATGTGCAGGATCCATGAAGTTGGTAAACCGGGCATAGGCGCTGGGATCATCAGAAACAGGTTTGATGGTGGAAACCTGAATGTATTGAGCCTCGGAGGTAACAAAGAGGTTCCGGGTTTGATTGGGAAAGCTGATCAAGGCCCTGTAAGTTTCATCCTGCCGAAAAGCCTTTGACTTTTCACCATGCGTGAGGTTATACACCCATACACTATCCGGGGTTTCTGACGCAAAACCGGTGAAAGCAATCAGTGTTTTGTTTCCTGAAGAAGGGGGGAGCTCCATTTGCACGTTGGGCTGGTCATTCAGGTTGAAATTGTGAGGATACTTAACTGAAACGTAGGCAATGGCAGAGCGGTCAACGGGTGTACCCAGAGAATTGACAGAGCTAAAAACGAAGGGTGTGCCGGAACTGTTGAGGTTATTGGCGGGAACCGGATGCTGAAATTTGAGCAGCGTATACCCTTCATAAATGGTATCAATCATTTGACCGGCAAATTGAATTTGCAGGTGATGATCGGGGTCCAGAGGGCGGTAATTGGATGCGCCGGCCACGGCCATTTCAACCTGTGCCGAAGGTCCTGCCGTATAAATATTGGGTGTGGGAAGGGTGTGGGTGCGGCTCTCGCCAAGGTTTAAAGCGGCATCAAACCACCCCTCAGCTTCAGTATAGCCGGGCTCGGTTACGCCATAATTGTTGGTCTCCCCTGCATAGTAAGTGGAGGTGAAATCCAGGTGCGAAGTGTGCCAGAAATAAGGCGCCGGGGAATATCCTTCAAAATTATTGTCCTCCTGAACAAGGTACCTGCTATTGTTGAGAGAATTGTTCCAGGTCAGATAATAGGTGATGGTATCATTGATAAGGCTGTAGTTGGGGTTGGGGTGTTTTTCCGGGTCTTCATAAAACCCCTCATCAAACCATCCATTGTTTTTGTCCGCATAAAATTCGATATAGTCACCGGGATTAAACAATCCGGTGCTTTCATTTTTAACCAACAAAGGTTGTTCTTCTCCACGGGCAAAAATCTGAAAAGACCGGGGATCGAAACTTCCCACGGGCACTCCTGCATTGATTAGCGTTGTGTAATCTATCCGGTGAACTCCCTGCTCATATACGGGGATGGCAAAATATTGTTGTTCATAGTTGATCCATTCATTTCCAAAATTCT
The DNA here is from genome assembly GCA_964491395.1 of uncultured Bacteroidales bacterium. Classification (GTDB taxonomy): domain Bacteria; phylum Bacteroidota; class Bacteroidia; order Bacteroidales; family UBA7960; genus SKVR01. The sequence continues at coordinate 10,746 of CAZBGI010000033.1, read as the reverse complement.
GCGCTTTGCTACTAAGAGAAGCAAAAACCAGCAGGAGAAGAAACAGTACATGACTGTTTACACCTCTGTAATTTTTACCACCAGGAGGGTATGTAGTATGATATTTTGTCGCCAGTTGCATGTATGCACTCATTTGTAAGCCTGAAAGACTGATGTCTGTAATGAATAAAAAAGTCAGGGATTCCTTTCTTTTCTGTTAATGTTGAACCTGAGAGAAAAAACATTGGAATACAAGGCAATGGAATTGTCTCCCACATCGGTTAGGGCGTAATCAATTGCCAGCACCTTTCTGATAACAATGCCAATGCCCATATTGAGCTGCATTGAGCGTGTTTTTGTCTCTTGCGGAGTTGAATACTCCTGGTAGTTTCCGATTCCTGTTCTGAGATATATTATTTGTTTGTAATTAATTTCCAGGCCCAATGAAGGATCTATGCTGAAAGGATCACCTTTGAGCAATACATTTCTTTTTCCGTCGGTGGTAATGTTGAGGTCAGCCGAAGCCAGCAGGCCAATTTTGTCAACAAACAGGAAGCTGCGGGAGGCACCCAGCACAACTTGTGGGAGGGTTATTTCAAGGCTGTTTTCGGGTATTTTGTTGCCGGTAATGGTAAAAACCTCCCGCATTCTGTCATCGAGCTGGTAGTTCCAGGCATTGAAAGTGGAGGTAATATCGCGGCCCATGATACCCAAGTTCCAGTGAGATAAGGTATAATGGAGTCCTGCATCAATTCCAAAGCCCCAGGCGCCGGCAAAACTTCCGGCCGTACGACGAATGATTTTGGTGTTTACTCCCAGGCTCAGCTTATCATTGAGTTTGCGGGCGTAAGAAATCAAAAAAGCGTTGTCGGAAGCAGAAAAGGAGCGAATCAGGTCGTATCTGAAATTTCCCTGCGCATCAATCAGTTCGGAGGTGTCGGGAATATCATCAATGCCAAAGCGCAGAAACGTGAATCCCAGGGCACTTTTTTCATCCAGATTAAAAGCCAGTGCTCCGAAATCATATTGTGCAAGGCCGGCAAAATATTCAGTATGCATAAGCGCAATCTGAATGTTGGATTCCACGCGGGTCAATCCTGCCGGGTTCCAGTATCCTGCTGTAGCATCGGGGGCTACGGAAACAAATGCTCCCGACATGCCCAATGCCCTGGCTCCAACACCAATGGAAAGAAACTCATTGCTGTATTTTGGGGTTTGCCCCTGAAGGGATACAGGAGTTCCAAGCTGCATCAGGATAAAAACCCAAAGTACAACCCGGGAATTAAACCGGAGATTTTTCACCAGATGGAGTTTTTTTAACATCGGGTAAAGATACAAAAAGACAGATGATAAAAATTTCGGGTTTTACGCAAAATACTTACAATGCATGTCCGCATGTATTGCAATATATCGCTCCTGAAAGGTGTTCAGTCTCCCCGCAGTTTCTGCATTCCACACTTCCGGTTTTCTCCTTGGTTCTCTCTTTGGTTATTTCAGATGATACAATTCCTGTGGGAATGGCGATGATGCTGTATCCCAGCAGCATAATGAAGGTAGCGATGAACTTTCCTAATCCGGTAACCGGAACAATGTCTCCGTATCCTACAGTGGTGAGGGTAATCACTGCCCAGTAAATACTCAGTGGAATGGTGTAAAATCCGTTTTGCGCTCCTTCAATAACATACATTACACTCCCCAGCAGCAATACTAAAATAGCAACAAATATCATAAAAATAAATATTTTCCTGAAACTGTTCCTCAGGGCTAAAATCAATTGATGGCTGGCTCTCACGTAATGGGTGAGCTTCAGGATGCGATAGATGCGCAAAAGACGCAGGGCTCTGATAACCACCAGGGGCTGCAGCCCCGGGATGAATGAGGAGATCAGGGTGGGCAATATGGCGAGCACGTCAATAATCCCAAAACCGCTGACGGCATATTTTTGGGGTTGGGGATGGCAAATCAATCTCAGTATATATTCGATGAGAAACACCAAGGTAATAATCCACTCGGTGATGTAAAGCATTGACCAGTATTGTTCCCTTATTTCGGAAACACTTTCCATCATTACCACTACCACGCTTAATAAAATTAACACCAATAGCAGCTCATCGAACAATTTTCCGTAAAAAGTATCGGCCCGGAAGATGATAATATATAATCGCTTTTTCCAGCGGGGCAGTTTTTCCAAATCCTTATCTATATCCTTGTATCCCATGATAAATGCTAATCATTGATGTGCGGTTTCATGTATTCAGTTGATTAAGAACAGACCTTAAACAGTATTGAAGATGCCAGCAATGCCTCGAAGGAGGTGGATAAGTGAAAGCAAAACTTCCATCAAACCCCACCTTATAATTTAAAAAGAGTAAACAAATCTAATAAAAAAGAATGAATTGGCCTTTGTGAAGGGTTGAATTAACGTTTAGAGGAGAAATCAGCAGATTGGCCAAACTGGCCTTCATAAACAATCTCTGAAGCAGGCAACCTGTCGCGATCAGATTTCTCCATCTCCACAAAGTCACCGTCCAGTAAATCCGGTTCTCCTTTGTGTCCTATGGCCATGGCTGTAAGAACCTGAGAATCATCGGGCACATGGAAAATTTTTGCTGCCTTGTCCCTGTCCAAACCTCCCATTTGGTGAATAAACAATCCTTCCTGCATTACCTGGAAGGTAATATAGGCAGCACTTTGTCCAACGTCGTACTGGAACACCCTGTTAGGTTTACCGGTTTTGGCAGAAATCTTTTTTCCCACACTTATTACTAACACCGGCGCAAGCTTTGCCCACTGCTGATTAAATTCTGTCAGTGTTTCCAGGATCTTGTCCCATGTCTCGTCTCCTTTTCGGCCAACAATGAAACGCCAGGGTTGATCATTAAAGCTCGAGGGAGCCCATCGTGCAGCTTCAAAAATGCGGGCAAGAGATTCATTTTCTACTTTTTGAGACGTAAACGAACGGGGGCTCCATCTCTTTTTAAGCAATGGATGTATGTCAAGTTGGGTCGGTGCGGGTTTTTCCATGAGTTTTATATGTTTTTAAGTTCATTGCTTTGGTAACAATCCAGAGAGGGGGATTGTTTGGGATACTTCAGGCAGGCAAGAAAAAACGGCATCCTGCCAAAGATGCCGCAAAAACAAAACGGATAAACCTGAAAAACCTGTCTTATAACTTAAATCCTTCTCCCATATAAAATTCCATGATTTTCATTTTGAAGATATAATCATATTTTGCCTGTAAAACGTCCCTTTCCGCAGTGGCCAGGCGGGTCTGGGACTCGTTGAACTCTACAGAACTAACCATGCCCAGCTCAAAACGTTGTTGTGTATAATGGAAGGATTCAGTAAATGAATCCAGTGATTTTTCTGTAGCCTGGTATTTTTGTAAAGCGGCCAAAGCATCGGCATGTGCTTGTTGTATGGCTTTATTAAGATTGTTGCGGGTAAGTTGTGCCTGATTCAGGGCCCTGTCAAGCTCTACACGCGACTGTTGAATGCGTGTTCGCACTTCCCATTTATTGAAAACAGGTATGCGAAGAGAAAGGCCTGCGTATTGGCTAAAGTTGTCGCGAATCTGATCCCTGTATGGTTTTTTTTCAAAAACCGTGGTAAATTGCTCTGCATAGACCGGAGTCTGGTCTGCAAGGTATCCAATCTGTTCTTCTCCCGTATTTATCATACGGGCAAATTGCATGGAGGCTTCAGAATATCCGGTACCCATGCTCCCTTCCAGAAGCAAAGTAGGGCTCAAACGACCCCGGTCAAGGGAAATCTGTTTTTCTGCCATCTTTACCCGGCTGTCGGCAGATTTTACAGAGGGCTGCACCTGTAAGGCTTTTTCAAATATGGTCTGTGGATTGGCGATTGGCTCACTGTCGGTTATCTCGGTTTGAGGTCGTTCAATGGTAAATTCATCAGCAGGGTCAAGATCCAGGATATGAATGAGCTCAAGGTAAGCCATCCGACGGTTGTTGCGGGCAGTAATAAGGTTGAGTTCTTCTTCTGCCAGCCGCGATTCAATCTCCAGTACGCTCCCTCTGGGTAGGGTGCCTCCTTCATAAAGTGCCCGGGTGCGTTCCAGTTGCTGTCTTATAACTTCCTTCTGCTGCTGGGCAGTTTCCACATAGTCCTCGCTGTATAGAATCTGCATATAAGCTGCTGCGATGGTGAGGATGATGTCATTTTGCAGCTTTTCTGTATCGTAGCGCATGGCTGTATTCCTCAGAAGGTTGTATCGCAGATAATTTACGTTCTGAAAACCTGAAAACAATACCACTGAAGATGAGGCATTGCTGTTTTGCCTCATGATTCGTTCAGTGGAAAACTCATTGGTAAAAGGGTCTACTGAACGACCAAAACTGTATCCTTGCTGGAAGCTTGCATTCACGCTGGGCAAAAAGTTGGCATAACTCTGCTTCAGATTGGATTCTGCATCTTGCTCATTAAGATATTGAAGCTTGATTTCAATATTGTTTTTCATGGCATATTCGATGCAATCCTGCAGGCTCCAGGGACTCGAACTGAAAGTTTGGCTGAGCGAAAAACCAATTAATAAAAGAATAACTAAAAGTGAGGGTTTCGTTTGCATGGTTGTGGATTTAACATTAGAAATTTGTGTGAGCCAGGGTTAAAATGGTTAAACTTCAGGGAAAAAGGCAAGGGTTTTTACACCCTTACCTTCGCACTTAATCAATTAACCAATAAACTTACGAAACCAGGCAAACGAAAAGTATGCCACCATGTGTTATGCCTTGAAAAACAGCGATTGAGACAGGGAAATAAAATCGGGATGAGAAACAAAGGGTGTTCGGAAACAATACATTAAACGTACGTTTATGAACAAAAGAGTGAGGTCGATATTCGGTAGCGGCTTGTATAGATGGAAGCGCAGTTACATGGCTCCTCAGGTCTTAACGGTTTAGAAATGCAGCGTAAAAGTGGTTTCTTCGCCGGGTTTGGATTTGACAGTGATATTGCCTTTGTGCAGACGCATGATTTCGCGTGAAAGGCTTAATCCGATACCCGATCCTTCTTTTTTGGAGGTAAAAAAGGGTACAAATATTTTTTCCATTGTATCGGGTTTGATGCCATGTCCGTTGTCTGTTACAGAAATATGAGCCCTGTTGTTGGCCGCAAAAGAGGCAATGATTTTGATGGTAGGATTGTTCACATCTTTAAGGGCATGCACAGCATTGATTACCAGATTGATTAATACCTGTTCGAGCAAATCGGGGTCAACGGTAAGTTTGAGGTCTTTGGGAAAAATCTGCACCTTGCACTGAATACCTTGTTCTTTTATCTTGGGTTCCAGGAGTCCATGCACCGAATCGAGGATCCCCCTGATTTCGACGTACCGGAAATTGGGTTTGGGAATTCGTGTCAGGTTGCGGTATATCTGCACGAAATTGAGCAATCCCTGGCTTCTTTTTTCAATGGTATTGAGGGCGCTTAAAATGCTTTCCACATCCTCTTCTTCAATATCATTGTTGAGCTCGAGGGTTTCTTCATTGATGAGAATGTCCTTTACGGTGCCCGAGAGAGAAACAATGGGAGTGATGGAGTTCATGATTTCGTGGGTAAGCACCCTGATGAGTTTTTGCCATGAGTCCATCTCTTTGGCTTCCAGTTCGCTGTGGATGTTTTGCAGGGAAATGAGCACAAAATCTTCGCCCCGCATTCTGAATTCGGTTGCGCGAACCGAAAGTTGCAACAATTCATTTTCAATAAAAATCTTTATCAGGTTCTGATCTCCTGCTTTCATGGCCATCAGGGTATCAGTAAGGTTTTTATCGGTTTTTTCCAGTTCGTGTATGTATCGAATGCCGCTAATCTTGAGCATCCTTTTGGAAGCATTGTTAAAAATATCTACTTTCCCGTTTTTCTGAAAAACAATAATGCCAATACTTATGTGCTGCACCACTGTTTGCAGGTAGTTGAAATGTTCTTCCCTGGAAGCCCGGGTTTTTTTAAACTCGTTGATTACTTCATTGAAGGCATTGTTGAGGTCATCAAAACTTTTGCCCAACCCCTGGTCGGAGAAAGAAGAAACAAAATCACTGTGACGAATGGATTCCAGAAAAGAAGTGAGGCGCCTATTGGTGCGTTCCACGTAGTTTACCAACGATACTATCTGGGTGATTGTCAATGCCGTCAGAATAATGCTGCTGATAATAAACTCCTGCTTTTGGACAATGGAGATCAATACTACGGCTGTTGCTACAATCAGCAATACCCTCAAAACAATATTGAGCCGAAAGTTTTTAAAGTTCATATTTTTCTATCCTTCTGTATAATGAAGCCCTGGTAATGCCGAGCTCCTTGGCCGCTTTGCTGATATTGCCACCATGCTTGTCAATGACCTTCCTGATGAGCATTTTTTCGGTAGCTTCCAGGTTGGTGTCGGGGGTAAGCAAGGCATCATCTTCCTGTTTTTCCTGGGTTGAGAGGAAAAAGTCGTTGGGTTGCAATACGTTGGATTCACTCATGATAACTGCTCTTTCCACCGAATGCTGAAGTTCGCGAATGTTGCCCGGCCAGTGGTGTTTTTCCAGCCTTTTCAGGGTTGCGGCATGCAGACGTTTGAAGGGCATTTTGTATTTTTTGCAATATACATCCAGGAAATGGTTTACCAGCAAGGGGATATCTTCCACTCTTTCCCGCAAGGGAGGGAGATGGATTTCTACGGTGTTGATGCGGTACATGAGGTCCTGGCGAAATTTTCCTTCCTCCACCATCTGGTACAAAGGCATATTGGTGGCACAGACCAACCTTACGTCTACGGGAATTTCTTTTACTGAACCCAGCCGGATCACCTTTCTGTTTTGCAATACACTCAGCAGCTTTGATTGCAGGGGCATGCTCAGGTTGCCTATTTCATCCAGGAAAATGGTGCCTTTGTTGGCACTCTCGAATCGCCCTGCCCGGTCTTCTTTGGCATCGGTAAAGGCACCTTTCTTATAGCCAAACAGCTCGCTCTCAAAAAGCGATTCGCTGATGGCACCCAGGTCAACACTGATAAACACTTCGTCTTTTCGTTGGGAAGCGCGGTGCACGGCCCGTGCAATCACCTCTTTCCCCGTGCCGTTTTCTCCTAAAATGAGGATGTTGGCATCTGTTTTTGCCACCTTTTTTACCGTGGCAAGTACCTGCATCATGCTTTGCGACTGACCAATGATATGGCTGAAGGGCTGGTCGCCCTGCTCCATGAGCGTTTTTTGCTTGGAGCGAAGGTCAATCACCTCTTTTTTGGAACGATGTACCTCCAGGGTCGTGTTGATAGTGGCCAGAAGTTTCTTGTTGTCCCAGGGTTTGAGCAAAAAGTTGGTGGCACCTTCCTTGATTCCCTGCACGGCAAGCTCAATGTCGCCATAAGCGGTAATGAGAATGACCGCTACGGTAGGGTCGGTTTCCAGAATCTGGTTAAGCCAGTAAAAACCTTCTTTACCGCTGGTGGCATCCCTTGAAAAATTCATGTCGAGCAAAATCAGATCATAGCTCTCATTCTTCAGCAATACCGGTAAATTGTTGGGCTCCTTGTCTGTGTGAACAATCCTGACATGCTGCCTGAGAAACAGTTTTGCGGCCAGCAACACATCTTCATCATCATCAATGATCAATACTTTGGAGTCAATTTTCGTCATGGTACAGATTTTTTTGCTAAATTAATAAAAAAACAACGTCATAAATATTTATAGCATGCTCAATATGTATTGTTTTGTATTTTTGAAGTCGTTTTAAAATCATATCAAATCCGACACACTTTTTCAACTTTCTATTTTTTATATAGTGCAGGAAAATACCTTTAAGACTTACCCGGGAATATGGCAGAGCCTCGCGATTACTGTCATTGTTATTCTTTCTATGCTGATGGCTTTGCCTGTAAATTACCTGCTAAAAGACCTGCTCGAAACAGAGGTTTTATTCCTCGTTGAATATCTGGTAATTATGGGAACTGCATTTGGCATTGTGTGGTTCATCCGTAATAAATCTACAGGTCAAACCGGTTTTAGCTTCAGGACGGGAAGTTCACGGCTCGTAGCATTGTCGTTGTTGGTTGCTATTGTCACCCTGGTTGGGGTAGTCCTTCCTCTTTCCCATTTTACGCTGCAACTTATACCCATGCCAGACTTCTTCAAAAAAATATTTGAAACCCTGGGTGATATGAACCACTGGGCAAATGTGCTTGTTATAGTAATTGCAGCACCTGTGATGGAAGAACTGATTTTCAGAGGTATCATGCTGGACGGGTTGCTGAAAAAATATTCTCCCGCCACCGCCATTTTTGTTTCTTCTTTTTTCTTTGCTTTAATACATCTGAACCCCTGGCAGTTTGTAACGGCCATGATTGTTGGAATAGTAATCGGTTGGGTGTACTGGCACACCCGAAGCCTGAGCCTGGCCATCCTGATGCACCTTGCCAATAATCTATTTGTTACTGTGCTTGAATTTATTTCTCCTTCCCAGGATGCGTGGGAAGGAGATTTGTCTCTGGTAGATTTATATGGTGGTTGGATCCCTTTTGCCGGCATTACCGGTATTTCACTGGTGATGCTGGGGGTGGGTTTGCTTATGATGAATCGGGAGTTTTTCAGACTGAAAATTGCCGGGATACTTAAAACATAGTCTTACACTTTGCTGAGCGTATAAGCAAATCCGTCCATTCCGGTAGCATAAAAGGTATTCCCTTGTTGGTTGTGGATATAGATGCCTATCATGAAAGGCTGAAATCCGTTGATCATACCCTGCATTTGAAGCAGCTGCTGGGTGGGTGTAAAAACCCATTGCCCACTGGCCTGAACCGTCATGCCCCATGGTCCGGCTTGTTGTGTGGCTTCAAAATGGCCGTTGGCATGCAAATGCATAAACATGGTGCTTCCCAGGAAGTCGGAAATTTGTACATTCCACTGACCTGTAGGTTGAAATCCCTGTCCCGGCGATGAGTTGGCCGGGTGTGAGGACAACGAATTCAGGAGTTCATCGCACTGGCGGATCCATTCGTGGCGTCCCAGCGTTTCAAACATGGCGCGTGCATCGTACAAAAGATTTGCATGCATGGGCTCGCTGGTAGTGGCAAGCAAAAAAGTGGCCCGGGCGAGGCGGAAACGTTCTTCATCGTTTTTGGGGGAGGTGAGCAGGTTTTGAATGCGTCTCAGGAGTTTTTGTTCGTCAGTAGGGTCATCAGGAGTGAGTTCAATGAGCAGTTGTGCCATGAGCAGCAGAACCTCTGTATTGGTAGGATCTATCTGGTTGGCCTGTTCCAGCAAATCAAAAGCTTCCTGTAATTTGTTCCTGTGGATTTTCTCCTCAAAACCAGCCACCATTTGGGTCAAATCTACCTGCTGCCGGCCACTGCCAGCTGAAGGGGCAGCACGATTTTTGGCCATGTGGTCAAAATACATCTGATCGGCATCCGATTTGAGTAAAATCGCTTTTTTCAGCAACAAGTCTACTTTTGAGATATGAAACTTACCTGCCTGCACTTCTTCTACCACCTTTCCCCGGCTTCCGGATGACTGTATGATTTGAAGCAGTTCGTTGATGCTTTGCTGAAGTGATGCTGAGTCCTGATGGGTGATGTTTCCTTCTATTCCTGCTGCCTGGTTCTGAGGTACCTCTGTTGGCATTCTTTCCAAATTCCCCCACTTCTCGGCAACTTCGGGAGAATTGATTACCAGCTGTATTACATTGCCCTTGATTTCTGAGGCCATCACTCCGGTGGCTCCTGCCCCAACCACATCCCGACCTACCTTTCCGGTATTAAAATTCTGATTTGCCATAGCATTATTCTTTAACCACATTACTTACCACGGTCTCTACTGCCTCTCCAATAAGTTTGCTGAAAGGGGCAAGGGGGGTAAATGCTGTCACAATCTCAGCCCCTATCGGCAAAAGTTTTGATAATCCCGCTGCCGCCGAAACAAGTTTAGATTTGAGACTTACCTTTTTTACATAATCGGGCTCCTGATCCGGCTCCAGTTCTGCGACCTCCTTTGACAATTCCCGCAGGGTTTCCTGCACCGGCGCAACCTGTTCCTGGTTGACGTGGTGCCTTTGCAACAGCTGATTGATTTTATCTGTAAACTCCTGCAGCCCCCTTGCGTATTCATCAGGCATTTGCTCAAGCCGGGAAGTGCCAAGGGTAATGTTTCCCGTAATGTTTTTGGCAATGATGCCCGATGCTCCCGCACCAATTACATCTCCTTTTACATCTCCGAAATTGAAATTTTGTTTGCTCATAGCTGGATCCTCCATGTTTTTAGGGGCTGCATTAATAATTCGTTTTTAGGGAGGAATACGACGTGCCGAAATAAATAGTACCTGCGCTTAAGATTTTCCTTTTTTTGAGAAGTTGTTTTCTGCAGTTTTACCCTTCGTCTGAAACGTGTTTTTATAATGGCCCTGGATGTTGAAATACTACTTTAAGGTAATAAAAAATATCGATAAAACAAAATTGAGGGCGTGAATGTAAGGTGTTGACAATCAGTTGTTGGTGGTTGTTTGTGGAGTATTGCATCAAAAAATAATGGTTGAAACCGATTGAAGGGAGGCTTGAAGGGTGATATTTTTATTCGAAGTGATTTGATTTAAGTTATTGGTTAAATGGAACATGCAGGATTAAGTTTGTTCATGTTCTTTGAGCGATAGGTGCTCATGCAGGTTTGTTGGCAGAAGCTAAAAACGGCAAGTCAATGTAAAACATAAAAAAAGCCACTAACGTTATGCATGTTAGTGGCTGCTGGCTCCTCCTCTAGGACTTGAACCTAGGAC
>CAZBGI010000032.1:0-39073 GCA_964491395.1 uncultured Bacteroidales bacterium | reverse complement strand
TCATGATCTCTGAGTATGCCGTTACCCTGAGCCTGCAACACCCTTTTTCTCCCGTTTTCAATGGCAGCCTGGCCGTGATGTCTCTGCCCGATCAGGAGGCCTTTTTCATTTCGCCTTCAGCAATATGGTCGGTGATCACCAATCTTGACATGGAGTTTGTTTCCCAGGTGTTTCTGGGAGGGAAAGACCCCATGCTCAAACAGGCCGGTTCAGCATGGTATGTATCGCTCACTTATTCTTACTGACAAAGCTATGGCGCTAAAACATATGTTCAATAGCCTTTCTCTGGCCGATGAAGCCATAAAATCTGCAACGTTGATGCTGTTTTGGCTTTTCTGCTTATTCCCTGCCTTTTCCGTCGAAAAACCGGGAGAGAATGCCCGAAAAACCGTAGGGGTGGTTTTGAGTGGCGGTGGCGCCAAAGGGGTGGCACATGTGGGAGTGCTCAAAGCACTGGAAGAAAACAACATCCCCATCGATTACATTGCAGGGACTTCTATTGGTGCCATGGTAGGAGGATTGTATGCAGCAGGATATGCTCCCGATGAAATACTTCAATTGATGAATTCCCGTGATTTTCTGGATGCTGCAGAAGGCAAGCTCAGCAAAAAGCACGATTTCTATTTCTTTCATCACGATCCTGCTCCTGTTTGGTTCTCGGTAAATTATGGATTAGAGCAGGCCTTTAATTTCCAGGAGCTCATTCGCGCAAATCTTCCCTCCAATATTGTATCGCCCGGAATGATGGATTTCATGTTTATGGAAATACTGGGTCCTGCCTCGGCGGTGGCACAAGGCAATTTCGACAGCCTTTTTATCCCTTTTCGCTGTATTGCTTCTGATATTACCAACAAAGAAGCGGTGGTGATGCAAGGGGGACATCTGGCAGAATCTGTAAGGGCATCCATGACTTTCCCGTTTTATTTCAGGCCCATTGTCATTGATGGCAAAGTGTTGTTCGACGGGGGAATGTTTAACAATTTTCCGGTAAATGTGGTTATGGAAGACTTTGGACCCGACATTATCATTGGTAGCGTGGTGTCTTCCAACCCCGAGCCTCCCAGCGTAGATGATATCGTTTCGCAGCTGGAGAATATGCTGATGGTTTTTTCCGATTATTCCCTGCCCGAAGGGGCCAGGGGGATCATCCTGTATCCTGATGTTCCCGACCTTGCCGTAACAGATTTCAGCAAAAATGCACAGGTGTTTAAAGCCGGGTACCAGTGCGTGATGGAAAACCTGGATTCGATCATTTCCTTTGAACCTTACCAACGCGTTATTCAGGAAGTAAGATTCCGCAGGATGGAATTTCGCAACAAATTTCCAGAAAAAACAGTTTCAGGGATAATCGTTTCGGAGGATACCGGCCCGGGAGGTGAATTTGCAAAGGCATTCCTGCAGCCCGATAAAAAGGGAATATGCCTTACAAAATTGAAGGATAACTACTTCCGATTGCTTTCGGTGGAGAAATTCAGGCATCTTTACCCCCGGTTGCAGTTTAATGAAGCAGAGGGAGCCTATGAACTGCAATTGGATCTGGAAAAAAGATATCCTTTCAAAAGGAGTTTCGGAGGTAATCTTTCATCGCGATCCGTCAACCAACTCTTTGGGCTGTTTTCCTATGAAAAACTGGGCACCTATCCTCTTACCCTGGCCACCAATTTTTTTGTAGGAAATAATTATAACAGTGCCAAAGCGGAAGCCCGTATCGATTTTCTGCGAAGGATTCCATTTTACATTGATGTCGAAACATCTGTCAGCCGATGGAATTATGCAACAGAAATTGTTTACCTGTTTGAGGAACAAAAGCCATCCTATATCATTCAGGGGGATTTTCGCAACGATCTGCGGTTTGTTTTTCCCTGGGGATACATGGGGAAGATTGAAACGGGAGCATTTTACTCACGCACTAAAAATGAATATTACAACAGCAGTATCTTTTCACGATCAGACACTACCGACGTAACCCGGATGGAACCCTTAGGGCTGTATCTCTCACTGGAAAAAAACACATTGGATCATTACCAGTATGCTACTTCGGGCAGTTTTTTCAATGCTACGGCAAAACTCATTACAAGCCGCGAGAGGTATACTCCCGGCTCCACGTCTTTCAACCCTGATAAAGAAGAGAATACCCTCCGCTGGTGGGAGTTGGGCATTCGATGGGAGAAATTTTTTACGGATTACCAGCGTTTCCGGCCTGCAATCGTAAGTGAACTGTTTATCTCTAACCGGCCCCTGTTGTCGAATTACACTGCCAGCCGGCTCATTGCAAAACAATACACCCCCTTTGCCTTTGCCAAAACAAGATACCTGGATGCTTTCCGGGCCAATCAGTTTGCTGCCCTGGGATTAAAAGCCAACCTCATGCTGGGTAAGAACTGGTTTCTCCTCGCCGAAACGCATGCCTTTCAGCCTTTTAAAGAAATTATTCAGGCAGTAAACCATTCTGCCATGTATGAAAGAACCCGGTTTCAACCGGCTATGATGTACCACGCTGCCCTGGTATTCCATACTCCGATGGGGCCATTAAGTGCCGGCATCAGCTATTTCGATAAAGAAGACGATCCCACAACCTTTGTGATAAACTTCGGATATATCCTGTTTAACCGGAAAACTTTTTGAATAAAGTGTACAAAAATGCACAGTGTATGCTCATTTGTGTACAATGTGAGAAAGGTGTACCAGGCAGGTACATTTTATAAAACACATATCAACAACACTTTAAGCCTGTTGGCACGCCAATTGATATTTAGCGGAAAAAATTCTTATATTAAATCCGTTCAAATTATTACGACCATGAAAAACAAGATTTACTATTTGATTGTCTTAGGGATGATCCCCATTTTTTTTGCTTCGTGCAATCAGGCGGACTATCTCCCGTGTGTAAAACCTTCAGGAGAAGTGGTTGAGGTGCTTCGTGCAACCGAACCCTTTACCGGCATTAGTTTGTATTCACATGCCAAAGTGTATATTGCGCAGGGCAGTGAAAACAGCGTAAAGGTAGAGGCAGCACCCAACATCCAGGACCATATAGAAGTGTATACCAGCGGCAATACGCTATATATTGACAATACCCGCTGCCTGAGGACCAGGGCCGATGAAGTAAAAATCTTCATTACTACCCCCACCATTACTTCGGTTGGTTTATCAGGATCGGTGTATGTTTACCTGGAAGAGGGATTTACGGGAGAACATCTGCGTTTGGCCCTTTCAGGATCGGGAAAACTTTCTGCTGAATCTGTCCATTTTCAGGAAATAGAAATAGGGTTGTCGGGCTCCGGTGACATCACTGTAAAAGGAACAGCACAGAAGGAAGCCATTGCCATCAGTGGCTCAGGCAATGTAAACGGTTCTCTGCTGGAATCAGAACAAGCTTTTGTGAAGATAACCGGGTCGGGCAATGCCAAAGTATTTGTCAACGAATTTCTTGATGCCAGGATAGCCGGAAGTGGCAATATATGGTATTGGGGAAGCCCCGAAATCAACATGAACATTGCCGGCTCAGGAGCTATTATTTACGCCGGCCACGAAGATGTGGCAGAGTAAAACACTTGCAGGCTAATTTCCCGGCCTGTAATTCGCCCCGAAGCGCAAATGGCGTTTCGGGGCGAATTCGTTTTATCTCCCTGAAAATAAGCGACGGTCTTAATGACATATTTTTTTAACTTTGAGGTCGGTTTTTTTGCCGGGGAAAAAGCATGCCATGGGTTATTCAGGATATTCATTCCATGGTATCCGCCGGTAATTATCAGTAAATAAATCATTCACCCTCTAAAAACTGAAACAAAATGAAGAAAAGACATTTTTCTGCCGTTTTGCTATTGATGATGGTTTTCTGCAGTTGCGGATTATCAACAGCCAATACCCAAACCGAAGAAACCCGGGAGAAGGAAACCATGGTAAAACAGGATGAGGCCCGCCCAAGGATACAGGTATCTACCTCGCAAGGCGACATGGTTATTGAGCTATATAACGAAACACCGCTTCACCGCGACAATTTTCTCAAGCTGGTAAAGGAGGGGTATTATGATGGAACACTTTTTCACCGGGTAATCAAAGATTTTATGATCCAGGGAGGCGATCCTCACTCCAAAGATGCTGCCCCCGGCGAACGGCTAGGGGTAGGAGGACCCGGATATACCATCCCGGCAGAGTTTGTGCAGGGCAAGTATCATCACAAAGGTGCACTGGCTGCTGCCAGGCAGGGCGACCAGGTAAATCCGCAGAAAGAATCATCCGGTTCACAGTTTTACATTGTACAGGGGAAAGTCATTCCATCAGAACAGCTGGACATGATTGAGCAAAGGGCCGGGAAAACTTTTTCCAACGAACAACGGCTTACCTATACCACAGAAGGGGGTGTTCCACACCTTGACGATGAATATACGGTTTTCGGTGAGGTAGTAGAAGGTCTGCAAGTAATTGATCGCATTGCCTCCCTGCGCACCGACGAAGCAAACAGACCCCTGGAAGATGTTTCTGTTACCATGACCATCCTCCGCGAATAGAATCTGAACCACACCAACAAAAGACAATTAAAAAATATTAGACATAGTACTCAGGCTGCCCCATTGAAAAGCAGCAAACGATACAATTTTCCTCTTGAAATGATAGAACAAATAAAAAGATTACTGAATGAAGTAGAAGATTTTCAGGCAGCAACTCCGGAAGCAGTGGAGGAGTTTCGCATCAAAATGTTATCCAAAAAAGGGTTGATAAGTGAATTATTCAACGATTTTAAAGCCCTTGCACCGGAAGAAAAGAAAGTAGTGGGTCAGCAGTTGAACATTTTGAAAACCAAAGCCCTGGAAAAGGTCAACACCCTGAAAGGACAGATGGAAGAAAAGCTCAGTCAGCAGAAAGCGTCTGACAAGTATCCCGACCTGAGTCTTCCTGCAGATTTTGAACAGCCCGGCAGCCGGCATCCTATTTCCATTGTGCGCAATCAAATCAACAGCATTTTTGAAAAAATGGGATTTGTTATTTCCGAAGGACCCGAGATCGAGGACGATTGGCACAACTTTTCAGCGTTAAATTTTGCGGATGAACATCCCGCGAGAGACATGCAGGATACTTTTTTCGTGGAAAAAAACCCTGACATTGCCCTGCGAACGCATACATCATCGGTGCAGGTGCGGGTTATGAAAAATCAGCAACCTCCTATCAGAACCATCTCTCCTGGGCGTGTATTCCGCAATGAAGCCATTTCCGCCAGGGCGCACTGCATCTTTCACCAGGTTGAAGGATTGTATATTGACAAAGGAGTATCTTTTGCAGACCTGCGCCATGTGCTCGACCATTTTGCAAGAGAATTTTTTGGTGCTGACGCACGCATCCGGCTGCGTCCCTCCTACTTCCCCTTTACCGAACCCAGCGCGGAAGTGGATGTTTCGTGTCCCTTCTGTAAAGGAAAAGGATGCAATATCTGTAAAGGTTCAGGATGGGTAGAAATCATGGGTTGTGGAATGGTGGATCCCAACGTGCTGGAGAATTGCCATATTGACAGCAAAGTGTATTCAGGATATGCATTTGGCATGGGAATAGAACGCATTACCATGCTCAAATACCTGGTCAATGATTTGCGCCTCTATTTTGAAAATGATGTGCGATTTCTCAGACAATTCAGTGCGGCCCATTAATCACCTCACTTTCGAAAAATCGTATTCTGTGCTGTTACCAGGTATCTTACAAAAATAATTCATTCCATATGTTGGATTTATTGATTTTAATTGCCATTGTATTATCAGGTATCCTATGGGTTTGGGCTGTTTACGATATTAATAAAACAAGAATAAGAAACAAGATCAGTCAGTTATGGCTTCTTCTGGTATTGTTTTTTCCTGTTTTTGGACCCCTCATTTATTTTCAAATGAAAAGAAGGAACTTAGCTTGACAGCGCTTCTTTCCAGGAATTGTAATGATTCTCATTCTGCAAAAAAATTTGAACCTGTTTCGGAATTCAATTCTGACCTTTACACCATCTGAGAAAGAAAGAACCCCATCGAATCAAGGCATAAAGAACATCAGCAATGGTTTGAAAATCATCTTTGGAACAAAAATCAACTTCAATGCCAAGGAAAAGTTTTCAAAAAGGCAGTCTGTTTCAGGCTGCTTTTTTTACTTTTCCTCAGACCAGTGAACCAATCCCCATGAAAAAATTATTCCTGCCTGTAACTTTCCCTTCACTCTCTTCGTCCTAAAACTGAAACAACAGAATTATTCCACAAAAACTGATTGGTTATGAAAACAAAACTTTACACTTTGGTCATTTTCGTGGTATTATTATCCATGGGTTTTCTACTCCAGGCCTGTGTGTATGATATTAACACCATTAAGGGAAACGGAAACATTGTGACCGTTGAAGACGATTTGTCATCTTTTGATGAATTAAAGATTTCAGGTACTTTCAAGGTAACTTTAGCGCAAGGAGATGTTCCGCACATCAGTATAGAGACGGATGAAAACATCCACGAATACATTACTGCCGAGGTTCGGGGTAACACACTCTACCTGGGAATGGAAAAAGGGAGTTATGACCCCTCGCGCCTGGAAGTTTTTATCACCTCCTATCCTTTGGCAAAGATTGATATATCCGGAGCCGCCAGCCTGGTTTCAGAGACACCTCTTACCGGTGAAAGCCTCTTAATAAACACAAGCGGAGCAAGCAAAATAGACATTGATTTACAATCAGAAGATATACGCACCCGTGTTTCCGGGGCAGGGAAAATAGACATCCGGGGAAAGGCACGCAAGCATGACATCAAAATCAGCGGGGTAGCTTCTATGAACTGCCGCGAACTTGACACCGAGGAAACCCGTGTTTCTATCAGCGGAGCAGGCTCTGCCAAAGTACATGTTACCGGCACCCTTGACGCAAGTGTAAGCGGTGTAGGCTCTATCAAATACTCAGGTGACCCTGAAAATGTCCGCACCAACACCTCGGGAGCAGGAAGTATTAAACCCGCATAAAACCTTTACATCCGATTTTAGAAAACAAGAAAAATCCCTTTTGCAACCATGAATACAAACTTTTTAAAAAGAAAAAACATGAAAACATTACATGCAATAAAATCAATCCTGTTCCTGTTTTTCGCGGCTCCCCTGCTGGTTTCCGCACAGGAAATAAGCCAGGTAAGAGAAACCGGCCCATTTTCAGCCCTTGATGCCAGTAGTATTTTTAATATTGAACTCATCCAGGGAGAGAACCACTTTGTGGAGGTAACCAGCAGCGAAAATTATATGGGCAACATTACTACCCGTGTAAAAGACGGTGTGCTTAAGCTGAATTTTTCAGGCACGGCAAGGAATGCCAAAGCTTCTGTCACCATTATTACTCCCGAAATTAACAGCATCAAACTCAGCGGGGCAGTTTCCCTCGCCGGTGCCAATGTTATTGAGAGCCCTGAGCTGAAATTAAATCTTTCCGGAGCCACCTCTGCCACTCTTGAGGTTAACGCCGAGGAGCTGGATACCAGGCTCTCAGGAGCTGCCAGCCTCACCATTTCGGGAACAACAGAAAACCACACTGCCAGTGCCAACGGAGCTTCCCAGCTGAGGGCGCAACAACTCAACACCCAAACTACCCGGGTGAAGGCCAGTGGTGCATCACATGCAATGGTTAATGCTACCGAAAGGATAGAGGCCGATGGCAGTGGTACCTCAAGGATTTCTTTTGACACAGAACCCGCCTCAAAGGAAATTAAAACTTCAGGGATGGCTTCAGTGAATGACCTTACAGCCAATACCAGCAACCATTCTTCCTTTGAACCCGGAGATACTACCAGGGTAAGACTGGGAAACCGCGATTTTATCATTGTTGACGATGAAGACAATAACAAATTGCGCATAGAAAAAAGAAGCAGGTCTTTTCGCAACAACTGGTCGGGATTCGAATTGGGTATCAATGGATATCTTTCTCCTTCAAACGAATTTAGCCTGCAGGGAGATGCCGAACTTATTGACCTGAGATATGAAAAATCTGTGATTGTAAATATCAACTTTTTTCAGCAAAGCTTCCCCCTGATCAAAAACAATCTGGGAATATTTACCGGTGTTGGCTTGTCTTTCAATAATTACCGTTTCGATAACCAGACACGCATGTTGTATGACAGAGAAGGACTTACATTTGTAGAAGATGAAAAACCCATGCTCAAAAACAAACTCACCCTAACCTGGATTACCGTGCCCCTGATGCTCGAATTTCAAACCGATGGAAGTAAGCGTTCTGAAAAATTTCACCTGGCCGGTGGGATGATCCTGGGGACACGCATTGGAACACACGCCAAATATGTGTATGACGAAAACGGAAAAAAACAAAAGGAAAAAGATTACAACAACTTCCATGTTCCTCCTTTCCGATTCGACATCCAGGGCAGATTAGGTTGGGGGCGCGTAAATCTTTTTGCCAACTATTCACTCAACAGTTTATTTCTTGCCGACAAAGGTCCCGAGCTTTATCCTTTCAGTGTAGGAATCAGACTCGTAAACTGGTAATTCTCCCCGCAATACCACAAAAAAAGGGTGCTTTTTGCACCCTTTTTTTTTTGTGAAATATATTCAGTAAAAGAATTAAATCTCTTCTTTTTCTTCTTTGTGTGAAACGATTCTCAGGGTATCGTGAGCAATAACCAACTCCTCGTTGGTAGGTACTACCATCACCTTCACCTTGGAATCGTGCTTGGAAATCATGTCAAGTTTTCCACGCAAACCGGTATTTTTTTCTGCGTCGAAAGTAACACCCAGGAATTCAAGTCCTTTGCAAATAGCTTCCCTGGTTTCGGGACCATTCTCTCCTACCCCACCGGTAAAAACTATCATATCAACGCCACCCATCGCAGCTGCATAAGCTCCGATATATTTTTTAATGCGATAGAAATACATTTCCAGGGCAAGTTCGGCTCTTTTATGTCCTTCCTTCCAGGCAGCAGTTTCAATATCTCTCATATCAGAAGAAACACCAGATACGCCCAGCATTCCACTTTTTTTGTTGATCAGGTTGTTGGCATCATCCACACTGAGATCTTTTTTCTTCATGATGTACAACAAACCGCCCAAATCGAGATCTCCCGTACGTGTGCCCATGATGAGACCCTCCACGGGAGTAAGCCCCATAGATGTATCAACTGATTTACCGTTTTTGATAGCGCAGATAGAGGCACCGTTGCCCAGGTGACAGGTAATAGCCTTCACATTGTCGCGACGCATAAACAAGGCATCGCAAGCCGTTTGAAACACAAACTTATGGCTTGTACCATGAAACCCGTACCGACGGATTTTATCGTTTTCGTAAAACTCGTAGGGCAATGCATACATGTAGGCATGCTGGGGAATAGTTTGGTGGAAAGCAGTATCAAACACAGCCACCTGGGGAACTGTGGGCATGAGTTTTTCCATGCTGGTAATTCCATTAAGGTTGGCAGGGTTGTGCAAAGGTGCTAATTCAATAACATCTTCAATGTTTTTCTTCACATCATCTGTTATAAGAGCACTGGCGCTGAAATTTTCACCCCCATGAGCCACCCTGTGACCCACCGCAAGAATCTCTTTCACATCACTAATCACACCATAGTCGGGGTCAAGCAATACTTTAAGAATCAGGTTAATCCCGGTCTCGTGGTCAGGTACATCCTGGATAGAAAGGTACTTATCTTTCCCTTTTGCCTGGTGTTTAAGCTCACTGTCTTTCATTCCCACTCTTTCCAGGATTCCTTTGGCCAGTAGTTCAGCATTGTTGGCCATGTTAATCATTTGATACTTAATGGAAGAACTTCCGCAATTAAGAACTAATATTTTCATTCTACAGCTTTTTTTTTAAAAGAAATATTAAGGTTATACGATAAACAATTATTTTTCTGCAGCCTGGTTGACCGTAATGGCAACAAGGCTTACAATATCTTCCACTGAGCATCCTCTTGAAAGGTCGTTGATGGGGGCAGCCATCCCTTGTAAAACAGGTCCGACAGCTTCAGCACCTGCAAGGCGCTGCACCAATTTATAGGCGATGTTGCCTACTTCAAGAGTTGGAAAAACCAACACATTGGCCTTCCCTGCAATCTCACTGTCTGGAGCTTTGCTTTTGCCAATAGCTTCAACAATGGCAGCATCAGCCTGCAGTTCGCCATCAATTTTAATGGAGGGTTCCATTTCTCTGGCCAGCCTGGTAGCCTCGATTACTTTGTCGCACATGGGGTGGTTAGCGCTTCCTTTGGTAGAAAAGCTGAGCATGGCGACCCTGGGTTCGATACCGGCAATAGCACGGGTGGTTCGGGCTGTCATTACGGCTATCTGCGCAAGTTCTTCCGATGTAGGATCGGGGTGCACAGCACAATCTGCAAACACAAGAATGCCATCGTCGCCCCATTGCTTATCAGGTAAAATCATGATAAAAGCACCGGATACAACACTGATGCCGGGCAGGGTTTTAACAACCTGAAAAGCAGGACGCAATACATTACCGGTAGCATTTTTCGCACCGGCAACCTCTCCGTCAGCATCTCCGTTTTTTATCAACAGGGTGGCAAGATACAGAGGATCCTCAACAAGTGTTAAGGCGTCTTCGCGGCTCAAGCCCTTATTTTTACGGATTTCAAAGAGCATATCTGCATAAAATTCTTTCTTGGGGTGCGAAACCGGATCAATGATAGTAGCTTTGGATATATGCTCCAGACCGGCAGCGGAGGCCAGTTTTTGAATGGTGTCTGCATTGCCCAGCAGAATAAGACGGGCAATACCCTCACCCAAAATTTCGTTGGCTGCCTTCAGGGTTCTTTCTTCTGTTCCCTCTGGCAAAACAATGCATTTATCTTGCTTTTTTGCATTCTCTTTGATCGATGTTATCAGATCCATTTTTGATGCTTTTATGGTTAAAAATAATTGACTTTCAAGGGGCAACAAAATTAGAATTAATTTGCGTGCATTCAAAGCGTGAAACCCTGATTTTTTACATCTTCCTTTTGGGCATGCCAATTAATTGTGAACCATCTAACAATACAGTTTTTATAAATCTAAAAATGACCAGATCCTCCTCTTTTAGCTAAAAAATATGACGTACCTTTGCAAATGATTCACCGGTTGAAGAGAAAAAAGAGCGGATTCGAAGAAGAGGAAAAAAAGCAGTAATCATTGAATTCAATAATTTATTTTCTGATGACAGGAACGCATAACATATCAGGTTTTATTCTGCTGCCGCTCGTTTTACTTATCCTTATGATGTCTACTGGCTTTGCAGAGATGCAAACTTTTGACGATACCCTGGCAATAAACAAGGTGCAGCCCATCGGAGAGGAGATTATAATCCAAAGCAAGGATACGTTGGCCGCCCAAACTGTTTTCGGAAGTCATGAACTTCCCCCCACCACCCCCTTGGTAATAGAATATCGTTACCAGGATGAAACAGGCCAATACGTAGCATTATGGATTCTTTTCTCCATTTTGCTGCTGAGTGTGGCCCGGTTTCTGTTTCCCCACAGGTTTAAAGAAACGCTCATGGCAGCATGGGAGTCACGTTACTTCAACCAGTTTGAAAGAGAAGGGGGGCTGCTGAGCCATTGGGTCTCTTTTTTACTCTTTTCCAATTTTTTATTTACCCTTTCCCTGATGTTTTACCTGAGCATCCCTCACCTGGGGTTCACCTCTTTCACAAAAAACATTCACCCCGCCACAATATTAGTAATGGGGTTGGGAGCGTTTAGCGGGTTTTATCTGGGTAAATATCTTATTATGCAGTTTGCTGCGTGGATTTTTAAAACTTCCTCACCCACAGAATCCTACTTTCGCAATCAACAAATAGTGAATCAACTTGCAGGCATAATTATTCTGCCCTTGCTCATTATCAGTTACTACAATCCTATAGACTGGATACTTTACGTAAGCTGGATAATTCTGGGCATATTGGCACTCTATAAATTTATCAGAGTATCGATAATTGGATTAAGAATCACCGGTTTTTCTGCTTATCATTTAATTTTGTATCTTTGCACCATTGAAATCGCACCTGTTCTTTTTTTGATAAAATTTTCCAGCAACCTTACAATCAATTAATTACGAAGAAAGGTCACCATAATTATTTTGCCAGTAACCGCAATTAACATAACCCTCAGAGCACTTTTTTAGAAAAAAACACCGAAACAACAACCATTAAAAGATAAGGAGAACAAGCTTGAAAATCAAAAACGTATTAATTTCGCAGCCACAACCAGAAAACGACAAGTCGCCATATTCTGATTTGGCCAGGCAGTTCAACCTGAATATTACTTTTAGAAAGCTCATCAAAATTGAAAGGATCGATAATAAAGATTTCAGGAAACTCAGGATCAATATCCTTGACCATTCTGCCGTGATTTTTACCAGCAAGCATGCTGCAGATCACTTCTTTAGTCTGTGTGATGAGTTACGCGTAACCATCCCTGAAACCATGAAATATTTCTGTGTTACCGAGGCCATAGCACTGTACCTGCAGAAATATGTTCAGTACAGAAAAAGAAAAATATTTTTTGGGAAGCACAAATTCCCTGAGTTGCTCGAACTCATTAAAAAGCAAAGGAACGAAAAGTACTTCTTCCCTTGTGCTTTTAACCATAACAATGACATCCCGGAGCTGTTAAAGGCCAACAAAATTGACCATACAACCGTGCCCATATATGAAACCGTGCCCGACGAGGTTGAAGATATCGACATCGACTCATTTCATTTAATTGTATTGTTTAGCCCCGTTGGAGCGGAGTCGCTTCTGAAAAACTTTCCGGATTACAAGCAGGGAGAAACCATATTTGCATCTTTTGGAGCTTCTACCATCAAAGCGGCGGAGGAAGCAGGTTTTACAGTGCAAATAAAAGCCCCCTCTAAGGAAGCTCCTTCCATGACCATGGCAATTGAACAATTCCTGCAAAACAACAAAGGGAAAAAATAAAATACACAGCATTATGGCTATTCCCAAAGCCAGTAAGAAATTGTACGGTTTTTCCAAAAGTGAAAGACTGTGCAATTTTACTTTAAAACGGACGCTTTTTAACCAGGGAGAAACTTTCTTTCACTATCCTTTTAAGATTTTCTGGAAAGTCATTGACCCCAACCTGGAAAATCTGTTCTTCAAAAAATCGGTTACCACCTTTTCTACAGCTACTCCTGAGAAGACCTTATATCCTCAGAATCCATCGTACCCGCATAAAAAGGTACCTCGAAATGCGTTGTTCAGCCATCCGGCACAGTGTCTCGTGGGGGTATCCGCCAAAACCCATAAATCTGCGGTAATGCGAATTCATCTTAAAAGATTGATTCGAGAAAGTTATCGGCAAAATAAAGCACCCTTCTATTCGTTTCTCCGAAACAATAATCAGTTGTGTCTGCTGGCCATCATTTATACATCCGGAGAGGCTTTGGAATATAGAGATATCGAATCGAAAATCATTGTATCTTTACAGAAAATTCAGAAAAAAATAACGGAACAAGAATTGCGGTAAATGCAACTAATCAAAAAAACAGGGGAGGCGGCAAAACAAGTATTACAATGGATTTTTATTGTACTGATCCGGTTTTATCAGGGAGCCATATCGCCCTACCTTGCACCATCTTGCAGGTATACACCCACATGCTCTCATTATGGTATCGACGCCATTAAAAAACATGGCCCTTTTTACGGAGGTTGGCTTACCCTGAAAAGAATCGCTTCCTGCCATCCTTGGGGTGGCAGTGGGTATGACCCTGTTCCCTGAACAACCCAGCTGCCGGCGTAGATCAACCCGCGGCCAAAGCAAAAATTCATGAAGCATATTATTGCTGCAAACAACCAATTATTTATTACATACACCTCTTTTATATGAACAAAAAATTCCACCGAATGATAAAAAAACCTGCCACATGGGTAATCATAAGCTTGATTGTGGCCAGTTCTGTTTTAACAGTATCTTTCCAAAATAAGAATTTTGAAATCGCCAAAAATCTTGACATCTTCAATACCCTTTTCCGGGAACTTACCCTCCATTACGTAGACGATATCAATGCGGCAGAATTGCTAAAAACAGGGATAGATGAAATGCTTGCTTCCCTCGATCCCTATACCAATTTCATCCCCGAGTCCGACATTGAAGATGTTCGGTTTATGACCACCGGCCAGTACGGAGGTATTGGTGCTCTCATCATGAGAAGAGGAGAATTTATTTTTATTTCCGAAACGTATGAAGGATTCCCGGCAGATAAAGCCGGTTTACAGCCGGGAGACAAAGTTCTTGAAATCAACGGCCAGTCAACGCAAAACCGCAACCAGGAAGAAGTAAGTTCACTGCTTAAAGGACAGCCCGGAACGGAAGTGGAAATTATAGTGAAAAGGGCGGGCCATGATGAACCCCTTACCAAAACGATCCTGAGAGAAGTGGTAAAAATTGACAATATTCCCTGGTACGGAATGCTTGATGAAACCACGGGCTATATCAAACTTAGCTCTTTCACGCAAAATGCCGGCCGCGAGGTGAAAAATGCCTTCACTTCCCTGAAGAATGAAAACAATCTTCAGCATATAGTGCTCGATCTCAGGGGCAATGGTGGAGGACTGCTGAATGAAGCGGTAAATATTGCCAATATCTTTATCGAAAAAGATCAGGTTGTGGTAAAAACCAAAGGAAAAATTGAAGAACAAAATATGATCAACAAAACCCTCAACAATGCCATTGATAAGGATATTCCCCTGGTTGTGCTGGTGGACAGAAACAGTGCCTCGGCTTCCGAAATTGTTTCAGGAGCTATACAGGATTACGACAGAGGAGTGATTATTGGTGAACGTACTTTTGGCAAAGGCCTGGTTCAAAATGTAGTTCCCCTTAGCTACAACAGCCAGTTGAAAGTTACGGTAGCCAAATATTATATTCCCAGCGGTAGATGTATTCAAGCCATTGATTATGCCCATAAAAATGAAGACGGAAGTGTAGCCCGGATACCTGACTCCCTAAAAGTGGCTTTTGAAACCCACAATGGCCGCACTGTGTATGACGGCGGAGGAATTGAGCCCGACATTTTTATCGAGCCCAGATCATTGAGTAATATTTCCATCGCTCTTTTAACCCATTTTCATATTTTTGAATTTGCCAACAATTATTATCAGCAACACAGCGAAATTCCTCCTGCCGATGAGTTTGAACTGACAGACCAGATTTATGATGAATTTATCAGCTTTCTGGAAGGTAAAGAATACGATTACACCACCGACAGCGAACATTTTTCAACCTTGCTGGAGGAAGCCGCCCGGGATGATAAGTACATTGACATTATTGCACCGGAGTTGGAGGCCATCCAGGCAAAGATTGATAAAACAAAGGAGGAGGATCTGATGATATTTAAAGATGAAATTGCTTTTCTTTTGAAAAATGAAATTGCAGGCAGGTATTACAAACAAAAAGGCAGGGTAATAGCATCATTGAGTGATGACCCCGAAATAGAAGCTGCACTGGAAATATTAAAAGATCAGCAAGCGTTTCAAGCCTTGCTCACCCCTTAAAATCCTTTATTAAACACAAAAAATAAATTAATTACTGAAGTATGTACGGAAAAATAAAAGAACACCTGCAAAATCAACTGCAAGAAATTGAAAACGCAGGTTTGTATAAAAAGGAAAGAATCATTACCAGCCCGCAAGAGGCTGAAATAACCCTTAACACGGGAGAAAAAGTGCTGAATTTCTGCGCCAACAATTACCTGGGTTTATCCAACCACCCCAAGATTGTGGAGGGTGCCAAAAAAGCACTTGATAGCCACGGCTACGGACTTTCTTCCGTACGCTTTATTTGCGGCACACAAGACATACATAAGCAGCTGGAGCAAAAAATAGCAGAATTTTTTGGCACCGAAGATACCATTCTTTATGCCGCTTGTTTTGACGCCAACGGAGGTGTTTTCGAACCCTTATTCGATGAGAATGATGCCATTATCAGCGATGCCCTCAACCATGCCTCCATCATTGATGGAGTGCGGCTTTGCAAAGCAGCCCGGTACAGGTTTGCCCATGCCGACATGGAGGATCTGGAAAAACAACTGCAGGCAGCACAGACTCAGCGACACCGCATTATTGTAACCGACGGGGTGTTTTCAATGGATGGGGACATTGCCAAAATGGATAAAATATGCGAACTGGCAGAAAAGTACGATGCTATGGTGATGACCGATGAGTGTCATTCAGCAGGTTTCATTGGAAAAACCGGCCGCGGAGCCCCCGAATACCACAATGTACTGAACAAAGTAGACATCATTACCGGTACCCTTGGGAAAGCACTGGGGGGTGGACTTGGAGGATTTACAACAGGTAAAAAGGAAATCATTGATTTGCTGCGTCAACGCTCCCGCCCCTATTTGTTTTCCAATTCGCTCAGCCCGGCCATTATTGGTGCTTCGCTCGCTGTTTTTGACCTTATTGGTCAGAATACCCAATACCGAGATAAACTCATGGACAACGCGGCATACTTTAAACAAAAAATCTCTGAAGCAGGTTTTGACCTGAAACCCTCTGATTCTGCCATTGTTGCGCTTATGCTTTACGATGCTGCACTATCGCAAAAATTTGCGGCTCGCATGCTTGAGGAAGGTATTTATGTTATTGGCTTTTATTTCCCTGTCGTACCCAGAGAACAAGCCCGAATCAGAATCCAGCTTTCTGCAGCACACGAAAAACACCATCTTGACAAAGCTATTGAAGCATTTATCAAAGTAGGAAAAGAATTAAAAGTAATTTGATGTTTTACAATAAATTACATACAAACAGGCTGATAAGACATTCTTCTTTCAGCCTGTTTTTTTTGTTAAACAAACGTTGAATTTTGCTAATTTTGATACTTTTATTAATCGTACAAGTTCATTGTGACTGCTGAACATGGAAATTAAAGATTAAAGCAGGTGTAACTCAAAAATACAGATGATGCAATATCTTAACAGCGTTATTACAGGATCAGGAAGCTATATTCCTACCAAGGTGGTAAAAAATAGCGAATTTGTAAATCAGACTTTTTTTGAAAAAGATCATACAGCCATTGATAGCCCCGGAGAAATTGTAGTAAGCAAGTTTAAAGACATAACCGGTATTTCTGAACGAAGATGGGTGGAAGAAAACCTTACCTGTTCTGACATTGCTTCAATAGCGGCACAGCGGGCCATTGAGGATGCCGGAATCGACCCGGAAACCCTGGACCATATAATCGTGGCTCAGAACTTTGGAGATGTTATAAAAAACACCATTCAGACAGATTTGCTGCCCTGTATTGCAGCCCGTGTAAAACATAACCTGGGAATTGAGAACCCCGCCTGTGTAGCGTATGACATTCTCTTTGGATGTCCCGGATGGGTGCAGGGTATGATACAGGCTGATTCTTTTATCAAATCAGGCCTGGCAAAAAAATGCCTTATCATCGGTGCAGAAACCCTCTCACGAGTAGTCGATAAATACGACAGAGACACCATGATATTTTCTGATGGCGCTGGTGCAACCATCCTGGAAGCCCGACTAGAAGACCATAAAAGGGGGATGATATCTTCGGCTACCGTTACCCACGCAAAAGACGAGGCTTTTTACCTCTACCTGGGTAAATCCAATGCACCTGAAAGTGATCCCGCTGTAAGATACATCAAGATGCACGGTCGAAAAATATACGAGTACTCCATCAGCAACGTACCCCAGGCCATCAAGGCCGCACTTGACAAAACAGATATACCCGTTGAAGCGGTAAAGAAAATCCTAATCCACCAGGCCAATGAAAAAATGGATGAGGCCATTATCAAAAGATATTACCGGCTTTACGGTAAAAAACAGGAGGTTGCTGCAGTGATGCCGATGAACATATACGAACTGGGAAACAGTTCTGTAGCTACGGTACCAACCCTTTATGACATGGTGATGAAAGAAAAATTCGAATCTCACCGTATTCATGAAGGCGATGTAATCATTTTTGCATCAGTAGGCGCAGGAATGAATATCAATGCAATCGTTTATAAACAATAAGAACCTTGTTAAAAACATTTCCCCTGTAGTAAATCAACCTTCAGCCTGCCGCTGCTCAACTCTCATGGTCCTGGGTCAATTGGGTTTCTTCCCTTTCCAGACACATGCCCTGTGCATAGGTTTTGGAATGTTTTTTGGTTAAATAACCTTGTTGCCCGGTAACAAAATGAATTGTTCTGAAAACCTTTGTTGTTTGTTTTATCCCTGCGGGTTTTAAATTCAGGAAATCACATTCAAACCATAACCATATCACTCGTGCGGAGTTAACACAACTCTGCTGGTTTCAGGCAAATCCCGTAGGGATAAAATGTTTATAGTAACATGAGGCAGAGCCATGTCGTGTTCCCTGAGAACGGGACAAATTTTACCGGACCATAGTGGTTAAATAATAAAAAACAAATTGTAAAGTTTTCTTTAAAGAATCCAGGATTGAAATGGATTTTATATATTTAACCAAATTCTCAAAACCCAAAAACCCATTCGTATGACCATTAACCCAACATCCGCAAATAGCCTGCTGAAACCTTTGTTATTGGTTATCCCTTTCGTATTGCTTGTTGTATCGGTGTCAGGGCAAGGTTTAAGAAAAATTGAAAATAATGCTTTCCAGAGAGGAGAAAAAATATCTTACCGGGTGTTTTATGACAGTTACATCACAGGCAATGTACACGCAGGGGAGGCCTCATTAGAGATAAAAGAAAAAAATGAAAAAATTGCCGGTCGAAATACCATGAACGTTGTGGGATTAGGACGTACCAAAGGAGCTTTCAACTACTTTTTCAAGGTTGTAAACCGATACGAGACCTATATTGATGAAGATGCGATTGTACCTTTGCTGTTCATCAGACGTATCAATGAAGGGGGCTACAAAAAAAGTCAGGATGTAGTATTTAACCACTTTGAAAACATCGCCATTAGCAATACCGCTACCGTTCCGGTCAAAGAGAATATCCAGGATCTGATTTCATCTTTTTATTACCTTCGAACTTATGACTATTCCGATGCCCGGGAAGGAGATGTATATGACGTAAGTTTTTTTCTCGACGACACGATTTATGTTTCCAGGGTAATGTTTGACGGGCGTGAAGAAATCACCACCCGGATGGGGACATTTAAAACCCTTCGATTCAAACCCCAGGTACTTACCGGCGATGTATTCAGTCAGCCCTATCCCATGACCCTCTGGATTTCGGATGATAAGAATAAAATTCCCGTGCTTGCCCAGTCGGGAATTATTGTGGGCAGTGTGAAAATGGAGCTTACCGGTTACGAAGGCCTGAAAAATCCCCTAACCTCGAAAATCAAGTAAGGTTACCGGAAAGGATAAAAGCGATTCAATAAAACCGTCTGTCAGCCTGTGCTTTTCTCAACCATACATTTCTTATAACAGCCAACCCGGGTACTTCCGGTCCAGGTTTCTCCATCTGACTGATTTATCCATACCACAGGGTACCAATGGAAAATAAAAACCATGGGGTTTTCAATTAAAATCGTTAGGTTTGTTGTTTGGTTATTCAAAAATTAATTCAATTATATTTAAATACAAATCAACATGTTAAAAGCATCTATCCATACAGAAAAAGGGGTAATGAAAGTTGAGTTTTATGAAAAAGACGCCCCTAAAACCGTTCAAAATTTTGTTGACCTGTCAAAAAAAGGGTTTTACGATGGGCTGACTTTCCACCGTGTTATTCCCGATTTTGTCATTCAGGGGGGGTGCCCCCACGGAACCGGTTCGGGAGGTCCCGGATACACCATCCCCTGCGAACTTGAAGGCGACAATCAATACCATGACCGTGGCGTGCTTTCTATGGCACATGCCGGAAGAGATACAGGAGGTTCCCAGTTTTTTATCTGCCATAATCGTCAGAATACCCAGCACCTGGATCGCAAACATACCTGTTTTGGAAAGGTTTACGAAGGCCTTGAAGTTATTGATGACATCAGGGCTGGCGACAAGATTGAAAAAATTGTTATTGAAGAAGATAAAGCCTGACTCAATATGCAGCAAATTCGATTTCCTTTAAACGGAGATTTTATAGAACTCTACAAATTGCTGAAAATAACCCAGGTTGCAGAAAGCGGTGGGGTCGCCAAACTCATGGTGGAAGAAGGAATGGTACAACTAAACGGAGCGACCGAATACCGAAAAAGGGCTAAAATCAAACCTGGCGACACTGTGGAAGTTCAGGATTTTCAGATACGGGTTGAACCCTGACACAAAATGCGGTCCTTACCGCCGGGAGCTCCGTTAAAAAGGAGTGCACCAACAACCTTACTGTTTAAGCACTGGTTTAAAAAGTAGGTATTTCTACGGAAAATTAAAGAAAGAGATAATTCTACCTTTGCATAGGTACTCTCATCAGAAAGTACCACCGCTGGTAAGTTATCTCTTTCTTTTTTTACCAGACAGAAATATTTCTAATTACTATAAATTTATTACTATGCAAGAAAGTGCAATATCCCCTCTTTTGGTGATTCTGAATGTTATTGCAGTGGGAATCATGATTGTGGTGATGCGTTGGTTATTTAAAAACTCTGTATTGTTCAAAATAGGGATTTCTACTGCAACAGCAATGATACTGGTGTCGTTTCTGTCAGGAATGGTTTCCAAACTCAGTCCTGTGAATAATCTCTGGGTATTTCCATTGCAGGTAACCATTGGCGTAATGGCCTATATTTACATCAGTGCTTATATCAAAAAGCCTCTTCGAAACAACATCCGGTTAATTAAAAGTGTAAGCGGAGGAAATCTCCGAACCAGGATCGATTCTGGGATATTAGAATTGAAGGATGAAATTGGCGAGATTGGTCGGTCCATGAAACAGCTGCAGGAGGGTCTTCAGGAGAAAGCGAAATTTGCCTATAAAATCGGAAAGGGAGAATTTGACGACTCTTTTGAGAAACTCAGCGAAGAAGATGAACTGGGCGAAGCCCTGTTAAATATGCAACAAAGTCTCAAAGATGCCAGAGAGCAGGATCAGTTAAGAAAGGAAAAAGATGCGCGTCATAACTGGATTACCGAGGGACAGGCATTGTTTGCCGGGATTATCAGACAAAACACCTCTGATGTCAGCGAACTGTCGCATAAAATCATCAGCAACATGGTTAACTATATGAAAATCAACCAGGGCGGATTGTTCATTCTTAATGACGACGACCCCAACGATAAGTTTCTGGAGATGACAGCCTGTTATGCTTTTGACAGAAGGAAGTTTCTGGAAAAACGCATTGATATAGGAGAAGGACTTGTGGGAACCTGCTACCTGGAGGGAGAAAGCATCTATATGAAAGAAATCCCCCAGGATTACATCAGCATTACCTCCGGATTGGGGGAAGAAAATCCCACAGATTTATTAATTGTTCCCCTGAAGTTGAATGATGAAATATTTGGTGTAATGGAACTGGCCTCGTTTACCGCGTTTGAAAAACATCACATAGAATTTGCCGAAAGGATAGGCGAAATCATTGCCTCCTCTATTTCGGGGCTTCGCATCAACAACCGTACAGCGATGCTTTTGGAAAAATCACAGCAGCAGGCAGAAGAAATGCGTGCCCAGGAAGAAGAGATGCGCCAGAACATGGAAGAACTTCATGCAACTCAGGAGGCCATGGCAGAAAAAGAACGTGATAACGTGGAGAAGATCAATACGCTGGTACAGGAAAATAAAACGCTGAAAGAATCCTTAAGACAGGCACAGGAAAAAATTGCTGAACTGCAAAAGCAATAATACCAGGCAAAATTTTACCCGCTGAAGGGCAGTCTCACAAGGGGCAACAGGTTGTTGAGCCAATAGAAACGACTTTTGATTTTTTAGCCAGATACCCGCTTCGAGAAACTTAACATCCGGATAACAACCTGCGTTAGGGACTGCCTCATTTGTTTAAGGCTGGGCAATCCACGAGCAACAGCTAACCCATGATTGTCCCTATCCACGGACAGAAAGGGCTTAAAAAAAAGAGACCGTCCCTGCAACAGAAACGGTCTCTTTTTTAATCAGGATGCGTGATGTGCTTTTCTTACATCATACCGCCCATGCCGCCCATGCCGGGGTTCATAGGAGGCATATCAGGCTTGTCTTCTTTAATATCAGCAAGCACACATTCCGTAGTGAGCAACATACCTGCTACAGAAGCAGCATTTTCAAGAGCAATACGAGTCACCTTGGTGGGGTCTATTACACCACTTTGCAGCAGGTTTTCGTAAGTTTCAGTTCTTGCGTTGAAACCAAAGTCATCTTTGCCTTCTTTCACTTTCTGAACAACAATAGAACCCTCAATACCTGCATTTTCAACGATCATGCGCAGAGGTTCTTCGAGAGCTCTTTTCACGATAGCAATACCGGTGGTTTCATCAGCATTGTCTCCTTCCAAATTTTCGAGAACATCCAGTGTTCTGATGTAAGCAATACCACCTCCGGGTACAATACCTTCCTCAACAGCAGCCCGGGTTGCGTGCAATGCATCGTCGAAACGGTCTTTCTTTTCTTTCATTTCCATTTCGCTGGCAGCACCCACGTACAATACTGCTACACCCCCTGCCAGTTTGGCCAGACGTTCCTGCAGTTTTTCTTTGTCATAATCGCTGGTTGTGTTCTCAATCTGAGATTTGATTTGATTAACGCGGGCTTTGATATTTTCAGGCTCACCTTTACCACTTACAATGGTAGTATTATCTTTGTCGATAGAAACTTTTTCGGCACGCCCTAATTGAGACAGGTCAGTCTGCTCCAGTTTATATCCTTGCTCTTCGCTGATTACAGTACCACCGGTAAGAATAGCGATATCCTCGAGCATGGCTTTTCTGCGATCACCAAATCCGGGAGCTTTTACAGCTGCAATTTTAAGCGAACCACGCAACTTGTTTACTACCAAAGTTGCCAGTGCTTCACCATCTACGTCTTCCGAAATAATCAGAAGCGGCTTTCCGGTTTGTACCACCTTTTCAAGGATAGGCAGGAAGTCCTTCATGGTGCTGATCTTTTTATCGTGGATCAAAATATAAGGATCTTCAAAAACCGTCTCCATCTTCTCTGTATCGGTAACAAAGTAAGGGGAAATATACCCACGGTCAAACTGCATACCTTCCACCACTTTTACTTCAGTTTCGGTACCTTTTGCCTCTTCAATGGTAATAACACCTTCTTTTTTAACTTTGCTCATGGCTTCAGCAATCAGTTTGCCGATGTTAAGATCATTATTGGCAGAGATAGTCGCTACCTGTTCAATTTTGTCATAGCTGTCACCCACCTCTTTGGATTGAGTTTTCAGGTTTTCAATGACTTTTTCAACGGCTTTATCAATTCCCCGTTTCAGATCCATGGGATTGGCACCGGCAGTTACATTTTTCAGCCCGCTGGTAACAATTGCCTGCGCTAAAACCGTAGCAGTGGTAGTTCCGTCGCCGGCTACATCAGCAGTTTTGCTGGCTACTTCTTTAAGCATCTGGGCACCCATATTCTCAATGGCATCTTCCAGCTCAATTTCCTTGGCTACGGTTACACCATCTTTGGTAATGGCAGGTGCGCCAAATTTTTTATCAATGATTACGTTGCGACCTTTGGGTCCCAGGGTTACTTTTACTGCGTCGGCAAGTTTGTCAACGCCAACTTTCAACGCATTTCTTGCTTCAAGATTAAAAACGATATCTTTTGCCATAATTCAATTTTTTTTAGGTTTGTAAGAACAAAGGAGGCCGAAAAATTTTCCTTTGGCAGATTTGCCCTCAGGCCAGCTTCATTCAGTAACTATTTTCTTTATTTATTAATACGATAACAACATCTGTTTTAGCCAATGACAGCGTAAATATCAGACTCACGCATGATAAGATAATCTTTTCCTTCAATGGAAATTTCAGTACCTGCATACTTACCATACAATACTACATCCCCTACTTTTACAGTCATGGGGTCATCTTTGGTTCCATTTCCACAGGCCATAATGGTACCCTTCATGGGTTTTTCTTTGGCTGTATCAGGAATGATAATACCACCTGAGGTTTTTTCTTCTGCCGCTGCGGGCTCTACCAATACACGGTCTGCTAAAGGCTTGATGTTTATATTTGCCATGTTTTCAATTTTAGATTGTTAAACAATAATTAAATTCTGTATCTGTGTGGCATTTTTAAATGCCCACCTGCCTCTGTCATATTTTATGCCAAAGGCCAAAAGCAGCCATTTTAAAGACATTTTTACACTTTGAGTGACTGCCACAAAAAAAAAGTGTCAGAAGCAATGACAATCTGACACTTTTTTTTGAAATATGACTTTAACCGCTTAGTCGAGAATCTCTTCCAGGGGTTGTTGTTCCTGCGGTTGTTGTTCCTGCGGTTGTTGTTCCTGCGGTTGTTGTTCCTGCGGTTGCTGCTGCTCTTCAATAGGAGAAGTAGAGAAATCATCAGGTGATGTCATCGGAACCCGGTCAATAATTTCACTCTGACGGGTTTCAATTTCCTGTCCGCGTGGAATGACAAAGGTTGAGGTAAGCGTAAGAGCCAGCAATACAATGGCCAGTGTCCATGTAGCTTTTTCAAGAAAATCCGTGGTTTTTCTTACCCCCATTATCTGATTGTTGGAAGCGAAGTTGGAAGCCAACCCTCCTCCTTTGGAGTTTTGTACCAATATAATCAGTGTCAGTAATATGCAAGTGATAAGAACCAATACTGATATTAAAACATATGCACCCATTATTTTTTCTTTTTAATTGTTGATTTCGTTTTTTATAGCTAATATTTTTTTTGCAAAGTAACTGCTTTTTTCCGGAAATTTCAAACATAATTTTTCATAGATATCCAGGGCCTTTTCCTTTTTGCCCTGACCCATATAAATCTTTGCCAGGGTTTCGGTTACCAATTGCGGATCCTCACTGGTAGAAGGAGCTGACAAATCTTCCTGTTCTTCGGGAAGATCTTTGCTAACCTGAATCCGGGGTTCTTCTTTCAGAAATTTTTCAATCAAATAATTGATATCCGGTCTTTGGGCCTGCTTCTCATAATGGGTAAACCCGGTTTGGGAGCCAGTATTTTCTGCATTGAGAGGAGTCTTTTTTTCAACGGGTACAGAAACGGAGGTATCGTCTTCTCCCGGAGTATTTCTCTGCGTGTGCGAATCTTTTTCTGTATCTTCTGTTTTTTGGGGCACGGGATTTTGTATCTCGTCTGTGCTCTCCTTTTCAGGCAAAGGCAATTGCTGAGTTGCTTCCTCTTTCGTGTTTTGGGACAGACCCGGAGTTTTTTCCCCGGTTGATGGATCTGCTGACAGCTCCTCTTTTTCGCTCAGTTCATTATCAGCAATCTTCTTCTTTTCTTGTTCAGCGCTGTGTTTTTGTTGGTTTCGTTCACGAATTTCTTTTAGTCTCCTCTTGACAATATCCACCAGGCCGGCAGAAGATTCCTTTGCAGTGTCAGGAGTTTGCTCTGCGGGCTTGGGTATATCTTCAGAAGGCCTACCCAGGTTCTGCTCAACGGGCTCATCGGCCATAACCTCTGAAGGACTATCCTGGGTCAAAGGTTCTTCCGTCTCCTGCTCCGAAAACGTGGGGCTGGAAGTTTCCGGTGACTGAATTTTAACAGGCTCTGATGCCTGAACAACTTTTGAAGATTCTTCACTCACCGGCCGGTCGCGATCGGAGATATAGCGCTGAAATTTTCTCCGGTCAACCGTATAGGCAGATGCTTTGTTTACCTGCTTCTCAAAGGCAAGTTTATCAATATCCTGTAAGTTTTTGGCCAGGAGTATCTGCAGACTCTGACAATAGGGATAATCCTTTTCCAGCTTTTGCAACACAGACAGGGTCTGGTCGTTGAGCTCGTAAGGATTTTTGATAATATCCAGAAACTTTTGTTGATATTGCATTTTAAAAAGTTTACCAGTTTACAACAGCCCGGTTAAAAATGTCTTCTACCAGTGCTTCAACAATGACATCAATGGCTTCATTTTCTATTTCTGCCAAACTTTTGCTACTATCGTAGTCATAGTAACGGGAAAAACTTTGATCAAAATCATTCTCGGGCTCAAATTCATTTACAAATCTCACTCTTACAGTCACGGTAAGCCTGTTCTGTGCCGCACGGTCATCCGGGCCGATAGCCTGCGGCTGAATGCTGTATCCGGTAATGCTGCCTTCAAAATGCAAATCACCCAAGCCGTTATTCAACTTGAGACTGGTTTGTCGGGAAAATTTATCTTTGAGAGCATCGGTAAAAACCTGGCTGAGGGTAGGTTGCACAGTAGGTGCATTATTAGGGAAAAAATCCACGGAGTAAGTGGTGGCTCCCGGAGGAATGGAAGCCCCTGTGAAAGAATAAACACCACAAGCCGATATCACTACTGAAAATACAACCATCAGCAAAGCAGGAATGATCCGGTGTTTATATCTGTTTAAAATTGCTCGTGATATGGACATGTATATATTCGTTTACTTATTTTGGGATAACTACTATTCTAATGTTTGTTGCTTCTTCGGATTGAACAGTCGGTTTTGCACAATCACAAAAAGCACGCTTTTTATCCTCCTGCTTTTCCAAAGCTATGCGTCGATATTGTATTCTTTGATTTTACGATAAAGTGTTCTTTCGCTGATGCCCAACTCGGCGGCTGCTTTTTTTCTGCGACCCTCGTGCTTTTGAAGCGCTTTGATAATCATTTCACGCTCCTTTTTCTGAATACTCAGACTTTCCTCAATATAATCGGTCGTATCTTCTTCATAACTGTCAATTATCTGATGATGATCATCTGCATCACCATGATGAGAAGACGATTCTTTTTCATTAATAAAGGATGGAGAATCAATATCTTTGTACAAACTTTTGATAAGCGCGGGGTTTTCTTCATGAAAACTGCCACTTACCTGCCCGTTCTGAAGAATTTCGACCACAATTTTCTTCAGGTCGGTAATGTCTTTTCTCATATCAAAGAGCAACCTGTACAAAATATCTCTTTCACTCAACCCTGCTTCCGTTTTCTTGATATCATTTACCAGCACAGGCAAATTATTGGCATTGCTTTGAGGGAGATATTTATATACAACTTCTTTTGTTATCAACCGATTGCTTTCTATAACGGAGATTTGCTCTGCAATATTTTTCAGTTGTCTTACATTTCCGGGCCATCGATAACTCATCAACACTTGTTCTGCCTCCGCAGAAAGCTGCAATGGGGGCATTCTGTACTTTTCGGCAAAATCGGCAGAAAATCTTTTAAAAAGCATAATGACATCTTCATTTCTGTCTCTCAGTGGAGGTACAAAGATGGGAACGGTGTTGAGCCTGTAATAAAGATCTTCTCTGAATTTACCGCTGGCAATAGCCTCCTGAAGATTTACGTTGGTGGCAGCAACTATTCTGACGTTGGTTTTCAACACCTTGGAAGAACCCACTTTCATAAACTCTCCACTCTCCAGCACCCTTAACAAACGAACCTGGGTCAGCAGAGGAAGTTCTGCCACCTCATCCAGAAAAATGGTGCCATTGTTTACTGCTTCGAAATACCCTCTGCGGGCTTCATGGGCGCCGGTAAACGAGCCCTTCTCATGACCAAACAATTCAG
Organism: uncultured Bacteroidales bacterium; assembly: GCA_964491395.1. GTDB lineage: Bacteria > Bacteroidota > Bacteroidia > Bacteroidales > UBA7960 > SKVR01. The sequence goes on along the minus strand of CAZBGI010000032.1, from coordinate 11,554 downwards.
AATCGATGGTTCCCTCCGGTATGGCACCACAGTTAACAGCAATGAAAGGTCCATGCTTACGGGCACTCAATTGATGGATAATTTTGGGGAAAGCCTCCTTTCCCACTCCACTTTCACCCGTGATAAGCACACTGATATCGGTGGGTGCCACCTGCAGGGCAACATCAATGGCCCGGTCAAGAGCCGGTGAGTGCCCGATAATTCCAAATCGTTGCTTAATGGTTTGAATCTCCATCCTGTTTCTCGTTTCTTGCTAATCGGTTTTCTATGCCAATATGACAGGTACAAAGTTAGTGGTTTATTTTCAGAAAATTATTTAAAGATGAATAGTCGTATTTTTGATTAACCCATTAACGGGCGACAAACAAAAACTATAAGACCAATGTTATTATTTTCTGCTCATTTACTATTTTTATCCTTAAAGATGTATAATTATTCATTGTATTAGTCGCAATTTTGTCTAATTTTATACTTTAATGGTGGATAGAACAATCATCTTATAATCAACCGTTTAAATTGAAAGAAAAACCAAAAACCAAACCGGTTAGGTTTTCAAAACAGACACCTGTCTTGCAACAAAAATAATCGGGTGGTTAACCGGAAAAGCTTACGAGAGACTATTTGAGATTTTACAGAAACAGAAAATTCATCAAAAACAAATATATGCCCTCAGGAGAACGATTAAAAAAACTCAGGGAAGAAGCAGAAAAGACCATCCACGAGATAGGTAATGGGAACTATTTGCCGGGTCAGGTTGAGGTAAATCTGCAAAAATTACTACATGAGCTTCAGGTACATCAGATAGAGTTGGAAATGCAAAACGAAGAACTCACCAGGGTTCAGAATTTGCTGGAGATAGAAAAAAACAGGTACGCCGAATTATTTGATTACTCTCCTGTAGGGTATTTGATCATGGACAAGAACGGCTTTATTCATGAAGCCAACCAAACGTTTTGTAAAATGAGCGGTTTGCCAAAATCAGAAGTGGCAAATCATAACCTGAAAAGCCTGCTCGACAGCAAATCGCAGGATGCATTTTATTTCCACCTGAGGGATTTAATGGAAGGAAAGAAAACGGCAAATTGTATTTTGGAAATACGTCATGCTGAAACATCCCTATGGATAAAAATGGAAAGCAAACTGTTTTTCTTTACAAAAATAAATGAGCAGGTCATTCAGTCCTCTGTCAGCGATATCTCGGCTACCAAAGCAACCGAAGAGCATTTATTGCGATTGTCTGCGGCGTTCGAGCAAAGTGCAAACTCTATCGTTGTTACCGACACCAATGGGAACATCGAATATGCCAATCCCCGTTTTTTTAAAACAACAGGATTTACTCCTGACGAGGTTATTGGGCAAAATCCCAGCATTGTTAAATACGACAAATCACAAATCGACTATAAGGAGCTCTGGAAAACCATCACATCCGGCCAAACGTGGAAAGGAGAATTTCTAAACAAAACCAAGAAAGGAAAGCTCTACTGGGAGATTGCTACCATTACTCCTGTAAAGAATCATGAAGGAAAAATCATTAATTATCTGGCCATCAAAGAAGATATTACCCAACGAAAGCAAGCTGAAGAAAAACTCCAGAAAGCCAAAGATTTCTACCTGAATTTACTGAAAGATTTTCCGGTAATGGTTTGGCAATGTGATACTGAGGGAAAATTCAACTTTTTCAACAAGACTTTTTCTGAGTTTACCGGCCATACCAACCAGGAACTTTCAGAAAAAGATTACAACTTGATGATTTACAACAAAGACAGGGAGGTTTTTAAAGATGCTTTCAGAAAAGGCCTGGAAAACAAGGTTCCCTTTATTGTTGAATACCGCATCAAGGATCGTTTTGATAATTACCGATGGGTACTCAATCACGCTAAACCTTTTACTGATCTTGAGGGCAACTATGGGGGTTTTATTGCTACCAATATTGACATTCATGACCGGAAAAGAGTAGAAGAAAGACTTATTGAGAGTGAAGACAAGTACAGACGGATGTTCGAGGATTCTTCACTGGGCATATTCAAATTGGATCGAAATTTCTCTTTTATCAATGCCAATAAAGCATTTGCCGAGATGTTCGGGTATGACGATACGGTCAGCTTTCTCATTGACATCAATAACCATCCTGATCGGTTTTTCCCTGAATTTGGTAAAGAACGCGAATTTAGAAAGCAATTGGTAAAAAGCAAGGAAAGCAGGTTTGTAGTGGAGAAAGAGTTGTTTCGCAAAGATAAATCCCGGATCTACACGTTGATTCACCTGCGAAAAGTTTACGAGCGCAGCCACGTCAAACAGTTTTACATGGAGGGTTTTATTGAAGATATCACCCAACGGAAACTGGCAGAGAAGAAAATCATTCTTTCAGAACAGAAGTTTAAAGCCCTTTTTGAAAAATCATATGATGCTGTGCTTATCCTGGATAACCTTATGGTAGTAGACTGCAACCGCAAAGCTTCAGAGTTGTTTAACCTGGAGTGCGGAAGTCTGGCACAAGTGCATTTCCGCAATCTCTGCCCCGAATTTCAATACAACCATCAACAATCATCGTTGCTTTTGCAAAAAAAATACAACGAGGCTTTGAAAGGCGAAGCACAAACCTTTGAATGGCTGCACCTTAGAGATGGAAAATCTTTTGATGCAGAAGTTAGTTTTGCCCGGATTTACGTTAAAAACAAGTACATGATACAGGCTATTATCCGGGATATCAGTGCGAAAAAACTGGCAGAAAAACAACTCAAGCAAGCCAAAGAAGATGCTGAAAAGGCCAGAATGGCTCAATCTGAGTTCCTCTCTCTAATGAGCCATGAAATCAGAACGCCCCTCAATGCTGTAGTATCCTTGACCGATTTGATGCTGCACGAAGAACTAAGCAAAGATCAGCGGGAAAACCTGGGTACTGTAAAAATTTCCGCCAGACATCTGCTGGGGCTTATTGACGATATTCTTGATTACAACAAGATTGAATCGGGTAATATTCAGTTCGAAACCGAGGATTTTAACATTCGTCAACTCGTTGATCAAATCATAAAAGCATTGATAATTAAAGCAAAAGAAAGAAATAACAAACTCATTGCAGAGGTAGAAGAGAACGTTCCCAGGATTTTACGCTCAGACACCCTAAGGCTGAAGCAGATTCTTATCAACCTGATTTCAAATGCCATAAAGTTCACTCAGGATGGCCAAATCACCCTGAAAGTAGAAAAGCAAGAAGGTGATAACCATAACATCCGGTTTTTGGTGAAAGATTCCGGTATCGGCATCTCCGCCAATCGGCTGGATGCCATTTTTGAAAAGTTTACCCAGGAAGAATCAAGCACGACACGCAAATACGGTGGAAGTGGACTGGGCCTCACCATTTGTAAAAAACTGGTTGAACTACAAGGAGGAGAGATTACTGCCCAAAGTGAGGTAGGAAAAGGATCTGAATTTTCCTTTTATATTCCCATGGAACCCGGAGAAAAGGCTGCCGAGGATTTAATGGAAATTACCCAAAACCAAAACAACTACACGCTGGCGGGAATGAAGATATTGATGGTAGAAGATGATAAAATGAACCAGTTTGTAGGCAGAAAAGTAATAGAAAAAAAATGGAACGCCTCCTTAACGATTGTTTCGTCGGGAGAAGAAGCACTGGAGATGCTTTCTGAAAGAAATTTTGATTTGGTATTGATGGATATATTGTTGCCCAAAATGGATGGCTATGAAGTAGTGGAGAAAATCCGCAAAAACCAAAATCAGAGAATCATCCAACCTGATGTACCCATCATTGCCTTAACAGCAGACGCCTTTGTAGAAACGAGGCAAAAAGCACTGGAAGCAGGCATGAACGACTTTGTTTCTAAGCCTTTTGATTACGATAACCTGTATAAAAAGATTCACGGATATAAGCCCACCTGCTGAATTCCGGCTGTCTTTTTAACGGCTTTGACAAGGAAAACCCAGGCGTGCCCCCTTTATCGTGAGAAATTCCTGTAATACGGTTGTGACTTATATTTCCACAAAAACAGGCCGATTTTTTTATTCGGTCTAATGCCCTTAAAAACTATTGTGGTAATTTATACCTTTGCACTGCTTTTTATAATGCAAACAAAACAATACTAAAACCACCCTATATGAGCAAAGCTGCCGATAAAAAAGAGTTTAAAAGATATACTGTAACCTCCGCACTTCCCTACGCCAATGGCCCGGTCCATATTGGTCACCTGGCAGGTGTATATGTCCCTTCTGATATTTATGCACGGTACCTGAGAGCCAGAAACAAAGATGTTATTTTTATCGGTGGCAGCGATGAACATGGAGTTCCCATTACTATCAAAGCCCGCAAAGAAAACATCACTCCCCAGGATGTTGTGGACAAATATCATACAATCATCAAGGATTCATTTGAAAAGTTCGGAATTTCTTTTGATGTTTATAGCCGTACATCGGCCCCTATTCATCATGAGACCGCTTCAGCCTTTTTCAAAAAGCTGTACGAGAACGGGAAACTAACCGAAAAAGAATCTGAACAATATTACGATGAACAAAACAAGCAGTTTCTGGCCGACCGATACATTACCGGCACCTGCCCGCACTGCTCTTACGAAAAGGCCTATGGCGATCAATGCGAAAATTGCGGCACATCGCTGAGTCCTTCCGATCTGATCCATCCTCAATCGGTCCTCAGCGGCAACCAACCCGTGATGAAAACCACCAAACACTGGTACCTGCCGTTGCAGGATTATGAACCCATGCTGCGAAAATGGATCCTGGAAGGGCATAAAGAAGACTGGAAATCCAATGTTTACGGCCAGTGCAAGTCATGGATTGACCAAGGATTGCAAGCCCGTGCTGTAACACGCGATTTGGATTGGGGTGTGAAAGTCCCCCTGGAGGATGCTGATGGGAAAGTGCTCTACGTTTGGTTTGACGCTCCCATCGGATACATCTCAGCCACCCGGGAATGGTCGGAAAAAACAGGCGAAAACTGGGAACCTTACTGGAAAGATGAAGACACTAAACTGGTCCATTTTATCGGCAAAGACAATATCGTTTTTCATTGTATCATCTTTCCATCCATGCTCAGTGCCGAAGGAAGCTATATTTTACCGGAGAATGTACCTGCCAACGAGTTCCTCAACCTTGAAGGAGACAAAATCTCTACCAGCCGCAACTGGGCCGTCTGGTTGCATGAATACCTGGAAGATTTCCCGGGGCAGCAGGATGTTCTCAGATATGCACTTTGTGCCGCAGCTCCCGAAACCAAAGACAATGATTTTACATGGAAAGATTTTCAGGCCCGCAACAACAGTGAGTTACTGGCGATTTTCGGAAATTTCGTCAATCGCACCCTGGTGCTCACCCACAAATACTTTGAAGGAAAAGTTCCGGCTGCAACAGAATTAACCGCATACGATAAGGAGACCCTTGCCGCCATGCAGCGGTATCCTGCTATCATTGCCCAAAGTCTTGAGAATTACAAATTCAGAGAAGCCCTGGGCGAACTGATGAACCTGGCCCGATTGGGCAATAAATACCTTACCGACAGTGAACCCTGGAAGATCTTTAAGACAGAACCCACCCGGGTATCGACCATCCTTAATATCAGCCTGCAGATCTGTTCCGCACTGGCTGTTTTGAGTGGCCCATTTCTCCCTTTCACGGCTGAGAAATTGCTGAAAATGCTGGCCATGGACAACCTGTCATGGGACGATGCCGCTGTTACAAATGCACTCAAGGCCGGCCATGCCATTAACAAACCTGAGTTGCTCTTTACCAAAATAGAAGATGAACAAATACAGGCACAGGTGGATAAACTCAAAAACACCAAAAAAGAAAACCAGGCACAGGAAAACGGAGAGGTGAAACCTCTGAAAGAGAATATCTCATACGAGGATTTTATTAAAATGGACCTGCGTACCGCCACCATTACAGCGGCCGAAAAGGTAGCCAAAACCAAAAAGCTTCTCAAGCTCACCCTGGAAACAGGCGTTGATACAAGAACCGTGGTTTCCGGCATCGCAGGCTTTTATGACCCCGAGAAAATCATTGGCATGCAAGTAACATTGCTGGCCAATCTGCAACCCAAAACTATTAAAGGAATAGAATCACATGGCATGATTCTCATGGCAGAAGCCGGTGATGGCACCCTTTCATTTATTACGCCTGACAAAGCCATCAACAATGGCGCAATAATATCATAAACGACAATTTTTGCCCATTGGACAACGTATTTTATCGATCGGTATAAAACTTGATTTTTAGGTAATTTCCTTGTTTTTTTAAGCCAAAAATATTTATATTTTTGCGTCACTTTATTTGGCCTCGTAGTTCAACGGATAGAATAGAAGTTTCCTAAACTTTAGATACAGGTTCGATTCCTGTCGAGGCTACCAAGTTTCTTAAAAAAGTGCACTTAATATCAAAAAGCCTCCCCCAACTGATTTCAGGCCATTTATTTAGGTGCTGTTGTCTTACAAGTCAATCTAAAAAAAAATGCCATGAACAGAAAAGATGAAAGACCCAGTAAAATATCTTACGAAAGATATTTGAACGAACTAGGTATTCCTGAAGAATTAAAAAAGTCAAATGACGGCCATATTCCGGACTATGTAAAATATGGTACCTGGCTCAGGGTCAATAATACAGAAAAATTTGAGTCAGATTATCAGACCTGGAAAACAAAAGTAAGAGCCGAGCAAAACCTCGACTAACAATACAAAAAGTACCTGTTAAAAAAAGGCTGTTGTAATTTTTAACAACAGCCTTTTTTAATGGAAAAGGGTTTCTTTGGCTATATGCCGCTGAAATCAACCCCGTTAAACACGAGGGTAGGGCTTTGCAGCGAAGAGTAAGGATAAGGATCGTTGCCTGTTTCGATGAGCTGGTTCCAGAGATTTTTAAAATTCCCCGTTATATTCATTTCATTGAGGGCTTTCACAACCTTACCATTTTCAATCAATTGACCTGAAATTCCAAAAGAGAAATCGCCGGTGGTTGAGTTGGCATTCCCTCCGTTGAATGCAGTAACAAAAATAGCCTTTTGCTGGCTCTCAAGAATCTGATTCTGCGTCCTGTTGCCATACCCCATGATAATGTTGGAAGTAGAACCTCCGTTGGGCGTCAAACCCAGTTTTCTTCCATAATAATTATCAATGTAATATTGATTCAACACCCCGTTTTCGATCATGACACGGCGCCGGGAAGCAATTCCTTCATTGTCGAAATGCCGCGATGACAATCCTCCTTTGATAAGGGGATCATCAATGATGGTAAGATGCTCAGAACCAATCGCTTTCCCCAGCATTCCATCCAGGAAAGAATTCTTTTGCTGAATGCTTCTTGCTGTCATGGGCTGAAACAGCCGCCACAGCAAATTCCCTGCAATATTGTTATCAAGAATCATGGTATATTTTCCGGATGCGATTTTTTGCTGGCCTATTTGCTTGAGGGTATTCCCGAGCACATGACGGGCTACATGGGAAGGATTGGGCAGATCCTGCAAAAACCTTTGTCCGGCATAAAAAGATCCCGAAGGCCTTGCTCCGTTATCCAAAACACTGAGCGATGCGTTGGTTCGGAAGGAGGTGCCCAGCCATTCGCCGGCAAAACCATTGGTATGCACACGAACCCCTTCGGAGGCAGTATCACTGAAACCGGCCGATGCGGAAAGAATTTCCACACCTTTTGACTCGCGGAGCAATTGCTCAGTCTCCATGGCAGTTTCTACCCTGTATTCCGGAGTTACCCGTTCATGACCGGGGTCAACCAACCCTAAGTCAGTGGAAGTATCTTCCGGATACAAAGATGCATCGGGAAGCACCCGCGCTTCATCGGGTGAGAGGTATTGGGTTGCTTCAACCGCCTCTGCAATAAAGGTTTCCAGTTGCCGTTTGTTGAGGTTGTTGGTAGAATGTCCTGAATATTTATTATCGCGGTAAATCTGCAACGACAAACTATTCTCGGTAGACTCTCTGATGGTTTCCAGCTTTTGCTCTCTTACCTCCACATTTACCGATCTTGAGCGGGAGATGGAAACGGCGGCCTGGGAAGCACCTTTTTTTATGGCGAAGTTGCTGGCCCATTGTGCCAGCTCCATGCGTTCTTTATTATTCATAGCAATAGAAATAATTTTAGTTAACAACTCAGGCATTGACGCCTCCAACAGTAATTTTAGATACTTTCACGGTAGGCTGGCCCAGCGATGCAGGAACACCTTGTCCGCCTTTACCACACATCCAGCCCCCTTCCGACATTTCCATATCGTCGGCCACCATTACAATATTGCTCAGCACACGAGGGCCGTTGCCTATCAAATTAATATCCTTTATGGGTTGGGTCTTTTTCCCATCCTCGATAAGATACCCCTGCTTGACATAGAAAGTAAAGTCGCCGGGACCAATGTTCACTTGTCCGTTGGTGAATGTTTCCGCAAAGATTCCATATTTAACTGACTCAATGATTTCCTCTTTCTTGTGAGGACCATTCAGCATGTATGTATTGCGCATGCGTGGCAAAGGCATATGACGGAATGATTCCCTGCGGCCATTCCCGGTAGGTTTCACACCATAGTGTTTGGCACTGATCCGGTCATGAAGGTAAGAAGTAAGAATGCCATTTTCAACCATAAGGGTTTTTTGCACATCATTGCCTTCATCATCCATATTGATGGCCCCCCGGTTGTTGGGTGTGGTTCCATCATCTACAATACTGACAAAAGGTTCGGCTACTTTTTTTCCTATCTTATCACTAAAGATGGACTCCCCTCTACGGTTAAAGTCAGCTTCCATGCCGTGGCCAATGGCTTCATGCAACAAGATACCCGAGCTGCCGGCAGCCAGAACAACAGGCATCTCTCCTGCCTTTGGGGAAGTGGCATCAAAGAGCAGCATGGTACCGTCAACAGCCTCACGGGCTATTCTGTCCAGGTTGGCATGACTGAAGAACCTCACATCCTGGCGTCCGGAGGTAGAATACCCATTTTGTTCTCTTTTGCCGTCCTTCTCAGCAACACACGAGGCACTTAAGGTGCTCATGGGCTGATAATCGCATGCAATGATTCCTTCAGAGTTGGCAAAAAGCACATAGGATGTCTGATCTGCAAAGGAAACATTCGCTTTAACGACGTGGGGATTCAAGGAAAACACCTTATCGTTGGTATATTGTAAAAACGGTATTTTCTCATTGATGCTTATTTCCTCCCAGGGAGTGTTGATCCTATAATGATTAGGAAGATTCTTTTCTCCCAGAGACAATACTTTCATACGAGCTGAACTGCCTGCTATGTTGGCTGCAGTTTGGGCCGCTGATTTCATGGCCTGGGGAGTAATGTCTTCTGTGTAGGAGTAACCGGTTTGTTCTCCCCGAATGACGCGGATACCCACGCCAAAACTCACATTGGAAAAAGCGCGGTTTACCATATTGTCTTCCAGGGCTACCGTGTTGCTGATGCTATGCTGAAAGTACAAATCGCAGTAGTCTCCTCCTTTTGAAAGACCTTCTGCCAATACCTCCATGATCATTTTCTGTGTTACCCCAAAATGATCCAGGTAATCATTCAATTGGTAACTCAAGGGTGACAATGCCTGCGGTCCCGACATACACCCGCTGAGCACAGAAGGTAAGATAACTGTGCCCGCTACTGCCAAACCTCCTGTTTTAAGAAAGTCGCGCCGATTATAGGTTTTACTCATGTGCCTAAACATTTAAATGATTAAAAATTGATTCGTTTTCCTGATTTTCCCTGTTTTCCTTTGAAAATGATTCTTAGCTATAATAAAGCCTGACATCAAAAATCTACTGATTTGAATATGACGCCAATAAGTGTTGTAACGTTACAAAGGAGCCTCTTTTTTTCTGCTATCCTTCCAGCTGAAAGGTTGCCAATGCTTTGCTTTCAAAGAGTTGCTTCTGGGCAAAACTATTAAAAGAGAAACCTGCTACAAACGGGTAATAAATTCTGTTCTACTTCAGGATAAATTTTCCGGTAATCGGCTCTGCTTGACCGGGTCCACTCAGCCGGTAAAAATACACACCTCTTTCCCATGAGGCCACATCCACTACAGTAAGGGACCGGACAAACGATTCTTTCCATAGCACCTTCCCGGCAGGGTCGAAGACTTCCACCACCGCCTCAGCCCAGCTTTCGGGGTGTTGAAAGCTTATCCTTTTTCGGGCCGGATTGGGGTACATCCACACCGGTTGAGCCCGAGCAACTTCATCTACTGAGGTTATTACCAGCGGGTTGCCCCAGGTAGTATCTTCTTTTTTATAGTAAACAAGAAGTCGTGACTCTTCGTCAAATCCGGAATCATAAGAATAGTAGGGTCCACCAAGTCCTTCGTAGTAAGAACCAAACATATAGCGCTTATCCCAGATCACCTCATGCCAGCAGTCTTCTGACACCTTATTAAGCCACCAATAACCTGTTACCTTGATTCCAGCAAACTGCAAATAACCTCTTGCAGAATTTTCATAATCAAAAATGGGTTCTCCTGCCCTGATATCAAATTCCGGATTAGGCTGAATTTCTATCGTGGTGGTATCGTGTGTAAAAGTATGATTGGGGGCATCAGGATAAACCTGATGTGTTTCGCTGATCCTTCTTTCCATCAGGTAAGAAACGTGCTCTCCTTCTTCCGATCTTTCAAGGAACCGATGAATGCTTTTGGTTTCGGTAGAGTACTCAGGATTTTGGTTTGAATACTTAATATGAAGTTCATCTCCGGGCTGATGGTCGTGCACCCTATCCCAGGTTAGATTCACTTCTCCCACATCGGGATTGGATAAACCAGCCAGCTCTGTTTCCTGCAGCTCAAACTGGTGGTTATATCCCGGTATTTCAAAGGGGAACATAATAAATTTAAGGCCTCGCAGCATACCATGATTTTTACTCAATTTCACAGTTAAATCATTCAACAGGAGGTCAACCGGTTCCATTTCAGCATCATATACTGAAAATGTAATGGTTTTGACAGAATCGGTTACACCCAGAAATTCCAGTTCATTTACGGAGATTACTTCTCCCATAACCATCAATTGCTCATCCTGAAAAACTGTCCATTCCTCCCCGGGCAGTGCATGGGTTTTTATACGGATGGTGTCACCCTGATGGTTAAAGAAAAGATCATCTCCATTTGGGAGCATTACCATCTTTTCTCCCAGAAATGATTTATCGACAGAAAAGCAATCAAGCCCAATGTATTCAATGGTAGGAGCAAAATAAAAAGACGTTCCTTCGGATGTTTTCTCTTCTGAAATCACCCGGGCAAACTTTACCCCTGCTACTTGACCAAAATCATAGGTTGCGACTCTGTGCGGAACTATGGACATATAGTTTCCGGGTATTCTGCTGAATTGTGCCGTCAAACCCATATTGTCTGTCACAGTTATCTGCGCCGGATTATCCGTACCTGCCAAATCCCCTCCCCATCCGGCAAAATCAAACCCTTCATGGGCTATGGCCTCAAGGCTAATGGTGCTGCCCTGCAGGATTTCAACGGGTCCTTCGTAAGGAGCACCATTTACCAGCACTTCGCCATGGCCGTCAATGTCAAGGGTCAGTTCAAACATT
>CAZBGI010000031.1:2686-40214 GCA_964491395.1 uncultured Bacteroidales bacterium | reverse complement strand
TCAAGGGCAGATTATCTGGAGATAGATATCATCTCCCCTACCGGTAAATGGGTACAAACACTTTCGGCAGGTTTTAAGCCGGCAGGAACCCATAGAATCTATTGGGATGGAAAAATACACCATGGCTCTTTCGCTCCTCCTGGCATGTATTTGTACTGTTTACGAACAAACCATGCTGTCATGTATAAAAAGATGATTAAAACAGGATTCTAAGAGTGAAAAGATTAGTTTCCTGCAGCAGCTTAGATAGATAAACTATTCCAGTATCTGAAAGAACCATGATCAAACCCAGCAATGCACAGACTTTACCTCAGCCCCAGCTTTTGGGCAATTTCCACCGGAAGCGCATCTTTATGAACCATGAAGGCCACTGTTTTTTCCCGAACATACGATTCGGACATGTGCAAATATCCATCATAAATATGGTCGGTCATACCCCACGAGTTTTTGGTCAGGTAATATCTGTTTCCATGCTGATCGCGCGATAAGCCAGTAAGATGCATAAGATGATCATCTGTAGTTTGCAGATTATCAAAGGATTGCTGCCTGGTTTGCTGATTCACCGTGACCTCCGGAACCACTTCCTTGAAACTAAACAATTCTTCCATTCTTTTGCTCTCGGGCAAATCGCTCCATCGGGCCTGTTCGCTGTCAGCCATTTCCTCCAGCTTTACAATGGGCAATACAGCAAGTCCTTTTTTATGCACAAAGCTCTTTTCACTCACATCACCAATCCATGCAACGGAAAAGCCGTTTTCAAGGGCGTTGTCCATGACTTCCATAAATTCATTCAGCGGAAGATTATAATAAGACTTGTGCGCCCAGTTATCCGGAATCTCCAGTACAAACTGCTCATAAAAAGGATGATGCGTATAGGATGAGATTTCAATGTAATCATCAGGATTTACTTCCAGCCAATCCGCAAAACTGGTGGGAGTATACTCTTTTTCGTCGTAGGTAAATGTCTCAGGAGAAGCACCTAGATAGTTATCAAGAACCAGCTCGATGGAAGATTTCCATGCAGTTGACAATTTGCGGTTGGGGTTTTTTATTACCACATCCAACATGGCCTTAAGCATGGCAGCCAGTTCGGAATGAACATGCTGATCTTCCCCATATTGGAGTCCGGTATAATGTTCTTCGGGTACCAATCCTTTTTCACGGATTACATCCATGACATTGTGCGCCTGACTTCCCTGCCCAAAGTTATTGGTACCATGAAATCTGACATATCTGTCGGCACGATGGCTGTATGAATGTCGCACAAAAAACATGGGAGAGAGAATAATCTCTGGTTTTCCCATTCTTAACAACTCAGTCTCTATAAAGGATGCTGTAGCATAACTCCAGCAGGTACCCGTACGTTGCTGGTTTTTTACAGGTGTGGTAAGTATTTCTTTTTCAAGGGTAAACCGGTAACCGCTATCCTCCTGCCCAAGCAATGCCAGGGGAAGAAATAATGCCACAAAGATAAAGATAGATTTTTTCACAAGAGTGTACATGGATTTAATATTTGAGGTTTTACGTGGCACAAAGATAGAAAAAGCCTTCAGTATTCGGGAGAAGGAGAAAAAAAAACCCGGGCGTAAGACCCGGGAATCGCTTCATTAACTATGTGTGCTTCTGGAATGTTGGAAATATAACAAATTCAAATTTTCAACAATATCAATTTTTCATCTTTACTCCTTCTTTTGCTTTATGTTTTTAATCGCAATCGTTTGCGGTACTTACATAAAAAAAAACCAGAAAAACCAGACAGCGCTGGACGTTTCCATCATGACATGACAGCTGAACATTTTGAAAACGTTGGTGTAATTCAATCGTATTATAAGAACTTTTCCTCTTGTAACAAGGGTTTGCCAGATTACCCAGCGCCGCCCGGTTCATGGTTTGGAAAAAAAGGATGCAGCAAAGGTAAAAGTTTTATTGAACTCCACAAGGTAAAGTTTACTTTTTTTATTCCTTTTTTATTTTTTTGCTACTTACAGGTTGATACATTAAACATAGCTGCATCTAAATATTCTTTCACCCTCTTTTATTTTGTCAGAGAATTTCTGATGCCGGCACCCCGGGAAAATATGATTTGAGATAACCTGAAATGACAGGAAAGCAACCAAACCCAGAAATTTTGTATAAACCTGAAAAATAACTGAGCCAAAAACTTTTCAACAGTTGCACCTAAGCATCTATTATTGTGTGTTTTACTGTGATTGTATTTTTTAAAAGAGTTATCAAATCCGTCAAAACCTTGTTTTTATACTCCAAAAATCAATTTATGTTATCTGTACATGCAAATATGAATGGTAAACCCTAATTTTTTTTTGTAATATTTTTAATAATATTGCTATAAAAGAAAGGGGAGATTTGTCTCTTCCATACATTGTTTTATAGCAAATATGACAGGAAGTAATTTTGTGATGAAAAAAATGTCATCCAGATTCCAGATGGGTTTTAAAAGGACATATTTTGTCGTATCCAGGTATTAATTTAGCAACCTGCAACAACATCCAAACAAAATCTGAAACTCAAAGTAGATGAGAACCAACCTTCTAAAGATACATAAAATAGCGACAGGAATCTCACAGCTTTTTACAGCTATGGACAAAGGATTTGCTAAAGTAGAACCCGATCTAACCCTTCTGACCCGTTTTCGTCACATATGTTATGATGCAAATGATAAGCTTGAAAAAGCCCTGTATCAGCTCAATCGGTTTGAAACCCTGACCATGCCGGAACATCTGGACAAAGAAGCCTCCCAACAGCTTACCTACGAAATAAATCTGGAATTGCAGAATATTCGTGAAATTATCAGCAACAATATAGAGATGATTTCTGACTATATCCACGAATTTTCCGATTTATGGGAAAAGACTTTTTCGCTTATTGCCTTGCAAAAATTCCAACATCTGCTTATCAGTGAATTCAATTTGCTCAACAAGGAAATAGAACTCCTCACAATGCGGGAATTATTGGACAGAAGACAGGAAATATTAAAAGGACCCGACAGTGCAAAAGTCGGAAACGAAAAATACCAATAGAGTAATAAAGCCTGCTTAATCCCGAAAAGTGTTCTACTGTTTCTCTATGATCATTAAGGGGTCGCCTTTTTTCACTTTATCTCCGTTTTCCACCAATATCTTGAGTACTTTACATGCAAAAGGAGCTTGTATTTCATTAAACAACTTCATGGCCTCAAGAATACAAATGGTCTGTCCACTTTGCACAGTATCACCCTGTTTAACAAAGGGTTTCGAATTCTCATCAGCAGCCTTATAGTAGGTCCCCGCCATTACTGCCTTGATGGTTTCGCCGGTTGCCCCGGGAGACTCTACCACTTGCGGAGGAGCGGCAGTTCGGGGTGGTTCTGACTTGATTTGGTCTTTTGCATCAGGGGCAACAGCTGTTTGAACAGCAGGTACTGACCGGGTAGATTTCTCAGCGCCATTACCCGACAAAAGAGAAAGATTAAAGTCTCCCTTTCTTATAACCAATTCATGAAGCTGCAGCGCAGAAGCTTTATCCAGTATAGCATTTATACCGGCATAGTCCTCTGCATGGAGCATCTGGTCAGGTAGTTGACCGTTTGCTGTTTTTGCAGGTATTTCGTTCTGCTCGGGTTTATTTTTTTGTACCAGTTCTTCAATCTCAATATCAGCCGGAGATTTAGGTCTTTCCCCTTCCGGAAGGGCTCTCCATTTGAAATATTCCATGGCAATTTCAGGAAAAAGGCACCAGGAAAGAATATCTTCTTCATCATGTACCCATTCGGGCTGCGAAATAGATTTGGCAGCATTGGGAAGAACACTTTTCAAATCATCGGCAGGACGATGGTCAATAGGTTTTTCCTCACCAAGTATTTGTTTGATAAAGGCTGGTTTTATCGGGGCTGGAGACCGACCGTACATCCCTTTTACATAATTTTTCACCTCCTGGGGAACCAGTTTGTATCTCTCTCCGGCAAGTACGTTCATTACCGCCTGTGTGCCTACAATCTGGCTGGTGGGAGTAACCAGCGGGGGAAACCCCAGATCTTCCCTTACTTTTGTTACTTCTTCCAGTGCCTCTTCCAGTTTATCCAGGGCATCTTGTTGCTCAAGCTGAGAACGGAAATTGGAGATCATCCCTCCGGGAATCTGATGGATAAGAATTTCGGCATCAATAGGTGGTTCATATCCCCTGCCCTTTGAACGGGAGGGAGTAAGACGTGCAAAATAACGATCCACCTCCCTGATGGCATCTTTATCCAGGTTCACCTCATAATCTGTTTCCGAAAAAATGGCCTGCATGGTCTGCACAGGAGGCTGAGAAGAAAAACCAGCCATAGAAGCTACAGCGCAATCTATGGCACCAGCACCTGCTCTTACGCCATCAAGGTAAGCGGTTTCAGCCATGCCGCTGGTTGCATGACAGTGCAATTGTATTGGAATGTCAGTCTCTTGCCTCAGCGCACTCACCAGTTGCTGCGATTGAACCGGAGAAAGAATTCCTGCCATGTCCTTAATACAAAGTGAGTCGATGCCCATCTGTACCTGCTCCCTGGCATAGGTAACATACTTTTCGACGGTATGGGCCGGACTGGTAGTATAGGATAGCACTCCCTGTGCATGAGCACCGTGTCTTTTTACTGACTTAATAGCTGCTTCCAGGTTACGCGTGTCATTCAATGCATCAAAAATCCGGAAAATATCAATTCCATTGTGATGGGCAGTTTCAATGAACCGATCCAGTAAATCATCAGGATAGTTTTTATAACCTACGATATTTTGCCCTCTTAAGAGCATTTGCAGGGGAGTATTTTTTGCCCTGTTTTTTATTTGACGCAGTCTTTCCCATGGGTTTTCGCGTAAAAACCTCAGGCAAACATCAAAGGTGGCACCGCCCCAAACTTCCAGCGAATAATAACCCACATGATCTATTACATCGATGATGTCGATAATATCTTTTGTTCTCATGCGTGTGGCCCATAATGACTGATGCCCGTCGCGCAGTGTAGTATCGGTAATTCTTAATACTTTTTTCTCCATTGATTACGAGTAAAATGCAAGTGAATTATTAATATTTTATTTTGAGAAAACCTCCATTCTTAACAACCAACCCATCAATTTCAGGAAATTTGAAATTTTCCCATGGCTGAATACTTTTCAAATCGTTTTTCCAGCAAAATATCAGTGGGGATATTCACCAGCGTTTTGAGGTTATTCAGTAAAGCGCTTTTCACTTCAGCGGTTATTTTTTCATAATTGGTGTGTGCTCCATCTCCTGGTTCATCAATGATTTCATCAATCACTTCATGTTTAAGAAGTGCGTGAGCGGTAATATTAAGCGCCTCCGCTGCATCGGGAGCAAAACTGGCATCCCGCCACAGGATAGAAGCACACCCCTCAGGCGAAATAACCGAATAGGTCGCATTGGAAAGCATCAGAATCCGATCCCCAACCCCTATTCCCAGGGCGCCGCCACTGCCTCCTTCCCCAATCACCAGGGATACAACGGGTACTTCTATATTAGCCATCTCAGTAATATTTCTGGCAATGGATTCAGCCTGGCCTCTTTCTTCTGCTTCCATACCCGGGAAGGCACCCGGAGTATCAATGAATGTAATAACCGGAAGATTAAACCGCTGGGCGAGTTTCATCAAACGCAATGCCTTGCGATATCCTTCGGGTTTGGCCATGGCAAAATTTCTATCAATACTCTCAAGCGTATTTTTGCCTTTGTTGTGCCCTATGAGCATTACTTTTTGCCCGCCCAGAGTGGCAAAGCCGCCAATTATTGCATGATCATCAGAATAATACCTGTCACCATGCAGTTCCATGAAATCAGAGAAGATGTGCTTTATATAATCCTGTAATACAGGCCTTTGGGGGTGCCTGCTGATTTTTACAATGTCCCAGGCCGTGCGTTGAGATGCTACCTGTTTACCATTGATTTTCTTTGGGGTTTGTTCTTTTGGGGTAAGAACTTTCACTCCTGTATTAACAACCATTTTCTTACAATTTGGTGAATAAAAATTGGGAAATGATGAACCAATATTAGCGGTTATAATAACTAAGCACTTTGCTCAGGTAATCTTTGAGGTCTTTCCGGTTGACAATGGCATCGATAAAACCATGCTCGAGCAGATACTCCGCGGTTTGAAAATCCTCGGGAAGCTTTTCACCAATGGTTTGTTCAATCACCCTTCTTCCGGCAAAACCAATCACGGCTCCGGGTTCGGCGATATTCAGATCACCCATCATGGCATAACTGGCGGTAACCCCTCCTGTTGTGGGATTGGTAAGCACAGAAATAAAAGGGATGTCTTTTTTGTTGAGTCGTGCAACTCCGGCACAGGTTTTGGCCATTTGCATCAGCGAAAGCACTCCTTCCTGCATACGGGCACCGCCTGATGCAGAGAAAACGATGTACGGAATGTTATTGTCATATGCAAAATTAGCGGCCTGAAGGATTTTCTCTCCTGTACCGCTACCCAGGCTACCACCCAGAAATCTGAAGTCCATTATCGAGGCCACTGCGTGAATTCCGCTTATCTGCCCCCTGCCCGATATAACGGACTCGAATATGCCTGTTTTTTTCTTATTGGCTGCAATCCTGTCTTTGTAACTACCTTTTAAATCATTGAATTTAAGTGAGTCAACCGGACTGATACCGGCAAACATTTCAGAAAATGTACCCTTGTCAAACAGCAATTCTGCTCGCTGATGCGCTGAAATATTACCATGAAAATTGCAGTTGGGACATACATTGAGATTATTCTCCCATTCATCCTGCCAAATGTGCGACTGACATTGTTTGCACTTAACCCAGAGGGCATTTTTTTGCTGCTTTTTTTCTGTAATAGCTTTGCTGTACCATGCCATACATTATTCTTGTTTAATCATTAAAAAGAACTGCTTAAAACCTTACAAACAGACTTCAAAAAGACATATTTTAAAGCTTTAAAAGCAATTCTTTCGTATAAAAATAATTTTATCAGACTCTTTCAAAGAATAAATATACACTGCAACAGATGAATATGCAAGCTTTTTTTCATTTTCTACATCCATGTAAAAGGTTTTCCTTCCGAACTTTGGTGTAAAACAGCGAAATATCCGTTTAAAACAAGCACTTTCGGAAGATCGGGAAATTTTAAGAACCAGAAGATACCCTTCTTATCTTATTTAGAGAATATATTCTTTAATTAAACACAGCGAATATGCCCTCATTTTTACAACCGAACCTGTGCCTCTCCATCCGAAAGGGGAATGCTGATTCTAAAACCTGTATACACATGTTTGTTGCCCTGGAAGCCCACGACTCCCTCTATATTTAACAACAGAAATATCTGGCTTACACCGTATCCTGTTTCAAAGTAAGGCTTATGTGAGGGTACTGCCAGGGTATTAAAAAACAGTTTTTCCCGTATGAGTGTGCGCGACAACAGCGGCAGCCTCTTTAGCAATATGCGTGCATGATCGAATTGAAAAAAACCCTGCAGGTATTCATCGGAAGTATTGTACCGATACAAATCCAATGTCCGAAACCTGTTGACAGGATTTCCAGCCATAACAATAAAGTCATGGCTGGTGCTGAAGTGCTTGAAATCGGGGGCATACAGGACTTCTTTATTAAAATATTTTCCTGCGCTGATATCATAGGTAAAGTTGCCTACAAGCCTGACACTGAAAGATTGACTAAGCCCCAGTTCAACTTGTCTGAAGCGGGTTTCACTTTCCAGTACCCCATGCAATCCTGTGCGATAAAGCAAACTCAGCGTAGGAAAATAAGTATGCATCATAATTTTAGACTGGCCTCTTTTTATGTAGTAATGCCTGTGGGTGTAGCTTAGCTTTCCCTCCAGGGTGAAAGCTTTGTGGCCTGGCATTTCCATCTCATCCAAACCGGCTATTGGGAGAGTATTGGTTGAAAATTCATTGTTGCCGGGATTACTGACAGCAAAATCAGAATTATTCTGTAAAGGTCGTCTGATGCTGTAGTCGGCTGCGGTAAACAAAACAAGCCCATTGAACAGATCAAACTGATGGGTAACCGTAGCAAAATCCCTCTCATAAAGTTTCAAGGGGTTCCGTTTAAAAAAAAGACTTGCCAATGCATTAATAGTTGGATCCAATCCCCTTTGGTTCGCAAAATCGGTGGTGCTTCGTCCGGCCGAAACACTTATGCTGGCTCTTTTGAATGGATGATAAAGGTAATTGGTGGAAACATTGGCATTGAACTTTTGGCGTGAAAAAGCCCAGCTTGCCTTGCCGGTAACGGACAATATCCTGTCCCCGGGAGCATTATGTGTCAGGTTCAAACGTTGAGACAACACAAAGCCATCTACTGTATGATAATTCCAGGCTGAAAAACTCACAAATCCATTTTGCTGAAGTTGCCAGTTATCAGCCAGGTCATACCTGCCGCCCGACACCATCTTTCTCATCCAGGATCTTTTAATTTCGTCAGTTTCCTCCTTATCCCCTTTCTCCTTTTCCCGGAAACTCTCCAGTTCTGCCGGGGTCAAAGGTACCGGCCGGTTCTGTTGCCAGTAAGTGGCAGTTCTTACCCTGGCACTGTCATCAATTTCCATGGAAAACTCTCTGATTTCCAGAGAGGGTTTGGGAGTAGCCGCCTTTGACTCTCGTCTGATGAGCCTGTTGAGGGTTCTCATTTCCCGGTTTGTGAGGTCTTGCGTGGTCATGAGTTCATCAATGCGCCGTTGTCTTTTGGTCTGGGTTTGCAATGATGGGCGTTTTGATATTTCCGGCCTCTCTTCCCTGCTATGCAAAGTCCCTGCTCTTTGCTCCTGCAAAAGAAAAAAATCCTTTCCATCTTTCATCCGTTCCAGGTAAAATTCGTGATTCAAATCAGGGTTCAGGGTAATGGAGTAATCGCTTACAGAAGCCATATATTTGTAGTTCAACTCAAGTCCCATTATAGAAACATCAATATCAAAATCATGACTGACAGGCATCCAGACATTTTCAGCTACCGGATTGTACTGTTGCCTGATTCCTATGGAAAAGAATGACTGTTCTACCTTTAAATCCACCGAGTGCAAACTCCAGGATTCACCTTTTATATATATGTAACCGGAATACAAATCGGGCCCCTCTCTCCTGGGAATCACTTTAATACGGTTTACCTGTCGCCCGTTTTCCATGAAACTACCCTCCAGCTTAAACCGGTATACCTGGAACGCACTACGGCTAAGTGGGGAAATGATTCCATTGATATCGCGATACAGGCTCATGGACACAAACATCATGGGATTGGTTTGGTTGTCATTGCCTGAACTTCGGGCGGACAGCACCTTTGTTTCGACATTATCAGGAAGGGAAAAATGAATTTCTGATAGGGTTTCAGTAACGAAATACCTGTCCTGTTCAATACCCTCCTGTTCCATTTGCCTGCGAAGAAGGGCAGGAATTCGGGTAAGAACGCCCGTACCTTTGAGGTACACTCTGGAGCTGTATTCCGATACCTGGTTGAGGTAATACTGGCTTAATCCAATGGCGCGACGCATGATGTAATAGGCAGGATCTTCACCACTGGCGGTAACCACTACCTCGGGCAAAGCATACTGTTGCTTCTCAAGCACAATATTAACCTGCTCAAACTCCTCTTCCACACTCACGGTAACCACCTGAGTCTGGTAGCCCATATACTGAAAGCGAACCTCATAACTTCCCTGGCCCAGAGGCAGTTCATAGTAACCATCGAAGTTAGCAGTAGTGCCATGATGAATTTCTGCAATGTAGACCGTAGCAAAGGGAACAGGTTCTCCGTTTTGATGGGTTATGGATCCGCGTATACCCGCAGAATATCCGGAGAAATGCACTACCAAAAACAAACTAAAGAGAAAGAATAATCTCAGGAATGAGGAAACAATCATGGGGATAAGATTAGATTTCTAAGGATCTGCATCAAAGTTTTTGTACTTTCGTAAGACGCTCACATATAAAATATGTTACAATGAAGATACTAAACACCCAACAAATTCGCAAAGCGGATCAATATACCATAGAAAACGAACCCATTGCCTCCATTGATTTGATGGAAAGAGCCTCCAAGGCTTTCTTTGATGCCATCAAACCCCGCCTGAAAAAGCAGGATACCATCAGGGTATTTTGCGGAATGGGCAACAACGGTGGCGATGGGTTGGCCGTTTCCCGGATGCTGGTGCTGTCGGGGTATGAAGTACATACTTACAAAATTGTTCATTCAGACAAAGCATCACCCGATTTTCAAACCAATGAAAAACGATTGAAAAAGCTCAAGAGGGCACACTTTTATGAGGTGCAAAAGAAAGAAGAATTCCCTGCCATTGACTCCGGTGATATTATCATCGACGCCGTTTTCGGTAGTGGTCTTACCCGCCCCCTGGAAGGATTTCCTGCCGAGGTAGTAAGATACCTCAATGCTTCGGAGGGCATCCGTATAGCTTTAGACTTACCTTCGGGATTATTTGCCGAAGACAACTCCGGCAATATTAGCGGGAATATCTTCAAAGCCCAATACACTTATACCTTTCAGTTGCCCAAGCTTTCTTTCATGTTTCCTGAAAACGCTGATTATTTAGGACAATGGCAAGTGCTGAATATTGGTCTTAGCAAAGAATTTATTGAACAGGAAGAAACTCCCTGGCATTTCATGCTGGAGGCAGATTTGAAGCCCCATTACCACTACCGCAACAAATTTGATCACAAGGGCACATTCGGTCATGGATTACTCATTGCCGGCAGTTATGGCAAAAGCGGGGCAGCGTTGCTTTCTGCCAGGGCTGCATTGCAAATGGGTCCGGGACTCATCACCACCCATGTTCCCATCGCCAATTATACCATCCAGCAGCTAGGCCTGCCTGAAGGGATGGTTTCCATCGACGAAGAGAACAATCATTTTACCGGCATCAAAGACATTGGCCCATACAGCGCTATTGGCGCAGGACCCGGATTGGGCAAAGAGCCACAAACGCAAAATGCCCTGAAACTGCTCATTCAGAATTCCACACGCCCCATGGTACTGGATGCCGATGCCCTGAATATACTGGCAGAAAACCCCACCTGGCTCTCCTTCCTTCCGGCGGGCAGCATCTTGACCCCGCACGTGGGAGAGCTGGAAAGGCTGACCGGCAAAAGCAACAGCGGATGGGACAGGCTGGAGCAGGCCAGAGAGATGGCTTTCCGTTTTAAATGCTATGTAGTACTCAAGGGAGCGCATACTGCTGTCATATGCCCTGACAAACAGGTGATTTTCAACAGTACCGGGAATCCGGGCATGGCCAAAGGAGGGTCGGGAGACGTGCTTACCGGGATGATCCTGGGGTTGCTCACCCAGGGCTACTCTCCGCTTTTCAGCTGTATGGCAGGTGTTTACCTGCATGGATTTGCCGCCGACCTGGCAGCCCGAAAAAAACCCATGGAGAGCATGATGGCCTCTGATATCATTGCGTTTATCCCCAGGGCCATAGGAAAAACCTTTTTTTAAAAAAGTATTCTTCTTTTCTTTGGCTTGCTAATCCCGTTGCAGAGACAAAAACCAATAAAATGAAGCAAAAAAAAACCTCCCAGATCAGGGAGGCTTTTTTTTTAGAATAAGCAAAGATTAATTGAGTTGATGTTCAACCGTAATAATCTCCATTCCTTTGCGGATTGCATCTTCGTTAAGCGGAATCAAATGATGATAGCGTTCGGGCAATACCTTCTGCAATCCTTTGATTACGTTTTCCATTTCAATAATGGGTTTTATTTTCAAAAAGCCACCAATCACGATCATGTTAAATACCTTGGTATTGTTCATTTTCACTGACTCGTCATAGGCGTTGATCACACAAATGTTGATGTCTTTGCGTTTGGGTTTGCGAATCATACCATTGCTTTCGTAGATAAGCAGACCACCGGGTTTTACGGCATCTTCAAATTTATCCATCGAAGGCTGGTTGAGCACTATGGCGGTATCAAAAGTATTTAACACAGGCGAACTGATTTGATTGTCGCTGATAATGGCAGTACAGTTGGCTGTTCCGCCTCTCATTTCAGGGCCGTAAGAAGGCATCCAGCTCACTTCTTTTTCCTGCATTACTCCGCTGTAGCAAAGAATTTGCCCCATGGATAGTACGCCTTGTCCTCCAAATCCGGCTATAATAATTTCTTCGGTCATAACTATTGCTTTTTTTTATTTGTCTTCAGGAACTTTAATATCACCAAGAGGATAGAAAGGAAACATATTTTCTTCCATCCATTTATTGGATTGAACAGGTGTCATCTTCCAGTTGGAAGGGCAGTTGGAAACGATTTCCACGAAACAGGTTCCTTTGTTAAGCTTCTGATATTCCATGGCTTTTTTAATGGCCTTCTTGGCTTTACGCACATTGGCAGGCTTGTGCACAGACTGACGTGTTACAAAATATGCACCGGGCAATTGAGCAATCAGTTCAGTGATTTTCAAGGGGCTACCCATGGTTTTGGTATCCCGGCCAAAAGGTGAAGTAGAACTTTTCATCCCCTGCAGAGTAGTAGGTGCCATCTGGCCACCCGTCATACCGTAAATCCCGTTGTTGACAAACACAATCAGGATGTTTTCGCCCCGGTTGATGGCGTGAATGGTTTCTGCAGTACCAATAGCAGCAAGGTCGCCGTCACCCTGGTAAGTAAAAACATATTTTTCAGGAAAAACCCTTTTGATACCGGTTGCCACCGCGGGAGCACGTCCATGAGCTGCTTCCTGCATATCTACGTTAAAGTAATAATAGGCCAGTACAGAACATCCTACCGGAGCTACTCCGATGGTTTGTTCCTGGATACCCATTTCTTCAATTACTTCAGCTAAAATTCTATGTGCTGTGCCGTGTCCGCATCCCGGGCAATAGTGCAAGATACGGTCGGTCATGGCTTCTGTTTTCTGGTAAACCAGATTTTCGGGTGTTATTAGGTTTTCTGACATAATTATCCTCCAATAATTTTTTGTTCCATAGCATTAAGAATTTCATCGGGATTGGGAATCATTCCACCATAACGGCCAAAATGTTCTACCCTGGTTTTGCCATTGACAGACAATCTTACATCCTCCACCATCTGGCCGGCATTCATTTCCACACAAAGAATTCCTTTTACCTGATCGGCAAGTTTATTGAACTCTTCCGTGGGGAAAGGATAAAGGGTTTTGGGTCGTAACAAACCCACTTTGATTCCTTTTTCACGGGCCATTTCCATGGCTTTGCGGGTGATACGCGCACAGGATCCAAAAGCAGTAAACAGGTAGTCAGCATCGTCGCAATTGATTTTTTCAAACAATACTTCGTGCTTTTCAATTTCGCGATACTTGGCCTGCAATCTGTGGTTTACTTTCTCCTGTTCTTCAGCCTGCAGCTGCAGGGAAGTAATAAAAGTAGCGGGTTTCTCCTTTTCTTTACCAATGGTGGCCCAGTCATAATCGGGCTCTACGCGGGGCATTTGTTCAAAAAGTTCTACTTTTTCCATCATCTGTCCAATGATACCATCAGATTGGATCATAACAGGATTGCGGTATTTAAAGGCCAACTCAAATCCAAGTTTTACGAAATCCACACTTTCCTGTACAGTGGCCGGAGCAAGTACAATAAGTTTATAGTCGCCATGTCCTCCCCCTTTTACTGATTGAAAATAGTCGGACTGTGAAGGCTGAATGGTACCCAGGCCGGGACCTCCGCGCACTACGTTAACCAGTAAACAGGGAAGTTCTGCCCCGGCAATGTAAGATATGCCTTCCTGCTTCAGACTCATGCCCGGGCTGGAAGAAGAAGTCATGGCTTTTTTACCACAACCGGCTGCTCCATAAACCATATTAATAGCAGCAATCTCACTTTCCGCCTGTAATACCACCATGCCTGTACGATCTTCGGGCTTGTTGGCCATAAGGTATTCGATTACCTCTGACTGAGGGGTGATGGGATAACCAAAATAAGCATCAGCTCCAGCTCTTATGGCTGCTTCGGCTATCGCTTCGTTTCCTTTCATTAATCTTAATTCTTTCATTTTCTTCAGGTAATTTTGTAACTACTTGCTCTTTAATTATTATTTCTCCCGGTACACAGTGATTACTGCATCTGGGCATACAATTGCACAGTTGGTACACCCGGTACAGTCCGAATTTACCTTCACCGCGTAATGATACCCCTTTTTATTAACCTCCGGGGCAAGAGCCAATACTGCCTGAGGGCAGGCTGAGACACAAACTTCGCAGCCTTTGCATTTTTCTATGTCGATGACAACATCTCCTCGTTTTGCCATTGTTTGATATATTTTTTTTAGGGTGATAATAAATGATTGTTTTCAACAGGTTTGTAACGTGGTTTTCCTGTTGTTGGCAAAACTATAACTATTTATTCAGATTGCTGAAATAATTCTGAAATATTTTTGAGCCAAACTCTTTATCCTTCTGATGTTCAACATCTAAAAAAACAGCTACATATTATCATAATGAATGATTATTAACCCATTTTTGACCCACTATTTTTAATGAATCCAAATAAGAAAATTTCTTTCTCTGTTTTGCTCTTGTTGGGCAATTCAGAACTGATTGCGGGGTAGTTTCATTGGTATAATGAACATTAACCGATATAAAACAAAAACCGATGGACAGAAACCTGTTTGGTGAAGAGCAAACGATTTTTTTTGCCATGAACTTTCATTTTGTAATTTTGCGTCTTCAATAAAATGCTAATGGGCAAGGTTGCCCCCATCTACAGATGAGAAAAAGACAAATATTATTACACTCTACACCCCTGAAGATTGCAGGTTACCTCATATCCTTTGCAGTGCTTGTGGTGATAGCGTGCAATCTTGTTATTATTTTTGCATCCCATGACTCTCTCTACAATGAGGTAAGTGATGTTCCGCCGCATAAAACAGCCATCGTGTTGGGGACCAGCCGTTTTCTCAAATCGGGAAATCCTAACCCATACTTCCATTACCGCATAAGTGCTGCCGCAGAATTGTATCATGCCGGTAAAGTTCAGTATATTATCCTGAGTGGAGATAACCGGGCTCAAAACTACAATGAACCTGAGCAAATGCGACGTGAAATTATCAGGTATGATGTGCCCGACAGCGTGTTATACCTGGATTACGCCGGATTACGTACCCTGGATTCCATGGTCAGGAGCAAAGAAGTATTCGGGCAGGACAGCATCATTGTTGTATCACAGAAATTTCACAATCAGCGGGCTGTGTTCCTGGGCAGGATCAGAAACATCAAAGTAGCTGGGTATAACGCTACAGATCTGGACAGGAGACAAGGAATCCGGGTTCATGTCAGGGAAGTGTTTGCCCGGGTAAAAGTATTCTTTGATCTCCTCCTACGAAAACAACCTCGCCACCTGGGTGAAAAAGTAATTATCGGAGAAGGTCAGGAGAGATACAAAAGAACTGAAAGCAACTAAAAACCATTCAATATATGTTTCACTAAAAATTCAATTCTTATTATGGAAGCAACCGAACAGATTATCAAAGCATTTAAAGATGCAGCCCGGCCCATGCGCCCCGGCGAAGCAGCAGAAATGGCCGGCCTGGAAAAGAAAGATGCAGAAAAAGCCATCAAGAAACTTAAAGAACAAGGGGTACTGTATTCGCCCAAGCGCTGCTTTTATGATTTGCAGAAGTAAGAAATATCGTTGCTAAAAATAGAAAGCCTCGCATCAGCGGGGCTTTTTTTATCCCATTGGCAGCAACTTTTTCAACAAGCTCAGGGAACGGGATTCGTTGCAGAGGTGTTTATTTTCACACCACCACACTCACCCCCACGATTAGCAGAGCAAGCCCGCCGGCATAGATGAGCCAGTAGGGTTTTTGTTTAATGGGGTTGCGTCCCCAGAGGGCTACCGTAATCTTATACATTAAAGGTCTGTTTTTGGAAACAAAGCGATAGATTTGATCGGCAATAAAAGTAGCGGGCCGGAAATTTTTATACAGTGGAAACAACCAACGATACTTCTTGCCATAGCTAAAAGTCCGGAATGCGGCTCCCGGGCCACCGTAGATTTTCCCGTCTACATCAATGAGACGTACCGCTTGTTTAAAATAACGCAGTTCTATATCCGGAAATTTAGGAGCTACTTTGGAATAAGGTTCGTAGATTACCTTGTCGCCTGAAAATTTTTTCCAGCGCAATACCCAGTAATGGCAAAATCCACAGTCACCATCCCAGGCCAGGATGGGCTTATCGCCGGGCAAATATTGGGTTTTATCGAGTTTTGTAAACATGAATCATCTGTTTTTTATAATCGTATAATTATTTTGCGGCCAAATTGTTCAATGTTTTACGGTAAGGTCTGCGGGCAAGTTCAATTTTTTCACCGGTTAGTTCCCTGATAACAACCGAGGCAGCCACACATCCAAAAATGGCAGGCATATAACTGATGGTACCCACGGTAGTTTTTTTATTGGGTTCGTCCAGTACGGGCATCATAGTGGCATCATCAATCAATTCGGGAGAGAAAACAGTGGGGAAGCCCGCACGCACTCCTAAATTTTTGAGTCTTTTTCGAAGCATGCGAGCCAGGTTGCACTGGTAAGTTTCCGAGAAATCGGCCACTTTTACCTGGGTGGGGTCTGTTTTGCCTCCGGCACCCATGCTGCTTACCAGGGGCAATCCATTCATCAGGGCCTGGCGGATGAGAAATATTTTGGGTGACAAGGTATCAATGGCATCCACCACATAATCAAAAGGGGTTTCCAGGATTTCATTGGTTCGCTCATCACGGATAAACTCATCAATAACGGTCAGCTCCAAATCGGGGTTGATGTCCCTCAGACGTTGCTCCATCAGAGATGATTTCCTTTGTCCTACTGTACTGGTTAGTGCCAGCAGTTGCCTGTTGCGGTTGGAGTTTTGAATGCGATCTCCGTCAATGATGGTCATCTTCCCTATTCCGGCACGGCACAACATTTCGGCGGCATATCCTCCTACCCCGCCCAATCCGGCAACTAGAACATTTGAAGCAGTAAGAATTTCTGTTTTTTCTGTATCGAGCAGGAGCAAAGTGCGCTCCTGCCAACTTCTGTCGGTCATTAAAAGATTATGTGATGTTTAACAATAAATCGTGATAACTATTCAGCCGTAGAGATTTTAAAAATCCGGTTGAAATTTTCCTGAATAGCGCTTTTAAGTTCATCCACCTGCTGGTGGGTAATATGTGCAGCCTTTTCATAAACCGATTCAATGGAAATATCTTCATCATCAGTTTCCAGGAACCAATATCTGGGTTCTATCCTGCGAATTACCAATTCCGCTTTAGATCCATCTTTCATCAGCAGCTTCCCAAAGGATAGCATACAACCATGATCTATAATTTGCCGGGCCATTTCATAGCTGCTGTTAAAGCCATGAAAAATCCATACCTGTTGAGCTTTTAATTCTTTTCGCAAGGCCAGCAATTCGCTGTAGGCTTTCACACAATGAATAATCAGAGGTTTGCCATGTTTTTCTGATAATTTCACCTGCGCGGCAAAAATTTCCTCCTGCAATTTCATGTCCGTTCGGGCAATTTTATCAAGACCCGCTTCTCCGGCAGCGATGCACTGTTGATGCGAAAGTGCTTCATCCGTGGTATGCAATTGTATGTTGGCTTTTTCCTCACTTTCAATATACCAGGGGTGCACTCCAACAGAATACCATTCTTCACTCCCGTGGTCTGACCACTCAGATGCGAACCGATTAAGAATATACCAAACCTTCTCCGCATTTTCCTGCTTTTTATGAGTGTGTATATTGATATAAGGTACATCCATGACTCAGTTATTGAATTTTTGCAAAGGTAAAAGGAAAAAAGAAATCTCAGCACCACACAGAACTCAGTTTTACCCGCAAACCCATTGTCTTCCTCCTGCCTTTAACCTATTTTCAGAATAACTCCCCATGAATTATTTGTTTAATAATAGTAACTTTACGTAAAACCAGAAATATCTTACAGAATAATACCTTTTTTTACCAATGGATCAAACATTACAAATCAATTCCGGAATATCTGCCCCAACCTCAGGTGTCATTGCTCAATATCCTTTCGAACGTTTTCTTGAGAATTTTAAAACCAAGGTACAGAATGTGTTTCATTCACGTGCCGATGTAAACCAGATGGCTCTTCAGCGTGGTATGCCACCATTTGTTATGCGGGAAATCATGAGTACGAATCCCCTGTCAGTGGCAATTCCAGAGGCATATGGTGGCCGGGGAGGAAAAACCCAGGAAACACTGGCATTGCTTTCCGCAGCTTCTTACGAATCGCTGGCATTATCATTAACCCTGGGAATTAACCTGGCCCTGTTTTTACAACCGGTAGCCAAATACGCGCTGGAAGAAGCCAGGGAACCGGTTTTCAACCGATTCATACAACAACAACATATGGGCGGGCTGATGATTACTGAGCCTGGTCATGGCAGCGATGCGCTGAACATGCAAACAGCATATTCAGAGCACGAAGACAGCTTTCATCTTAAAGGAACCAAACATTGGGCGGGACTTACCGGATGGGCTGAATACTGGCTGTTAACAGCCAGGGAAAAATCGGCTTCCGGCGAGTTGAAAAGAGATATTGATTTTTTTATTTGTGATGTAAACGCTCCTCAGCAGCAAATTGAAGTGGAAGAAGTATATCAGAACCTGGGTTTGTATCAGATTCCCTATGGCAGAAACAAGCTGGATGTAAGGATTCCCAAAGTTCAGAAACTTGTTCCCCATACCACGGGGGTAAAAATGATGCTCGATTTGCTGCATCGCAGCCGGATGCAGTTTCCCGGTATGGCCATGGGTTTTATTGAAAGATTGCTGGATGAATCTATTGAACACTCGCGCAACCGGCATATCGGGGGAAAACCCCTGTTGAGTTACGACCAGGTGCAACAACGATTGGGAAGGCTACAGGCTTTTTATACCATATCGTCGGCCATGTGTGCCAACACCAGCCAAATTAACAATATCAATATTGATTTGTCTTCACGGGGCTTCGAAGCCAATTCCATTAAGACGGTAATCACTGATTTGATGCAGGAAGCTGCCCAATCGGCCACCCAACTTTTTGGAGCAGCAGCTTACAAGCTCAATCATATTGCCGGACGCAGCATAGTTGATAGTCGTCCCTTCCAGATTTTTGAAGGATCGAACGACATTCTTTACGCCCAGATTGCCGAAAGCTTTGTAAAGATGATGAAAAAATCACGTGAAAACAACGTATTTCGCTATCTGAAAAATTTTGACCTTACTTCACGGTCGGCCATTTTTATGAAAAGCTTGTTTGATTTTCAGCTGGATACCCAAATGCCCCAGCGCAAAATGGTTGAACTGGGGCAGGTGCTGAGTCGTGTGGTTTCTTCTGAAATGGTCTTTAAACTGGGAGATACAGGTTTTCCGCAAAAACTTATTTCCAATGGGTTGAACTTCCTTCAGCAGGAAATTACATCTCTTATGAGTAGTTTTCATTACGCCAACAAAACCGTGGTAGTGGAAGACTACAAAGATCAAAGTTCATGGATGGATTACTTTAACAAGCAATAATCCGGAAATCAAAAGATACTCCCCGGGTTATTTGAGCAACTTAACCTGGATGGCGTTCAGCCCTCTGGGGCCTCTTTCGGTTTCAAAAGTCACGTGGTTTCCTTCTGAGATGGGCTCAAGGGTATTGTTGATATGAACAAAGATACTTTCCTGAGAGTCATGATCTTTGATAAAACCATATCCTTTGGAATCATTAAAAAAGGTAACGGTTCCGTTCCTGGTGATCTCTTCTTCGATGTCCTCTTTTTTAGGCACTCCAATTTCAATATCCTCGGCATTTATTTCTTCAACCTTACGGTCGGGATCAGGGGGAGTTGAAGTAATATTGCCATGCTCATCCACATAGGCAAACATATCTTCTACATTTTTGCCCTTATCTGAATCCATTCTGCGCTCTTCTCTTTTTTTCTCTTTGTCCTTCTTCTTTTTTTGCTTCTTCTTTTCGTTTTCCTTTTTGTTAAAAGTTTGTTGAGATCTACCCATAGTTTTATTTATCGTTGTTTTAATTTATAAATGACACCCCATTAGGGAGAATTATTTGCAATAGAATAATCCGTGATGTGATTCTGCGAAAAGTTGCCTTGGCAAAAACGATTGACAGAGATTTCAGCCGGGGATAGTAAGCAACAAAAGTACAATAATTTCAGGACATCAGCTAATTAAATTGTCATGCCCACTTTGTGAATCCCAGCATCATCAAAAATCAGCCAGTCCCGTCTGACCATCACTGCTTCTTTATAGCACAAAGAATACTGAGCCGAGAGCGAAGATCTTTAGGAAATCCTGTAAATTTTCATGATATCTTCAAGAATGGCTTCAAAATCAATCTTCAAATCAATGAGTTTGCCGGTCTTTACATCAAAAACCCATCCGTGCACCTTCAGCCCGTTTTCTTTCACAGCCCTTTGCACTGCAGCAGTTTTGATGACATTGATACATTGCTCCTGTACATTAAGCTCAACAAGTCTTTTATAGCGTTGCTCCTCCACTGTTATGCCGTCCAGTTCATCCTGGTGCAGCCGATACACATCGCGGATGTTTCTCAACCAGGGATTGAGAAGGCCCATATCGGACGACTGCATGGCCGCTTTTACCCCACCGCAATAATAATGACCGCAAACAACTGCATGCTTCACTTTCAAATGACTTACCGCAAAATCAATCACTGACTGTACGCTCATATCGGTGTTTGGAACCATATTGGCAATATTACGATGCACGAAAATATCGCCCGGCCCGGCACCCATCAACTCCTCAGCCGTTACTCTGCTATCAGAACAACCAATGTAAAGTACCTCCGGACTTTGTCCTTTGGACAGATTGTCAAAATAGTCTTTGTCAACTTCCAGTTTTTCCCGGATATACTTCTCATTATTGGCAAAAATCTCTTTTAAATCCATGGTATTACATTTACTGATTACATGTTTAGTTTTCAAATATACCAAAAAAAGAAGAATTATCCGTATTTTTGGGCGAAAATGGTTGGTGATGGGTGATGAAAGTTTCATTCCCGATTGAAACAAAAGATTCAATAAATATGAGCACCCTGATTTGATGTACAACCACAGTTTACCATTCTTCTTAAAATCTTTAATCCCTCATACAGCAACATTACAACCTAAATAACAGACCTATGAAAAAATTATTACCCTTAGCAATTGTATTATTCACACTATTTGTTGCAACTACCTTGCAATCGCAGGACCGGGTTACCGGGCGGAATTTTGCCACCCGTTCCGAAGTAATTGCGCAACATGGGATGGCGGCTACCAGTCACCCCCTGGCCACACAGGCAGCCCTTGATATTTTGAAAAACGGAGGCAGTGCAGTAGATGCTGCCATTACGGCCAATGCTGTGCTCGGATTGATGGAACCCACCGGGTGTGGCATAGGAGGGGATTTATTTGCCATTATCTGGGATGCAGATTCCCAGCAGTTGCACGGACTCAATGCCAGTGGCCGATCGCCCAAAAGCCTTAGCCGGGAGTATTTTATTGAACAGGGCTACGATTATATCCCCTCATTCGGGGCATTGCCAGTGAGTGTACCCGGTGCCGTAGATGGCTGGTTTGAACTGCATAAAAAGTTTGGCAAACTGGAGATGCAACAAATTCTGCAACCTGCCATAGATTACGGGAGAGAAGGGTTTCCGGTAACCGAACTTATCGCTTACTATCTTGAGCGTTCGGTAAGCCGGATCGGACACTACCCCAATTTTAAAGAAACCTACATGCCCAACGGAAAAATGCCTGCCAAAGGGGAGATTTTCCGCAATCCTTTTCTTGCCAATACCTATGAAACGATTGCCAGGGAAGGAAGAGATGCATTCTACAAGGGAGATATTGCCCGTACCATAGCAACTTATATCCAGGAAAACGACGGGTTTCTGAGTTATGAAGACATGGCTGCTCACAGCAGTACCTGGGTAGAACCTGTATCTACCAATTATCGCGGGTACGATGTTTGGGAATTGCCTCCCAACGGCCAGGGCATCGCCGCCCTGCAGATGCTCAACATCCTGGAAGGTTACGATATTGCATCCATGGATTTGTATGATCCTGAATACATCCACCTTTTCGTGGAAGCAAAAAAGCTGGCCTATGAAGACAGAGCCCAATACTACGCCGATATGGACTTCAGCCCTGTGCCGGTAGAGGAGTTGACTTCCAAGGCTTATGCAGCAGAAAGAAGGGAACTGATTGACCCCGAAAAAGCCGCCCTGAGAATTGAACCAGGCCTGCCTCTCGGCCCCAATACCATTTATCTTACGGTGGCTGATAAAGATGGCAACATGGTTTCACTCATTCAAAGCAATTACCGGGGTATGGGCAGTGGGATGACCCCTCCCGGGCTGGGATTTGTTTTGCAGAACCGTGGCGAAGGATTTACCCTGGAAGAGGACCATTTCAACACATTCGAACCCGGGAAGCGTCCCTTTCATACCATCATTCCCGGCTTTATTACCAAAGATGGAGAGCCGTTCATGAGTTTTGGCGTTATGGGAGGAGATATGCAACCCCAGGGACATGCACAGATTGTGATAAATATGATCGATTTTGGAATGAACCTGCAGGAAGCCGGCGACGCACCCCGAATTTATCATAGCGGCTCTTCCGAACCCACCGGTCAGCAAATGACCAATGGCGGTGTAGTGATGCTTGAATCCGGCTTTCCTTTTGAATCCATCCGGGCGCTGATGAATAAAGGTCATCGCATGCAATGGACCTCGGGACCCTTTGGGGGTTACCAGGCCATTATGTGGGACAAGGAAAACGGCGTGTATTATGGTGCATCTGAATCCCGTAAAGACGGACAGGCAGCAGGTTACTAGGAATCAGTACTGAAAAAGGTTTATGAAAAATTCCCCCAACTTAAACCAGGTAAAATACTAAAGTAAAACCAGCGGGCATAGGGACCAAAGCATCTGAAGTTCCCAGCGAATAGAAGTAATAAAGGCCTACTTAGCCCCTGTTGAAAAGTTTTTAGTGCATTAGATGCAAAACAGCAAGATGAAGCCGTATGGGAATACTGCCCGCAGGCAACCAAGCAGATGATGCACTAAAAACTAACGACCTGTTGATGGAGCGATTTTCGAACATTTGATAAATAATCTTTGCTCCTAATATTTAACATATCAACATTCTAAATTAACATCCAAACTGATCAGGTTTTTTCTGCAGAGCCTGATTATCACTGTCGATAAAAAACAGTTGCTTATCAAAAAATATTGTTACTTTTGACTACTATAATCATTCGTATCAAAACCGTACCCGAGAATGATACTTTCCTATTTTAAAGGTAACAATTTTGGAGATGCTCTGAATCCTCTGGTATGGAACCACTATTTTCCCGGTTTTTTTGATCAGGATGAGACAGTAATGTTTCTTGGAATCGGTTCAATCCTTGGTTTTATCAAACCCACCCCAAAAGTAAAAAAGGCCATTGTTCTCACATCCGGATACGCTTATGACAGCATCCCAAAACCCGATAAAAGATATGATATCAGGTGTGTAAGAGGGCCCATGACGGCAGACATTCTCAAAATTGACCGAAAACTTGCGGTTACCGACGGAGCTTTGCTATTGCGGAACATCCCGGCATTGGCAGAGGAACCACCCAAAAAATACAAGTATTGTTTTGTACCCCACTATATCAGTGAAAACATGTTTGACCGATGGCAACCTCTCTTTCATGAAACCGGGGTTGAATTTGTCAGTCCTGCCCAGGATCCTCTAAAAGTAATTCGCAAAATCAGAGAGTCCGAAATTGTTCTGGCTGAAGCAATGCACGCTGCCATTATTGCTGATACTTTCAGGATACCTTGGATCCCGGTAAATATGTTCAGGCATATTAACAACTTCAAATGGCAGGACTGGTTTCATTCCATGGAATTGGGTGAGTATAAACCTGTTTTTTTACCCAGGCTTTATACCAAAGAATGGATTGAATGGATTTTTTTTAACAAACTTGGAATTCCACAAAATAAATCGCTGAATAAATTTTTATCGGCAACATACAGAGGTGTCCAAACCCATTTAAAGGAATATTTATTTAAAAAGAGGCTGAAAATTTTTGCTGACATTGACCCCAGATTGAGCGACAGCAGAATAATGAATCAACGACTGGAGCAGCTTATCATAATCAGCAGAAAAACATATACAGATTATCAGCCATATACTAATAGTTAAAACGAAAACTTGGTTTTGAAATCTATTATACTGTTCAGGTACCATAATAGCCCTGAGTTCTGCAAGGACAGGCTGGAATTTATCCGGAAATTAAACCCGGAGGTTCCTATCTATGGATTGTTTGGTGGAGAAGAGGATGAATTTGAATTTTACCATGAAGAACTTCAACAATTTTTTAATCAGAATTACTGCATAAAAAACAAATCCGCTCAATGGAAATGGCAACACAGTGATCTTGCTTACCGGATGTGGTTTAAAGATCTGGGCTGTAATATAGAATTTGATTCAGTAATTGTACTGGAATGGGATCTTGTCTTTTTTGAACCCATTGGTAAAATATATGAATTTGTTCAGCAGGATCAGGTTGGACTGGCCGGTTTGGTGCCACTTAAGGAAATTGAAAAAAAATGGTTTTGGACCCGAAATCCTGAACAAAGAAAAAACTGGCTAAAACTCCTGGACTATGTCGAAACCCAGCTTGATTATTCCGAATCTCCATTTGCCTCCCTGTGCCCGGGGGTAATGCTTCCCAAAAGGTTTCTGGAAAAGTATAGTCAAATAGAAGTCCCGGAATTATGTCACGATGAGCTTCGAATACCTCTTTTTGCTCAAGCCCTGGGATTTGAACTTACGGATTTGGGATTTTTTAAAAAATGGTTTTCCAAAAACGAATGGAAGTACTTCAACTGCAATAACCATAATATTGATCAAGAAATAATACAAAAAGAGTTGTCAAAGACAAAGGGAAGGAAAGTCTTTCATCCTTTCAGGGAAGAAATTAAGACAAGTTTTCCTGCCCTTTTTTATGGGGAAAAGATGGTGGAATGAGCTCATTCAATCATCAACAGCATTAAAACATTGCAACATTGGTTTCTCCCATCGCTCCTCTTTTGATGAGATTTTTTCAAACAAGGATTTTAACTCATATATTCAGATGAACATCACCTATGTTTCCTCTTTTGATGCCAAAAGCATACTGAGCTATTCAGGCACAGGATACTATATTCCTGCCAAACTTAAGCAGGCTGGAGATCAGGTGGAATATATCGGTAATCTGAGAAAGATCAACCCCATTTACCAAAAAGTAAAGTGCAGGCTTTACAAGTATGCCGGTAAAAATTACCTTATCGAGCGCAATCCGGATGTTTTGCAATTGTGGGCCCGAAAAATTGAAAAGGAACTCAATTCTTCTGCTGAAGTGTTGTTGAGTTATTCAAGCCAACCTTATTCGCAATTACAACTGAAAACGCCTAAGGTATTCTGGTCTGATGCAGTGTTTGCCAGCATGATCAACTATTATCCGGTCTACAGCAATCTTTGCAAAGAATCCATCATAGATGGAAACAAAATGGAGAAACAGGCCCTGATAAATTGTGACAGGGCTGTATTTTCATCACAGTGGGCTGCCGATGCCGCGGTCCTGCACTATGGAGTTCCCCGCGAAAAAGTAAAAGTAGTTAACTATGGGGCGAATATCGAAGTTGATTTCTCTTTTGAACAGATATCTTCCATGATAAAGCAGAAACCTGATAACGAGTGTAATCTGCTTTTTGTGGGAGTAGCATGGCATCGTAAAGGGGGAGACAAAGCCGTTGAGATAACCCGAATGTTGCGCGAAAAAGGAATTAATGCCATGTTAACCATTGTAGGGGTCGATCCCGGGAAACCGCTAAAAATGCTGGATTACGTGAAAACCTATGGTTTTATCAAAAAGTCTGATCATGCCGGACAAGCGTTATTTAAAAAAATTGTAGCAGATTCACATTTTTTGTTGCTTCCCACCAGGGCCGACTGCACACCCATAGTTTACAGCGAGTTTAATGCCCATGGTATTCCGGCTATTACCACCAATGAAGGAGGAATTCCCAGTGTAATCATTAATGATATAAACGGCTACATGTTTGATAAAGACGATTCCCCGGATATATTTGCAGAAAAAATTGCACAGATATTTACTGACAAGAAACGTTACACCGACCTTTGCAAGAGCTCCTTTAATGAATATAAAACCCGCCTCAACTGGGAGTCTTC
This sequence comes from uncultured Bacteroidales bacterium, assembly GCA_964491395.1. Lineage (GTDB taxonomy): Bacteria > Bacteroidota > Bacteroidia > Bacteroidales > UBA7960 > SKVR01. Next base: position 13,992 of record CAZBGI010000031.1, on the reverse strand, counting down.
GATTAAAAAGCTTAGAGGTATTTTATTGGAAGTAATATAAGTTCCGTACAGCAACAGATGAAATAACCATATGCTACCTGCTTTGTTCTTCACATCAATGAATTATCTCAAATACCCAACTTATCAGAACGACTTATTTTTTAACCAGACAGCAATATTTTTTAAAGATCTCCATGTCCAGAATGCGGGTAAACCTTCCCGGTTTATTTTTTTCCTGTTATTTTTACACCCGAAAAATCATACCATTAAACTAAACCCAAACTAAGAAAAAATGAAGAAGCTGAATGTATTACTAATAATCATGATGATGACAATTGCAGGCAGTTTTGCCCGGAAGCAGGCCATGAAGCCTGAAACCCTTTGGGAATTTGGCCGTGTGGGGGGCATGCAGGTATCACCCGATGGCACTACTCTTTTATTCACCATAACAAACTATGATGTAGAAGGCAACACTTCGAGCCGCGATATTTACACCATGCCTGTATCAGGTGGAACTGAACGCAATATTACCAACAGTGAAACCAATGAATTCAATGCACACTGGCGACCAGATGGACGCAGAATCGGCTTTCTGAGCAGCCAGAGCGGGAATGTGCAGATGTGGGAAATGGATGTGGATGGCAGCAATCGCAGGCAGGTATCCAGCATTTCAGGAGGGATTACCGGATTTAAATACAGCCCTGACATGAAACATATCTTATTCACCAGAAAGGTGAAAGTGGAAGAAACCCCTCATGACAAGCACCCTGATCTGCCCCAGAGTAATGCGTACATTTATGATGATTTGATGTATCGCCATTGGGATAGCTGGCACGATTACTCTTACAGCCACGTCTTTGTAGCGCCTTACAACGATGGAAGTATTGGCAGGTACGTTGATATTATGGAAGGTGAGCCCTATGACTCTCCCATGCCTCCCTTCGGCGGTATCGGTCAGATAAGCTGGACCCCTGATGGCAAAGCCATTGCCTACACAAGCAAAAAACTTACCGGCAAAGAAAGAGCCGAAAGCACCAACTCCGACATTTATCTCTACAACCTCGAAACAAGAGAAACCACCAATCTGACTCCTTTCAATAAAGGGTACGACAAAAATCCCGTATTCTCTTCTGACGGAAGATTCATGGCCTGGGAAAGCATGGAAACGCCCGGTTTTGAAGCTGACAAAACCCGGATTATGATCATGGATATGAGCGATGGCAGCTACAACGACTATACGGAAGGTTTTGACCAAAGTGCCGGTAATCTTAGTTGGTCCGATGACGGAGAAACACTCTATTTTATCAGTGGACACCATGCCACCTATCAGATGTATCAACTTTCGATTGCCAGCCGGGAGATAAAACAGATTACCGAAGGATGGCACAATTATAACTCACTGGCCCTGGCAGGCAACCATTTGGTGGGAGAACGCATGAGCATGTCTTCTCCTGTAGAAATTTTCAGGGTGGACAAAAATGATGGAACCCAGGAACAGCTTACCAATGTGAATGCATCAGTTTTTGAGAAAACCCAAATGGGTCGTGTAGAGCAAAGATGGATTGAAACAACAGATGGCAAGGAAATGCTGGTATGGGTAATATATCCGCCCAATTTTGACGAAAACAAAAAATACCCCGCCTTACTTTACTGTGGGGGTGGCCCCCAGAGTGCCGTGAGTCAGTTTTTCTCTTACCGCTGGAATTTCCAGATTATGGCAGCCCACGATTACATTGTGATTGCTCCCAACCGGAGAGGCCTGCCCACCTTCGGACAGGAATGGAACGATCAGATCAGCCAGGACTATGGAGGTCAGAACATGCAGGATTTGCTCACAGCAGCCCGCGAGGTAAGCAAAGAACCCTTTATTGATGAATCTAAACTGGGTGCCGTGGGAGCCAGCTACGGTGGCTTTTCCGTTTTTTGGCTGGCAGGCAACCATGATGGATTGTTCAGCACCTTTATTTCCCATTGCGGGATGTTTAACTTCGAAAGCTGGTACGGCACAACCGAAGAAATGTTTTTTGCCAATCACGACCTGGGTGGTCCCTACTGGGAAGAACCTAAACCGAAAAGCTATGAATTTTCGCCCCATCGCTTCCTGTCCAATTGGGATACGCCCATCATGGTAATTCATGGTGCCAAAGATTACAGAGTTCCTTTATCGGAAGGTATGCAAGCCTTTAATACTGCCCAAATGATGAATATCCCCAGCAGACTCATGGTTTTTCCTGAAGAAAACCATTGGATACTAACCCCTCAGAACAGCATACTGTGGCAAAGAGAATTTTTTAAATGGCTCGACCAATGGTTGAAATAAGCCAGGGATAATCCCAAATACCCCAGGCATTTATCGTCTTTTTGCAGATCAAAACAAAGGAGTTCGGCATTGTGATACAATGCCGGACTTTTTTATGCGTTTATTTTAGTAATTTTGGCACCGGTTTAAACAAAAGTATTTCAAAAAGTACAAATTGTCTCTTATCAACGGGCACATGCACAAAAGTTTCCCCTGCATATTCACTTTCTTATTTCTTTGCTTTGGCATGGTAGGGCTGGCAGCTCTGCCAAACCATTCCATAACAAACCTGGATGATACTTTCAGAACCGACACCGTGGTGAAAGACACCCTGAACCGTCCTTTTGAAAACCTGGTTAAAGATACAATTTCAGGAGATAGTATCCCGGTTGACACCCTTCCTGCCCCATCCGATACAATCGCACCCGAAAGTCCTTCCGCGAGAGTTTCCCATCCACCTGTCCGGGAGAAAGCCGAAAACGACACTCTGCCTGCAAAAATGGTTCCCTGGTACACCGAGGAACAACTGCAAAATCCCTTTACACTGAAACCCAATTACATAGATACTACCTTGCTCGACCTGCACCATTATGATTTTGCCACAGAAAAAGGATTGTTGCTGGCCGGGAAAGGTAACGTGGGACATGCGCACCGCAGGTTGTACTTTTCACCGGATTTATCTCCAGGGTTAAAACTTAATCAATACAAACTCTATGGAGGATATTTATTCAGGCATGAAGAGTTAAAGTTTTACCGTCCTAAACATGTTTTTACTGAATTGTTTTATGTGACAGGAGATGATCGCGAACAGCTCTTTTACGCCAAACACAACCAGAAACTGCATGAAAATCTGCATATTGGATTTCAATACAAAGTGATCAATTCACCGGGCGCCTTTACCCGCCTGGGAGCAAGAAACTCCAATTTATATTTTACCGGCGATTACCTGAGTTCTAATCAGCGGTATCAGGCCCTGGCAAGCATTATAATCAACCATATACGCAACCATGAAAGTGGCGGATTAAGCGATCCTGAGGCATTTGAAGAGGATGAGCAAAGCAGTTTTGTAAACTTAGAAAGAGCACAGTCATCTTTCAGAGATTTGTCGGTGAACCTTCGTCATTTTTACCAAACCGGGTTTTATGTCAGTTCAGATGACGACGAAAACGAAGTAAGATTTGTCAACCTGGGACGAATTAACCATGATTTTTCCTATAAACGAACCGCTTTTCTGTTTAGTGATGACAACCCTCAGTATCCTCACTACAATTTTCCCCGTATTGACTCCCTGAGTACCCTTGACTCAACAGCAGTTCATCAAATTGAAAATCTGCTCTCGTGGTCCAACTTCCCTTTAACCAGTGGCAGGGGTACTTTTCCGTTTAATTTTAAGCTGTATATCAAGCACAGTTCATTTACCATCGAGCAACCTGATTTTATCCCCGAAGGAGCTGACACACTTGATGCAGACAATGAAAGGATTTATTATGCCCGAAAAAACCATTACAATGAATGGACACAAGGAATAGAACTGCAGTCGGACCAGCGCAGACTGCTATCTTTCGGGGGACAGGCAAACTTTACCATCGGAGGTTACCATGACCAGGATTTGCATGCCGGGGGGTTTCTCAATATTGGAGGAACCGCACGTGACTATAACCTGGTGTCAAAACTTACCTATGCCCTCACGGAAGCCCCTTATTTTTACAATAATTATTCAGTGAATAACATCAGGTGGGAAAACCATTTTGATAAGATACAGATCATCAACCTCAGTTCCAGGCTTACCACTCCGTTTATAACGCTGGAGGGAAATTATTATCTGCTTGACCGGATGGTTTATCTCAATGAAGAGGCCTTGCCGGTGCAGAATGCAGTGGAGCTGGGGTATTTCACACTGGGAGCATTCAGCGACCTGAAGCTTGGATGGCTGGGATTGCGAAACCATGTTGTTGTGCAGCAAGGTAGCAGCGACAATTTTGAAAACTTCCCTACTGTGGTGAGCTACCATTCTTTGTACGCCAATTTCGGCCTTTCCGACAGGGCCCTCATCAACCAGGTTGGGATAGACTTTTACTATAATACAGGGTATTACGCCATGGACTGGTCGCCGGTGGCCCGTGCTTTTCACCTGCAGAACAATCACCTGATGGAAGACAAATTCATGGTCGACGTATTCTGGAATGCCAAAGTATCCAATGCCCGGTTGTTTTTGAAATATCAGAATATACTCGGATTGCTTCCCGACATCAGACATCATTACGACATCCCCTTCTACCCTATACCTCAAACTGCATTTAAATTCGGGGTTTCGTGGATGTTCTTTAATTAACAACTCTCCTGAAAGGCTTGTTTGTAATCGTTATAAATAAGCATACTCCACAAAAACATTGAAGTATTTTTAGTAATTTTGCGGCGTAAAACAAGCAAAGCTAATTGCCTTACAATAAGACTGTTTTAAATAAATAGAACTATGACAAAAAAGAAAAATTTCATTACCTGTGACGGAAACCATGCCGCAGCTCATGTAGCTTACATGTTTAGCGAGGTAGCAGCGATTTACCCCATTACTCCATCTTCCAACATGGCAGAAAATGTTGATGAGTGGGCAGCAAAAGGACGCAAGAACATTTTTGGAGAAGAGGTTAAGCTGGTAGAAATGCAATCAGAAGCAGGTGCAGCAGGTGCCGTACACGGATCTTTGCAGGCAGGTGCACTTACCAGTACCTATACTGCATCGCAGGGATTGCTTTTAATGATTCCCAATATGTACAAGATTGCCGGTGAGTTGCTCCCCGGTGTATTTCATGTTTCTGCCCGCAGTTTGGCTGCCCAGGCACTCTCTATTTTTGGAGACCATTCCGATGTAATGTCTACTCGTCAGACAGGCTTTGCTATGCTGGCTACCGGCAGTGTCCAGGAAATTATGGATATTGCCCCTATAGCTCACCTGGCAGCTATTAAGTCAAGAGTTCCTTTCCTTCACTTCTTTGACGGATTCCGCACTTCACACGAAATTCAGAAGGTAGAAGAATGTGACCAGGAAACCCTGAAAGAATTGCTGGATATGGAAGCTGTACAGGAATTCCGCGACAGAGCGCTCAATCCTGAGCATCCTGTAACCCGCGGTACTGCACAGAACCCTGACATCTACTTCCAGTCAAGAGAAGCCGCCAACCGGTTTTACGACGTACTTCCCGACATGGTGGAAGAATACATGCAGGAAATTGCCAAAATTACCGGCCGCGAATATCACCCATTTACTTATTACGGAGCAGCGGATGCTGAACACGTAGTGATAGCCATGGGCTCTATTACCGAAACCATCAAAGAAACCATCGACTACCTCACCGCTAAAGGCGAAAAAGTAGGTTTGGTTTCTGTACACCTTTACAGACCTTTCTCTGCCAAATATTTGCTCAAGGTAATGCCTGAGTCGGTGAAAAGAATTACCGTTTTAGACCGTACCAAAGAACCCGGCGCCAACGGAGATCCTTTGTATCTTGATATACGCGACCTGTATTATGGTAAGAAAGATGCTCCTGAGGTATATGGCGGACGCTATGGACTCAGTTCCAAAGATACTACCCCAAGGCATATCATTGCTGTATTTGAAAACAGCAAATTGAACGAGCCCAAAAACCAGTTTACCGTTGGAATCAATGATGATGTTACTTTCAAATCATTGCCACTGGGTGAAGAGGTAGATGTATCTCCTAAAGATAACTACGCAGCTAAATTTTACGGACTGGGCTCTGATGGTACCGTAGGTGCCAACAAAAACTCCATCAAAATTATTGGTGACTCTACCGATAAGTTTGCCCAGGGATATTTCAGCTACGACTCAAAAAAATCAGGCGGTATCACTGTATCGCACCTTCGTTTCGGAGACTCTCCCATCCGCTCTCCCTACCTGGTAAATGCTGCTGACTTTGTAGCCTGCCACGTTCCTTCTTATCTCAAGAAGTATGACATGCTTAAGGGAATGAAAAAAGGAGGTATCTTTTTGCTTAACTCTATCTGGGACGCAGAAGAAACCCAAAAGCGCCTTCCTGATTCCATGAAGAAATTTATGGCAGAAAATGACATTCAGTTTTACATCATCAATGCTACCGCTATTGCAGAAGAAATTGGTTTGGGCAACCGCACCAATACCATTATGCAATCCGCTTTCTTTAAAGTAACTGAGGTAATCCCCTATGAGCAGGCTGTTAAAGAAATGAAAACAGCCATTCAGAAGTCGTACGGTATGAAAGGGGAAGAAATAGTAAACATGAACAACGCTGCTGTTGACAGAGGCGGTGATGTTACCAGAATAGACATTCCTGCCGACTGGAAAAACATTACAGTAAAACCTGCTGACCAAAGAGATGATATTCCTGAGTTTATCCGCGATGTGGTATTCCCCATCTACGAACTCAATGGAGATGATTTGCCTGTAAGTACTTTCCTGGACCGTGAAGACGGAACTTTCCCGCAAGGAACCACAGCATACGAAAAACGTGGCATCGCAGTTCACGTTCCCGAATGGCAGGTTGACAAATGTATTCAGTGCAACCAGTGTGCTTATGTTTGTCCTCACGCTGTAATTCGTCCTTTCCTCCTTGACGAAGAAGAGATGAAAATTGTTGGAGAAGATACTCCTGTACAAAATGTAAAAGGAAAACTATCTGATTACAAATACCGCATGCAGGTTAGTCCGCTGGATTGTACCGGATGCGGCAACTGTGTGGATGTTTGTCCTGCACCCGAAAAAGCGCTCGTAATGGAGTCGCTCGAATCGCAGATGCATGAAGACAAGCGTTGGGATCTGATTTCCAAAAATGTTACTTACAAAGAAAACCTGGTTAAAAAAGATTCTTCTGTGAAGAACAGCCAGTTTGCTCAGCCATTGTTTGAATTCAGCGGAGCTTGTGCCGGTTGTGGAGAAACGCCTTACATCAAGCTTATTACCCAGCTTTACGGCGACCGTATGATGGTAGCCAATGCTACCGGATGTTCTTCTATTTATGGTGGTTCTGCTCCTGCTACTCCTTATACCGTAAACAATAAAGGAGAAGGTCCTGCATGGGCAAACTCTCTTTTTGAAGACAACGCTGAATATGGCTTTGGTATGGCCACAGCAGTAGGTAAAATCCGTGAGCGGATTGCACGCTTCATGGAAACAGGTTTGGAAGCTGATGACATGAAAGCTGAAACCAAAGAAGCATTCAAAGGATGGCTGGATAGCAAAGAAGACGCATCGAAAAACAAAGAAGCTTCAGAGAAAGTACTGGAAGCCCTGAAAAAGGAGAAAAACCAGATTGCCAAAGACATCATGGATCTGAAGCAGTACCTTGTTAAGAAGTCTGTTTGGGTGTTTGGTGGTGACGGATGGGCCTATGACATCGGATTTGGCGGTGTAGACCACGTAATAGCTTCAGGCGAAGATATCAACCTGCTGGTAATGGATACCGAAGTTTACTCCAACACCGGAGGACAGGCATCCAAGTCAACTCCCGTAGGAGCGATTGCCAAGTTTGCTGCTGCCGGTAAACGCGTACGCAAGAAAGATTTGGGTCTTATGGCCATGAGTTATGGATATGTGTATGTTGCCCAGGTAGGTATGGGTGCCAACCAAAACCAGTTCCTCAAAGCCATTCGTGAAGCAGAAGCTTATCCCGGACCTTCTATTGTTATCGCCTATTCACCCTGTATCAACCATGGCTTACGCGGTGGAATGGGATCAACCCAGGCACAGACCAAACACGCTGTTGAAGCAGGTTACTGGCAATTGTATCGCTACAACCCCATGTTGGAAGCCGAAGGTAAAAATCCTTTCCAGCTCGACTCTAAAGAGCCCGATTGGAGTAAGTTCCAGGATTTCCTCACCAGCGAAGTACGGTATAGCTCCCTTAAGAAAGCTTTCCCGAGAGAAGCTACTGAGCTGTTCAAAGCCGCTGAGGAAAATGCAAAATGGCGTTACGAAACATACAAACGCCATGCTGCTATGGACTTTTCCAGACAAGCGTAAGCAAAACTCTTTATAAACTCAAAAAGGCTGTCTTGATTTCAGGACAGCCTTTTTTGATGGCAGAAACTTTTTCCGCAACACAAAAATAAGCCTGCAATTCATTAAGAACTGCAGGCTTTTACTTCTGCTGGCTGTGGGTTATCGTTAGAAATAAATCAACAATATATACGCGCTAGAAAAAGTCGAATAAGTTATCCAGATCAACATCTTCACAGGGTGTTTTCTTCAACTGCTCCCTGATAAGTTCTTCAAACTCTGTATCTTCCTCATCAAATTCGTATTTGCTGTCAATTTCCTCCAATAGTTCAGAAAATTCAGTCATCTTTTCGGTAAACTCAGTAATACCTTCAATATCTTCTTCTTCCATATCCATTGCCATAAGTCTCATCTCACAGGCCATCTCAGCAACTCTTCTGGCATCCTTTTCCATCTCAGAGTCGCCGGCTCCACAACTTGACATTATCAAAACCGCAAAAAGCATTGCCCCTGCTGTTGTCATTACTCTTTTCATACAATATTAATTTATTAATGTAACTCTTTTACCCTTGCTAAAATCAGGGAAGGATGGCCTTGTTTTTCAAAACACCCGGTTTTTCACATCAAAAATAATTAAAAAAAACAAAGGAGTACGGCGAAACACCTTCTTATTATTAACATTTATGAGGTTCACAAAATAACCTAAAGGAAATGATTGTTATTTATTCGACAATAGATCCGGATAGTAACCTCCTTATCCTTCCCACAATCTTTATTCCCCTGTTTGTTACTTTAATCACAATAACTATCTATATTTGCAGGGGATCAACATCCTGGATACAACTACTTTTCGAGATCTGCGTGTTGCTGACCTATCACAAAACCATTACTAAAACATATCAATATGATGAAAAAAATTACACTACCCAAGACGAGTGTGGTAACTCTGTCTGCCATGCTACTTCTTTCCTTTTCGCTTCATGGCAGCAATACAGTTCAACGCTTACTGCAACAACCCTTTCACGATAATGTGCAATGGCATCAGGACTTTGCCATCGACAGCATTGAAGGATGGATCATGAAGGATCTCGACGGGCTGGTACCCTCGGGCCCTTTCCAGGACTATCCCAATAAAAATACGCCCATGGCATTTATTGTCTACAATCCTTCCCAGACAGTACCCGAAAATACTTTTCCTGAGTTTGCCCCACGCACCGGGGATAAGGTATTCATGAGTATCGGCAATGATGCCGGCGCCAACAACGACTGGCTTGTTACCCGCGAACTGGCGTCCCACAACGGGGGAACCTTTTCCTTCTATGCCAAAGGGACATTTGAATTTTTTGGTTCAGAAGAATTCAAAGTAGGTTACTCAACTACAGGTACCGAAGAGGCTGACTTCACCTTCTTCCATACCCCCCTGGAAGCCAATTTCTCCTGGACACAATATGAGTATACCATCCCGGCCAATGCCAAACACATTGCCATCGTGCATGTTTCTAATGCCTATTGTTTTATGGTGGATGATATTTCTTTCACTCCTAACGTTGAAAGCCTGGCTCCGGGCCTCATCTCCGGCTATGATGCAGGGATGAACATGGATGGCGGATTGTCGGTTGACCTGAGCTGGACCAACCCCACAGAAGATGCCAACGGAGATGCCCTCGCCTCACTGGATGGAATCAAAATCTACCGGGGTTCGCATCCTATGTCCTTCGAAGAAGTTGCAGATATATCTACCGCTGAACCGGGCGGGGAAAGCTCATGGACAGATGCAAACGTTGAGGTTGAAAACCACTATGCCTACCGGTTGGTAGGATATAACAATCATGGCCCGGGAGAAATCTGGACCTCAGACTTTTTATACCTCGCTGTAGAAACAGTTCCCGGTGCACCCAATGAGGTTATTTTCAGCCGAAACGAACAAAATGAAACCGTGATAAGCTGGAATGAAGTAAATTATGGAGAACAGGGAGGCCTGCTGCAGGATCCGGTAGCAGGATACACCATTATTCGCAACCTGGGCGATGAAAGTGTTACCCTTGCCACCATGCATCCTGAAACCAGTTATACAGAAACAGATAGCCCCGACATTAATCTGTATACCTACCAGATCATCGCCCACACCAGCGAAGAAAATGCCGGAGCTCCGGCCATACGAAATTATTATTCCGGTATGGAAGAAAACCAGCAGGCAGTAACCTGGGGCACTTTCCAGTCGGAGCAGGTTTTTGAACTCACCCGCTCCTCTATTCTGTCTCAAAGCATTTATACCACAGAAGAACTGGGTTCTTCCGGTTTGCTTACCGGCCTCACTTATTTCAGTAATATGGGTGCCGGCAACCCCACTGAAACCTATAAAATTTACATCAGCAAAACCAATCGCGATGTATTTGGTACCACGCAAAATAACCTGGTATGGGAATATTATGCCAATCAAAAACTGGTTTTTGAAGGACCGGTAAGCTTTGAAGCAGGAAGAAATGCAGTAGAAATAGCTTTTGATCAACCCTTCTTTTTTGATGAAAGTGAAAACAAAAACCTCATCATTACTGTCATTAAACCCCTCAACGAAACACTACCTCCGGTAACTTCTCCCAATTTTTTCAACACACCTGCGGAAGGTATACGCACCTATTACGCCATCGGCTTCGGAGTGGATATGAGCACCATCACTACGCAGCCTGCCAGCTGGGCAACAGAAGAGGTGGGAACCATCCCGAGCATTGTTACCTCCAAAGAAACTGAATTTGGCATCCTGTCAGGCACAGTGGTAGCAGGAGGCGACAACAGTCCTCTTGCCGGAGTACAAGTGGAAATTGTCCCTGCTGAAGGTTCTGACACATGGCAAACTGAAACACTATTTACCAATGCAAACGGGGAATACAATGCAGGTGGATTGCTTCCCGGTGCTTATGATATCAGCTTTTCCCTGGAGGGATACAATGTGTATGAAACCAATTTCACCATCGCTGCAGGACAGCAACTGGTTATTGATGCATTGCTGTCAGATGCCACGCCGGTCATAATTTCGGGTAC
>CAZBGI010000031.1:0-2586 GCA_964491395.1 uncultured Bacteroidales bacterium | reverse complement strand
CACAAACCAATGAACGTGGTGGCAGCCCTTGATGAGGGCAATGGCCAGGTAAACTGGGATATTCCTTATGGGCTTACCAATGAAACAGGGTTGCAATGGGGCAGTGTGACCCAATATACGGGTTGGGGATGGGGAGGAGCCCCGTTTACAGCAGGAATCAGATTTACCATCAGCGACTTACAAAACATCATACCTGACGACGGAAAACTTACCCATGTCAAAGCCTATTTAACCAACCAGGCCAACATTCATATAGAGGTGTTTGAAGGGCACGAGGCCGCTGAATTGATTTACACCCATGCTGAAACCATTACCGAAGAAGGATGGTACACTTTTGAACTGGAAAGAGCCATTCCGGTAGATATCACCAAAGAGCTGTGGATAGGAATTCGTTTTGAAGCAGGTTACGGCGCCTACCCCATCGGGATTGACGAAGGCCCCAATGCACCCCAGCGCAAGGGAAGTATGCTCTATGAAAACGGCACCTGGACCGCCATGAGCCTTACCAACAAAAACTGGAATATATACGGAATTGTGCACAATACGGTAGAAGCCGACCCTGCAGGATATACTGTTTTCAGAGGACTTAGCGGTAGCGATACTGATACCTGGGAGAATCTAACCCCTGACTTAATCAATGTACCGGAATGGCAGGATGAAACCCTGGCAGATGCACCGTCCGGAGTTTACCGCTATGGTGTTGTGGCTCACTATGAGGAGGATCTGACTTCTGAGATGAGCCGGTCCAATGAATTGCTGCTCGATGTTTTGTTTGATATCAATGTTGTTCTCCAGCCCAATACCGGCAGTGCGGAAGGTGCTTATATGAGCATCACCGGACCCGACCACTTTTACGAAAAAACCTTCGGTGAAGAGGAGCAGGAAACCACAATTGAGGGCGTTTGGCTTGGCACTTACGACATATCCGTTCAACTGGAAAACTTTGAACCCGTGATCATGGAAGGAGTTGCCATTGATGAAACCATGACCCTGGAAATACCGCTTACCGAACTAAAACCAGCCCCGGCCCACCTGAGGGCAGAGCAGGAACCCGGCAGCGATAACTACGTCCTTAGCTGGAATCTGACTGATAATTACCGGGATAATATGGAGTCCTACCCCGATTTTGAGAGAGAAAATATCGGACCTTACATTCTGCAAGATCTGGATGGACAGGAAACGTATACCTACACCAACTTCACATGGCCCGGTGCAGGAGACCCCATGTCGTTCATGGTATTCAACCCCTATGCTACCATTCCCGCTATTAACCTGGAAGCACATTCCGGACGCCGATACCTGGTAGCACTGGCCGGTCCCTCCGGACAAAATAACGACTGGCTGATCATCCCGGCGGGAGAAGGAAATTTCTCCTTCATGGCCCAGTCACTGGTAGGTTCTGAACCTGAAACATTTAATGTATTGTATTCTCTGGAAGGAAGCAATGTTTCAGACTTTACTGCCTTTGAATCAGGTTCTTCCATTACTCCTCCTGAAACATGGACAAGGTATTCGTTTGATGCTCCCCAGGGCACCCACTATGTGGCGATTCAGTACACCGGCAATGATACCTATTTCCTGCTTATCGACGACCTGGAGTATCAGAAGCCCTACAACCATGTTCTGTCTTACAACGTTTACCTGAACGGGGACCTGATCGAAGACGATGTGACGGCGAACTTTTACTTCATGCCTGAAATTGGAGAAGGCATTCATCTTGCAGAAGTGGAAGCGGTATATGAGACGGGTGCATCGGTAAGAGCCGAAATTGAGCTTCAGGGTTCCACATCGGTTGACGAGACTTTGGAAGAGTTTGTCCGGTTGTATCCCAATCCCAGCCACGGCTCGTTTTCCCTGGAACTCCCCCACCCTGCTGATGTAAAAATAATTACACTTGCAGGAGCTGTGGTTTACCATCAGCAACTTCCTGGTGGCAAAAATGCCCTCAACCCTGGTCTGAATTCAGGAACTTACCTTGTGTACGTAAGGACAAAAGAGGCAAACCGGGTGGTGAAACTGGTGATACATTAAAACGCCCGTTATAGAAAAAGCCACAACTTCTTCATAAAATCACAAGAGCCTGCCCCGAAATCCTCCAGGGCAGGCTCTTTTTTCTTAGTTATCAAAAAATCGCTCAGGAAAGCTGAATATCAGGGTCTAAAAAACCATACTTTATAATGTTCATCCTCCTGTTGCACCCAATGTTCAAAATTGAGACTTGATGCTTTATCAATGAGCGGAGCGGGTAAAAAAGGAACCTTCAGTGCATACATGGAACCTGCAGGGAGATCTTTCAGGTCTGCAATCACCTGGTTGACGGGATGTTCTCCCCGTTCCAGCATCTCAGAGGCATCCAGTTCCATAATGACTTTCTTTTCATCGAACCATGAAGGTTGGGTAGTATTGTATCCTGCTTCTTCTCCGGCGGTAACCATATCCTGTCCAACCACTTTCCGCAAGTGGTTGATAAGTTCATCTACTTTAACATGGGCAATGGAGGCTGCCTGCTGCAAGGTGGCTACCTTAGCCACAGTTTTGCGCAAAACAGGATTTTTCAGTTTTTTGAAAGCAGGCACGTAACCGATG
>CAZBGI010000030.1:0-40592 GCA_964491395.1 uncultured Bacteroidales bacterium | reverse complement strand
CATTGCTAAAATAATCGCATAGATTTTTTTCATGGGTAGCTTTTTTTACAATTATACATAACACCCGTATTCCCGCAATTGTGCAAAACTTTTTAATTGGGTATTGTCGGAAATATTCTTTTTGGATATATTGTGGTAATTTCTGCTAATGGCTGTTTTCTCCCGGGAAATGCAACAAACACTTTTGATCTCCCTTCACCCCGTCATACTCCTTTGTTCATTATAATTTTTTACGGGTTGAACCCAATTATCATTCCCAAATATAAAATTAATATCCTTTGATTTTACAAATTTTCACCAAAATAAATTGGCAGAAAACCAAATCTGTTTTACCAGATTCTGCTTTCTGCCAATGACAATAGTTTTACCGCTCATGCAGCGGTCAGAAAAACCCTGTAAAAGGTTTTATTTTACCTGCAGCTTCTTTACTGCTACTTCATGGGTTCCGTGCAATTGAACAAAGTACATTCCTCCCCTGAATCCGTCGAGGGAAACAGAGAATTCGGTTTCTTTTGCTAATTGGGTGCTATACACTACCCTGCCCTGCAAATCGGTAATGGTGATTTGGTTCACAGGCTGATCAGAAGTGAAATACACTTTGTCGCTGGCCGGGTTGGGATACAGATTCACCTCGAACAGGTCCACATGGTCAACAAACGGCTGGACTTCCTCTTCAAATACTGCAGTGAGCGTCACATCGCCGGAAGGCATGGTAAATACAAAGGCAGCCTCTGTACTAACCTCTTCGGCTTCTTCATCCACCCAGTTGACAAAATCGTAGTTTTCGTTGGGAATGGCCGAAACAACCACTGTTTCACCGGCTTCATACTCCCCTTCTCCTACTACCATTCCTCCTTCGGCAGGACTTGCCTCAAGGGTAAGCATATAAGTAGTGGGGGCTACCCATATATCTTCGATATAAACGTCCTGTTCCACTTCATTCGTGCCACAGGCGTAATATCCGGTCATGAGCACGCTGAAGGTCTGAGGCTCAGTATTCTGGTAAGTATGTGTCACCACTGCACCCCCTCCGGTGTTTCCATCACCAAAATCCCATTCATATCCTGCTGCATCGCCGGTAGCAGTGAAAGTGACGGTTGTACCCTCGATGGAATAGGTAAATTCGTCTGCCATTTCGCATTCCAGGGTTACTTCAAGGTCGTAGGTTACATCCACACAACCGCTTCCCAGGGTGAGGGTAACCTGGTAAGTGCCGGGAGCATCATATACATGAAATACTTCCTCGCCCTCAGCAGTGTTACCGTCGCCAAAATCCCACTCAATGAAAGAATAGTTTTCGGCGTTGGCAATAAACTGCACTTCGGTGTCAATAATGTGGGCCACCGGATCAGCCGTGGGTTGAGCTTCGGCATCTTCCACAATGGCAATATCATCGATATAGATGTAATAGCGGCCTGAGGTACCCCCTTCGGTATGCCAGCCAAAATAATAAGTTCCGTCTTCTTCCACGGTAAACTGCTGGGAAACCTGCTGATAAACATCGGTATTAAAACCAGGCAAGTCGATGAGCAAATCATTCATGGCAGCATGATCATTATCGGTACCCATATAAACGGCCAGATTTTCGGTTGAAAACCTTGAGCGGTAAGCAAAGGAAATCTCGTAACACTTGTTGGCTTCGAGCTCAAAACAACCGGTTATAGCCCAGTCGTCGTTGGCATCATTTCCTCCGGCACCGTCAGTTCTGATGGCCAGGCTGTTTTGACCGTTGTTGGAAAGATCGGCCACATCCTGCACCTGCCATTCATTCACTCCGGCCAGGCTTTGAATGGTCCAGGCATCGGTATCCTGGTAATCTTCAAAGCCCATATAGTAATTGGCATGCAGAAAATCTTCCACTACCAGGTTGTTGTTGGCGGCATTCTGATCGTTGGCATTGGTGATAGAGAATTCCAGGTCGTAGTATTCGTCAGGATTCAGGGAGAACCCATTTTCGAGGGTTACCCACATGGATTCGCCAGCCGGCAGGGTTTCATTAACGGTAAAAGAAACGGGAGTGCCCTGGTTTATTTCCAGCTCAAGATTCATTTCAGTGAGGTCTTCCGAACCAACGTTGCTGAGATGCACATCAAATGCTTCCACATTGTCAAGTGAGCAGTTGGCATCCACATTCCGGGGTGCTACAAAGTTGACGATAGCCAGATCTTCATCAAAAACCTGGGAAACAGAAACATCGTCGATATGCATACCAAACTGGTCGGCAGCTCCGTAGGCATTCCATCCCAGGTAATATTCACCGGTATTGTCTACGGTAAAAGTTGTTTCCGCTTTCATATAAGAAGAGTTGGAAATCTGGCCCAAATCCACCAGGGTAATATTCATGGAAGAAGCAGCCTGCTGTTGTCCCAGCATTAATTTCAGGCTCTCGGGCCAGTTGGCGGCTCTGTTTATATAGTAGAAACTCACGGCATAAGTAACTCCTTCCTGCAAATAAAAGCAGGGAGTAAACAACCAGTCATCGCTTGTACTGTTGGATTGATTGGAGAAATATGCATAAGAGAAATCGCCGGTGCGGGCATGCTGGGGATCTTCTACCAGTTCCCATTCAATGTCATCGTTGTTGCCATCTTCCACCAGCCATGCCGAGAAATCTTCGTCCTCTTCAAAGCTCATGGTATACGTACCCCCGGTGGCCAAATCAAATGACGACAGGCTCAGCTGCACATTGTACAGACCATCGTTGTCATTGTTTTCATCACCTTCAAGCACGGTATAAACATCCAGCACATTAACATCTTGCTGGGTAAGATCGATGGTACTGTTAAAAGTGTAAGTCATCTCCTGGTTATAGCCCAGCGTAGCACTAACGGTTTCGGTAACGGGGTCACCACCATTGAGACTATAGGCCACCTGGAAATCTGATACAGCTTCTGACCCGAAGTTTTTCACTTCCACCACAACTTCCTCAGCATCGGTAAAAGCGCAGGAGTTGCCCGGCGAAAGAAGGCTGGTTATACCGGCATCTGTGTCATACAGATTTTTGATGGAGATATCTGTCACATGTAAAATGTATTGTTGCGGGTCGCTGACAGTGCCGGAAGTGGCATACAGCGCGAGAATAATATCCTGTCCATCAAACTGGGGCAATTCGAAAATAAAATTCTGCAGTTCCATGGTAAGATTATCCTGTTGTGTAATAGCAGCAGCTTCTTCCCATGTGGCACCACAATCTGTAGAAACCATCAGGGCCAGCTTGTCGTCCGAGCCCATTTGCTCCCCTCCTTCGAGGTATTGTGCGGCAGCTTTCAATTCAACCACCAGATTTTCTGTGGCAGCAAATTTAGGGCTTACCATCCAGTCTTCGGTACCCAGCCCGGTGTAATACACACTTGCCGTTTGTATGCCCCCGAGGCTTTCTCCCTGCCAGTCCACATCCATGGCTACCCTGGGTGTTCCTATGCCCCGGGCTTCATACCAGCCGGGATACACATCGCCAAGATTGTCGGAATAGAAACCCATGAAGTTCATAAAAGGAAGGGGCAACGAAAGAGGCTCGGGATGAAAGCGTTCAACAGTGGCCAACTCATCGTTATAAGCGTAGCCATCTTCCGTAAGTTCTGTAGCTACCGAAAACGTGTAATCCCCATAAGGAAGATCCGGCAAATCTCCAACATGCAATTCATCCTCTTCACCGGGTTGCAACGTTCCTTCATACACGGCAAACAGGTTTTCATTTACGGGGCCTCTAACACGAACCTTAACAGGCACGGCAGAGATGGGCTCGAGACCGTCGTTGCGAATCTCAACAGAAACGGGTGTTTGTTCTTCTAAACACTCAGTGGAGGTTGGAGCAATCAAGCTCAAAGGCATGGCATCGCGCGGCACGGCATTCTTGATTTCTATATCATCCAGATGAAAGGCTGCAATGCTGTTGGCTTCCTGTCCGTTGGTAGCGTAAAAAGCAAGGTGCACCAATTCTCCGGCGAACTCGCTCAAATCAAACTGATACATTTCCAGGTGACGTGTGGGTTGATTTTCCAGCTTGAAGGAATGTACCACATGCTCAAAATCAAACTGATCGGTATTGGTGGAAATCATAACCGTAACACTGTCGTTATGCGCAAAATTTCCCTGAACCGGATCGTCCCAGAAACGGGTTAAAGCAGCTTTGAAGGACACTTTTGTGTCTTCAGTAGCCAAAAACTGGGGACTGATGATCCATTCATCTTTCAATCCCGTGGTGCTGAAAGTAATAGAGGCTGTGCTGGAGCTATACAAAACATCGCCTTTAAACCACCCGCCACCACCATACTGAGGCTGCTGAAAGCCTGTGGCTTCCTGCCAGCCCGGGTATAAATCTGTCAGGTTGGTACCATCAAACAATTCAAAATCTACCATCTGCGGTAGTTCCTGTAAACTTCCGTCCCTGGTGCTCACAGGTTCCTGTGCACAAACACCTGTAAACAACATCAATACAACAATCCATGTAAATGTTTTTTTCATACTTCCTTGGTTTTAAAATAATAGAATAAATTGGGTGTGTTTTGTGTGTTAGTAAGAGATAATCATTACAAGACAAATATAATCCAAACTATCGATTTAAAAAAGGCACAGGCGTATAAAGCAGAGACTTTTGAAGAATGCCGCTTTAACATTAATTACCACAAAACAAGGTTCCCTTAGGAATTTTATCAGGCTGACAGGAATAAAATCCAAACAAAACTTGTATTTTTACTGTTTAAATATTTATAACAAGAAAAAAGTACAAACACCTATTCAACACCCCATGCAAAAGGCAACGTTTCATAAATACCTGAAAAAACTCCTGAAAATTATCGCCTGGATTGTTGCCTCATTCCTGTTGCTTTTTGTTATTATCGCCATTGTATTGCAGTTTTCTTCCGTTCAAACCTTTCTGACAGAGAAAATCACCCGCCAGGTAAGTCAACGGGTGGACACACGGGTAAAAATTGACAGGGTAGCCATTCGCTTCCCCAAATCGGTAGGACTGAAAGGGATTTATCTGGAAGATACCCGGGGAGACACCCTCTTATACGCGGGCAGCATCTTTGTCAATGTGGGTATGACAGCATTGTTGCGCAGTGAAGTTAAGGTGGCAAACCTTGAACTGACCAATATAGTGGCCAATATGAAACGGGAAGAACCCGACACGGTTTTCAACTATCAATTCCTGATCGATGCTTTTGCACCAACAGATACCACAAAGAACGCTTCCTCAAGTGAAAAAACATCCGACGAAGAACCAGGCAAACAGGAAGGTGGATGGACGGTCTCAATAGATGAACTCAGCCTGGAAGACATTCGCTTCCGCAACATAGACCATTTTACAGGACTCGACTTACAGCTGCAACTGGACAAGCTGAATGCCGATTTGAAGCCGGCAGATCTCATGAATGAAAAATATCATGCCGGAGAGATCAGCATATCCCAACCTCTCATCGCGATTGAGATGACCCCTCCTTCTGAACAGGCTGAACCCGATACTGCAGACAATGGGATGCCTGAGCTGAACATTTCACTGGCAGCTTTGATTCTTGAAAACGCGGATTTTCATTTCAACAGTTTCGATGGCACACAGATGCACATCGACAGTGAGTGGCTGGCCTTACACCCCGAAGAGATCAAATTGCACGAATACTATGTTGCTATTGAAACCTTTGAAACAGAGCAATTGATGGCTGATTTCAGTTTACCCCCAACATCAGAGAATAGTCAGGATGATAAAAAGCAATCGCCCAACCACGAAGCAAGAAAAGAAAAGCCTTCGTCATTCCGCTTTGATTTTGCTGAAATTATGGAATGGAACATTGTGCTGAACAACCTTGACATCACCGAATCATCCTTTTCCATGAAACAGGGAGACCCCGGGGATATCCCGGAGTTTAATCCCGAAAACATCTCCCTGAGCGACATCAATCTGCACCTGACCGATGCAGAAGTAAAAGCCAACCAATTGCGCATGGCCATCAACAACACCTCCATGGTTTTTTCTGATGAATTCCAAATTGAGGATTTTAATATGGAAATCGATTTGGGGTCAGAATCTGAAATCAACCTGCAAAATCTGAATACAGCTCAAAGCCGGTTATCTTTTCGCCTGAATACACCGGGCAGCCTGCTGGATTTTACACAAGACCAACTTACCGAATACAGATATCAACTGTCAATCCGCGAATCTCATATCCGGCAAGATCTGGCCTGGTTTGTTCCGGTTATGAATGAGTATTACTTCAATTGGCCGGACAGCAAGGGCATCAGGATGGGAGCACAGCTTGAAGGCAAGCTCGCCGATGTGCGCATCGATAGCTTATGGATAGCCGGACCTGACTTTTTCGCTACCGAGCTCAGCGGACAGATAACCGGCCTTCCCCATACCGACAGTTTGTATGTGGATGTGCCTGCATTCCGCTTTTTTGCGGTGCCTGAATCATTCTTCGCCAACCTGCCTGACTCCCTCCAACCCCAGGGTTTTGAGATTCCGGAATACATCAACCTCAAAGCAGATGCAACAGGGTCGATGGAGCAATTCGATGCCGGGTTTTCCCTGCGTTCCGACATGGGTGACTTTTCCTTTTCAGCCCGGTTGGAGGATGAAGTTGAGGGCCGGGATACTTTTGAAGCAGATTTACATACTGAATCTTTTGACTTTGGAGAACTCTTGCAGCAAACCTCCACCTTCCCTGAACCGGTTGCTTTCCGTCTGGAGATAAACGGAACCGGCACTCAACCCCAAACCATGACACTGGAAGCCAAAGCCGGGATTGAAAATCTGAAGGTCAAATCGCACGCTTTTGACAGGATTGTTTTCCATGCCGCACTGGCTGACTCTGTAGCCTCCCTGGAAAGCAACTACCGGGATTCGGTATTGTATTACGATTTGGAGGCTTCTTACGGAGTATTTCAACAAAATCCGGAACTAACCACCCTCTTGGAGCTGGAATATGCCCATCTGCAAGCCCTCGGAGTGAGTGAAGAAAACCTGCTGGTGAAAACCGACCTGAAAACCGACCTGATTTTCGATACCCCGGATTTTTTCAATGGAGAAGTCCAAATCAGCAATACCTCTTTTGCCACGGAAGAAGACATATACAACGTTCCTGAAATCTTTATTGAGGCTTTAACCACCCAATCCGACTACGAAATCGCCCTGCGATCTCAATTTGCGGATTTCGATTACCGGGGAAATTTCAGCCCTGCATCCCTGGGTACTGTGTTAAATAATCACTTCGCTCAACATCTCGAGCCGGTTCAGTCGTCCGACACTATTATGAAAGGTGAAGAAAAATTCTTTAACATCAATGTTCGCGTAACCCCCAATGAGCTTCTCACAGAAGTACTTTTTAAAAGCCTGGGGGAGTCAGATACACTCGACGTGATGGCCACTTACGATAGTTCTATTCAGGATTTGTACCTGGAAGCCAACTGGCCGGATGCCCGGTATGAAAACATCGAAATCGACAGTTTAAGGCTTTCTGCAAGAAGCCAATCCGGCAAAATAGATTTTAACCTGAAGGCAAACCGGCTTTCCATGGGAGATATTGCATTCCACCAGTTTAAAACTACCGGAGAATACCAGCAACAAGTTCTTGATTTTGGACTGGGTTTTCAGGATAATGAAAAACCCTTATACCAGGTAAATGGCAATGTACAATTTACTGACAGTTTATACAGGCTCCAAATCGACCCCGAAAAATTGCTTATTAATGCGGAAGAGTGGTCAATCCCTGAAAAGAATCAAATCGCTTTTGGCACTGAATATATCAACATTGAAAACTTTGTTCTTAAAAACAACGACAAGGAACTCAGCCTAAGCAGCAGAGAACACGAACAGGGATATTTTATTGTCGATATTGGAATGGACCAGATTGATCTGGGAAAGCTTACCCGTTTTGCCGGCAGCGAATTCCCTACTTTAGGGGGTGTATTTAATGGGGAGGTTAGCCTGAAAAGAATTTTCAGCGACCCTGCCTTTGTGGCCGACCTGGGCATCAAAAATTTTGCCTTCCAGGGAGATACCCTGGGCGACATCGAACTGACCGGAGAAAATCCTTCCCCGGAATATTATGAGTTAATGGCATCCCTGCAAAGCCAACAGACCGATATGGTTCTCACAGGCAATTACAGAACCGGAGAAGACAAGGGAATTGACATTGAGGCTGACTTATCCCGGATAAACCTGTCCTCCTTTGAGGGCTTTACGGCTGAAAACATCACCCAACTTGAAGGCTATGTATCAGGCAACATGGGAATAACAGGCACACTGGAATCACCTGAGATTTCGGGTAATCTGCAGATGAAGGAAATATATTTCAGGGTGCCGGCCATCAACAGTGGTTATTTTATAAAAGATGAAGAAATCCGATTTGACAATCAGCAAATCAAAATGCAGGACTTTGCCCTGGAAGATTCTACCGGCAGAAAAGCAACGTTGAGTGGCTCCATCGATATTGCCCGGCTTAATCAAATAGACTTCGACCTCAACCTCAGTTCGCGGGATTTCCTTCTGATGAATGCTCAGGAAGAGCAAAACGAATTATACCATGGTCATATTCTTATAGACAGCGATTTACGCCTAACAGGCACGCAACAGAGCCCAACTGTTGAAGGCAGTATCAAACTAAACGAGGGATCCAACTTTACCTTCACCCTTCCTCAAACCACTCCTGAGTCTATCGGGGATGAAGGAGTGGTAAAATTTACCCCCTTCACTGATACATTGTTTTTCAAGCATGCTCAGCAAACCATGGAGTCACAGCAGGAATTGACCTCTTTTGATTTTCTGGATTTGAACATGAATGTTGAGATTAACAGAGAAACTGACATCAAAATAATTATCGATGAATATGCGGGCGATTTTCTGCAAGTACGCGGAGGTGGGGTGTTAAGTGCCAGCACCGACCCTAGCGGCAATATTTCTTTATCGGGCAGATACGAAATTGTTGATGGTGAATATTTGCTTACCTTTTATGATGTGATAAGGCGCAACTTTAAGATTGAGTCAGGTAGCAGTCTTGTGTGGTCGGGTGATCCCATGAATGCACGGGTAGACATCACAGCATTATATACTGTTCGAACCCATGCTGCTGATTTACTTGCCGGGCAATCCGATGGCAACCAGGACCGTAGCGCTGCCATGCGGCAAGAATTTCCATTTCAGGTATATTTGAAAATGGATGATAACCTGGAGCAACCCAATATCAGCTTTGAGCTGGACCTCCCCCAGGAACATCAGAATGCACTCGATGGTTCAGTAATGGCTCGACTCAACCAGATCAATCAAAATGAATCGGACCTGAACAAACAGGTTTTTGCCTTACTGATTCTCGGTCAGTTTATCCAGGATAACCCATTTGCCTCGGCAGGAGGCGGAGGATTTTCTACCACTGCCCGCTCTTCCGCAAGTCAGATCATGACACAGCAGCTCAACAGGCTTTCCGACCGCTATGTTCGGGGAGTAAATATCGATTTCCAGGTTGAGTCGTTTGAAAATTATGAGGATGAACAAGCCACAGGTCGAACACAATTGCAAATGGAAGTGAGTCGGGACTTTCTTGATGAAAGGCTGAGAATTACCGTAGGTGGAAACATTGAACTGGAGGACGAAACCCGCAGACAAGAGAATCCGTCTGATATTGCCGGAGATTTCAGCATTGAATACCTCCTTACACCTGAAGGCAATCTGATCTTAAAAGGTTTCAGAAATAAAAACTACGGTGACATTTTTGACGGAGAAGTAATAGACACAGGCATATCTCTGATGTTCTCTCAAAGTTATAATCAATTCAGAGAACTCTTCAGAAAGAAAGAAGAAGAAAAAGAAGAAGATTCAACAGGTAAAGAGGATGAATAACCCTGATTATATGACAGATTCCAACAAAACATATCAGATCACCGGAAATATAAAATTCATATACCTACCCGTAATTTTATTACTATTGGGGAGTTGTTCGTATACACGATACCTTGATGATGGTGAAAAACTCTATACAGGAAGCGAAATAAAACTGGAAAGCGACGAAAAAATCAAGGACAAAGGAGAAATGGTTTCAGAGCTCAATGAGGTTATTCGCCCAAAGCCCAATGAGCGGGTTTTATACTGGCGATACCGGCTTTGGTTTTACAATGTGGTGGGAGAAGACCCCGGCGACGGGTTGAGAAAATGGATAAAAAAACGTATAGGAAGAGCTCCTGTTTTATGGTCAGATTTTAATGGAGAGAGAACCGTCAGACTACTGGAAAACCGACTGTTCAATATGGGATATTTTGATGCTGTAGTTGACTTTAACCCCAATGAGAAAAAGAAAAAAGCATCAGCAGAATTTCAGATAAAGCTGCCCCCCCCTTTTCTTGTTAGTGACATTCTTCCTCTTGATAACGACAGCGAAATATCAAAGAGGATAAATTCTTCCATGGAGAACACGCTGATCAAGGAAGATCAAATTTACCGGCTGAGCAGGTTAAAAGAAGAAAGGGAAAGAATCAGCAAAGATATCAGAGATCAGGGATACTTTTACTTCAACCCTGACTATGTCATCTTCAGAGCAGATACAACCGTGGGAAACCGGAAGGTTAAACTTGCCTTATCGCTGAACCAGGCGACCCCGGAAAAAGCGCTGAAAACCTATCGCATCGGCAACACATATATCCATGCCAACCACAGTCTGAGACGCGATCCCTCACAGCAGTCCGCAGACACCGTTGAAATCAAGGACCATTTGTTTTTAATAGACAAAAACGAGCTGTTCAAACCCGCCACTCTTCAACGGGCAGTATTCTTTGAGCATGACGAGCTCTATAACACCAAGGATCACGATCTCACCCTGAATTACCTGATGGGGCTGGAAGTATTTAAATTTGTAAACCTCCGGTTTTCTGAAGCAAACAAGCAGGATACGGATTCCCTGCTGGATTTGGAGGTTTTACTCACCCCCATGGAGAAGAAAAACCTGGGAGTTGAAATAAGGGGAGTTTCCAAATCTACAGGCTTTGTCGGGCCGGGGTTGACCCTTTCTTTCACCAACCGGAACTTCCTGCGGGGGGCAGAACATTTCAGCATCAACCTTGAAGGGGCTTATGAAATACTCATGGGCGGTGGCAATAAAAATGAAAACTCACTGGAAGCAGGAATCCGGTCAGAATTTACCATACCCAGGTTCGTGGTTCCTTTTGGATTCGACAACATCAATCCTTTGTATTTACCCAGAACAAAAATCTCACTAAATTTCAACTACCTCAGCCGTACCGATGCCTTCAGTGTCACCTCGTTTCGCAGCCAGTTTGGTTATGAATGGCGGCAATCCATAACCTCTGACTATCGTTTCTATCCATTGGTGTTTAACTTGTTTAGCCTGGGAACCATTTCTGAGCAATATGAAGAATTTTTCTCGCGGGAAGTATTGTTCAGAAGAGGATTATTTGAACAGTTTCTGTTGGGTTCAGAATTTTCATGGTCCTGGAATACCCGGTTAAGGGGCCCCCGGAAACATGCCTGGTATATAAATCAAACCATTGACCTTTCGGGCAACCTTGCCTGGTTATTGTTTGATGGACTTAATATGGGCAACAAAAGCCAGGAAGGAGATTATGAGATATTCAACAAAAGCTTTTCCCAGTATTCCAGAACAGAGCTGGATGTAAGGTATTACCTGTCTATGGGTTATGGACGAAAGCTGGTGAGCAGAATAGTAGCAGGCATAGGCATCCCTTACGGAAACTCCACTACCCTGCCCTACGTCAAACTGTTTACAACCGGTGGCAGCAACAGTATCAGGGCCTTTCAACCCCGTGCATTGGGACCGGGCAGTTACAACAGCCCCGATACCCTGACAAGTTCATTCGATATTTATCGCTCGGGTGACGTCAAACTGGAATTGAACCTGGAGTATCGCTACGAAATTACCGACATCATCAAAGGGGCAGTTTTTGCTGATGCCGGTAATATCTGGAACCTGAAAGAACGCGAGAATGCACCAGGAGGTAAACTGCAGGCTTCAGAATTCCTGAGTCAGATAGCCCTCGGCACCGGAGCCGGTTTACGGTTCGACTTTAACTTCTTTCTTCTACGCCTCGATCTGGCATTTCCCCTGGCTGTACCCTATGATGATTCACCGGGCTATTTTCAAAAAATAAAACCTTTTAATGGTCAATGGCTCAGCGATAATCTTGTTTTGAACCTGGCTATCGGCTATCCGTTCTGATGATATCGTCACCCGGGAGAAAAGATCAGATTACATCAGTTTTTCCTTGTCCTTCACAGAATCAAAATGTTCAAGGAGAAGTTTCTCCATTTCATCCACGGTTTCACAGATGGTAAAGAGTTTAAGATCCTCGGTGCTAATCATGCCAAACTCGGCAAGTTTTTCAAAATTGATCACCTGTTCCCAGTATTTCCTGTCATAAATCAGGATCTTCATTTCCTTCTTAATTTTGCCGGTTTGTACCAGAGTCAGGATTTCTGCCAGCTCATCCAGGGTGCCAAAACCACCGGGAAAAATCACAATGGCCTTGGCAGGATAGGCAAACCAGAATTTTCGCATGAAGAAGTAGTGGAACTCAAAATTGAGTTCGTCTTCCAGATAAGGATTGGCAAATTGCTCAAACGGGAGGCTGATATTGAGCCCGATGGATTTCCCGCCTGCCAGGTGAGCCCCCTTATTGGCTGCTTCCATGATTCCCGGCCCACCCCCTGTACAAACGACATACCGCCGTCCGTTGTGATAATAATTCTTCATGGACCAATGGGTAACCCGACGTGATAATTCCACCGCATCCTCATAGTATTTCGAATTTTTTACTTCCAGTTCGGCTTTGCTCAGAGCAACCGCATCAGGAGTTGTTTCTTTTTTTATTTCCGCAAGATTTCTTTCCGCCTCTTCACGGGATCGCATCCGGGCAGAACCAAAAAAAACAACCGTGTCTTTGATTTGATGCTCTTTAAATCGCGCCTGTGGTTCCACAAATTCAGACATGATGCGCAATATGCGGGCAGAAGGTGAATTCAAAAAATCAAGATTTTCGTATGCTTTTAAAATCTTTGTCATATTGAAAAATAATATATTAGTTTAATAGTATTTTTTGGTCGAATAAAAGCCATGTCAATAAAAAATCATCATTTACTGAAAGTCTGACCAAAACTGGATCGGCATAATCCGGCAAAGAAAGAAATGGCCAGTATTTTCTTTACATTATTATAAGAACAAAAATACCTTTTTGTTTGCGAATTGCTATACTTTTGCCGTACAAATTGCTTAATTTTGAGGATGCATCAGCGAACAGCAACAAGGGTTGCACCTGCAGGATACACCTCAATCAAAAAGAGTTTCACTTCATGGGAAAAAGGAATAAAACAAAGAAACAGCTTGCATGGATAATCCTTCTTATCATTTTACCTGCTGTTGCACTTTTGATTTCCCGGTCAATACGCAATTACGGTTTCCGTACAACCGGCAATACGATACAAATCACCCCTCCCGGCGAATTGGAGGCTGAAAATGAGACAGACAAAAATCAAAACAATAAGTTATCAAACAGGGAAGATAGCCGCAGTATGAGCAAAGACAATCGAAATCACTTTCAACAAACCCAGAAATCCAATAACAAACAACCTGACATGCTTACTTCCCCTGAACGACCCGACAAAAACCTGCTTCTTGGGAAAGCACTACCGGCACAGCGTGATTTGCTGATGGTAAGTGTAGCACCGGGCTTTGCCAGTCGTGAGGGGTTGCTCATGCACAAAGAGGCTTATGGTGCCTTCCTGAAAATGCATCAGGCAGCCACAGAGGAAGGCATCCGGCTTACCATTGTTTCTGCTTACCGCAGTTTTGATCACCAGAAACGCATCTGGGAGAACAAGTGGAACGGCAGACAGATGCTAAGCGGCAATATCAACGCTACAAATATTACTGCCCCGGAAGAAAGAGCTTCCGAAATTCTGCGTTTCAGCGCCATGCCCGGTACTTCAAGGCACCATTGGGGTACGGATATTGACATCAACAGCCTGAACGACAGCTATTTTTTGCATGGAAAGGGATTAAAGGAGTACCAGTGGCTTAAGGCAAATGCATCCAAATTTGGTTTTTGCCAGCCTTATACCAACCGCACTGCACGCGGCAACCAGGGCTATGAAGAAGAAAAATGGCACTGGTCGTATTTGCCGGTTGCTTCAGTTTATCTGAATACTTTTAAAGATTCAATAACCTATGACCAGATCGAAGGGTTTGATGGCTGGCAGACTGCACAACCTCTCTCGGTAATAGAAAATTACGTGATGGGCATCAATAAGGCATGCTATTAAAATGCAAAACCCTTGACCTTCACTACGACTTTAACCATCTGTTTTTAAGTGATTCAAATATTAAACTATAATGAAAGTACGATTTGCGTTTTATGTACGGTTGACCGTAGTAATGCTGGGATTGATTCTGCTTGTTACCATCATGCGCGAAGCCAAATCCATTCTGGTACCCTTACTGGTTTCCGGATTGCTGGCCATCCTCATCAGCCCGTTTACCTCTTTGCTGGAAAAGTGGAGGTTTCCCAGGGCATTGGCAGTTATGATCAGCGTGATATCTCTGCTGGTAATCATCACTGCGCTGGCCTACTTTTTCTACAATCAGATACTGCGCTTTAGCGGCGACCTTAGTTTGCTGGAAGCCCGCGTAAGTTTTTACCTTGATGAATTGAATTTTTTTCTGGAAGAACATCTGGAAGGTGCAGTCCCTGTCTCTGCTGACAGTATACAAAATTCAGTTTTTCAGTATCTGTATGAAAATGCAGGAAACCTAACCCAGGGAGTTATCGCAACGGCAAGTTCTCTTACTATGGTATTTATAATGCCCGTTTATATATTCCTTTTCCTGTATTTCCGCAGGTTTCTTGCCGAGTTTATCCTCATGTTATTCGAAGAAAAAGATAAAATTAAAGTCAGAAACGTCCTCTTCAAGGTGAAGCAGGTAGTTAAGAATTACATAGCGGGTATGTTTGTGGTTATTCTTATTCTTGCTGTGTTGAACAGCATTGCCCTGCTCAGTCTGGGCATCAAACATGCTTTCCTTTTCGCCGGTTTTGCAGCATTGCTCAATGTCATTCCTTTTCTGGGACCTTTTATCGGGGCTATCCTTCCCATATTGTATGCTTTTCTTACCAAAGATTCGTTGTGGTATACCTTTGGAGTGTTTATGGCTTTTTATGTTATTCAGCTTTTCGAGAGCAACCTTTTTACCCCTAAAATTGTGGGAGGAAAGGTTTCCATGAACCCGCTGATGACCATCATCGCGCTGTTTATCGGTAACTTCATTTGGGGATTGGCAGGAATGATTCTGTTCATTCCCGGAATGGCCATCCTGAAAGTTATTTTTGATGAAGTAGAAGGGATGGAAGCTTATGGTTTTTTGCTGGGAGACACAAAATCAGCAGAAAAGAAGGCAGACCGTCGTTCGCTAAAAGAAAAAATCACAAAAGTAAGAGGTCGTTTCCGGTTATAGCAGTCTGTTTCGGTACCTTAATTTCCTTTTCTGTTTCTTCCTTTTCCTCCTGATGGCGTGCTGCTGCGGTTAGGCCCACCGGATGATTTTGGTTTTCCTTTTCCACCTCCCCGTGTAGCAAATTTCCCACCCCGCGTGGATTTCTCCTGGTACGATTTGCCAGGAACTCCCGGTTTTAAGTCCTTGCCGGATGCATCCTGTTTGTTATCACCCCTTTTGGAAAACTGCAACTTTTCTCCTTTTCTCCTGCCAGCCACTGCTGAACTTCTTCCTTGCCTTCTTTCTCCCTGTGGATAAGATTTTCCTCCCTTTTTTCCCGGGGTCTTACCCGCGGCAGACTTTTCTACCAATTCCATTATGCCAGCTTTCTCCTCCTCATCCAGCTCACGCCAGTCTCCCTGGGGCAGGCCTTTGATGGTGATATTCATAATGCGAACCCGTTCGAGTTTGGTAACCTCATAGCCGAAATACCCGCACATGCGCCGGATCTGCCTGTTCATCCCTTGTACAAGAATGATGCGAAAGACAAATGGAGAAACCCTTGAAACCGGGCACTTCCTGGTTTTCTTTCCCATAATGGGTACACCGTTGGCCATCCCTTCAATAAACTCATCGGTAATGGCTTTGTCGACCGTTACAATGTATTCCTTCTCATGCTTGTTTCCGGCCCGTAAAATCTCGTTTACAATGTCGCCGTTGTTGGTCAGCAGGATCAAACCCTGAGAGTCTTTATCCAGCCGGCCAATGGGAAAAATTCTTTCGCTGTGGTTGACAAAATCCACGATATTGTCCTTAACATTGGATTCTGCCGTACTTACAATGCCGGGGGGTTTGTTCAGGGCAAGCAAAATAAAAGGCTTCTCCTCCACCTGGTCAAGCTTAATTCCATTGACCATAACCTTATCGCCGGGTTTGACCTGGGCTCCAATAACAGCGCGCTTTCCGTTTACAAATACAGCACCTTTCTCAATGTATTTGTCGGCCTCCCGCCGTGAGCAAATGCCTTTTTCACTGATGTATTTATTGAGACGCAGGGTCGACTTCATTTTCTTTTTTGTTTTTATTAAATCGGTCAGAAGGGGCTCACCAACAATTTCCGGAGGGTATTTTTTAACCTTGCTGCGAGGAATAATCTTTCGCGTGTTTGTGCATGGTTATTGTTTTGGGCCGGTTCATAAAACGATTCTTTGTTGTTGACAAGATAAGATGGATAATCGTTTTCAAGGCAGCAATGAACCCGGAGACTTATGGGATGCCCGAAAACCTGGTACAAAAGTAAGGAATTCTATCCAACGGGCCGGCGATTGTTATACGCTACCTTAATTGCAGGAGTTCCCGGATGAGTAATTTCCCCTATCCGCCAGGCTTTCCTGTTGAATTGTCGTTTCAACTCTTGCAGATAACTGTCAGCCTGGTCTGGATCGATAGCGATGAGCAACCCGCCTGAAGTTTGCGCATCGCACAAAACCAGTTTCAGGTGCTCCGGAAGCTCATCAGACCAATGAATATAATCCTGCACGTACTCCATGTTGTTGCGGGTACCACCCGGGATGGTTCCGGAGATGGCCAGTTCTTCCACCCCCTCAATCAGGGGAATCTTTTCGGCATCAATCCTGCATGAAACCTTAGAGCCGACCATCATTTCTTTAAGATGTCCCATCAGTCCAAAGCCGGTAATATCTGTACAGGCACTCACCCGGTAGTTTTCCATTAGTGCAGCAGCAGAGGCATTCAGTTCGATCATCACATCAAGAGCTGCCCGGGCTGTTTTTTCATCAGCTGCATTTCTTTTAACCGCAGTGGAGATGATTCCTGTACCAATGGGCTTGGTAAGGATAAGCACATCTCCTGATCGGGCAGAGCTATTGGTAATGACCTTCCCGGGATGTATGACTCCACTCACTACCATGCCGAATTTGGGTTCCGCATCTTCCACCGTATGCCCGCCCAGGATGCTGATACCTGCTTCAGTGGCCTTATCAAAAGCTCCTTTCAGGATATCTTTCAACACTTGCACAGGCAGACGGTTACTGGGAAACCCTACAATATTCAAAGCAAACACCGGCCTGGCTCCCATGGCATAAATATCGCTTAATGCATTGGCAGCAGCTATGGCGCCAAACGACCAGGGATCATCAACCACGGGTGTAAAAAAATCGAGCGTCTGAACAAGCGCTACATCATCTGTCAGCCGGTAAACTGCTGCGTCATCAGCTGTGCTTGTACCCACCAGCACATTTTTATCCATAATCGGGGGCATATCCCTCAGTATTTTCTCAAGATACTGAGGCCGTATTTTACACGCACAGCCCAATCCCTGGGTGTAGCGGGTAAGTTTAACAGGCTGGTGGTTTGGCAAGCCGGGTATCTCAAACTCCACGGAGGATGGCTGCAATCTTTTTACCGTTTCGGTGATCATTTTAGCTGCCTCCCGTATTTCAGATTCAGTAGTATGTTTGCCGGTGGAAAAACGGATGGTGCCCATGGCATAATGCTCAGGCACCTTCATGGCGGTGAGCACCGGAGACACATCCATCTGATCAGCATGACAGGCAGCCCCGGCAGAAGCTGCAATTCCTTCCAGTTCGTCGAGCAGCAAATTGGCCTGTACACCGCCAAACCCGATGCTCAGGGTGTTGGGTAATCTGTGCAGCTTATGTCCGTTCAGTCGTAAATCGATTAAAGAATCTTTGAGCAGATCAAACAACAGGTTGGTCATAGCATGCATATGCAAAGCATTGTTTTCCATATCTCTGGCTGCCACTTCCGCTGCTTTTCCCAGCCCTGCAATTTCGAGCACATTTTCAGTTCCTGCCCTGAGATTCTGCTCATGACTGGCACCATGCATAAGTTTTTGCAATGTCACCCCCCGTTTTATAAACAACGCTCCGACCCCTTTAGGGGCATAAAGCTTGTGTCCTGCCAGAGAAAGCAGGTCTACTCCCATTTTTTTGACATCAACAGGAACTTTCCCGGCCGACTGCGCTGCATCACTGTGAAAAACAATCCCATGTTTGCGGGCTATAGAACTGATTTCTTCGATAGGCTGAAGGGTACCTACTTCATTGTTGGCGTGCATGATGGTAATAAGGATGGTGCGGGCATTCACAGCTTTTTCCATCTCAGCCGGATCTATCCTTCCTGTGGAATCCACGGGAAGATAGGTAACTTCGAATCCCTGGGTCTCAAGAAAACGGCAAACTTCAGAAACAGCCGGATGTTCTACCCGGGAGGTGATGATATGGTTTCCATTATGACGGTTTTGAAAAGCCGCCCCTTTGATTGCATAATTGTTGGACTCCGTGCCTCCGCTGGTGAATATCACTTCATCGGGGAAGCAGTTGATGAGTTGTGCAATTTGCCGTCGTGCCAGTTCTACAGCCTGCCGGGTTTGAATCCCATACTGATGCATGCTGGAAGGGTTGCCGAAAAAATGATCCAGGAAGGGCTTCATGGCTGCTGCTGCTTCGGCATCAATGGGTGTAGTGGCGTTGTAATCCAGGTAAATGGGCTTGTTCATAGGTCAGAATGATATTACTTTTTCGGCACTGAGAGAGTTAAGAATCAATTGTGTATTGTGTTCAGCATCGGCGCTATTGCTTTGCAGGCGGAGTATATTGTTTTGGTGTTTTCTCTCCAGGTCAAAGTCATAGGATTTGTCATAATAGGTAAGTACAATGTTGATAGCTATGGCAAAATCACCCTTTTCAATGGCGGCAATGGCAGTTTTAAGATGCTGTCCTCCTATGCGCCGTTCAATTTTGACAATTGACTGGATGAGCATTTCACCGGGATGTTGTGCATAATCCAGGATCAGACGCTCAATGCGCAGGGGTCTGGGAATATCAATGCAGACAGTTTTGGCCTTCTGCATTTGCTGATAAAGAGGTTCAGGAATATTTACCCTTCCAATAAAGCGGCTTTCATCCTCCACCCAAACGGGAGCTTTAAAATTCATTTGCAGCCATGCATCAGCCAGGTTGTTTTCGAACTGTTCATTGCTGGGTTGGGGATTCTCTCCAATACCTCCAAAAGCAGACCCTTTGTGATGAGCAAACTGCTCCAGATCAAGCATTTGAAAACCTTTTTGTTCTATTTGCTTCAGTATTTCTGTTTTGCCGGAGCCTGTTTTTCCTGACAGCACAATCAGGTTGGCAGGCTGGCTCCAGCTTTCTCTGATATATTTCCTGTAGGCTTTATAGCCTCCACGGAGCAAATAAACCTCCATGCCGGCAGTTGAAAGCAGCCATGCCATGCTTTCAGAGCGCATACCTCCCCGCCAGCAATGGATCATAATTTTTTTGGAAACTGTATGTTGGCGGGATGCCTTGACAAAGAATTGCAATTTAGGGCCTGCAAATCCCAATGCCTCCAATACAGCAGCTTCCCTGCCTGCATTTTTATACAAAATACCGGTCTGGTGCCTTTCCTCATCCGTAAAAAGCGGAAGATTGACGGCCCCGGGGATATGTCCCTGAGAAAACTCTTTCGGTGAACGGACATCCAGCACCGTTAAAGTTTTGCGAAGCGAAAGGAATTCTTCCGCATCAATGGTGTGTATCATGATAATTCCTATTCTTAAGCTAAATCGAATCAGTATACTCTTCCTTACCCGCCAGCAGCTAACCGATCAGGGGTAAAAAGCCCTTCCCTGTTTTTTATCTGCGAGGTAAAAACACAAAAGTATAGAATAGAATCCAGAATGAATAAAAATGTTTTTAGATGAAACTTGCATGAGCTTTGCGGCAAAAAAGGGTGAACCGAACGGAGTGAACTCACGAACACTACTAATAATTAACGATTGTGAGTAATAAGGTGGTTTATGCAAGTTCCATTTAATCGTTTACTCAAACTTATTTTTTTCGAATGGATGTGGCTAAAAAGATATTTTTTTTGCCCCTGTTTCCATGATTGAAATTGCTGCTACCTGCTTTGATCCATGCAAATCATACTATCCTTTCTTTCATCCCATTTCATTTATTAGAGAAATATGGCACGCCTTTTGATTTGATTTCATAAAAAAAGAAATATTTATTCATCAAAACTCACAGATATGAAAAAGCTAATTTTCACCTCCGTTTTTGCCTTTCTGTTTGCAGCAGGAAGTTGGGTTCAGGCACAGAATCCACAGCAGGAATACCTGGGGTTGCCTGGCGACAACCTGAACTTATTTGCCGTCATGGATCTGTTCCAGGAGTCAGAAACGCTTGAAGCCTTCGAAAGAGGACTCAATGATCCTGAAGCCATGATTAACAACCTCGACCTGAACAATGACGGGTATGTTGACTATATTATGGTGCAGGACTATAAAGAAGACAACCTTCACAATATCGTACTCAGGGTAGCACTCAATCAGGATGAATACCAGGATGTGGCAGTATTTGTGGTGGAAGTTCAACGTGATGGTTCTGCATTGGTTCAACTTATAGGGGATGAGGCTTTGTACGGGCCCAACTATATAGTAGAACCTAATTATGCCGAGCGTCCCAACCCGGGATACCAGGGCAATGTAAGCCAATCTCCCTCCACTACAGTCGTACACACTACTTATCATGAAGTTGCTCAGTGGCCGGTGATTATTTATATTTCCAGACCTGTATACCGCCCCTGGCGTTCATCATGGTATTGGGGATACCACCCCACGTGGTGGAGCCCATGGAACCCTCACTACTATCACTATTACTATGGATACCATTATCACTGGCACGGACATTATCACGCTTACTATCGTCCCTGGAGACGGGTTCGTTGCACACACTACCACACTGTATACGTAACCAATCACCGACACACTTCCACTACTGTAGTGAATCGCATAGAAAACGGCAGATACAGAGACACTTACAGCAGACCTGAAAAAATCCAGGAGGGACAACAGCTTTTTGCTCAAAGACACCCCGGCAGATACGAAAAAGTGGCCACAAACACCAAAGTGAGCCAACCGGCCCTCAGGCAATCTCCCAACTCTGTGCAACAAGTAAAACAAAGCCCTGCCAGAGGAGTAGATTCGCGTAATGCAGCAACTGAAAGAAGACAGGAAAATGCTGTAAGACAATCTAACGGAGATACACGCCGCCAAAGTCCTGCGGTAAATCAATCCAGGGATAACAGAGACATTGAGCAAAACAATGCAAGACAGCAATCGAAACCGGTTCGCAGCGAATCTCCGGAAATAAACAGAAGCAGAGAAAGCAGCAAGCCAGTAATTCAGAGGAAAGCTACTCCTGCCCGGGAATCCAAACCAACACCGCAAA
The DNA here is from genome assembly GCA_964491395.1 of uncultured Bacteroidales bacterium. GTDB lineage: Bacteria > Bacteroidota > Bacteroidia > Bacteroidales > UBA7960 > SKVR01. The sequence continues at coordinate 18,871 of CAZBGI010000030.1, read as the reverse complement.
GGAATGTAAAACCTTCTTCACGGGAAAGAAATACAAGCAGCCCGCAACGCAAGCCTTCAGGTTTCAACAGCAGCAGCAACCGCTCATCTTCTCCTGCTGTAAGTTCACCCCCGGCAAGAAGCAACAGACAGCCCTCTTCCAATGTTAAATCATCGGGCAGCAGCCGAAACTCATCAGCACCTTCCAGGAGCAACAGCAGCAGAAAAAGCAGCAGTTCCAGGGAAAACAATAAACGATCAGAAAGAAGATAATCCTCACACCTTCCCATTATAAACCAAGAGGCTGTCTCACATACAAGACAGCCTCTTTTAGTTCATCAAATTCCATTTGATTATAAATCGAACAGATCAACCGGCTTATTGGTTTGGGCATCAATCAGTTGCCATTGCTGGCTTTTGTCGTTGTGGCGATCCCATTGTTCGCAGCCACGGCCATTTTCGTTAACCTTACTATTTCCGCCTGAAACATCCACTGCTTTTCTGCTGTTTTTGTTTACCAGCACAAATGTTGTTTTTCCGGTAATGTAGAATCCCCATTTTTGTGAATCCCCACCATGCTGGTCCCAGGTGTGCAGGCCGGCTCCTTTGTCTTTCGATGCACTTTTCACGTCAGCCGCCTTCTGATCATTCTGGAAAACAATCTGTGCCCAGTCGTGGTCACCGGTTGGTTTTATCTTTACCTTGCGGTCAGCGCCATCATCCAGATCCCATATCTTGACAGCTTTCCCTGTTCCGTTAGTTTCGCCTCCTTTTCCTGGCAAATCCCAGTATTTGTTACTATATGCACATTTGATATAATAAGTACCTTTCAGCTTTTCCACGTCTGCAATCCTTGGATAAGAACGCAACACCCATTTTTGATTATTTGTCCCTCTGAATTGCCATTGCTGAACTTTACCTCCGTTTTTATTTACTTCAGAAGCACTTGCATCCAGGTATTTTCCTGATCGCTTGTTTTTAATAAACCAGGTATTTGGAGCACCGGCATATTCGAAGCTGAATAGCTGTTGTGATTCACTGTTTTTATCCCAGAGCTGAATTTTTGTTCCATTATTATTGATAGAACCAAGGCTGACATCAATCACTTTTGTAGTCCACGTGGGCTGGATGTAAAAATAGTCATGATCATTATCAGCAGGAGATATCCCGATGAATCGATCATCCGGCCCCCAACTCATATCCCAGAGATTCAGCAAAGAACCGTTAGAATTATTGCTTGCATGCCCGTCAAAGTTCCAGTATTTTCCACCATCCACACACTGAACACTATATATCCTGTTGTTGTGGTAAGGAGGAGCCATTAGCTTCGGATCTGTCTCCACAAATACCCACTTTTGATTCTCCGCACCGGTATATGGCTGTTGCTTTATTTGGGTGCCATTTTTTAGATCTGCCGCCGGAGCCGTTGGTGCTGAGGCACCTGGGCCTCTTCTTGCATCTAAACTTTTCCCTCCTGCTGATGTGCTGCTTTCAGCATTTTCGCCTGCAGTCAGATATAGGCCGCTGCACTTGGCCTGCAGGTAAAAAGTGTTTTCTTCATCCTCCACGGGCTCCATTTTAAACATCTGCGCTGCATTATTATCTCCATGATTCCACAAGTGAGCATTTGCTCCGGGATTACTTCCTCCGCCCTGTATGTCTACAACCTGGTTGACATGCTGTGGTTGCAGAAACACATAATCGGATTCTGTGCGGTGAGGAATAATTTTAAAGAAGCGGTCAGCACCCAGGCGATCACGGTTTACCATATCTGATTCCCAGATTACCAGTTTACCACGATGTCCTTCTGCATCCATGTTATACCCACTAAGGTCCCAGTATAATTCCGTGCCTTTGGATTGGATAAGGAATGTTTTGCCAGCCAATGCCACCAGATTAGCCATTGCAGGTGGTAATTCGTAATTCTTCAGCATCACATTCATAAAATAAGCCTTAAGCTCATTCTTGCGGGCTTGTGTTGAAGCCAGTTCCCAGATAGGAGTCAAACTCTTTTTATCAAAATCACAAAGAACCGGAAGATCGCGAATTCCGGATGCCCAGTTGGCATAAGCTTCGTAGTTATGAATATTGTTGGCGAATTCAGCATTTCCACCGGTCACTGTAAGTGAACTGCGTGTGTTTTCCTGAATGTGCTCCTGTTGTTGTGTTAATTCAGTGGAAGCATCTGTGCTGATGCTTTTGTAAGATGCCTCTACCGCTGCTCCTATGCTTTGCGTATTCATAGAAGTGGTAATGGTCGTTACCGTTGAGTAGTCCGAACGGCCGCCCAGATAAGCTGAGGATATATAGTGTGTACCATAAATATCGAACAATTTGCCGGGAGACATATTGTCAATATCCTGCTTTACCTCGGGTTTAAGCAAGTTTTTATGTTCGTAACGCTCATCAATGCCAACCTGCCATATTCGGTTTGCATCGCGAATGGTGTGAAAATACTCTGCGGTGCTACCTGATGAAGACTTGGAAAAGGTGGTGTTTACAGAAGCACTGAAAAGCACAGCGTCAAAACCCATACCTACTGACGCAGAAAATGACTTGGCATAGCTTCTTTTGTCTGCCCCACTGACTTCTGTTTTAACTTTTTTACCAATGTTTTTCAGCATTACATTGCCTGGAATAATGTACTGGTGACTACCAAAAGCTTTGGTGTAAGGTTCTCCCCAATCGAAGAGACAATAGTTTTTCAAACTCTCGTTGTCTGCAAACTTCCCAAATACATTGTAACCGTAACCGACAATGTCCTGTCCGGGAGCTACTTTGGGTTCCTGTCCGAATGTCGTGACAGATAATAAAAGAAATGTAATGAGTAATGTAGATAATTTCGTTTTCATAATTAATCTTTTTTTAAAGGTTCATTTCGGTTTTATGTCTGTTATACTCTAAAATTGGCAAGAGCTGCAATGACTTTTGCTCCGGTCTTTTTTTACTGTTCTCTCGCCAATAAATACACTTAAAAATTTAGGTTACCGGGGCAGACGTGCCTCAATAATTTGCTTGCCCACGTACCCCCGCCCGGTTGAGGAGAATTTGGGTTTGTTCTCATAAGCAGCAGCTTTTTCATCCAACTTCCCATTTTCTTTTTGATGATGGATCAACCCTGCAATTTCATCAATATCATAAGCATTGGGCTTGCCGGCTTTCAATTCAACGGGAAATGCACTGTTGACCAGCGATGATTTAACCCCCTGCTCCTGGATGACCCCATTAACGATGGAAAGAGGTTCTTTGTCAGGCCCGGTAAAAAACATGAAGTTGTTTTGCTCATACTGCTCCTCTATGGTGTTGAACCCATCGGCATACAAAACAAAATAGTATTCACCGGTAATATCGGGAACGTGATAATAAAACAAAAAGTCGTAATCATAGCCGTTTTCCTGTCCGTATACCGCTTTTGCCGCAGAGTATCCCGAGGGAATATCAACATTGTTCCACCAGTTGAAATGCCCGAAAGCCTGCGGCGTATTTCCCGATAGATCTTCAAAATCTCCGGATTCTCCCGGTGAGCCCACTTCATTGGTAAAGGAGTCGTAAATAATAATACCATAATCCTCTTCCGGGTTGTAGGCATTATAATAGTAATACACGATATTCCAATTATCAGAAGAGGGAATGGTTTGCTCTCCTCTGTTGAATACATTGTAAGTGAGTGCTCTGGCCTGCGGCGGATTTCCGGGATAATCGTCATATTCATCTGTCAGTCTCACTGTCAGCAGGTCTTTGCCGGGTACACGATAATTGGGATTAATAACGGACTCATCCACCAAACCTTCTGCCAGTCCACCTTTATCACCATCAATGACGTAAGCGCTGTAACAAAATTTTTCGGCAAAAAAATTATAATCCACCCAGACATATCCCTGATCTCCCCAATTCTCTCCCCAGGAATTTACGATTCTGAAAGCTCCGTTGGCTCCTTTGTCATCATCGTATCCTACCACCACCATGGCATGGCGCTCATGAGTGCCGGAAGGTGCGCTGTAGTCATCACTATAAAGGACCCTATCGTCAGAAATGCTGAAAAAATCCAATCCCAGCAAACAACTCGCCTGTACAGGACGCCCCAGTTGAAGATACGATTTCACCCCTTCAATATGTGTATGATCAATTTTCCGGTATTTGTCAATGGTGTAGGCAGCAGCTTCCTGAGTCCATGCATTCTGAGGACTTCCGTTGCAGATTCCCAGATTTTCGTAAGGAGCTGCTGCAAGGGTGGCAATGCCCCTGTTTTGCATGACCTCAAAAGCTGCTCCGGACCACGAGCCATTGCAGCTATCGCCACGGCTATCAATAGAAAGAAATAAATCCAGCGGACTGAAGACATTATGGTCATCATCAAGATCTGCTTTTGAGAGATCATGCTCACGGGCATACATAATAGAACGGGCATAATAACCACATGCCCAGGCGGTGCAGGTGCCGTAGGAACCCTGGCTGCGAACCGGGGGCACCCATGGTTCCAGGGATACAGCACTACCCAATACGGTTGTAGCGTCGCTTAAAGTTACCAGGGATAAATCCCTGGGTATATAAGGCGATCCCTCCTGCTCCTGGTTGTAGTCAACTCCTGTGGAATACTCTCCGGATGAAGGATTGTTATCCTCATCCGGTGTAATCTCCTCCGTTTCACAAGATGAAAAAAGGATGGGCACCATCAGGAATATTGAAATGGTGAAAAATTTTAAGTAATGTCTATCCATACTTATGCTTTTAAAAATAACAAATTCAATCATTCCGTTTTAGGGGAAATGGCATTCTCAAACATAGACTCTCCCCGGAAATCTGTTCTTGTAAAATCGGCTGGCTCAATAAATTGTACTCTGGAAAAATTGGCTTCCAGCATACAGGTCATTCCCGCAAAGTTGGTTCTTTGCAGAAATTGTGCTTCACTAAAATTGACCTTTTGCCCGAAATAGGTGTTGCCAAATTCAGTATACCCCTCAAAACGGGCATTACCCCATAGTGTCTGTCCATTAAAGGATGTGCCCTGAAAAAGGGCATTTCCCAGAAACTCAGCCCCGAAAAACTGTACGTTATGGCTGAAAATAGTATTGACAAAAGAGGCATTTTTGTAAAATCTCACATGATTCAAGGAAACATTCCTCTCTTTCAACAGGGTATTATGCATCACAAAATCTTCCATAAAAGAAGAGTTTACCAGGGAAAAGGCCCTGTCGAAAGTAGCATGGGAAAAATCAACGTGCTCTCTGAATACACATTGGTTAAACACCACATCACCCCTGAATTCTACTCTGTAGAGGAGGCTGTCCTTATCAGAAAAAGTAATAAACTTATTAAAGTTAATTTCTTCGAAAATGAGGTTGCTTTCCACTACAGCTTTCATCACACCTGGTGTTGAAAGGTGGAATACAAGCTCTTGAGTCAGGTCAATATCTACATCAAAAGATTGATTATTCACAATCACATCTTCGCCTGCCAGCATCTTTTCAATCATTGCTTTCTCAGGGGTAATTCCCATGCTGCATCCGCCGGTAAAAAAAACGGCCAGCATAAAAGCATTCCTTAGTATACATTTTATGGCATCCATTATGGCAAAAGGATTTAATCAGGTTTAACAAATAATAATTTGCTTGTAGTTGTCAGATTTTCAGCAAATAAGACTACTCCTGATAACGTGTGCCGGTTTTCACGCACACGAGCTCCCATAACTGATTTTCTCCCCCATTCCAATCCCATTGCAACACATTGCATCCATTTTTATGGATGTCTGATTTACGGGCATCCAGATATTTGCCCGAGTAACGGTTTTTAATCCTGAACTGTCCCGGATTCACTTGTTCCAGTTTCCATTGCTGAGGTTCTGAATCGCCGGATTTCCAGATTTGTACATTGGCTCCCTTTTCATCTTTATAAGTTCCGCAAAACCAGGTACCACTAAAACAACCATGCACATCCAGCTGCACATTGGCATGGTGAAAGCGAATGTGATGGTAGCCGTTTCCGGCAGGAACAAATTCCATTTTGCGGTCATTACCGCTATCAAGGTCCCATAACTGAACATTGGCTCCGTTATCTCTGGAGCGGCTGTCGGTATCCTTTCCGGGGAGATCGATATACTTATTGGCCATCACATTTCTGAGATGGAAAGTGGTTCCTTCGAGGGAAATCTGCGTTTGCACTGCCTGCCTCCCTGAGGGTCTTCCTGTGGGTCGCTGCGCCTGCAAGTTAAATAAGAGCAGGCTTGCCAGCACTACCAGACTGATTCTTTTCATTTTTTTTTGAATTTTAAGGTTTAACAAATGTTTGTGGTATAGAAGTAGAGACATCTTTTAATCAGAGGTCTATTGTTTGGTTGCATCATCCTTTCCATTTTGAAAAACAGCAAGGAATTTTTTTGCAGGAAAAATCGGGGTTGGATTATACTACAGAAAAACAAGAATGAAAAATTCACTCACACATGAGGTGAATCTGAACACATCGAATCCAAAGAAGAAAAAAAAAGGGATATCAGATAACCCGATATTATCAGGCTAAGACAAAGTTGACCAGCAAGCCGGCTGCCCCGCTGACTGCCAAAACCAGAATCAATCGGGCTGATGGTTTAAAACGGGTAATAAAAGAAAAAATAAAACCTTTGATGATATTGTTGGTAGCTGTGGCAATAATAATGCCTCTTACTGCCACATCTTCGGATAATTCATCCTTTGCCATTTTGGAAAGTGAAAGGGTTATGGCATCTACATCCATCAGCCCTGAGATAACGGATAATATATAAATGCCCTCATCACCTAACCAATCTTTCATGGCTTCAGACAATACCAGGATGATTCCCAGCAGGAGGGCAAATTTCAGGGCAGTTTTCATTTGAAAAGGACTTTCAATATTAATGGAAGGAGTCTCTTTCTTACTTTTTTGAGCATTCAACAACCAGAACCACAACATCCCGGCTAAATTAACCACCAACATTGCGAGCAATGAGGGCCAAAGCATCTGCAGCAGCCGGGTATTAACCACCGAGACTTCCAGCCCTACCCGGAAAAACATAATAGAAGATGCAATTAAAACACCGGCCATGAACATGCCGGAAACCCTTGTCCGCTTTGCCATGTTGGCCAGACTCAGTGTCACAGCGGTGGAAGAGGCAAGTCCTCCGGTTAAAGCAGTAAGCAAAACTCCAATTTTGTCACCCAGATAAGATATGGTAAGATACCCTATAAATGAAAGGCCTGTGATGAGAACCACCATCCACCAAAGCCAATAAGGGTTTAAAGCTTCAAAAGGTCCATATCCCTGATCGGGCAGAAGAGGAAGCAAAATAACAGAAATTACAAGCAGCTTGATTCCGGCATAAATCTCCCTTTCTTCAATATTGTGTACCAGTCTGTGGATTTCCGGTTTGTATCCCAGGAGCGTCACAACCATAACCGCCACCGCAAAAACCGAAACATGATTTCCGAAAGAAGCCCATACTCCCAGGCTGAAGGTAATAAGCAAAGCCACTGAAGTTGTAAACCCAACATCATCACTGCTTCTGACCCCCACGAAGTAACTAACAGCCACCATAATGGTAAAAGACAAAAAAGCGGCCGGCAACAGCCACTCTCCCATGGATTCCGACAGCAATCCCATAACCCCTCCCAGTAGCCCGGTAAGGGCAAAAGTACGAATACCGGCTACCCGGTCACCTTCTTCTTTAGCACGACCTTTCCAACCCCGCTCAAGACCTATAAGCAAACCAATGCCCAACGCAGTTACAAGATCCAGTAATATTTTCATTTCACCTTCCATATATCGGGTTCGTGAGTTTTTTAAGGGTTTTCATTCCGATAAACATTTCAAAATTACATTTTTTTACATTAGTGCCCGGTAAAATCATTGGTTGTTCCCTGAAATGCCTGTTGTTTGTGCCATCTCTGGGGGATTATGGACAGAGGAGTACACTATATGCCTATGAATATTTCACTCCTAACGGAGTCTAAAAACGATGTTGCCAGGAGGACTAATTACATAGGGATGAAATGTTTATAGCATGCAGAGATGTTGTCCGAAATGAGTTCCACAGGAACGGAACATTTTAACCGGACAACAATGATTTTTTTACATTAGTGATGAAACACAAACCGAGAATAACATACACATGGATGATTAAAAAGGAGGTTCCATCCGCCGCTTTAATAATGTTGAACAGAGGAACCATTTGAACAGCAGTTGGCTCTGCCGCGCTGAAGGTTTTTTCATTATGCCAATAAAAATTAAGGCTGTTATCCCGTTAAATGCTACTTTTGCTTTTGCATTTATCACGACAATCGTATACCGACTTTTTATTTTCATTGTTATGCTTCAAAAACATTTTACAGCCCTCCACGCATTCATTCTTTTTTCAGTACTTGCAAGCGGCCAGATTCCTGATGGTTATTATGATTCGGCCCAGGGAAAAACCGGATCCGAACTAAAGACCGCACTTTATCACATCACCGACAATCATACCATACTTAGCTACAGCGCATTATGGTCAGCTTTTGAAGATACTGACAAAAAGAGCAATGAAAAGGTATGGGATATGTATTCCGATGTTCCCGGAGGTACTCCGCCCTATGAATATACTTTTATAACCGACCAATGTGGGAACTACGGAGGAGAGGGCGACTGTTACAACCGGGAGCATTCTGTTCCCAAAAGCTGGTTCAATGATGCCAGCCCCATGTATACCGACATGTTTCACATTGTCCCAACCGACGGATATGTAAACAACAGAAGAGGAAACTATCCTTTTGGAGAAGTGGGCAACGCAAGTTGGACATCACTCAATGGCTCCAAGGTCGGCACATCGGATTATCCGGGCTATACAGGTACCGTGTTTGAGCCCATTGATGAATATAAAGGAGATTTTGCCCGGGCATATTTTTACATGGCCACCCGCTACGAAAACAACATTGCCGGGTGGAATTCACCCATGCTTGATGAAACAGCCTATCCTGTATTTACCGAATGGGCGCTCAACCTTTTGATGGAGTGGCATGAGCAGGATCCGGTAAGTGCCAAAGAAATTGCCCGTAACAATGCCATTTACCAATGGCAGCAAAATCGGAATCCTTTTATCGACCACCCTGAATTTGTCAATCTGGTTTGGGGCGAAACAGAAATCCATCTGGAAATCACCTCCATCCCTGACACCACAGCCACCGTAAGTCAATACTACAGCTACTCCATCACAGCCGAAGCTGAAGGAATGCCCCAGTCGGAGATAACATTTGAAGCGATCACACTTCCTGAGTGGTTAGAATTGACTGATCAAGGCAATGGCAATGCCCTTTTACAGGGTACCCCGTCAGATACTCATGTGGGTACATCCGAGGTTGAAATCAGGGCACTGGCTCAGGATTTGACTGCCGGGCAGGCTTTCAGCATACTTGTTTCGGAAGAAGGCCAGAACAACACTTACACAGAAACCTTTACACTGATGCCCGATGCCAACAGTGCCTATACCGACAGAAGCTGGACCGGCGATCATGATATTTTCTGGACGGCCACCCATGCACGCACCGACCAGGAAATGGACGGACGTGCCATTTGCCTGAAAGATGACAGCGAAGCCTACCTGGTATCGGAAACCCTGCAGGGAGGAATTTCCACCCTTTCTTTTGCACATCAGCAGAAATTTTCAGGGTCAGGAGGTACCCTGACGCTTTACATCAACGATCAGCCCGTAGGTAATCCTGTAGAAGTGGATGAAACGGAAGGGGAGGCAGTTTTTGAGGGGCTTTCCATTTCAGAGGAATTTACCATACAGTTGGTATCCAACGGATTGAGCCGCATCGCTATTGACAATGTGAGCTGGACGCCCTACCAGGATGCCCCCCAATACCAGCTTGTCATGCAGATGGAAGGCAATGGAACCATTGATCCGGAACCCGGAACCTATACGTATGATGTAAATACAGAAGTTCAAATTCAGGCCAACCCCCATCAGGACTGGACCTTTGAAAAATGGATTATCAATGACACGGAGGTTACGGAAGCACAGACCAGCTTGCTGCTAACTGAGGATATTACAGCCACCGCAGTTTTTAGTTTTAACACGTCCCTGTCAACCTTTGAAAGCGAATCGTACACACCCTTTCCCAATCCCTTCGGTGATTTCTTTTCAGTAGGAAACAGGGAGGAAATTTCCAGGGCAGTACTTTTCACCCTTACGGGTCAGCAGATCTTGTCGGTAGAGGAGCCAGGCAATGCAATCCATACCCGGGGAATACAACCCGGTTTGTATATTTTGAGACTGGAATTGACCAACGACACCTTTTTACAGTTTAAAGTGATAAAGGAGTAACATCTATCGTCATCTCCATAATTTCTGTAATGGATCCGGCCTCGTCCGCAACAGGATACAAAATGCCTTTCTGGGTAACGATTTGTTCATCCTTTGCTTTTCGCCTGAAGGTAACAGGTATGCTTTGGCCGCTTTTCAGCCGGGCCAGTAACTGCACTTTCTGTTCTTCATTAAAGTCTTCCCCGGTAAAGAAGTCTCCCAGATATCTACCTGTAATGTCATGGGGTGGATATTGCAACAGTTCGGCAAAATTGGTATTGCAGGAAAGGGTTCTTCCACTCAGGTCATAGCGTGCAATGGTGCAAAGGGCGTCCATGGCATTCTGACTCTCCACCAGGCTTCTCTCCTTGCGCATCATCTCCTCCTGGGTAGCCTGCATCTCTTCCATGTTCTGGCGCATCTCCTCCTCCTGTGCTCTCATTTCTTCTGCCTGCTGCTGCGACTGCTCAAGCAAAACGGCTGTCTGGGAACTGATTTTCACGGTAGATACCGTGCTGGCAATGTTTTCGGCCACCTTTTCAATGAATTGTACCTGGTAATCTTCCAGAGGTTTAAAGGAAGCCAGCTCCATAACTCCATAAATCTTCTCATTGAAAATCAACGGAACAATGAGCAATACATCGGGGTTGGCCCCACCCAAACCGGAAGTAATATGGAGATAATCCTGTGGAATGCGTTTCATATATTGCGATTTCTTTTCCAGAAATACAGCACCTACCATTCCCTCACCAGGCAGTATTTGCTTCTCCATATATTTTCTGCGCTCAAACGCATAACAAGCCACCAATTCCAGCATACCTTTTTCACCGGCTTCCTCGTTGAACAAAAACACACCTCCCTGATTCATATCTGTGTATTGTATGAGATTCTTGAGCGTTTCAAAGCACAACTCCTCCATACTATGGGTGTGCGTGCGAAGGATATCGGCAAAACGTGCCAGCCCTAGTGTTACCCAGTTTCTCTTTTCGTCCTCCGTTTTTCTTTGCTGTTCATCATCCCGGGCCTTTTGCAAGCTTTGACGCATCTCCAGCAAGGCAGCACCCAATGCATCCTCTTCACTAAGCCGTTCAAAGGATGTTTGTAGCTCCCCCTCTCCTATCTTCTGGGCAAAAGAAGCTTTCTCCTTCAGACCATCAATAAGCACTTTGAGTGCAAGCGACATATGTCCGATTTCATCTGTTTCTCCGGATTTCCCCGGATTATCGGGGTTTTTACCCTCGGCATTGGCCCTGACACCCTGGCCGCCCGGAGTATTTCCCCCATCCAGATGCATTTTCACGTTGAGATTGCCCCGGGCCAGCTCTTCGGTAATATTCGTTAGTTTGACTATTCTTTTGCGGATGTAATCAGCCACAAAATAAGTAATTACCAGGGCAATGATGGCAATGAAAAAAAGTACCATGAAAAAGGCATTGCGCAGGGCCGTAATTTCGCTTTGAATATCATCGTCGATGCGTGGATCCACCATGCTCATTCCGTTGACAAAATACCAGCCCCAGGGCTCGAAAAATTCCATACAGTACATGCGGGTTACAAGTATGGAGTCGCGAAAATTATCATCTGCGATTTCCCAGGAAAAGAAGGTATACCCGCCCTGGTCGGGGGACAAAGCCAGGTCTACATAAGTTTGATGGGTATCCTGTCCGTAATAGTCGGTGCTGTTGGCCACGTATGTGCCAATGTTTTCCTCCACCACCGAAGCCCTGCAATACCCTTCCAGATCGTTGGCATACATGTAATCGCGCATCCCGTTAAAACGGGTTATGGTTACAATTTCAACGGCTTTGTCCTGTGCCTCTTCCAGACTCATAGCACCAGTCTCCACCTGTTCATTCAGATGTTCCACCTGGGTTACCACGCACTCCAGGGCATTGCGCAGCCCCAGCTGTTTGTTTTCAATAACATTGGCCTCTATGCGGGGCATGAAATAAAATGCAAAGGACAATAATACCATCAGGATAATTACCACGCTGCTGAACACGGTTTTGGCAAATACCGGCCAGGTTGAAAAAGACACTGCTTTGGAGAGGAAAGAGTTCATATGTTTTAAATATTAATTGTTAATTATCAGTTATTAGTTTTTGCTTGTTAGATTCGGATGAGTGTATCAAAATAATGGAGTAATTGTATTTCCATGCAACACTTAGTTCACCTTATGAACATTCCACATTTCAAATAATTTACACAAAAGTATCATCGCATTAATTCATTTATTAATAATACCAATTCAACAATTAAACAGACAAAACAGAACCAACTATTAAAACCTGTTTATCAGCACTTTAACCTGCAAAAGTTATTTCACCTGTAATCCTGCAAAGATAAAATAATATAAAATTAAAGACATAAGCATTTCACTGAGTTTGTTATTAAATATTTTTATTAACAAAATAAAGTGTATGGTTTTATGGCAAATATTACAGGGTAATGCTTATAATTTTGAAGGCTTGCAGAAAAGCAATATACTTTCTGAGCAAAACTTACTCAAACTTATGGGCAAAAAAATTGATAAAAGAGGGGAAACGCGATTACAAGACTATCAGAAAAGATCCCCGGATATAGCATCCGGACAAAATACATATTAAAATAAAATCATAAGGGAGAAGCTTCAAAGGACAATTGCCTGGAAAGATAATATCAGCGTGTTTAAGCGCTTAAATCTTCTTCTTCATCAATACATCCCACTGAGGGTCGTTTCCTACCTGAAAGATATGTTTGTCGAAGGGTAAGAAGCCGTTTTTTTCATAAAACCGAATGGCCCGGTAATTTTTTTCCCATACCCCGAGCCATACATAAGAACACTCTTGTTCTGAAGCAAGAGCAAGGGCAAAATCCAGCAGCCTCTGCCCGACGGCTTTACCCCAGTATTCCTTTGTAATATAAATCCTTTCAATTTCAAACCATCCCTCATCCCTGGATTCAGTTTGTGCCTGCCCCATATTTACCTTAAGATACCCCACCACCTTATCATCAACTGCAGCAAAATAAATACGGGATAAGGGATGGGAAAGTTCCTCCTTCAGCTTTTCATCATTGAAACTTTCGTCAAGATACTTTGCAAGATTCTCTTCTGTATTGGTTTCGTGGAAAGTTTCATAGAAAGTCTGGCGTCCTGTTTTTTTCAATAGCGAAACATCATTAATGGAAGCTTCCCGGATTTGCAGCTTTTTCATCTGTTATTATTTGATTAAATTGGTCAGATGGAACTCACCAACAATGTCGTAAGCTCCGGAACAGACAAGCATCCAATGCGGAATTGCATCAATCCCTTTGTATTTCCTATCCGGCGTGTCGTATCTGAAAAAAACGATCTTCATGAATTCAATATACAAAATGTACCTGTTCAACTGGTTATTTACAACCCTACGACAGATCGCATAAGAGCCCGACATGCAAATTAAGATCAGAGTCCTGACGATTGGCTCTCAAAAACCTGTTGACTATTGATTGTGCATAAAGAACAACAAAGCTACTCATTTCTGCAACTTCACCAGGTCTCTGAGTTCGTTATCAGAGAGTTCACCAATCCAGGCTTCACCGGTATCAACGGTTATATCGGCCAGTTCTTTTTTCACTTTCAACATTTCATCGATGCGCTCTTCGAAAGTACCTTTGCACAAGGGACGGTAAACCATCACATTGTTTTTCTGCCCGATGCGATAGGCCCGGTCGGTGGCTTGCGCTTCCACTGCAGGATTCCACCACAAATCATAATGAATAACATTGGTGGCGGCGGTGAGATTAAGCCCTGTGCCTCCGGCTTTGAGCGACAGGATGAAGATCTTATGATAGGGTTTGTGTTGAAAGTCATTCACCAGTTCATCACGTTTCTTGCGGCTCAGGCCCCCATGAAGGAAAAGCGGTAGCACGCCCGTTTGTTCCTGTATGATATGGGTAAGCAAATCGCCCATCTCTTTATACTGGGTAAAGATGAGGGTTTTCTCGCCATTGATCAGCACGTTATCAAGCAAACTGAGCAAAAGCTGTGCTTTACCCGATTGCCCGGCAAGCGGCAATCCCTTTTTCAGGTAATGCACCGGATGGTTGCAGATTTGCTTCAGGGCCGTCATCATCTTCAATACCAGCCCCCTGCGTTCGATACCTTCGCTCTTCTCTATTTGCTCCATCACCGACTGCACCAGGCTCTCGTAAATAGCAGCCTGCTCGGGAGTGAGCGAACAAAACAGGGTGTTTTCTATTTTGTCGGGCAAATCGCTGATGATAGATTTATCGGTTTTCAGCCTGCGCAACAGAAATGGCCGTGTAGCTCTGCGGAAAACTTCTGCTTTCTGTCGGTCATGGTCCTTCTGAATAGGATTGGCGAATTTCTCCTGAAAGCTTTTCAGTCCTCCCAGGTATCCTTTATTGATAAAATCAAACACACTCCAGTAATCGCTGAGTCGGTTTTCGACCGGGGTTCCGCTCATGGCAATTTTCACATCGGCTTTTATCTTCTTGATGGCCTTGGTTTGTTCGGCTGACGGATTTTTGATGGCTTGCGATTCGTCAATAATCAAAGCATACCAGCGGGGTTTGGACAGGATATCGTGGTCATTACGTGCCAAGCCGTAAGAAGTGAGCAGCACATCGTAATCGTCAGCAGGAAGTGCTCTTTGCGCTCCATGATATATGGCCGGAATTAAACCGGGAGCAAATTTCTCCAGCTCTTTTTGCCAGTTGGAAAGAAGGCTGGTGGGGGCAACCACCAGGGCTTTGCGTTTTGCGTTGATGAGTCCTGAATCTTTAAAGTGCTGGAGGGCAGCAATCACCTGAATGGTTTTTCCCATCCCCATATCATCGGCAATAAGCGAGCCCAGTCCCAATTTACTGTTGGCTACCAGCCACTGATAACCAGCCAGCTGGTAAGGGCGTAAGGTAGCCCGGATACCTTCGGGCACATCAAGCTTTTCAGGAGTCAATAGCCCTTTGATTTTTCTTTTTACCTCTTCGGAGATGAGTACGGGGGCATTTTCATGCTCCTCTGCCAGGGTGGCCCTGAGCAAATCCAGCGATGAAAGTTCGTCTTTCCGGGTAAGTTGTTTGTGCAATTTCTCCATATCTTCCTGGCTCACCAGCAGGTAGGAGTTTCTGAATTTCACCAGCCCCTGTTTACTGCCCACCAGTTTGAAAAAGTCTTGTTCATCCATGATGGTATCTCCCAGTGCCACACCCCAGTCATAGTCGAGAATCTCTGTGAGAGAGGTAAAACTTTGGGAGAGGCGACTTTGCTTTTCTTTTACACGCAGCCCAGCCGTTGGCCTTATGAGATGCTTCAGGGCAGGCGGCAGGGCAATGCTGATGCCCAGCATTTTTATCAATGGAAGAATCTCCAGCAGGACATTTTCAAAATCCCAGGCCGGATACCACTTTCCCTGTTGATTTTCCAGTGCACTTTCAAGATCAGGAAGATAATCTGCCAGCAAGGCAAGGTCTCTCAGTAGCGGAATCTGCTGATCTGAAAGGGTGGGTGTTTCCATAAACTCAGCAAGAGTCAGCACCTGCGATTCAGCTTTAAGCTCCACATCTACTGTTACCCGAAACCCATCATACGCATCATCTTCGTCAACCCTGAGCAGCGGAACAATGTTGCCCTGCACCACGAAAAGGCGGCGCAGCCAAATATGAATGATAGAAGGTACGGAATTTTTATTTGGCCCAAAATCAATGATATGCCCGGCAAAGAACATGGATATCAAGGGATGCCAGTTGCCATATCCGGGCATACTGATGGCTTCCAGGTTGACACACTGCATAAAGCACACCCTTACAAGATTGCTGCAAAACAGGTTGAGCTGTTCTTCCGGCCTGAAAGGGATGGTATTGTTTTCTGAAGAATCGCCCATGTAGTAAACCAAAGATATTCGGGCAAGCCTGTTTTCGAAATGTTCGCATTGATTCCTGACGTCTGCATCCATACGGGCAGGAATCCACTGGATGGTGTATACTCCGGGCTCAACAGACAACAGGCGTGGCACCAGGGCAGCCTTCACCATCAGGGCTTGCACAAATCCAAACATATCCCAGAGCAGCTGGAATGAAGCATCATACAAAACAAACCGGTTTTCTGAAGCCAATCGTTCAAGATGCACCAGCGCGTACATCAGACCCTGATCCATGTCGACATTTCCTTCATCATCCAAAACCCGTGCATCCAGGATAAGGTCTTCGTCTGCCATCAAAAGCAAGCTGCTTCCCAGGGGCATTAGTATCCCTTTATCGTCAACGGGATGCTGAAATTTCGCCGAAAACCGGCTGAGCTTCTTGAGCGACTGGTCAATGATTTCCCTGAAATCCCGGTCATAAAAAATGGGATTTGGGACCAGCAATTTACCCAGAAACCCTGACATATCGGGCAATTGCGTAAAGTCAGGCAGTTCGTGTTGGATTGTGTCCTCTGCTGTTTGGGCTGAAGCAGTATCAGCAAATAGTTCGGATAGTTCTGGTATTTTCTCTTTTTTGAGTTCTTCCACTTTAATCCCTTCTTTATCCAGCGCCTTAATAATATCAAAGCCGTGCAGCTCAAAAACCAGGAAGGGATTTTCATCAATGCTATTGGCCAGGATATAGACGACAGATGCAATATGCTTGCAAGGCACTGCCCAGTCGGGGCAGGAGCATTTCATCTCAATGTCCTGCCAGCTTTGGGGGAAGATTTGAATGTTTTGCTCCCGGGCAATTTTCAGCAAACTGCCGGGCAGTTCACGGTTGAGCAGGCGGGAGAGCAGGATTCGATTGCTGAGAATGGACTCCAGCAGTTGATTTTGCTGGATAGTACTGAACAAGGGCACGGTCATCTTCACCTTATAGGGTGAGGGCCTGGAGCCGGCAACCCTGGCCATGATCACATTCTTTTTAATGTCGATACTTTTTACAGCGCCCTTGGAGGCATAGTTGCGCCCGCGGGGCAGGCGGTTGCTGTAATCAATCTTTTCCAGGGCATTGAGCCATTGCTGACCCCACCAGGTTTTGCCGTATTTATGCGCCATAAGGTTTTTATTGCCGGGTGTAATCTTTATAAAATTAAAAGCATATTCTTTTTTACAAATTACAAAACTTCATTTCCACAGGCTTATCGTCGGTTTTCTTTTTTACATAGAAAGGCTATTCTGCCAACAACCAAAGACAAACGAAATATCCCGAAAAAGGAGAATTTGTTACCCCTTACTCCCCTTCCGCAATGTTCTTTTTATACTCCTGCACCACGCTCAATGCTTCGTCATAATCTGCGCTGGAAACGGTTACTTTCACCGTGCCCACGCCCCCTGTATTATCCCAGGGGAGATTTAAGGTGCCAGAGATCTCGTCTTGCAGATACGAATCAATTCCGGCATTTTCAAGGAGATTTTGCACCATTTGCGCCTGATATACCGCGCCTCTGAAAATTTCTACAGAACGAATTTCTTTGTCGTTGCTCATAACATTATATTTTGGTACTATTACTAATTTAGTGGATAACACTATGTTTTGATAATAAATTAGATGCAGTTCGTCTGTGGACGGAAGACGGAAGACGGAAGACGGAAGAGAATCCACTTCGGGCTTCTGTCTCCGGTCCTCTGCCTATATCAATTGAATCAATGCAATTCATATTTCTTTCCACTAAAAGTGCAGTAGAACCATATTTTTTACCCAAAAAACTATTGACATCGCATTACTATAAACCAAAGCACCTCACCAGGTCGGATGTAAAACGGCCCAAAGAAGCTGATAAGCTGCTGCAGGGTTTATTTTAGCATGCAGAGGCAAAGTTAAAAAAAGCTGCACAATAATAACTGTATCCTGCATTTTTAAAAGTTCACGCTTATTAATGTTATAAATTCAGGGGAATCTCCGGTTATATTAATAGATTTGTACAACTTTTTACTCCTGTTTTTATGAAAAATATTCTACTTGCTCTGATCGCGCTACTGCTTCATGTGTCCGCACAATCGCAAACCACCCGAAATGTGGGGTTGATGGTTATTATCGAAGACAGCTTAACCCATCACTATATTGGCAACTCTGAAGCAAAAAATTTCATTCAGCGATATGCAGCTACCATGGATTATCAGACTTATGCCATTGACACCGCCCTGGTATTGCTGGAGGAAAATTTTCCCAAATGGGATTTTTGCACCATGGAGGGTAATCACTTTTTAGTGTATGAGGAAAACAGGGAGAAACTCAGGCCCGTCGAATTCAGGGCTTTCAGGGAAAGCTGGTTCAATACCCTTAAAGAGGATTACGAGGTGGATGCTATTCTGGTGATACGCAACTCGCCCCGCTTTACCGATGGCATACACTGGAGCAATACTGATATAACGGGTTACGGCATTTACAACGGCTCGCGTCGTTCGCACAACAACGTGTATATTCAGCTTGAATTCCTGTTTTTTGCCAGCGGGCGTCCCCTGACCCATATCCAGGGACCCATTTTCCGGCAGGACAAGGATTTTCCGAGAATTGACAAAAAAGAGGAACTTTTTGCTGAAAGTGATTTGCTTCAAACAGAAGAACCCCTTAAAAAACTTATCGTCAGCCAGATTGAAGCATCCATCAACAACGCCAATTTATTGCGCAGGCTGAGGTAAGCGGTCTATACCGTGAC
>CAZBGI010000029.1:33626-41250 GCA_964491395.1 uncultured Bacteroidales bacterium | reverse complement strand
TTTGTCGGGGTGAGAGGATTCGAACCTCCGGCCTCGTCGTCCCGAACGACGCGCGCTAACCGGGCTGCGCTACACCCCGTTTGTTCTTGTTTGTTGCATCCTTTATTGCTGAATCCTCATTATTATTGTGGCTTCCAAAGGATTTTTTCGTTTTCAGGCAAAAATTATCGTAATATTGTAAGACAGTGTTGAACCTTTGGTGATATGCTATGTTTAATGATTGTGTTTTAAAAGTTAAACAAAATCGTGGTTCAAACTCGCTGCAAATTTAATGAAAATGGAATACAGATAGAACACGAAAACGAATTCTTACTGATTTTTTTTGTTGAAAACGAATTGTTACAAAGTACAGTAAACAAATAAGAATATGATATACATTACCCGCAGGGAAACTTTTAATGCCGCCCATAGATTATTCAAACCCGAATGGGATGATGAAAAAAATCTGGAGGTTTTTGGAAAGTGCTCCAATCCCAACTGGCACGGTCATAATTATGTTCTTTATGTTACCCTGAAAGGGGAAGTGAATCCTCAAACCGGCTTTCTGGTCAATCTCAAAGCGTTAAGTAAGATTATTAAATCCAGGGTAACAGAAAAACTGGATCACAAGAACATGAACCTGGAGGTTGAATTTATGCAAGGCATTATACCCAGTACTGAAAATCTTGCAATAGCCATTTGGAATCAAATTGAAAAACCTGTTCAGGAATTGGGAGCAAATTTATATTGTGTAAAAATATCGGAAACAGAGAATAACTTTGCAGAATATTATGGATAATTTGTTTTCAGGCATAATAAAACGGTTCCTTGTAACTGAAAGCATCCAAAAAAAAGGCTGAAGCCTTAAAATTGACGAAGTACTTACTATTAAATTATACGCTATGACAGCAGAACTCAACCGTCAGATGGCCATTGAAAATACCATGGATGGCTATGAAAAAATTGACCAGTATAATCCCCGCACCATCAAAGCACTTTCCGAGAACTATTACAATGTTTTGAAACTCATTGGGGAAGATCCTACCAGGGAAGGACTTGAAAAAACGCCCGAACGGGTGGCTAAAGCCATGCAATATCTCACCCATGGGTATGATTTGGATCCGGCAGAGATTCTGCGCTCTGCCATGTTCAAGGAAGATTACCGGCAAATGGTAGTGGTTAAAGACATAGAAATATATTCAATGTGTGAGCACCATATGCTTCCGTTTATTGGCAAAGCCCATGTGGCCTATATTCCCAATGGTCAAATTGTGGGTTTGAGCAAGCTGCCACGCGTAGTAGATGCTTTTGCCCGTCGTTTGCAGGTGCAGGAAAGGCTTACCATGCAAATTAAGGATTGTATTCAGAATACACTGAAACCCCTTGGGGTGGCTGTAGTAATTGAAGCACACCACATGTGTATGATGATGCGTGGAATTCAGAAGCAAAATTCCGTGACTACTACCTCTGACTTTACGGGAGCATTTCTCACTGAAAAGACAAGAGCCGAATTTATTCACTTGCTGGGCTCTAAACTTCATTAATTTGGTGAAGACTGGATTGTGAAAATAGGTGTAATTCTTGAAAAAGCGCTGTTTTGGCAGGGCTTTTTTCATGGAGCGAAGGAGGTAAAGCCTTTTACGACCAATAAAAATGCCTATTTTTGTACTTTGTTTAAATCAAAATTAAATCGTTGTTATTATGAAGAAAGCATTTGTATTTCCGGGACAGGGAGCACAGTTTGTAGGCATGGGTAAAGATTTGTATGACAAATCTTCCGAGGCAAAAGCCATGTTTGAAAAGGCCAATGAGATTTTGAATTTTCGCATTACCGATCTCATGTTTGAAGGTACAGATGAAGATTTGCGTCAAACCAACGTAACACAACCTGCTATTTTTCTCCACTCGGTGATTCTGGCCCATACTATGGGAGCAGATTTCAAGCCTGATATGGTGGCTGGTCACTCGCTGGGTGAATTTTCAGCCCTGGTGGCAGCCAAAGCGTTGAGTTTTGAAGACGGACTGGTGCTGGTGAGCAAGCGGGCCGGAGCTATGCAGAAAGCCTGTGAGGCAGAACCCTCTACTATGGCGGCTATTCTTGGCCTGGAAGACAATGTGGTGGAAAAAGTTTGCAATGACATTGACGAAGTGGTGGTGCCTGCCAACTATAACAGTCCCGGGCAACTGGTAATTTCCGGCACCATGAAAGGGATAGATCTCGCCTGCGAGAAAATGAAAGAAGCGGGTGCCAAACGTGCTTTGCCCCTGAAGGTGGGTGGTGCTTTTCATTCTCCACTGATGGAGCCGGCAAGGATTGAGCTGGCACAAGCCATCCATGAAACGGCTTTCAATGCCCCGGTTTGTCCGGTTTACCAAAATGTAAATGCACAGCCGGTGACCAACCCCGAAATGATAAAAGCCAACCTGGTTGCTCAGCTTACCTCTCCGGTGCGTTGGACCCAGATTATGCTCAATATGATTGCCGACGGGGCTACCCATTTCGTGGAAGTAGGCCCCGGAAACGTTTTACAGGGACTGGTAAAAAAAGTAGACAGAAACATTGAAGCCACCAGCGCCTGATAGAAAATGAAAAGTGGAAAGTGAAAACTGAAGGTTATTACCAAAAGCTTATCACTTTTCACTAATCTCTTATCTCTACGCTCAAACAATTAACAATTAACCATTTACAATAAACAACTAAAACCCCGTGGTCTACATTCTTTTCGTCATAGGATTTGTT
The DNA here is from genome assembly GCA_964491395.1 of uncultured Bacteroidales bacterium. GTDB lineage: Bacteria > Bacteroidota > Bacteroidia > Bacteroidales > UBA7960 > SKVR01. The sequence goes on along the minus strand of CAZBGI010000029.1, from coordinate 38,531 downwards.
CTGCTCATTTACGGTGCTAACTTTCTGGTGGACGGTGCCTCTTCACTGGCCAAAAAGTACAGAATTTCCAATGTGGTAATAGGATTGACAATAGTAGCTCTGGGAACTTCAAGCCCTGAGCTGGTGGTGAACCTGATGGCAAGCTTTAAAGGGAGTGAAGATGTGGCACTGGGTAATATTATGGGAAGCAATATTTCCAATATCCTTCTCATACTGGGCGTTTCGGCCCTCATTTTCCCGCTTACTGTCAACAACAATACCAAATGGAAAGAGGTGCCGCTGAGTTTGCTGGCCGCTGTTGTATTGTTTGTGGTGGCCAATGATGCCATGATCGACGGCCATGGATATTCATTCATAACCCGTTCTGATGGTTTGATCCTGGTGGCCTTTTTCATGCTGTTCATGCATTATGCGTTCAGCATTGCCCGCGAAACAGCAGAATCTGAATTTGAGATAAAGGCTTATTCCCTCTGGAAATCGGTTTTAATGATTGTTTCCGGTATTATCGGGTTAATTCTCGGAGGCAAATGGATTGTGGATGGCGCAGTAGTGATTGCTTCTTCCCTGGGGATGAGTGAAGCTTTGATCAGTCTTACCATTATTGCCATTGGCACTTCATTGCCTGAGTTGGCTACCTGCGTGGTGGCGGCCATGAAACGTAATTCTGATATTGTGATCGGCAATGTGATCGGGTCAAATATCTTTAATATTTTCTTTGTGTTGGGTACCAGTGCAGTCATCAAACCCTTGCCTTTTAACCAGGTGCTTAATTTTGATGTGTATGTGGGCATCATTGCCAGTGTGCTTTTATTCGCTTTTCTTTTCTTTCCTCGTAAAAAAATCCTTGAGCGCTGGCAGGGTGGTGTATTTGTCGCACTTTATGTGGCGTATATTGTCGCATTGGCGGTACGGGGATAATTGCTTTTATGAGGATTTAGCAGATGGCAGGTTAAAACTACCTGCCTGTGGTGTAATTGTTTTTTTGGGAAACTCAAAGCCACCCGGAGGTATGCCATTTCTTCCTGGACCGGCCGGCTGGCAGTTTAACTATGTGGTGAATCCTTTCTTTTAACACATAGACGCAATTAATTATGCAATGTTTGTTTCAAATTTACATAATATTAGTACCTTTATAAAGTTATAAATATGCCATGTTTTAAAGGAAAAAGCTAAAAGGATGGATACAGGCAATACGAAAATGACCAAAGGCGGACTTTTACCCGCATACAAGTCCGGTAAAGCTTTTGGGGTATTGTTGTTTGGATTATTGGTCACTGCTATTCTTGTTTATGTAACTTTCAATAATTTGCGGGATGCATTGAAACAAGAGGTTCAATTTCAAAGCATCCAATTGCAGTTGTTATTCGAAAGCAGATTGCAAACCCAGACCCAGATACTGCGCAACGGTGTTGGATTGTTCGCATCATCCGATACAATCACCCGTGAAGACTGGAAACTTTTTTACGAGCATAGCAGGATAAGTAAGCATTACCCGGGGATTCAGGGATTTGGGTATGCCCATTTTATTCCCCCTCATTTGTTGTCAGATCACCTTCAAACTGTTCGTGCTTCCGATTTTCCGGAGTATACAGTCTGGCCAGAATATGAGCGGGATGTATATACTTCTATCATCTACCTGGAGCCCTTTTCAGGGAGAAACCTACGTGCCTTCGGTTATGATATGTATTCAGATTCAGTTCGACGGGAGGCCATGCAGGAAGCTGTCGATTCCAATTATGCGGCCATTTCCCGGCAGGTGCATCTGGTGCAGGAAACGGATGAAGATATACAGCCCGGCTTTCTAATCTATGTTCCTGTTTTTCATTCCGGAATGCCATTGGGCACCCTCGGGGAGCGCCGTGCAGCTTTAAAGGGTTGGGTTTACAGCCCTTACAGGATGATAGATCTTACCGAGGGTATTTTCGAGCAGTGGCAAATGACCAGGCAACCCGGTATTCATTTCCAGATTTATGACGGGGAGGATATTTCGGAAGAATCGTTATTGTATAACAGCCAAGGAGAGCATACAAGGCAAAGGAGCGGAAATGTTTTTACAGAAGTTTTGCCCATCAGCCTCAATCGGATTGCCTGGACCCTGATTGTATCCATTGAGCCCTCCCGTTTGTTTTTTCACGGAAATCTTCTTTTGGTGCTTTTCAGCGGTCTCACCATTACTGTATTGCTGTATTTTCTTGCCGCAGGATTAATCAATGCACGCGCCCGTACACAACAAATAAAACAGTTAAACCAGGAGTTGCAGAAATCCAATGCAGATAAAGACCGTTTTATTTCAATTCTGGGACATGATCTCCGGAATCCTTTCAATAGCATGCTGGGTTTACTGGATATTCTTACAGAAGAACGCGAAGAACTGCAAAAAGAACAGACCTGGGAGTTTTTACAATCTATCCGGGAGGTTGCCCGTAACACGTATAATATGCTGGAAGATTTACTTGAATGGGGAAGATTTCAGACCGGAAGGATGTCCTTTAAGCCTATGGAATACAGCTTTAAGGATATTTGCAACGAGGTGGTTAAACAGGTTACCGCACAGGCTCAGGCCAAGGGTGTGACCATTCATTGCAAAAGCCATGATAATTTGATGGTTTTTGCCGATCACAAGATGCTGCGCACCATAATGCGCAATCTCCTCAGCAATGCCGTAAAGTTTTCTCATCCGGGCGGTGAGGTGATGGTCAATGCGGTTGCTGAAACGGACAAAACGATCATAAGCGTATCAGACAATGGGGTGGGAATCGAACCTGGGGTAAAAAAGAAACTCTTTGTTATTACCGAGATTGTAACTACCAAAGGAACGCAAGACGAAAAAGGCAGCGGCATGGGACTTATATTGTGCAAGGAGTTCGTCGGGATGCACGGAGGAACCATCTGGGTAGAAAGTGAAGCCGGTAAAGGAAGTACTTTTTCTTTTACATTACCTGCTGAAGCTAAATAGTCCTCATTTCACCTGTTTTCCGAATAAGTCTTTAGTTAGAAATATACCGATCAATAAAAGAGGCGTATATTGATTTGCACCTTTCAAGAGGGGTGTCCTGGTTTTTTTCTTTCTTCTGCTTTTTGCCTGATCAAAAAAGCAGGGTCCTGTGGCATAGGGTTGTCAAGGGCTTATAAACGGATTATCGCAAGTTGTTGGGTAATTTACAATGAAGGGTTCAGTATTTTTCCCGATTCGATGACTTTGAGCAGGTAAGGTTCGTAGCGGGTTTTTTTCAGAATCTGCAGGTAGTGGTGGTTGTGCAAATCCGATCCCAGAAAATCAATCATCCCTTCATCAATCATCCTTTCTGCCAGTTTTTTTACTTCTCCGGAGTAATGTCCTGTAAGTGATATCATGTTGAGCTGGAAATAGATACCCCGGTTTTTTAATTCCTCGAACTTTTTAAAATCATTGTGCCAATAAAGGTATCTTTCCGGGTGGGCCAGCATAATCCTGTATCCTTTGATTTGCATCTCAAAGGTAAGCTCATAAATATTGGGGGGAACGTGAAAATAAGGAAGTTCGACCAAAACATAGTTGTTGCCAAAAGTTTGTAGCTGGTCGTCTTCCATCAATTTTTCAAAACCATCGTCCAGGAGATATTCGGCAGTGGCTTCTATATTCATGTCGATATCCTCCTCAGCAAGTTGTTGTTTCAGTTTTTTCAGTCCGTCCTGAATGATTTCCGTATTGTTTTTATAAATATCAGAACTGATATGAGGAGTAGTGATGAGTTTTTTGTACCCCAGGTCACGCATCTCTTTCACCAGGCTCACCGAAGTTTTCATGTCTGGAGAGCCATCATCAATTCCGGGGATGAGGTGTGAGTGCATATCTGCCCCCAATCTCTCAAGGTTGACCGGTTCATTGAGTTTTTTCCTATGGAATAGCTTGCCAAACATAATCTGAAGAAATCATTGATTTTTTAATGGGAAAAATATTTGTTTTTAAACCATTCAAACGTTATCTCCAATCCTTTTTCAATATTGATAGCAGGTTGGTAGCCCATGATTGTTGCTGCTTTTTGGATATCTGCCAGAGAATGCTTCACATCGCCCGGCCTTTCTTCTCTGTAAATAGGTTCAATATTGCTGCCAGCAGTATCTCTGATGATGGAAAATAGTTGGTTAACCGTGGTCCGGTCTCCCACAGCAATGTTAAACACGCCTCCATTGCATTTTTCTACAGGGCAAAACAACGCTTTGATGTTTGCTTCCACGGCATTTTCCACGAATGTAAAATCGCGTGACTGTTCTCCATCGCCGTTGATATATGGGCTTTCATTCTTTAAAACAGCAGACATAAACAGGGGGATGGCTGCCGCGTAAGGTCCTCCCGGACTTTGGCGGGGACCAAAAATATTGAAGTAACGCAATCCCAGGATTTGCATGCCGTAGGTTTTGGAAAAAACATTGGCATACAATTCATCCACCCTTTTGCTGACAGCGTAAGGTGAAAGCGGGCTGCCAATTTCATCTTCCGTTTTGGGCAGGTAGGGGCTGTCGCCATACACGCTTGACGAACTTGCATACACGATTCTTTTTACCTTGTATTCTTTGGCTGCCACCAGCATGTTGAGAAAACCGGTAACATTGGCCAGGTTGGTAGCCTGCGGGTCATTTACCGAGCGGGGTACCGAGCCCAGGGCTGCCTGATGCAACACATAATCTGTTTCTTTGCAGGCTTTTTGGCAATCTTCGGGACGGCTGATGTCGCCCTCCATAAATTCAAAGGCAGGGTTTTCGCGGAAGGGTTCCATGTTTTCCAGAAAGCCCGTGGAGAGGTTGTCCAGTACACGGACTTTTCCCGCACCATATTTCAGCAGGTACTCTACCAGGTTCGACCCGATAAACCCTGCACCTCCTGTAACCAGGAATCTTTTCTTGCTAATGTCTTCTGAATGAAAT
>CAZBGI010000029.1:0-33526 GCA_964491395.1 uncultured Bacteroidales bacterium | reverse complement strand
CCCTGCACCTCCTGTAACCAGGAATCTTTTCTTGCTAATGTCTTCTGAATGAAATACCTTTTCGTACATTTTCCTGTTTGTGTCTTTTTTTATTTACCCCATCATTTCAACCCCGATTCTCTATTAAAAACTACCTTTAGTTTTAATATATTTTGCCTTTCATTTTTACCTTTCCGCCCTTGCACTGACATCAGCAGTGTGATCTTGTATTCCTTTATTTTGCAGCGCCATTTATTGTTTCGCATCATTACCCTGAGTTTCGCTCCATAGCCTCGTGGCTATGTCTCTTTTCTCCGGGCTTTGTTGTTTGAGCCTTTCAGGCTCAGTCATCTTCTCACTTTTCTCTTTTCACGCTTCTACAATGCGCTGGCATTGAGACGGGGACTATGTACTAAATTTCTTTCGAGGCGCCGATTCTGTTTGAAAACCTGTTCTTCTATAAATCCTGTCACTCCTGTCGGAGTTGTGGCCGGTGCTGAACATTGATGTTACCATTCTGATACATATATTCTAAAATCTACGTTCTCAAAATTCTACTCTCTTGTCTCTACCTTTCTGCCCTTGCGCTGTCATCTGCCGTGTGATCTTGAATTCCTTACTTCGCAGCGCCGTTTGGGACATGGCAATCATCTGGACTACAAAGGTTAGCGGTGCTCTGCACCTTTCTCTTTGGAGTTGTGAGCAGTGCTAAAGATTGATGTTCCCATTCTAAAATCTACATTCTAAAAAATCTACTCACTCGTCACTTTTTACTTTACACTATTCACTCTTCACTCTTCTCTGAAAACCTACCGCTTCTCATACTGTTCCTCATAATACTTCTGGTACTCACCTGAAGTAACGTGTTCAATCCATGCTTTGTTTTCCAGGTACCAGTCAATGGTTTTGTCAAGACCTTCCTCGAATTGTAATGAAGGAGTCCATCCCAGATCCTTTTGTATTTTGGATGCATCGATAGCGTAACGAAGATCATGACCGGCGCGGTCTTTAACGTAAGTGATAAGTTTCCCGGAATCACCCGGTTGACGGCCCAGTTTCTGATCCATGATTTTACAAAGTACCTTTATCAGGTCAATGTTTTTCCATTCGTTGTGCCCGCCAATATTGTATGTTTCGCCGTTTTTTCCTTTGTGGTAAATGAGATCAATTGCAGCAGCATGGTCAATTACATAGAGCCAGTCTCTTACATTCTCTCCTTTTCCGTATACGGGCAGGGGTTTGTTATGAATGATGTTGTTGATAAAAAGGGGCAAGAGTTTTTCCGGAAACTGGTTGGGCCCGTAATTGTTGGAGCAGTTGGATACAACCACCGGCATATTGTAGGTATGGTGCCAGGCCCTTACAAAATGGTCGCTGCTGGCTTTGGCTGCAGAGTATGGGCTGCGGGGATCATAGGCAGTGGTTTCGGTAAACAGCCCTGTTTCGCCCAACGATCCGTAAACTTCATCGGTAGAAATATGGTAAAACCTTTTTCCTTGCTTCCCGTTCCAGGTTGTTTTGGCTGCATTGAGCAGGTTAATGGTTCCAATAACATTGGTGTTGATAAACTCCATGGGGTTGGCAATGGAGCGGTCAACATGGCTTTCGGCAGCCAGGTGGATAACTCCGTCGAAATTGTACTTGTTGAAAAGGGTGAAAATCTTTTCTGCATCAACGATGTCGGCTTTCTCAAAAATGTAGTTGGGAGCTTTTTCTACATCCCTCAGGTTTTCAAGGTTGCCTGCATAGGTAAGTTTATCAAGATTTACAATTTGGTATTCCGGGTATTTATTGACAAACAGCCTTACTACATGTGAGCCGATAAAGCCTGCTCCGCCGGTGATAAGAATCGTTTTCATGGGGGTTATGTTTTCCTGCATATTTCTTGATATAAAAGTATTTTTTTGCAATCGGATGTTTAATTACCTGTATAACGGCATGATGTTATTCTTCCATGATTCCATTGGCAAGGTTTTTCTCCCATGCCCATGCTGATTTAAGGGCAACATTCAGTCCCAGCTGAGTTTTCCATCCCAATACCTCATTGGCTTTGCGCGTGTCGGCCCACACTTTTTCCACGTCACCTTCCCGCCGTTCAGCAATCTGGTAATTGAGTTTAATGCCATTTACTTGTTCAAAAGTAAGAATAACATCCAGCACGCTGTTGCCGTTGCCGGTTCCCAGGTTAAAAACCTCGAAATTTTCATCTTCTCCTGTTTTGTCCATCCTTTCCAGAGCTGCCACATGGGCTTTGGCAAGGTCTACGACGTGGATGTAATCACGGATGGCTGTTCCGTCAGGAGTGTCATAGTCATCACCCCAGACTTTCAGTAATTCTCTTTTGCCAATAGCTGTCTGGGTGATAAAAGGCACCAGGTTGTTGGGAACCCCCAGGGGCAATTCGCCAATGAGGGCTGTTTCGTGAGATCCTATGGGGTTGAAATACCGCAAGGCAATGGCCTTGAGTGAACTTACATAAGCCTGGTCGGAAATGATCTCTTCTGCTATCTGTTTGGTGTTGCCGTAAGGTGAGTTGGCTTTTTGAACGGGTGCATTCTCCGAAACGGGGAGCTCTGCAGGCTGCCCGTAAACGGTGCATGAAGAAGAAAAAACCAACTTTTTACAATCCTTTTGCTCCATGACATCCATCAGGTTGGTGAGCGATACCAGGTTGTTGTGATAATACTTGAGCGGATACTGAACCGATTCACCGACCGCCTTGTAAGCCGCGAAATGGATGACTCCTTCAATGTCGGTATGCTCTTCCCAGAATTTGGCTAATTCGGCACCATCGCATAAATCCAACTTGTGGAATATGGGCCGAATGCCGGTAATTTTGGTAATTTGATCCACAATTTTCTTGCTCGAGTTGGACAGATTGTCAACAATAACAACTTCATAACCATTCTGTTGTAATTCCACAACCGTATGCGAGCCAATGTAACCGGTACCACCTGTTACAAGTATTTTTGTCATGAGGTGCTTTCTTTGAAGATCAGAAACTCCAGTACTGGATGTCTTTGATTTTGTTTCTATAAATACCTTTGATGTCAACCAGAATGGGATTTTCCACTCCGTTCATCATTTTTTTAAAATCTTCTTCTGTCAGTTTCATGTAGTCGTTGTGATTTACAGCAACAATAACGGCATCATAATCATCAGTTGTTGTTTCACTGAGGGTGAACCCGTATTCGTGATTCAGTTCACTTGCGTTGGCATGAGGGTCCACGATATCAAGATTTACGCCGTAGCTTTTCAGCTCACTGATTACATCGGCAACTTTGGAGTTGCGGATGTCGCTTACATTTTCCTTGAAAGTTACTCCCATGATAAGCACTTTGGAGTGTTGGATATTTTTTCCGGCGGCGATGAGCTTCTTTACCAGTTGTTTGGCCGCATAGAAGCCCATAGAGTCGTTAACAAATCTTCCACTGTTGATTATTTGTGGGTGGTAGCGAAACTCTTTGGCTTTGTACACAAGATAGTAGGGGTCAACGCCAATACAGTGTCCACCTACCAGGCCGGGATAGAAACGGAGGAAGTTCCATTTGGTGCCGGCTGCTTCCAGTACATCAAAAGTGTTGATGTCCATGCGGTTAAAAATGATAGAAAGCTCGTTCATGAGCGCGATGTTCACATCGCGTTGGGTATTCTCTATGATTTTTGCCGCTTCGGCTACCTTTATGGAAGGAGCACGATGTACACCCGCTGCTACAATCAGTTCATAGGTTTTGGCAATATTCTCAAGCGAAACCTCATCGCAACCGGAAACCACCTTGGTAATCGTGGTGATGGTATGTTCTTTATCGCCCGGGTTGATTCTTTCGGGAGAAAATCCCACTTTAAAATCTTCCCCACATTTTAGTCCGCTTTCCTGTTCAAGGATAGGAATACAATCTTCTTCGGTACAACCCGGATATACGGTAGATTCATAAACCACGTAATCTCCTTTTTTTAAGGCCTTCCCTACAGCACGCGATGCAGAAAGAACAGGGCCAAGATCGGGAAGGTTACGTTTATCAATAGGGGTAGGAACACCAATGATGTGAAAATTGGCTTCCTTCAGGTCGGCTGCATCAGCAGTAAAGTAAATGTCACAACCTTCAAAGTCTTTGGCCTCCAGTTCCTCACTGGGGTCAATATGATTGCGCATTTTCTCCACCCGGTCTTCTTTGATGTCGAAACCGATAACTTTTATTTGTCTGGCAAATTCCAGTGCAATGGGCAATCCCACATAGCCCAGTCCGATTACAGACAGTTTGGCTTTCTTGCTCAATAATCTCTCGTAAATGTTCATTGTATCTGTAGTTTATTGTGATTCTGTATAAAGCAGATGTTGATTTTTAAAATTGCTGAAAATAGTTGTTGAATTGATGAACTGTTGAATGGCTGGGTGTTACTGTTTGTAAACTTTCCCCTTTTCAAGCAGATATTTTTCTTTACTTTCCGGGCATATGGCGATGTTGTTCAGATCGAATTCAAGCCGGTGCCCGTATTCACTCATCCATCCAATGTGTTTGGCAGGATTTCCTACTACCAGGGCGAAGGGTGGAACATCTTTGATGACCACGGCTCCGGCTCCGATGAATGCAAACTCACCAATCTCGATGCCACAGACGATGGTGGCATTGGCGCCGATAGAAGCTCCTCTTTTCACCAGTGTTTTGACATATTGATCTTTGCGTACCACTGCACTCCTGGGATTTACGATATTGGTAAATACCATGGAAGGTCCCAGGAACACATCATCTTCGCACACAACTCCGGTATAGATGGAAACATTGTTCTGTACTTTTACATTGTTGCCCAGCACAACACCGGGCGATACAACCACATTCTGGCCCAGGTTGCAATTTTTTCCCAGTGTACAATCGGGCATCACATGGGTGAAATGCCAGATTTTTGTCCCTTCACCAATCACACAACCTTGGTCGATTACAGCTGTTTCGTGACTAAAATAGTTTTTTTCTTCCATTGTCAATGATAATTTAGGTGCCAACAGGCCGCTTCATGCAATGAGTAACATGCAAAGGCCTTTAAAATTTTATTGTTTAAGGTATTCCAGCAAACTGTCGGTGATATACCTGAGTTGTTCTTCGTCAAGTTCGGTATGCATGGGCAGAGAAATGACTGTTTTGCTCAGTTTCTCGGTTACCGGAAAATCTCCTTCCTTGTATCGTGGGTCCTGGTAGGCCTTTTGCATGTGCATAGGTACCGGGTAATAAATCATGGCAGGAATTCCTTTTTCTCCCATGTACTTTTGGAGCGCAAACTGGTCGAGATTTTCGATAATCAGGGTGTATTGATGAAAGACGTGGGTGGAAAATTTACTGCGTGCAGGAGTAGTGATATGGGGATGACCGGCGAAAGCCTTGTCGTAATAGCTGGCAGCCTTATTTCGTGCCGCAGCATACTCGTCAAGATGCTGAAGTTTGATGCGAAGTATGGCGGCTTGCACGCTGTCCAGCCGGGAATTAACTCCCACGGAGTCGTGATAATACCTTACTTCCATTCCATGGTTTACTATCACGCGTAGTTTTTTGGCCAATTCATCATCGTTGGTAAAAACCGCTCCTCCATCACCATAGCATCCCAGGTTTTTAGAGGGGAAGAAGGAAGTACAACCCAGAATTCCCAGGGTGCCTGCTTTTTGGTGGCTGCCATCTTCAAAAATATAATCTGCACCTATGGCCTGGGCATTATCTTCAATAATATGCAGGTTGTGTTCTTTGGCAAGCTTCATCAAAGGCTCCATGTGTGCGCATTGACCAAAAAGATGCACCGGCACAATGGCTTTGGTTTTGGATGTGATAGCTTTTTTTACACTTTCGGGATCAATATTAAATGTGTCAGGTAGCACATCCACCAAAACAGGAGTAAGACCAAGCAGTGCAATAACTTCTACGGTAGCCACAAATGTAAATGAGGTGGTAATTATTTCATCTCCCGGTTTTAAGCCCAGCGCCATCATGGCAACCTGCAAGGCATCGGTTCCGTTGCCACAGGGAATTACATGCTTTACTCCCAGGTAACTCTCCAGCTCTTCCTGGAATTTTTTTACTTCACTGCCGTTGATATATTGTGTAGAACGTATTACATCCAGTACTGCCGTATCTATTTCGTTCTGAATTTTCTCGTATTGGCTCTTGAGGTCAACCATCTGGATCTTTCTCATGGAAGGGATAATTCTTTTAAGGTTAGCGTTATCAAACTGTTTATATAAAAAAGTGGTACAAAGATAAAAATATTTGGTTTGCAGCTAAGCTTTCTGATGGCTGCCCAATCCATTTTATTTAATTGTTATCTTTGCATTTACAATAGCAGAGGATGGTTTTCCACAATCCTTTTTTTAAATTTTATATACAGAATCCTATACATGCAGGTAGTTTACAATATCATTATTTATTTTTTGGGAGGGGTCATACGGTTGGCTGCCCTTTTTAATAAAAAGGCCCGTCAATGGGTGAAAGGGAGAAAGAACCTGCTTGAAACAATAGCCCTTGAGCTTGACCACGAAGCACAGCATATCTGGTTTCATTGTGCATCTTCGGGCGAGTTTGAGCAGGGCAGGCCCGTTATAGAGCAGTTTAAGGCTGATAATCCCGATGTAAAAATTGTCATTACCTTTTTTTCTCCCAGTGGATATGAAATGAGAAAGAATTACCCGGTGGCTGACCATGTCTTTTATATGCCTCTTGATACGGCTGCTCAGGCACGTAAGTTTGTTGAATATGTAAACCCTCTGCTGGCTGTTTTTGTAAAGTATGAATACTGGTTTAATCATTTAAATGCCTTGCATGATAAGATGATACCCGTGGTGTTTATTTCTGCCATTTTCCGGAAGAATCAGATGTTCTTTCAGTGGTGGGGCAGCTGGTTCAGAAAGCAACTCAAAAAGATTACTTACTTTTTTGTACAGGACAAACCTTCACAGAGCCTGCTCTATGAGATAGGGGTGCGAAATGTGGTTGTAAGTGGCGACACCCGATTCGACAGGGTGTTTGAAATCAGCCAAAAGCCACCTTCCTTCCCAAAGGTGGAAAAATTTATCCAGGGGTCTGTAATTTTTATGGGAGGCAGTACCTGGCCGGCTGATGATGAGTTGATTGTCTCACTTATCAATCACGATGACAATGACATAAAATTTATATTGGTTCCGCATGAAATTCAGGATACTTATATCAATCAACTGGCAGAACAGATTGAAAAGCCCGTGGTTAAGTATTCGACCTATGAGGAAAAGGCTTTTATAGATGCCAAAGTACTCATTGTAGACCAAATGGGGATTTTGTCGGGTCTTTATCAGTATGCATCCATGGCATACATTGGCGGCGGTTTCGGCAAGGGGATTCATAATATCCTGGAAGCTGCTACCTTTGGAATGCCGGTGGTGTTTGGTCCTAATTACAGGAAATTTGCGGAGGCCCGTGAATTGATTTCCCATGGCGGTGCTTTCCCGATCAGAAACAAGTCCGAACTTGAGCAAGCTTACCGGCAATTGCTGGGCAATTATGAGTTGTTAAAGCAAAGCTCTGATGTATCCCGCCAATATGTTAACATGAAAAGAGGAGCAACCAAAACCATTATCGTTTTTATCAATGCCTTGTTTAATCCGGCCTCCTTTAAATCGAGGAACATGGATATGATGAACATGAATTAACGACTGTTAAGTTCAATCAGGCCCCGTGAGGAGTGTTTCAAAAAACTGATAACATTGAAACAATACGAATCCCATTGGAAATTAGAATCAATAAAGAAATTAAAATTCCAAAACACTGAAATCATGACCTTTCTTATCAAAGTAATTGTTACTGCTTTTGCTGTAGTTATCGGTGCTCATATTATGCCGGGAGTATCTGTAGATTCTTTTCTTACGGCTATTGTGGTGGCTTTTGTTCTGGGTATTCTCAATGCTATATTAAAGCCGGTACTTGTATTGTTTACTTTACCGGTTACCGTGCTCAGCCTGGGATTATTTCTGCTGGTCATCAACGCATTTATTATTATGCTGACCGATTATTTTGTAACCGGATTTGACGTATCCACTTTCTGGATGGCTATCCTGTTTAGTATCATTCTGTCAGTGATTTCCTGGTTGCTTGAATTGCCTGTTCGTAATAGTCGATAGCGCAATAATCGTCATCTTAACCAAAACGGGAAAATCCCCCTTTGCTTTTATTTCTGGAATGTTCGAAAATTTAATTCTTACCTGGTAATATGAAAAAAAGTGTTTTTTTGACAGGAGTGCTTCTGCTGTCTTATTTAGTTACAGTAGCTTCGGTAAATTCCAGTCTGGAGAGTGTAAGGGTATTCTTATGGGGAGCCGAAATCAACCGTACTGCCCTGGCGGATATAAAGCCGGGTATCCACGAAATTATTTTTACCGGTTTGCCTATGGATATTGATCCCAACAGTGTCCAGGTGAAAGGCACGGGGTCTTTTACAATTCTTTCGGTAAAGCATCGCAATAATTTTCTTACTTCTCCAGAAGTAAGTGCCGGGCTAATGGCATTAAGAGATAGTCTTGAATATTATACCCAACGGCTCGATAACAGGCAGGCCATGCTCAATGTATACCAGGAGGAGGAGGCTTTGCTGCTGGCGAACAAGAGCATGGGAGGTGAGGAAGGGGTAAGGCCTGTTGAGTTGAAGAACCTGGCCGATTTTTTTCGGGCAAGAATGACAGAAGTGAAGGAGCTTCAATTGGAGACTAAAATAGAAATTCAGCAGCTGCAGGATCGGCAGAGCCGTTTGAGGCAGCAAATAGCAGTACTGGGGGCTGAGGAGAACACCAATGTGGGAGAAGTAGTCGTTACAGTATCTGCATCCCGCAGCACAAAGGGGCAGTTTGCATTTTCTTACATAACCCGGAGTGCCGGATGGAATGCCATGTATGATATCCGGGCGCAAGATACCCAAAAGCCTGTTGAAATGCTCATGAAAGCCTCAGTAAGACAAAATACCGGTGAAAACTGGGAAAATATCCGACTCACCCTTTCAACAGCCAATCCGCTCGACAGCAGAGTGGCTCCCTCCCTGAGTACCTGGTTTCTGGGGTATGTGGAACCCGCACCTTATGATGCTGCCGGCCGGACCAGTGAATTGTATAGAATGGATATGGAGGCTCCCCTTGAAATGATTGCAGATGATGAAATAACAGAGGAAGTTGCTTCAGGTTCTGTGGCTGATATTACCGTAGCTACACAAACCCATACTACCCGTGAATATTTCATTGATACCCCCTATAATATTACGTCGGGTGCTGATGATCTGATGATAGAAGTGCTCAGGGGTGAATTGCCTGCCCGGTTTACCTGGTTTGCCGTACCCAGAATTGAACAGGATGCTTTTCTTGTGGCACGCATCACCCAATGGGAAGATTATGTGATACTGCCTGGTCAGATGGGTGTGTTCTTTGAAGATTCTTGGGTAGGGAGTACCTACATCAATCCGGAGCAAACCGCCGATACATTGGAAGTGTCCCTGGGCACCGACCGCAGTGTGGCGGTTGAACGCGAAAGGTTGAAAGACTTTTCCCACAAAGGATTATTAGGGAGACGAACCACCGAGACTGTTGCCTGGGACATTGTAGTGCGAAACGGGAAAAGCGTACCTGTTAATATTGAAATCCAAGACCAGGTTCCAGTATCCAATGATGCAGACCTGCAAATAACCCTGGAAGAGAAGTCTGGGGCTGTCCATCAGGAATCTACAGGAATCCTGACATGGAGATTGGAAATAGCTCCGGGCGAAACCGTAAGCAATCCGTTTCGGTATTCGGTTCGGTATCCAACAGATAAAAAAATAAGGCTGGAGTAGTTTGCACTACGCCAGCCCAGCTTTTATTCCTCTGTTTGAGTGGGTTTATCAGGCCATCAGATCCAGCAATGTTTCATAATCCTGTTCGGTAAGCTTGTGTACTGCACCATTTGCTTTGCTCACCACCATGGCGTTTTTCAATTGCCGGCGCGTGTTGTCTTCCTTAATATTTATACCGACCTCTTTAAGTCTGACAGGGGTTTCCAGGGCTTTGAAAAGGTATTCGATTTTGAAAATGATATCGTCCACATCGCTGATTTCAAAAAGGGCCTTTCCCAGTTCCTGTATGCGTTCAGGGATGCGATCTTTTTGCAGTTTCATCCAGGCCGGGTAGGCAATGGATAAAGATGCTCCGTGGGGTACATCGTACACCACCGAAAGGCTGTGTCCGATGCCATGCACACCCCAGTCGCCCGACTTCTTGCCGTAGGAGGTAAGTCCGTTGAGTGCACATGTGGCAGCATACATGATTTTTGCCCGCAAATCGTAATTTTCCAAATCTTCCAGCAATTCAGGCCCGTTTTTCATGGCCTCTTTGATGATGGCAATGATAAATCTGTCGGAAAGCGTAGCATCGCCTTCTCCAAACCAGGCCTCCAACGAATGGGCTATCAGGTCTACAACGCCATAGGCAGTATAGTTTTTGGGAACACTGAATGTAAAGGAGGGATCCAGGAAACTGTGTTTGGGGTACATCAACTTATTGCCAAAACCGATTTTTTGCTGCTTGCAATTGTTCTGCACTACGGCTACCGGATTCATTTCTGTGCCTGTGGCTGCCAGCGTAAGCACGGCAATGAGTGGCGTACTCTCTTTGGGCTTGTAATCACCGGTAACAATATCCCACGCCGGCCCGTCATATTTCATGGCCAACCCAATCGTCTTGGCACTGTCAATTACACTCCCTCCACCAATGGCAACAATGACATCTATCTCTTTTTCCTTGCCCAGGGCGGCCGCTTTGTCTACATCTTCCACTATGGGATTGGACTTTATCCCTGAATATTCAGTCAGGGTAAGTCCTTCGTTTTGCAGCCGGGTTACCACCTGTTCGTAGGCACCACTGGCTTTTGCCGAGCCTTTGCCTGTTACAAGCAATACCCGTTTGCCAAATCCTGCTGTTACTTTCCCGATTTTGTCCGTTACTCCATCACCGAAGTGAAGTTTTACCGGATTGTACCATACAAAGTTTTCCATATCGTTCTTATTTTTCTTGCAAAATTACGTGATTAATCAGATTAAGGGGCAAAAGTGATGCTTTTTTTACTGGTGGCTGAGACCTGAAAAAACCCTCTGGCACCCTCGCTGAAGTTGGTGGGAATATTGGCCGGAGGAGCTCCAGCAAAGGGATTTCCGGATAAATCAGTCTGGAAAAAGAAAATATTGTAAAAATCAAAATTGTCTTTCGAGATGCTTCTCATTTCTAATGTGATTTCATCTCCCGGGTTCAACTCGTTTCTGTTGATGTTAAATATAGCCAGGGAAACATTTTCCTGCAGATTCTCGTCACTCAGAAGGCTTTTATCGGTAGGGCGGGGAGTTCTCAGGGTATCATTTACGGAATAATTAAACAGGTAATGGTCTTCTTCTGAAGGCAAATCGTTGAAATGAGCAATTATATCATAAAGGGTGTCTTCTGTAAATCCAAGCTCGGAAAAGGGATTGAGTCGTATGCTCAGTGAGTCAATGGGAGGAACTGGTCTCAATTGACTGCTGGCCCTGTAGGTCCCTTTTTCTGTTTCGATAATCAGTTCATAGGTTTTTTCACTCAAAGAAGTTGAAATTTCTTCATTATAATAATAGCCCGGAAGCGTGTCGGAATCCCATTGCAGGAAATCAAAAGTCTCGTCTGCGCTTTCAATTTTTACCCTGGCCCCGGTGATGCCTTCCCCATTGCCAACAGCATAATAGGATGATGAATAGGAAAGTTTAACCCACTGAGCCAGGCCATTGTCTGTAATATTGGCATCAACAATAATATATTGTCCTTCCACATCAGCGAGGTCCAGAATTACATCCTTTTCACAGGAACTCCAAATCAACAGTCCTGCTATCAGGAGGGTCCATGGTATTATTTTTCTGAAAAACAGCTCTCTCATTTTAAAACGTTTTTTATCAAATTCTTCCTTCAGCTTCAAGCACGGGGGCTTGCCTGTTTAAAAATTAAAATTCCATGTTACCGCGGGTATGGGCCCGGGAATATAAAAGAATGATGAGTTAGGCACTCCCGGCCGATCCGCATTTTCTGCAAATGACACAGAGATAGGGTTGGCTCTTCCGTAAACATTGAACAGGGAAAAATTCCAGCTGCTCTTAAACCTTCGTTTATCACGATCTTTTATGACAGGAGTAAAGGTTACTGACAGATCCAGTCTGTGATAGTCAGGCAGCCGGTTTGAATTGCGTTCAGCGTAAATAGGTGCAAAAGCTCCCTGGTAATACATCTTGCCAATAGGAAGGGTAAAAGCATTGCCGGTGGCATACACGAAATTCATCCCGATACTCCATTGGTCATTGATTGTGTAGTTGCCGCTCAGGCTAAGGTCATGCCGTCGGTCGTTGGGAGCAAAATAGGCTTTCCCCTGGTTGATATCATCAATTTGTCTTTTGGAAACGGCCCAGGTATATCCCAGAAATCCACTCAGGGAGCCTGTTTGTTTTTGCAACAGAAACTCAGCGCCATACGACCAGCCTTTGCCCACTCTTAACTGGCTTTCCAGCAGTTCATTTCCCAGTATATCTCCATTGTCAATCACATCCACAATATTGTTAAAATCTTTGTAGTAAACTTCCACGGAAGTTTCAATCCTGTCGGAGAGGAAGTTGCGAAAATACCCCAAAGCTATCTGGTCTGCCTGCTGAGGAGGGATGTTGTTGCTTACCGAGTACCATACATCATATGGGGCCACTGATTGTGCACTTTGTGATTGTTGTATGTATTGTGTCATGCGATTGTAACTGCCCTTGAGTGAGTTTCTTTCATTGAATTGGTATCGTAGGCTGAACCGTGGCTCCAGGGCACTAAAGGTATCATAAAACTGTCCTGACGCAAGCATGGTGGAATCGGAAACCTCCCAGTTTAAAGGGTCTGTTTTGTCGAATGTATATTGCTTCCCCGGCCCTGTAACCTGGTAAATGGAGCCTCGAAAACCATAAACGATCACAAGTTTTTCATTCCACAGGCTTTGTTCGTTGTTAATGTAAATCCCGTGTTCGAGTCCGTTGGAGGGTGTGAGGTTGAAGCTTGCTGCAGCAGCATCTTCAATCTGGGCATTAATCTCACCAGGGTCCAGGTTGTGGTATATGCTCTGAATGCCGAATGTAAGTTTATGGTTGTCATGGGGCAGGAATGTGAAGTTTGCCTTGAGGTTCAGGTTGTTGAGCATGGATTTCCAGCGGAAGCTGGAAGGGCCAATATCACCGGTGATGTTAAACTGGTAATTGCTGTAGAGCAAAGAAAAATCGGAAACGAATCTTTCGGATGTAAGCCTGTTCCAGCGAAAACTGGCCGTTGTATTTCCCCAGTCAAAACCAAAAAAATCATTGAACAAGGTTACATCCCGACCGTAATAACCGGAAAAGAAAATCCGGTTTCGCTCATTGATAACATAGTTCATCTTTGCGTTCAGATCATAAAAATAAAGCTGCGTGTTGCGCTGGTTTTCATCAGAGGAGAACTTAAGAAACAAGTCGGCATAGGTGCGTCGAGCTGAAAGGATGAAAGCACTCCTCCCGTATTGTATGGGCCCTTCCGCCGTAAGCCTGCTGGAGATTAGTCCTATGCCTCCCGTTAATCTGTACTGGTTCATGTCACCCTCTTTGGTGTTGATATCCAGCACCGAGGAGAGCCTGCCTCCATATTCAGGGTGAATGCCTCCTTTATAAAGCTTCAGGTCTTTGATGGCATCCGCATTGAAAACCGAAAAGAAATTGAAAAGATGGGATGCATTAAAAACCACTGCATCATCCAGAAGGACAAGATTCTGATCCGCGTTTCCGCCCCTGACAAAAAAGCCAGTATTGCCATCTCCCCCTGATTGCACTCCCGGCAACAACTGAATCGTTCGCAATAAATCCACCTCTCCCAGAAAAGCCGGAATGTTGCGGATGGTTTCTATATCCAGGGTTACCGTGCTCATTGTGGCTTGATCTACATTGCGGTTGGTTCGTTCGTCGGAAACTACCACTTCCGACAGTCGAATACCACCATTTCCCAGCTTTACATCCAGGGTAATGTCCTCATTCAGTTGAATGGTTTTCTCAAGTTTCTCGTACCCGATAAAAGAAAATACAACAGTGTGGCTTCCTTCTTCCAGTTGTATGCTGTAGGCACCCTCGAAATCTGTTACCGTCCCGGATTGCAGGCGGGGAATGTAAACATTTACTCCCGTAAGCAACTCTCCGGTGGTTCTGTCACGAACCGTCCCGCTTAACGTAAAACGTGTTTCAGCCATAGCAGAATACGCTATTAGAAGGAATGTCAGTAGGAAAATTATTCTGCTCACCGGATTGCTCGTTGTTTAATGAATGGGGAAAAATATGTTCTTTGAAATCCAAACAATTAAAAGATACTAAATTATACCTTTTATTTACAGGTGCTAAACAAGTCATAGTATTGTTTGTTTCTTTTTGCGAAGTTAATTCAGGTTAAATGCAAATAAATTTCAATACGTTCCAGGGGATTCAACTCCGTGAACTGATTTTTTGCCGGACCCTAATGAATTAAAACAGAATGTATACACTTAAAATGATAATGCAATGTTGAAAAAAATGTTTTTTAGTTTATTTTTTATATCTGCGGCTTATTTAATGTTTCCTGTAAATGAGGTTGCAGGGCAGGGTCGCAATGTTGAAGAAGTGGAATTTGCAGTGCTGGGCAATTGTGGCATGTGCAAGGATCGCATAGAGCGGGCAGCCTATACCGTCAGGGGTGTTCGACGGGCCGAATGGAATCAGGATGAACAAAAGATAACCCTCTTGTTTCGCAGCAATCGCACCGATCAGGAAACCGTAGAGCGCGCCATCGCTAAAGCCGGGCATGATACAGAAAACTTTCTGACGGATGATGAAACCCATGCCAATCTTCATCATTGTTGCATCTATGAGAGAGATCCTGAATGGCTCGAAAATAATAAATTGTGGAATGAGGAATAACCTGAAAAATAATGGAAACAGTCAAATATCCCATTGAAGGAGTTAGTTGCCAGCACTGTGTTAATAAAGTGGTTTCTGCTTTGCAAGATCTGGAGGGTGTTCAGGAAGCAACTGTTTCAGAAGACCTGACTATCCTGCAACTCAAAGGTGAAAAACTTCCTTCTTCCCATCTGATAAATGAATTATTGGAAGATTACGGAGCTTACCGCGTGAGCCCGAATCTATGACACCAATAATGTAAATATTTGTATCTTTGCATCTCGAAGAAACAAGCAATGCAAAAATTCATCAAACCTATATTGGCGCTGATTATGGCAGGTTTATTCCTGGTATCATTTACCGGGATCAGATTTGTTGTGCACTATTGTATGGCCTGCGATGTGAGTTCATTGCATGTGTTTGAGGATGCCGGAAATTGTTGTGAGGATCAAAGTTCTCTCAACGATGAGACATTGGCTTGCACTGTAAACCCGGTTGATGCAGGGTCCTGCTGTTCGGGAGAAAGTGTTAGCCCCGGGAACGCTTGCCAGAACTGCTGCCACGATGAAGTTGTGTATGTGAAACACGACTATGAGGTTTCCAAAGACAGGCAACCCCAAAGAGTAGCGCCGGTGCTGGTGGATACTGAAGTATTTACCTGGTCGCTTTTTCAGCAACATTTCGCTGATAAGGGTGATTTACACCTTTTCCCCTCAACTGTAGATCCCCCGCCCAGAAAGGTTGCCAGGGATTTTGTAGTTTTTACCCACCATTTAAAAATCTGTTCATCGCTTTTGGTTTAGTACCCTGAATCATCCAATGAATCAGCGTGCTCTTTAGTACTTGCGCATCATTGTTTTAGATGTGCATAAACCATTGTATTCAAATCAACCAAAAGAATTATTCAGATGAACATCAGAAAAATAATACTTCCCCTTATAGTCATGCTGTCTGTCGCAATGGCTGCATCCGCTCAGGAGCAGGTTTTGAAAGGACAGGTGTATGGTCAGGAGATACATGACAATCACAATCATAAAGTGGAACTCTCAGGTGCCAGCGTGTTTTGGGAAGGCACTACCACGGGCACTGTAACTGACGAGAATGGTGATTTTCAACTGGCAGTCGATTCCGGTACACTGCCTCATAAACTTGTGGTCAGCTTCATGGGTTACCAGGCCGATACATTACTAATTGCTTCCGGACAGGAAAACATTGAAGTAGTATTGGAAGCATCCCGCGATTTGGGAGAAGTGGTAGTTACCGGACGGCGATCTGGTAGTCATGTGTCCGGTATGGAACCTATACTCACCCAGGTGGTTACCGAAACAGAACTGCAACGGGCAGCATGTTGCAACCTGTCCGAGGCTTTCGAAACCAATGCCTCGGTAGATGTATCTTTTACCGATGCTGTATCCGGAGCTCAACAGATTCAACTGCTCGGGCTGGCAGGAATTTACAGCCAGATACTTACTGAAAACACGCCCACCATTCGCGGGCTTGGCCAGCCCTATGGACTGGGTTTTATTCCCGGCCCCTGGATGGAAACCATCCATATTTCAAAGGGTGCAGGAAGCGTGGTAAATGGTTATGAATCTATTACCGGGCAGATCAATGTGGAACTGAAAAAACCCGAATCTTCCGATCTTTTCTTTTATAACTTTTACGGGAATGATTTTGGAAGATTGGAGAGCAGCATCAATGCAGCGGTAAAACTCAGCCCACAATGGTCCACCATGGTGCTTGCCCATGGCGAAATACTGGAAAACCAGTTTGATCATAACAATGATTCGTTTCTCGATCATCCCCTGATGCGCAAATACAATATTGTTAACAGGTACCGCTTTGACAGGCCAGGTGTTCTGGAGTCCCAGTTTGGGTTCCGGGTTATGCAGGAGGATCGCAGAGGTGGGCAATTGTCATTCTTTGAAAATAATGCCAGTCTTGGTTCTCCCAGTTTTTACGGGTTTGGAGTAAATACTGACAGGTATGAAGCTTTCGCCCGTACCGGTTTTTTTCTGCCCGGCCAGCCCGACGGAACCATCGGCACCCAGCTGAGTTTTATCCATCATAATCATGATTCACAATATGGGCAAACCCAATATGCAGGGCGGCAAAACACCCTCTATGCCAATGTTATTTATGAAAATTCTCTGGCCAATAATCCCAATCATAAAATCAACGCGGGAGTTAGTTATGTTTTTGATGATTATAAAGAAGACCTGAATGTTTCAGGTGAGGAAACAAACCTTGACCGCAGAGAGTCTGTTCCCGGCGTTTTTGCCCAGTATACCTTTCATCATCACGAACAATTTGTGGGAATCCTGGGGATGAGAGCCGATTTTCATAATATCTACGGTACTCTTTTTACCCCCCGCTTACATATCCGTTCCAATTTTACTCCCACTACCACATTAAGGGCATCAGCCGGCAAAGGTTACAGAGCTCCCAATATGATAGCTGAAAATACCGGATTGCTGGTAAGTAACCGCCAAATGGTTTTTGTGGAGGAAATTGAGATGGAAGAGGCCTGGAATTATGGTGCAAGCCTTACCCAGTCTTTTTCCCTTTTTGGAAGAGATGCTTCCCTGTCAGCAGAATATTACCGTACAGATTTTGTGAATCAGTTAATTGTGGATGTGGATACAGATTTCAATCAGGCACGGTTTTATAATCTCAACGGAAAATCCTATGCCAACAACTCGCAGGTGGAATTCAAATTTGAACCTTTGTTGTTTTTTGAAATAACTGCAGCTTACCGTATGACTGACGTGAAAACCACCATCAACGATCAGCTGGTTCGAAAACCTTTTGTCAACAACTATAAAGGTATGCTGTCGGGTTCATGGGCCTCGCGCAACAACAACTGGCAGATAGACCTAACGGGTCAGTTCAATGGCAAAAGCCGAATTCCGGACAGCAGTATGCTGCCGCAGGAGTTTCAAATGCCCGAAGAATCTCCCGCCCATGTAATCGTTCATGGACAGATTACCCGCAGGTGGAATCGGTTTGATATTTACCTGGGTGGAGAAAACCTGACTAATTATAAGCAGAAAAATCCCATTATTGCATCCAATGAGCCTTTTGGTGAGCACTTCGATGCATCCATGATTTGGGGTCCGATCATGGGCAGGATGTTTTACCTGGGTTTACGATACACCATCGAATAAAATACGGAAAATAAAAACGTGTCCCTTTAACCAAAATGAGTTACAAGTTGGTTTTTAGCCCGGCAGCAATGCCGGGTTTTTTTGTATTTTTAGGGTCGGTTTTGAGCATACTGCATGATTTGTGAAGAATAGGGATGGGAATTAATCGTTGCCTTTGTTTTTAATCAGCAGTAGCCGGGAATTATGGAATACCAACAACTCATAAATAACAATTAAAAAGATGTGTTACTGGGTAGGAACCAAAAAAGTAAGGGAAGAAATGCTGCAACGACTGCAAAAGGATCCCGATGACGAAATAGCGCAGTTGTTTTATAAGACTTTCGTGGGACAGGCTGATTTGCGTTTTATGGAATACTACGTGGCCATAGGAAAGGCAAAACCCACACTTTCTGTAATGATGTACACTGCAGAAAAGGGGCTGCATTATCGCAATATACAATGGGGACTCGATTGGAGATATACTGATAAAAGAACCGGGAAAACCTATGCCCGCGAGCTTATCAATTCCACCTGTGAGAAAGTCTTTTTTATTCACCGGGAAATAATTTTCTCTCAACGGTGCGTGATTCCCCTGGATGGGTATTATGAATTCTTTCATTTTAGCGGTCAGGTTTATCCACACTTTTTGTATCCGGCAGAAGGATTATTTTACGCAGCAGGAGTATGGCAGGAAACTGTGGATACAGAAACAGGAGAACTGACAACAGGCTTCTCCATCATAACCACCCCACCCAATGCCCTGGCCGAAAAACTGCACAACAATCCCAAAGCTCCCAACGGTTCGCGCATGTTGCTGATTTTGCCCCAGGAAAAAGTCATGGACTATCTGAATCCCGAAGCCACGAAAGAAGAATTGCAGTCACTCTTTGTGCCATATCCCGGGCAGAATATGGAAGCTTATCCCACAGTGCGGTTTTTGAAAAAAGAATTCAGCCACCGGCTCAATACGAAAGATGTCCGCCAGAGAGTTGATTATCCCGAATTATTTTTCGCCTGAACCGCGACGGCATTTTTTTGTTACCCTCACGTCCTTTACCTTCAGGAAAACAGTGGTCGTTAAATGGCAGTCCAATACCTTGGAATGCCGCACCGAAGACTTGATACCTCACCTGTAAGAGGAAAAGAAAAAGTTTTCTGTTTTTCCTGCATTTAATGGGTACTTTTGTTCGATTATTAGGGAATTCCATTGTTCGTAGTTTTAACCTGAAAAATGAGTGATTTGTTGCCGCGCGAGCGGAAAGCTTTCATGCTACATATGTCCTACTCCTTCCTGGAGGGGATTCTGGCTGGTTTGATTATCCTGAATGAATTTGTTTTTGCCAAAAGTTTACGTGGTTCAGATTATCAACTCGCTGTGTTGTTCCAGCTTGGAGTGGTAGTTTTTCTCCTGCTGATTTTTATGAATGAGTGGTTGAAACGCATCCGAAACAAAAAAGGGATGTTGCGCAAGGCTGCATTGTTAACACGCCTGCCCCTGATGGCGCTCTTCTTCTTTCCTCGCAACGCAGAACAGATGGGTGGGGATTCCGTTTATCACTATATCTTTTTGATTATCTTTTTGATTTATTTCCTGGGAAATACGGTTATATGGCCCACCATCAATCTTTTTCTCAAAACCTCTTACCGCCACAAAAATTTCAGCAGGCTTTTCAGTTATGCCACCAGTCTCAATAAAGTAGTCATGATGGTTACCACCTTTTTTTACGGATGGTTGCTGGATATCGACAATTATATCTTTGTTTATGTTTTTCCTGTGGCAGCTGTGCTGGGAGTAATATCTGTTTCTCTGCTTTCTGCTATTCCCTACGAAGCAAAGGAGGTTGTGGACAAAAGCAAAGGTTTCTGGATTTCTGTAAAAGATTCTGCCATGGGAATGGTGAATATTCTCAAAACCAACCGGGCTTTCATGGATTTCCAGGTTGGGTTTTTCCTGTATGGCATGGGCTTTATGAGCTCAGTGACAGTCATCGTATTGTTTTTTGAAACAGGTCTTGGACTTAATTATTCGAGCATGGCATTTTATAAAAACGGGTACAACCTCCTGGCCATTTTTTTGCTGCCATTTTTTGGCAGGCTTATGGGGAAAATTGATCCCCGCATTTTTGCTGCCCTGTCTTTTGCGTCCATGTTGTTGTATATTTTTTTTCTTACAATCACCCAGTTTTTTCCGGCGTATGTTGAGTTCTGGGATATCCGTCTTTACTATACCCTGGTATTTTACATCTTGTTTCATGGAGTTTTTGCTGCAACCATGGCGCTCACCTGGTTTATCGGGTCTGCCTATTTCTGTCCATCCGAAGAGGCGGGAAATTATCAGTCAGTCCATCTTGTACTTACGGCCATTCGTTCATTGTTTGCCCCTTTTCTGGGTGTAGCCTTTTATCAGTTATGGGGCGTTACGGCCGCCCTCACTTTTTCTATGTCGTTCCTGGCTCTTGCCATAGGATATATGATGTGGTCAGCGAAGAAAATTGAATTACCCTATTCTCCTGAATCCTGATTTTATTGTCACCTTCGTCAGGCAACAGAAATGAAAATACGTTGTTATAATCGTTATCAAAACCACGGAATTTTTATAATTTAGCTCATAAAACCATTAAGAATTTAAAATATACGTAGATATGAATTATGATTTGATTGTTATCGGAAGTGGTCCGGGGGGCTACGTGGCAGCCATTCGGGCATCTCAACTGGGAATGAAAGTAGCAGTGGTTGAAAAATCCGAATTGGGGGGTGTATGTCTCAATTGGGGATGCATCCCCACCAAAGCTCTTCTGAAGAGTGCCAATGTATTTGAATATTTAAAAAAAGCCGGCGATTATGGCGTATCCATAGAAGGGGAGGCCAAAGCCGATTTTTCTGCTATGGTAAAAAGAAGCCGTGAGGTGGCAGGTCAGATGAGTAAAGGCATTCAGTTTCTATTTAAGAAAAACAAGATTGATCATATTGAAGGATTTGGCAAGGTGGTACCCGGCAAAAAGGTGGAAGTAAAAGATGCGGATGGAAAAACGCAACAATATGAAGCCAGGCATATTATTATCGCCACCGGGGCAAGGTCACGCGAGTTGCCCAGCCTGAAACAGGATGGCGAAAAAATAATCGGATACCGCAAAGCAATGGTGCTGGACAAGCAACCTGAAAGCATGGTGGTTGTTGGTTCAGGTGCTATTGGTTCTGAGTTTGCCTATTTTTACAATGCCATCGGCACCAAAGTAACCCTGGTAGAATATATGCCTCGCATCGTCCCTTTAGAAGATGAAGATGTATCTAAACAATTGGAACGCTCTTTCAAAAAAGCCGGGATGAAGGTTATGACGAGCTCTTCTGTGGAAGAAGCAGATACTTCAGGTGACAAGTGCAAGGTAAAAATAAAAACGTCCAAGGGAGAAACCGAAGTGGAGGCCGATATCGTTCTGTCGGCGGTAGGTATTACTACCAATATTGAAGGCATTGGACTGGAAGAAACGGGCATCAAGGTTGAAAACGACAAAATTATAGTGGATGAATTCTACCGCACCAACGTGGAAGGTTACTATGCCATTGGAGATGTTGTTTCGGGTCAGGCGCTGGCACATGTTGCTTCAGCAGAGGGGATTACATGCGTGGAAAAAATAGCAGGACATCATCCCGAGCCCATTGACTATAACAATATTCCCGGGTGTACTTATTCCAGTCCGGAGGTAGCCTCGGTAGGATATACCGAGAAAGCCGCAAAAGAGGCAGGATATGAGTTGAAGGTGGGTAAATTCCCGTTTACAGCTTCCGGAAAAGCGACGGCTGCAGGTGTCAAAGAAGGTTTCATCAAAGTAGTTTTTGATGCCAAATACGGTGAGTTGCTGGGTGTGCATATGATTGGTGCCAATGTGACTGAGATGATTGCCGAAGCCGTGGTGGCTCGTAAACTGGAAACCACCGGGCATGAAATCATCAAGGCCGTTCACCCGCATCCCACTATGAGCGAAGCCATGATGGAGGCTGTTGCTGCCGCCTATGATGAAGTGATTCATATCTGATTATTCTTTTAAACAGGTGTGTTATTGCCTGCCAATATGTTTTAACCGACCCGTTTTGTCTCATGTGTGGTATTTGTGGAATCCATTCTTTTGCCAGTTCTTCTGAAACAGCTCCTGAGCTTATTCACAAGGCACTGGAAACCTTAAAAAAGCGTGGACCCGAGGTGCAGGCTGTTTTCAGGCACCAGAGAACCTGTCTGGGACACAGCAGGCTGTCAATCATCGATACTACAGATGCTGCCAACCAGCCTTTTACCGATGAATCGGGAAGATACACCCTGGTGTTTAACGGCGAGATATACAATTACAGGCAATTGCGCGATCAGATGCATAACAGTGGAATTACCTTTCGTACACGCAGCGATACAGAAGTATTGCTCAAATGGATGATAGAAAAAGGCCCTGCAGGTATTCATGCATTGCAGGGCTTTTTTGCTTTTGCCCTTTATGATAAGGAAAAAAGAACTTTGCTTCTGGCCCGCGATCGTTACGGGATAAAACCCCTGTTTTATTATCGCGATGAAAGCAGGTTCGTTTTTGCCTCAGAAATGAAAGCCCTTCTTCCCCTGGAAATTCCCCGCCAACTCGATCGGACCTCTTTGGAGATATATTTCCAGTTAAATTATATCCCCGGTCCGTGGAGCATATACCAGGATGTGATGAAACTAATGCCCGGCCATTGGTTGCAGGTAAGAGGGAAAGAGGTTGAGGTGCAGAAATATTATGAAATCCCTGACAGCCCTCTGCCAGAATATGCTTCCCTGTCTTATGAGAAGGGAATGAAGATGCTGAGGGAAAAGCTTGAAGAAGCCGTGGTAAAAAGGTTGGTTTCCGATGTGCCCTTAGGCGCTTTTCTTAGCGGAGGGATTGACAGTAGTGTAATTGTGGCTCTCGCTTCAAAGCATGTGCATCAACTTAAAACCTTCTCTGTTGGCTTTAAGGATGAACCCATGTTTGATGAAACACACTATGCTGCCAGTGTGGCGCGAATGTATAAAACGGATCATACCGAGTTTTCTCTTTCTACAAATGATTTGCTGGATTGCCTTTACGATGTGCTCGATTATACGGATGAGCCTTTTGCCGATTCTTCGGCACTGGCCGTTTATATCCTCAGTCGTGAAACACGGCGGAAGGTAACCGTTGCCCTGTCAGGTGATGGTGCCGATGAGATGTTTGCAGGCTACAACAAACACAAAGCCCACTTGCGGGCAGGTATGGGAGGAATAGATACACAGTTGCTCAGGTTTATGCATCCCGCATTATCGCTGTTGCCCCGGTCGCGTAGCAGTTTTCTGGGCAATAAAGTAAGACAATTGCATCGTTTTGGAGAAGGGATGGGATTGAACGATCGTGATCGCTATTGGCGTTGGGCAGCCTTTACCCCCGAGAATTATGTTTCACAACTGTTGCTTTCTCCGGCAGAAGAGAACCCATATCTGGCACGCAAAATGGAGCTCACCCGCTTCGTGGCTGATGGAGGAATGAATAACCTGTTGCGCAATGATATGCACCTGGTATTGACCAACGACATGCTTACAAAGGTAGATATGATGTCTATGGCCAATTCCCTTGAGGTAAGAGTTCCGTTCCTGGACCATGATGTCGTAAACCTGGTTTTTTCCATGCCCGAAGCATTTAAGATTGATAAACAAGGGCGGAAGAAAATTCTCAGGGATGCCTTCCGTGATGATTTGCCTCCTGAACTGTATGCTCGCCCCAAGCAGGGTTTTGAGGTGCCTTTGCTGTCATGGTTTCGCAAAGAGCTGAAAGATACCATTCTGAATGAGTGGCTCAATGATGAATTTATCGAAAGTCAGAAGGTGTTTAACCCGAAAGTTATTAACAATCTTAAAAAAAAGCTCTTTTCTTCCAATCCCGGCGAAATCCATGCACAGGTATGGTCAATAGCTGTTTTTCAGCATTGGTACAATAAATTTCATGGTCAAAAATAATGATCATTTTTAACTGCTGTTTAACTTCTTTTGAGTATTTTTGCCCACTGAAATAAAATTGCAATTAATTTGCCAGATTAATGCCACGTATTTTACGTATCCTGAACCGTTTCAATTTAGGAGGCCCCACATACAATGCTGCCTATTTGACCAAATACATCGACAGCAATTATGAAACACTTCTTGTGGGAGGCCCTAATGATCCCAGCGAAAAAAACTCTGAGTACATTGCCAGGCAGATTGGCTTAGAGCCGCACATTATCCCTCAAATGAAACGGGAGATTTCTCCTGTGTCGGATTATCATGCTTTTCAGCACATCAAATCCCTTATCCGCGAATTCCGGCCCGATATTGTGCATACCCATGCATCCAAGGCCGGAGCACTGGGCCGTCATGCAGCCCTGAATATGCGCGTACCTGTTGTGGTGCACACTTTTCATGGCCATGTATTCGATGCCTATTTCAGCCCCATAAAAACAAAATTCTATATATCTGTAGAAAGGTACATGGCGCAAAAAAGTGATGCCATAATCGCCATCAGTGAAGCACAAAAATATGACCTGACAAAAAAATACGGGATTTGTGAGGAGGATAAGGTAGGGGTGATTCCCCTGGGTTTTGATTTGAACCGATTTCGGGAAAACAGCTTTGAGAAAAGACTTCTTTTCAGAAAGCGCTACAAAATTTCTGATGATGAAATTGCTATCGGCATTATTGGAAGGCTGGTGCCCATCAAAAACCACGCGATGTTTCTGGATGCCTTGCACATGGTACAATCTCGTACACAAAAGAAAATACGGGCATTTATTGTAGGCGATGGTGAGTCAAGAGAAATTATCAAACAAAAAGCCCTTGACCTGGGAATCCCTTTTGTAAATGGCGTTGGAGACTACAAGCCTGCCCCGCTTACTTTTACCAGCTGGCTGACGGAGATGGATTATGTGAATGCCGGGCTGGATATCGTGGCACTGACCTCCCTCAATGAAGGAACCCCTGTAAGTCTTATTGAGGCACAGGCTGCGGGTACACCCGTGGTTTCTACCAAAGTGGGCGGGATTGAAAATGTTGTGGCAGAGGGGAAAACCGCTTTGCTGGCCTCTAAAAATGATGCAAAAGATTTTGCCTCTGCGCTGCTAAGGTTGGTGGAGGATGATGAACTACGTCATGTTTTTGCTATGAATGGCTGGAATCAGGTGGGCGAAAAATTCCACTACAGCCGGTTGGTTAACGATATGGAAACTCTCTATAGTCGTTTGCTGGAGCGCAAAACCGGCTCAGGCATCCATACTTCCTTAACCAACGAAAAAGCAGCTGTAGGATAAAAGGACATGACAAGCCGGAGTTGGCCATTTATTTTTCTTTTGTTACAGGAATTCTGATTTGTTCTCATTCTTTCACCCATTGCTTTTCTGCTCTGAGCAACAGATGACTCCTAAGCAGTTCTGCTGTTAAAAACAAACAATTTTGGGGGTAAAACCCAAAGCTTTTGCTAATTTTGCTGACTAAAAAATTAAACGTTTTTAAAAAATCCGGGTAGCACGTGAACAAATTCTGGACTTTTATCATTATTGCTTTCCTTTTTTCCTCCTGTCAGATACTAAATCCAGAGCGGATGTTGCGGACCCCGCCCGATTATGAATTTGCAGAGTTTCCTGATAAACCTCTACCGGATGAATACCGGCTGGCACCCAACGATGAGTTGTACTTTCGGCTTTATACCAATGACGGGGAAAGATTGATTGACCCCATTTCACCCACAACCCAACAAATAAGGGGAGAACAAAACTACACCCTTGAATTTGACGGCAAGGTCAAACTTCCTGTCCTGGGAAGAGTCCACCTTAGCGGTATGACCCTGCGAGAAGCGGAGAAACACCTGGAAAATGAGTTTTCTGAGTATTTTAACAATCCTTTTGTACGGCTCAGAGTTACCAACCATCGGGTCACTATTTTTCCCGGAGGAAGAGGAGGAACCTCTTCTGTAGTTTATCTTGAAAACACCAATACCAGCATTTTTGAGGCCCTGGCCATGGCCGGTGGTATTGCCGACGGACGGGCCAGCAAAGTAAAGGTAATCAGGGGAGATTTGAGCAACCCACAGATATTTTTGATTGACCTCTCTACCATTGAGGGGGTCCAAAATGCCGATATGATTATCCAGGCCAATGATGTTATTTATGTGGAGCCTCGCGAGAGAGTGCCTCAGCGAATCATGGAAAATATCGGGCCTTATCTCTCGTTATTGTCAACAGCCCTAATTGTTTATTCATTGTTTAAATAGAAAAATGACCAATCCGGCGGTAAAGAAAATATCATCCATCAATGACGAACTTGATATAAAACTATTTTTTTATATCGCCAAAAGGAATATCCTTTTTCCTGTCATTTTTGTGATTCTTGCCCTTACCGGTGCCTGGCTGTATCTTCGTTATACACCCCCTATCTATCAAACTACAACCATTTTGCAACTGGGCTCACAGAATGAGGCATCCCGAATTTTGCCTACTGCCAATATCTATGATGATGATATGGCCAAGCAAATTGAGCTGATGCGTTCTACAGTCTTTTTGCAAAGAGCGCTCTCCAAACTCCCCCTGGAGGTTTCTTATTTCTCAAAAGGCAGGGTGCTGAATTTTGAGCTCTATCGTAATGCTCCTTTTACCGTGGATGCCATTGTGAAAAATCCATCGATTTATGGAGTGCCCGTTTATATTGATTTTGTAAGTCAGGATCAGATTGTGCTGACATTCACCCTGAAAGGAGAACAACATAAACGTGAAATCCATATCAATGGCTACACTGAGCTACCTGAGATGGATATAAAAATTGATATTCACAACTTTAACATTATAAAAGAACAGCAAAGTCTCCTTAGCCGGAACTCTTACTTTTTTGTGCTAAATAACCCCGAAACCATTGCCGCTGGATACAGTCGTGATATTCGCATCAATGTGCTTAATGCTGCAGCCAAAACCATCCAGATTGGCTATACGGGAACCAATCCACAGAAAGCAACTGATATTGTCAATATCATTGCTGAAGAATTTAGCATATATGACCTGGAGAAGAAAGCTGAAAGTGCCAATAATATCCTCGATTTTATTGACCAGCAGCTGGATCTGCTCTTTGATAAGCTCTCAGACTCTGAAATTGAGCTGGAGGAGTTCAAAAAGGAACATGGTATTGATGAGGTAACCCTTACTCCGCTACCTACCCTTCAGGGGAGAATTGCCGACATGGAAAATCAGCTGGTGATGCTGAAAATGGAACATACCATTCTTACTGAAATATCACAGAGTCTTGAACAGCAAGAAGATGTGGATATATACAGGCTCATCGCGATTCTTGCCGGTAGCGAGTTCAGCGGGATGGTGTCGCGCATGCTGCAGACCCTGCAGGATTTGCTCATTGAAAGGGAACAGTTGCTTTACGAGGTTACCCCTGAAAGCAGTCAGATTCAGTCCCTCAATTACCAGATTAATATTCAGCGCAAACTGGTCACTGAGAGCATCACGACATTAATCAGCAATCTTGATACCCGTATCAGCGATATCAACAACAAAATCGACAGTTACGAAAATATCCTTCTGAACCAGGGAGGACGCTACAGCCTTATTGAATACAGTATGTTGCAGCGTGTGCATTCCATCAATGAACGTTTCTATAATCAGCTGGTAGAAAAAAAGGCAGAATATTCCATTTCCAAAGCAGGATATGTTTCTCAAAGTGTCATTCTGGAAAAATCCCGCGTTCCCGGACAACCCATTTCTCCCAAACCCAAAGGCATATATGCCAGCAGTTTATTAGCAGCCATTTTCCTCGGGATAGGGGTGTTTTTGCTTAAATATTTGTTTTACAACGAAATACCTTCTTTGCACGATATTCTGAAATATACACAGGCACCGGTGATTGGTGTGATTCCCAAATACAAAAGTGATATTCCTCCCAACCAGCTACTGGTGTTAAAGAAACCCAAGTCGCTGATTTCAGAAGCATTGCGAGCCATACGAACCAACCTGCAGTTTATTAACAATGATGAAGGGCCCAAGCTGGTTGCCGTTACTTCCACCATTTCCGGGGAAGGGAAAACCTTTTTTGCCATGAACCTGGCGGGAATCCTCGCCTTTAGCAATAAAAAAGTAATTGTTATTGACTTTGATATGCGCAAACCCAAAATCCACCTGGGTTTTAATGTGGAAAACATCAAGGGAGTCAGTACCATTCTTTCAAATATTGACACCATTGACGATTGTATTCAGCCTTCAAGGGTGAAAAATCTTGATTTTATTACGGCCGGTCCTGTGCCTCCCAATCCCTCAGAATTGATCCTCACCCCGCGCATGGATGAAATGATCAACTATCTGAAATCAAAGTATGATTTCGTTATTGTGGATAACCCACCGGTAGGGATTGTTACCGACGGAATGAAGAGTATCCTGATGTCGGATTACCCGATTTATATTTTTAAAGCCAACTATTCCAAACGGATGTTTATCCAGAATGTGAACAGGTTGATTGGTGAAAGCCATATAACGAAGCTTTCCGTGGTTCTCAATGCAGTGGATAAGGAATACTCCAGTTATGGATATGACAAAGGATATTCCTATGGCTATTATTATGGGGGCTACGGATCGGGCTACGGCTATTACGACGATCAGGTTAATATTACAAAACGCAGTTTCTGGAAACGGTTGCCGGGACTGGGAAAAAAACTGTAACCGGGAATTGAAAAGACACTACAATGAAGGTAATTGAGACAGGATTCAAAGGTTTGTACAAGATTGAACCCTTGGTTTTTGAAGATAAAAGAGGCTATTTTTTTGAATCCTGGAACAAGGAAAAGTTTAAAGAAGCAGGGCTTGACCATAATTTTCTGCAGGACAACCAGTCCATGTCGGGAGCCCATGTTCTGAGAGGCCTTCATTTTCAACTGCCTCCCTGGGAACAGGGTAAGCTGGTAAGAGTGATTACAGGTGCGGTGGTGGATGTAGTGGTTGATCTGCGCAAGGGTGAGCCCACGTACGGGCAGCATTTCAAGTATACAATTACTGCGGAAAAGAAAAATATGCTTTGGATACCTCCCGGCTTTGCCCATGGGTTCCTTACCCTTGAGGAAAACACCATTTTCTTTTACAAATGTACACAGGTATACAATCGTGAATCAGAAGCCTCTATTGCATGGTTTGATCCTGATCTTAATATCGACTGGGGCATTACAGAACCCCTTGTATCTGAAAAAGATAAGGTCGCACCCTTGTTCAGAGACTTCAACAGCCCTTTTTAAATTCACCCCGGGGATTATCCGGAACATGTTCAATTTTAAAAATAAATAGTAGATGACTGAGAACTTACTTCTTGTTTACAGTCTTTTTTTTGTGGCCTCACTGGTGTTTACACTGGTGATAAACCGGTTTTTGCTAAAGTTCTCCCGCAACCTGGGCATCAGAAATGCAAATGAAACGATTATAAGATGGAGCTCTACCGCTAAGCCTGCTTTGGGTGGTATTTCTTTTTATATCATCTTCCTGTTTTCCGTCATTTTTATATCTTTCCTTATTCCTGAAGAAACTGATTTTTTCAATCTGCAAACCATGGGAGTTCTTGTAGTGGTAACCGTGGGCTTTCTTACCGGATTGTTTGATGATGCTTACAATACCCATCCATGGATCAAGTTTTTCTCTCAATTGCTTTGCGGAGTTATTTTGGTGGCTACCGGTACTTACATTACCATCTTTGAGAGTCAGCTGCTCAACTATGCCATTACTCTTTTCTGGGTTGTGGGGATGATGAACAGCATCAATATGCTCGACAACATGGATGGTATCACCACCATTGTTTCATTGGCTGTGGTGGTCACAATTTTTGCAGGAATACTGCTGCGCGAACAATTTCTGAGTCCGATTATCGTGGTAGTGCTTGGAATGATGGCTGTTTTGCTAGGCTTTTTGTATTACAACTGGAACCCTTCCCGCATGTATATGGGCGATACAGGAAGTCAGTTTCTGGGTGTCCTGCTGGCAGTGCTGGGCATTGGTTTCTTCTGGAACGGTGAAGCGTTTTCAGGCGATAGTACCCCATTCATGAGGTTTCTTTCGGTTGCCATCATTTTCGCCCTCCCCATTATCGATACCACCACGGTTTTTTATAAAAGGATTGCCTGTGGTCAGTCGCCCTTTGTGGGTGGGAAGGATCATACTACACATCACTTGTCTTACCTTGGTCTTTCTGATCACAAAGTAGCCCTTGTTTTTTCAGGTTTGTCGCTGGTTTCCTTTTTCCTGGCTGTATCCATGACCCATTTTATTCATACCTGGGAGGTTATTCATCATGTTTTGTATGGCTCGTACTTCGTGGTTTTATTTGGGTTTCTTTTCATTGTGGGAAATATGAATAAGTCCCGCAGCCAATAATCTGTTGATACTAACAACCAGGTTGGCCATTAAAAGTCTACGTTGAAAAGCAGTTGGAATGTATAATCCTCATTAGAAGTGAAGGCTGTTTGAACTCCCAGGGCAATTGGTGCATAAATACCCAGTAAATGCATGTTGCCGGTAAGGGAAAATCCCCAGGAATATAAAGTCTCATTTTGCACAGGCGAGGGGTTGTTCCTCTCCGGAAAGGGAGTAGCCATAGCATGGTCATAAAACAGGGTTGTACGCAACCTCTTCAGATACAGCAAGTGGGGTATTCTAAAATCGGGATAGAGCAGGGGAAAGGCATAATCGGCTGAAAAGATTCTGAGTTGCTGATGACTCTGGCCACTGATCCCCCTGGGATACCCGATAATATTTCCAAAGTTGTAAATAATGGGCAGACTTCCCGGTTTTTGTTCATTCACCCCTCGCTGTCTGTTTTGGTATGCTGCCGACAATCTGATTCCGTGGTGTCGGATCAAGCCCGGAAAAAATACCGTCCCCCGCAATGATAGTACACTACCCATGTCCCATTTTCCCAATGGTGAATGCCGATAGTTGAAATCTGCAATCTGACCCTGTCGGGGGAAAATGTCTCTTGCCACACTTCTTCTCTGCCTGTATGCCAGCAACCTGTAATCCTGCCTAAAAAAGCGTGAAGGCTTAAACTGGAAGTATTGGTTGTTGCCCACAAAAATGGTATCAGGAGTCAGAGAGCTGCGTACAGCATCGTTGACCCCTAACCTGAAAAGAGGCGTTATTCCGTAAAAGAATTCGTTTTGCTGGAAGCGCAAAGGTAAAGAGATAGATAATTGATAGTTGTTTTCTCTGAACCTGAATCTTTCCGGCTCAACTTCACTGTTGAGATAATAAAACCGGTCTCCGCTCTCAGCTGTGATTCCCACAACAGGATACCATCCATGATAGGAGTATTGCGCTACAAACCTGCCTGTTTCCTCGTTCATATCCCACTTGTAACCCAGCTGGGCAAAGGAGGTGCTTAGCTTGTTCTGCAAAAGTAATGAAGCACCCGGCTCAACTTCCAGCAAATCCACGTTGATGTTTGCCGGCACCCAGCTGTGCAGGTAAAACAGGTTCTTCAGGCGGCTGTAGGTTTCAATTTCATGCGATCCCGGGGGTATATCTTCAGGGTTGATTTTTGCGTTTTCCTGTTCGGCAAGTATTTTATGGAATGCAACCGAATGGTCCTCAACATCTTCTAAGGGTTTTCTTTCAAAGTTAATGGCTTCCATGGTGGTCAACTGATACCCGTTGGCTGTATAGTCGGAGAAGGCCAGTGTATTTGTGGAGTTGGGAACAGCATTCACTGCTCCAAACTCTGAAGACACCATTCTTTCTGCCAGAGCGGTTCGCCTTCTGTAGATGTAAATATTGTCAATACCCGACCATGTGGCGTTAAAAATTACATCTTCGCCCATGTATTGAGGGGAGGAAATATCAGCATCTTCAGCACGCAGCAAGGTTTGTGAAACTTTATGTTCTGTGATAATCTCCTCCAGCCTTTTACCCTTGCTGTCCAGTGCAATAAGGGTGATTTTGGTCCCCCGGGGATGCCAGGAGGGCTGCATGATAAAATCATTGTTTTCGTAAGAAAAACGCCATATTTCATCTCCCGTCATGGCATTGAGCACAACCAGCGAATTGTTGCCCTCAGGTGAAATCTCCACAGCAGCAACCTGGTTGCCATCAGGAGAAAGGGCAGGGGAGAAGAACTTTCCTTTGTGGGTAATGCGTTCTCGCGCCCCGGTGTAAATGTTGTAGATGACAATTTCGGCATAATTACGGTGTTCCCACCTGGGGTCCGGATTGTACTCACTCCACACTACTTTGCCTGCTGCATAATCAAAAGAGTTGGGAAATACCGATCCGGGACGGAAAAGAACTTCTTCGTTTCCTTCCAGGTCAATGGTTACCACAGTCGGGATATCTTTTAGGCCTGTTTTCAATGCTACCAGCAACGAATCGTTTATCCAGTGTGGGTATAGGTAATTGGTATAAAGCTTCTGGCTCTTGTTCACCCGGTTTACAGGGCTGTAGGAGTGGTTTTCTCTTTGTTCCTTCCATTTTTGTTCCAGGTTTTGGAATGATTGGCGGTAAAACCGTGCTTTTCCTGCATCGAAATGCCTTTTCATTTCTGCTGAAAAAGGGAATAGCCCCCACGGTCTGCGTGCCACATTATCCAGCATGGGAGCCCATGCATTGGCTCCGTATTCTGCCCGGGCCGATGCCACCAGCTGATATCCCAGTTCGTAATGATTGGGAACAAATTCTTTGTAGGAGCCAAATACCGCTTTTTCAAAAGAATGCCTTCCCCTGGTCAGTACCTGGGCTCTCAACCCCTGCTCGAATCTGGGTAAACGGCCCCTTCCTGCTGATGTGAGAGCCGTTTCTATGGCCACGGCATCTCCTTCCAGAAACCAAAGCGGGATATGGCCTACCACTGCCCCCGTGCCCACTTCTCCGAATAGTATCCCCAGCAGACGGGTCAGTCCCTGGTTGAGTTTGTCAATCTGTACTACATGCCTGAATTCATGTATAACCAATCGCTCCATCCAGTCATGATGATCGTTTTCCGGAGGAGGCGTTCCATAAAGTTCAACCCGTCGCGGTGCCCACGAAACAAAACCATTGGAAACGGTAGTCTGGTTGTGTATGATAACTGAAATCTTTCGCGGCTGGTGTTCCAGGCTTTGCGATGCATGTTCATACGACCATTCCAGTACATCTGTTATGTATCTTCCCTGTTCTTCATATCCCTCAGGAAAAATGACCTGAAAGTTTTCGGTGTTGATTTGAAGCCATTGCACTGAAGCCGGGTCCTGTCCGGCAGAATAAAACTGTGCGTAGGAACTTTGTGCTAAAAACAGAAGCAGAGAAAGGAGGAGTATGCTGAAGCCAGACTTTACTTTCATAAACGAGCATGTTGGGTTTTGGATGATCAAATATAAAACACTTTGCCTTATGAATGTTCTCAGCAGCACATTATAAAAAAAAGAAATATTTTCTGTTAAGGCAGTTATTTGTAT
>CAZBGI010000028.1:0-42498 GCA_964491395.1 uncultured Bacteroidales bacterium | reverse complement strand
TTCCTGATTATCGGTATCATCCTGGTGGCAATCCAACTTCCTGACAAAATCATCCCGGTAAAGATTTTGCAACCCAAAAAAGGCTCCAAAGCGGAGCCTTTTTTGATTGGGAGGTTATTCTGTTTTATTCCTTGATAGCCGCTACACCGGGCAGCACTTTGCCTTCCATATATTCCAGAAGGGCTCCACCACCGGTACTCACATAAGAAACCTTATCTTCCAGCTTCAACTGGTTAATAGCCGCGACAGAATCTCCGCCACCTACCAGGGTAAAGGCTCCTTTTTCTGTGGCTTTTACCAGCGATTCAGCAATGGCTTTGGTGCCGGCAGCAAAATTAGACATTTCAAATACCCCCATCGGGCCATTCCATAATACGGTTTTAGAGTTTTCGATTACATCGGTAAGTGCTTTAATACTGCCTTCGCCGATATCCAGCCCCATCCAGCCCTCTTCAATGGCATCTGCTTTCACGGTTTTAAAGTTGGCATCATTGTCAAACTTATCAGCCACAATAGCATCTTCGGGGATATGAAGTTTCACGCCCAGTTCTTCTGCGCGCTTGATGATATCTTTGGCTGTTTGCAAGTAATCGTCTTCTACCAGGCTGCTCCCTATTTTGCCGCCCTGTGCTTTGATGAAGGTAAACATCATACCTCCGCCAATGATAATATCGTCGGCCTTATCGAGCAGGTTGTTGAGAATATCAATTTTAGAAGAAACCTTGGCACCGCCAATAATGGCCGTATAAGGTTTTTTAGTATCGTGGAGTACTTTGTCAATGCTTTGCAGTTCGTTGCGCATGATGTAACCAAACATCTTCTCTTTGGCATACTTTGCCACGATGGTAGTAGAAGCATGGGCCCGATGGGCTGTGCCAAAGGCATCGTTAACATAAGCATCGGCATAGGAGGCCAGTTTTCTGGCAAATTCTTCATCTCCTTTGGTTTCTTCTTTGTAGAAACGAAGATTTTCCAGCAACAGCACTTCGCCGGGCTTCAATTCGGCTGAAAGTTTCTCAGCAGACTCTCCCATACAGTCATCGGCAAACTTAACCGGCGCACCCACCAGTTTTGATAAGTGGTCAACCAAATGGCGCAGGGAAAATTTATCTTCCGGGCCATCTTTGGGTCGTCCCAGGTGAGACATCAATATGACTGAACCGCCATCGTCCAGAATCTTTTTTATGGTCGGAACGGCAAAACGCATGCGCGTATCATCGGTTATTTCATAATCCTTATTCAATGGCACATTGAAATCTACTCTGATAATGGCCTTCTTGTCCTTAAAATTAAATCCATCAATGGTCTTCATCTTTTTCCTTTTTTTCGTTTATAACTGGGTTAACAATACTAAAACCCACCCTTACCCTATATGCAGTTTGCATCCACAAACCGTGAGTTTCCGTTACGGGCAGCATGGGTTGATATCTTTGTTGTATTTTTGCGTTTTTTTCTCTTTCTCAGGTTTATCCTCCTGTCCTAATATTTGTATTTTTGTGCTTTTCAACAGGGTTTATAACCTTATACAATAAGAGTACAAAATTAACCAAATTATGTTTAATCTGAAGAAAAAAGTCCGCACGGCATCGGGGGAGATAACACCCAAAAGAGGCGACAAACTGCAGTTTACGAGTTCTTTTCTACCTGGCAAATTTTAACCCTTAAACAAATATAACAATGGATCCTTTTCCAGACAGCGTATCATCCAAGTTACCCAAGACCGGCACTTCCGTATTCGCGGTAATGTCGGGCATGGCCAAAGAACACAATGCCATCAATCTCTCGCAGGGTTTTCCCGATTTTCCGGTTTCTGAAACCCTCATCAACCTGGTGCACAAATACATGCAACAAGGGCAAAACCAATACGCCCCCATGCCGGGCCTGCCGGCCCTGAGAGAGGCTATCGCCGAAAAAACACAATTTCTCTATTCGGCCCAATACAACCCTGAAACAGAAATAACCGTAACAGCCGGTGCCACCCAGGCTATTTTTACTGCCATCACTGCATTTATCCGGGAGGAAGACGAGGTGGTTGTTTTCGAGCCTGCTTACGATAGCTACGTTCCGGCAATCAAATTGTGCGGAGGCACACCCATTCCGGTGCAACTGAAATTGCCCGATTATCATATCGACTGGGAGGAAGTGAAAAAAAAGGTCAACCAGCGCACCAGAATGATCATCATCAACTCGCCCCACAATCCCACGGGCAGCATTCTTAGTGCCGACGACCTGAAGCAGCTCGATAAACTCACCCGCCACACAGGCATTTTGGTATTGAGCGATGAAGTATATGAGCATATCATTTTTGACGGCCAGCAACATGAGAGCGTATGCCGCTATCCCGAACTGGCAAGCCGAAGCATGGTGATGTGTTCTTTTGGAAAAACCTTCCATGCCACAGGCTGGAAAACCGGCTACTGCCTGGCCCCGGAAAACCTCATGAAGGAATTCCGGAAAATTCACCAGTTTGTGGTTTTTGCCGTAAATACTCCGGTTCAGTATGCCATTGCAGAATACATTCAAAAAAAAGAGCATTACCTCAACCTGGGCAGTTTCTACCAGGAAAAAAGAGATTATTTTCTGAAACTCATTTCCGGCTCACGCTTCAAGGTTATTCCGGCCGGTGGCACCTATTTCCAGGTGCTGGACTACAGCCAAATCAGTGAAGAACCTGAAATGGATTTTGCCGTGAAACTTATCAAAGAATACGGGGTAGCTTCGGTGCCCAATTCCTATTTCTACAACAACCCCCAGGATCATCAAACCCTCAGGTTTTGTTTTGCCAAAAGCAACGAAACCCTTGAAAAAGCAGCAGAGATATTATGTCGAATATAAAAGTAACCCTCATCCAGTCTCCCATTCACTGGGAAAACCCTGCCGCCAACCGGCATATGTTTGAAGAAAAAATCAACCAGATAACCGAACCCACCGATATTGTGGTGTTGCCCGAGGTATTTACCACAGGTTTTACCATGGAGCCGAAAGGTATTGCCGAACCCCACATGGGTGAAACTTTCCAGTGGATGAAACGCATCGCTATCAATAAAAATATCGTGCTGGCAGGTAGCCTGGCCACGGAAGAAGACGGAAAATATTACAACCGCTTCATCTGGATGCAACCCGATGGCAAACATTTTCAGTACGATAAAAAACACCTCTTTACCCACGCCGGGGAATCCAAAAACTTTACTCCCGGGTCTGAACGGGTAATTGTTGAGTACAAGGGATGGAAATTTTTGCTGTTAATTTGCTACGATTTGCGGTTCCCTGTCTGGAGCAAAAACAATTACTCCCCTGAAAAAGGATTCGATTACGACTGCATCATCAACATCGCCAACTGGCCCACTACCCGCAGTCACCACTGGCGTGTGCTGCTTATGGCAAGGGCCATTGAAAACCAGGCCTATATGATTGGTGTCAACCGGATTGGTACTGACGGGAATAACAACGACCATTCGGGTGATTCCGCCCTTATCAGCCCATTGGGGGATAATTTTTCCAACTTTATGCCCTGGGACGAAAAAACCGAAACCATTCCCATGCCCAAATGTCAACTGGACGATTACCGGAGCAAATTTAAATTTGCCCGTGACTGGGATCGGTTTCAGTTAACCTGAATATTGTTGCACCTTCGGGTAGTTGTATATTCATCCGGTAAGCAAAAAAAACATCCTCTGGTTTTTACCCGGAGGATGTTTTTTTATGCACC
Organism: uncultured Bacteroidales bacterium; assembly: GCA_964491395.1. Lineage (GTDB taxonomy): Bacteria > Bacteroidota > Bacteroidia > Bacteroidales > UBA7960 > SKVR01. The sequence continues at coordinate 38,789 of CAZBGI010000028.1, read as the reverse complement.
GATGAGATGTATAGGTGCAGTTTCAAGGTTAACAACAGATTATGCCATAGCACATTTGCCCAGCTCTACCTTTACTGGTGTAATATTCTGCAGGTTATCACTTACCGGGCAGCGCTGTTCAACAGCATGCAACCATTTTTCGAGCGTTGCATCCTCCACATCGCAATCAGGTATCATCTTCACAACAATGGTTTTGTAACCGGCACGCTCTTCATTGCTCTGACCAAAGAGCCTGGCAGGGTTCAGGTTGCCGGCGATTTCAATTTGGAGGCTGCGGAGCTCAAAACCCATTTCGCCTGCAATAAGATGGCCCATTACATTTAAACAGCCGGCAAAAGCTGCCAGTACATATTCAACCGGATTGGGTGCCGTGTTGCTGCCTCCCAAATCTTCGGGTTCATCCACGATGATTTCAAAATTGCGGGCTTTTACGACAGTTTTGGCGGGGGTGGCACTATGGGCTTTGATTCTGAATTTTAAGTCGGACATAATTTTACAGTTTTAGTGTTACACAAAATTTGTTTTTTATTTACATGGCAAATTTAATTGTTAATTGATTAACAACATGAGCTTCCCTCATGCATATTCCCCCTTTCTCAGGTGTAGTTTTTTATCAAAAAAAGTGTAATATTGCATTTTTTAAACATCCTGTTTATGACAACGATACCTCCTGCGAAAAACAATTCGTGGTTTGTGGATTTAACCCCGGCCCAGCAGAAATTAATTTTTGAACATTCCAACCTGCTGCATTTCAAAAAAGATGAAACCATCATCAAACAAGGATTCATGGCCGATCACATTCTTTACCTGGAAGAAGGGATGGCGAAACTCAGCGTTGAAGATCAGCAGCGTTCTACCGTTTTCAAGATCATTGCTGACGATTCCTTCATCGGGCTGATGTGCTCCTTTGTAAAACGAAATTTTGACTTCTCGGCTGTAGCCATTCAGCCCTCCACCGTGAGACTCATTGACAGGGCAATTTTTGAACAGATGATTCGTGAAAATGGTCAGTTTGCCGTGCACACCGTGCAACTCATGTCGCTGATGACCAATAAAATCGTACACGATTTGGTGCATCTGAGCCATAAAAATGCCGATGGCGCCATATGCACGGTGCTGATGGAACTCGCTTCGGTATTCAAAAGCAATGCATTTCAAATGCCTTTCAGCAGGATTGAACTGGCTCATACCGTAGGCTATTCCAAAGAAAGCGTCATTGGATGTCTCTCCTCATTACAGAAAGAAAAGATCATCGCTATTTCAGGAAAGAAAATAGAAATTCTGGACCCCAAAAGGCTGGAAATCATTGCCAAAAACGGGTAACCGATGAGGTCACATGCTTTTAATTGGCTGCTTCAGGAGCCTCAATCAAATCCAGGTCTACGCGCAGGTTGTCAATAATAAAGTTTTGCCTGTCGGGGGTATTTTTTCCCATGTAAAATTCCAGCATTTCTTTCAGACTGCCGTCTTTCTGCAACAAAACAGGATCCAGCCTGATGCCTTTGCCTATAAAGTTTTCAAACTCATTGGGGGAGATTTCCCCCAATCCCTTAAAACGGGTAATTTCAGGCTTACCTTTCAACTCTTCCATAGCCGCCCGGCGCTCATTGTCAGAATAACAATAAATCGTCTTCTGTTTGTTGCGCACCCTGAACAAGGGAGTTTGCAGAATAAACAAGTGGCCGTTGCGCACCAAATCGGGGAAAAACTGCAAAAAGAAGGTGATAAGCAATAAGCGAATGTGCATACCATCCACATCGGCATCAGTAGCAATCACGATATTGTTGTAGCGCAAATCTTCAATGCTGTCTTCTATATTTAAGGCCGCCTGCAGGAGGTTAAACTCCTCATTTTCATAGACAATTTTTTTGGTAAGCCCATAGCAGTTCAGGGGTTTTCCTTTAAGGCTGAAAACGGCCTGGGTATTTACATCCCGTGCTTTGGTAATGCTTCCTGATGCTGAATCACCCTCGGTAATAAACAGGGTTGTATCCTGGCGCTTTTCATGATTATCGCCGTAATGCACCCTGCAGTCACGCAACTTTTTGTTGTGCAGGCTTGCTTTTTTTACCCGTTCCCTGGCCAGTTTTTTGATGCTGGCCATATCCTTGCGATCTTTCTCACTCTGGAGAATCTTTTTCAACAGGGCATCGGCTGTTTCCGGGTTCATGTGCAGGTAATTATCCAGCCTGCGCTTGAGAATGTCAGCCACGTAATTGCGGATGGTAGCTCCTCCGTTCCCATTGCCATCCATGTATTGCGAACCCAGCTTGGTTTTGGTCTGAGATTCAAAAACAGGCTCATTCACCCTGATGCTCAAGGCTACAATGATGGAGGTTTTGATATCATTGGCATCAAAGTCGCGCTTGTAAAAATCGCGAATAGTTTTGGTAAGCGATTCTCTAAAGGCATTCTGATGGGTACCCCCCTGGGTAGTATGCTGCCCGTTGACAAACGAAAAGTACTCTTCGCTGTATTGCGTGGCACTGTGAGTAAAAGCAAATTCCAGGTCTCCTTCCTGCAAGTGAATAATGGGGTAGGAAATAGGGGTATCAATATTGCGGGTGAGCAGATCAAACAATCCTCTCTCGGCATAAAGCTTATTGCCATTGAAATGAATAGTGAGTCCCTTGTTAAGAAACACGTAGTTCCATAACATCTTTTCTATATAGTCATTGATATACCGGTACTTCCCAAAAATATCCTCATCAGGAACAAAGCTTACTTTGGTTCCACGGCGTCCATTGTGCGGTTCTTCGGCAAGCTCCTCTATCAGCACCCCTTTTTCGAAATGAGCTACCTTGGTTTTACCCTCCCTGATAGACTGGATGGTAAACTGGCTGGCAAGAGCATTAACTGCCTTGGTACCTACCCCATTCAACCCTACCGTTTTCTTAAAAGCTTTGCCTTCGTATTTGGCGCCGGTATTCATGCGCGATACACATTCAACCACCTTGCCCAACGGAATGCCGCGGCCATAATCACGCACGGTAACCATCTTATCATTAATGCTTACTTCTATGGTTTTGCCATTGCCCATGATAAATTCATCGATAGCATTGTCGATGATCTCTTTGATGAGCACGTAAATACCATCGTCGTGCGAACTTCCGTCGCCTAATTTACCGATATACATACCCGGGCGAAGTCTGATATGCTCATCCCACTCGAGGGACCTTATGCTGTCTTCATTATAATTTGCGCTCATAATACTTCTTCAGATTAACGTGCAAATATACAACTTCCCTTTTCAGAAACTCTTTTAGCAAACCATTGTTTTTCAACACCCAACCATCTGCCTGGAAAGACCTACCCTTTTGTATACCAATGCATTGCAAATCTTATTTTTCTTATAATGAAAAATTGTTAAAAAATAAAACATCCCGGATAAGCTCTGGCACTTCGGGTATGAGCTTTCTGGGCCGTCTTTTTCCTGTTATGGTGAGATAATAGTGTAACCCTTTCTCTCAACCTTGCGTACAGAACAATAAGACTGTCAAAAAGCAAAAAAAAACTGATTTTTTTTTGTTTTTGGATTTTTTTCATAATTTTACGGCAGCAAAGACAAAACAAAAACAACATGAAGAGAGGCCCTGTGGTTAACCATCACAGGGTTTTTTTTATTTTGAAAGCCCTCCTTCCAGTTTTAACACAATCACAAAAAAGGCTAATCTTACCTTTTTCTTTAAACTATCGCAAAAAAATTGCGTCTAATTCGACACTGTTGCGCTTAGGCCGGCATAAAAAAATCTGTATCAACAAATAATGTATAACGAAGTTAAACCATCGCAATGAACAACAAATTATTCTCAAAATCAATCATGACCTTGCTTTTTATCAGCCTTTTCACCATGTTAACGGCAGAATTATATTCCCAACCGGGACAAGGACAGGGGCGCAGAGCCACAGAGGGAGGCACTCCTCCAAAAATCGGCACCTTAAAAGGCACCATCATTGATACAGAAACCCGCGAACCCCTGATGTTTGCCAGTGTGGTTCTCAATAATGAACGCGATTCCACCATGGTTTCCGGGGCCATTACCACCGAGGAGGGTTCATTTATAATGGAAGAACTACCTCCCGGGATGTATTATATCACCATTAATTTTGTGGGCTATCCCCGCCAGCATTTCAACTCCATCAGGATTACCTTTCGTGAGCCCGAGTATGATATGGGAGTAATAGAAGTATCTCCTTCCGCCCAGATGCTGGGAGAAGTTACCGTGGAAGCTGCCCGTTCTTTGATGGAAACAGGACTTGACCGCAGGGTAATCAACGTAGGGCAGGAACTGACCTCCATAGGGGGGACAGGCCTGGATATTATGCAAAACATCCCCAGCGTAGCCGTGGATTTTGATGGCAATATCAGCCTTCGCGGCAGTGGCAATGTAACCATTCTTATTGACGGACGCCCCTCTACCCTGACCGGCCTGAGTGGATCAGAGGCTTTGGAGCAAATTCCTTCAGAAATGATAGAACGCGTGGAAGTTATCACCAACCCGTCGGCAAGATACAACCCCGAGGGTACCTCCGGCATCATCAATGTGGTGCTCAAACAACAGCGCAAACCCGGCTACAACGGCATGCTATCTCTTAATGCCGGAACTGCCGGCAGATACAACGGCTCTGCCACCCTCAACTACAAACTCAACAAGTGGAATTTCTTCACCAACTATGGTGGGCGGCTCATGGATATGGAAAGCTTTGGCAATAGCCAGCGCGAAACTTTCGAAGGCGGGGATTCCAACTATATGGACCAGGATATTACCGGTGATTTTGGCATGAATTTCCATAACTTTCAACTGGGAGTAGATTACAATTTTAATCCTAAAAATGTCCTTACAGCTTCTTCACGCTATGGCAACTGGAGCCGCAACATGGACAACCTTACTGAATACATGATTTACCAGGATTTTACCAGCCCCAGCAGTCTGTTTTTAATGGATAATCAGACCAATATGTTGCACCACTCTTACAGCCATCAGCTCAATTTCAGACGCACCTACGATGAGCGTCATAAAGAGTTGATTGCGGATATTGGTTTTTCCACCCGTACCATGGATCGAGATGAAAACTTCCTGCAGGAATTCTATGACCAGAACTGGAACGATCCCACCGAAGATAATAACCTGGAAAGATCAAGCATGAATGGCAGCAACTGGTCATTTACCTCACAGCTCGATTACGTGCATCCCCTGGGCGAGGACACCAAGCTTGAGGCAGGATTCAGAACCCAGGCAAGACAGATGGATTCAGATTTCCTTTTTGAAGACCAGATTTCCCCCGGAGTATGGGAGAACAACCTCAACCGCAGCAACCATTTTATTTATGACGAACAAATCTATGCTGCGTATGCCATGTATGCCACTTTACTGGGCAAGTTCAGCCTGCAAACGGGCCTGAGGCTCGAGCAAACCATCGTCAACGGCGATCAACGTACTACCGGAAAAACATTTGGAAAGAATTATCTTAATCTGTTTCCCACGGCTCATATCAGGCGGAATTTTGAAAACGGACAGGCTGTACAATTGAGCTACAGCAGACGCATCAACAGACCGCACAACCGAAATATCAACCCCTTCATGCGCTTTAACAGCGAATATGAGGTATCGATGGGCAATCCTGAACTGGATGCGGAATTGATCAATTCACTCGAACTGGGCTATACGCGCTTCTGGAAAAGCACCACCCTTAACCCCAGTTTGTTTTACCGCTATACCGACGGAATGGTAACCCGTTTCCGCACGGTTACAGACCAGGTTCGGGGACTGGAAGGCAAAGAGGTTACACTCACTACCTATGAAAACCTTAACCAGGGCATTTCTTATGGTGCAGAACTCATCCTTTCTCAAAAAATCAATGGATGGTGGAGCATGAATGGTACGGTCAGTTATTTCCGCAATATCATTGAAGGAAGAGGAGCTCAAATGGAAATGGAGAATGACAACTACTCCTGGTCAGGCAGGTTTGTAAGCAATATGAATATCCCCGGCGGATGGGCCATACAGGTAAACGGTTTTTACCGTTCACCCATCATTATGCTGCAGGGTGAAATGGATGCCATGTATGCTGCAAGCGCAGGAATCAGAAAAAATATATGGGGCAATTCGGGCTCCATTTCTCTCAATGTTTCCGACATTTTCAACACCATGCGATTTAGCATGAGTAATTATGGCGATAACTTCACCATGGACACGGAGCGCTGGCGCAACAGCAGGCAGATAACCCTGGGCTTCACCTACCGCATCAATGAATTTGAACGTCGCAGAGACCGCCGCAGCCGCGATAATGGGGATGGCGACAGCATGGACTTTGAGGATTTTGACATATAAGTGTTTTGTTTGATTGAGTCAGTGATGGCAAAAGCCCGGGAGCATTCCCGGGCTTTTGCTTTCTTTAGGCAAGTGCTTAAGGGGATCGCATCCCGCCCCTTACCTGCAAACACTTTCAGATACGTTTTGCTGTTATTTGCTGTACACCCATTTTTGCATGTTCAGCGCCCGCCTGATAAAAAGTTTAAGGTTCCTTCTTCTTTATCACAGGTTCTTTTTCCCTGCTCCCGTAGCCAAACAAATTTTTGTTCTTAATGAAGGAAGAGACATATTTGGGCACCATATTCTCCCATTCAGGATCCTGGGCATTGAGTTTAGCCAGCACTTTATAGGAGAAAAAAGGAAGTGTTTCTTCGCGGTAATTGGGAATATCTACCACCAGGCCCGATTCTATAAGATGCCGGTAAAGAAATTTTACATCCTCTTCTACAGGTAAGTTTTCTGTAGTAAGAATCGTTTGCGACTGTTTTTCTCTGCCCGGATACAGATACACTTTGAGATTTTCGGTAAACAAACGCCCAAAAGCTTCCAGGATGCCTCCTTTCAAATGTTTGTAATAGTGTTTTTCAAGAACTTTGCGAAAAGTTAAGGCACCGATAACCATCCTGATGTTCTGGATTTTGTAATTAGCAAACCAGCTGGAAATCTTGTAGAATTCCTTGAAATTGGTAATCATCACATTCTGCCCCATTCCACATAAAATATCCACCCTGTCTAAAAAATCTCTCTCATCAAAAACCCCCTCCTCCATCAGGTTCTTCAGGGTCATTTCGCACAACACAATGGTATTTTCCTTATCAAACCCTATTTCTTTCTTAAACAAACCAAACCCGGACTTAAGCATATCAAAACCTACATAAGTGATAGGTCTGAAACTTCCCCGCAGCAGCATAACATTTTTCTTGTACATCAGTTCGGAGGGGGGCTTCACGTTGCCATACCGATCAAACATGGTAACCGTGGTCATGTTATTTTTTACCAGCTGCACAGCCAGCAAGCGATTATCCACATAGTCAAGCTCCGGACCGTGCATACTGATCATATCAATCTCTATGCGATCCTCCAGGTTGAGCTCCACCAGCGATTTAAGAAAACTATTGGGATACTGATAATTGTAAAAACAGGCATAGATAAGGTTTACCCCCAGCACTCCAAGGGTCTTTTGTTGCAGGAGATTGTCATTTTCAAGCAGTTTAACGTGCAGGATAACATCATTGGGAGCCGAATTGGGTTTGATTTGAAACCTTACGCCGATCCAACCATGCCCCTGGTTGGTTTTCTTATAATTGAGGGTAGTGACGGTATTGGCAAAGGCGAAGTATCTTGTTTCAGGATTTCGCTTGTTGCTCAATACTTTTACCAGGTTGTTATATTCAATATCAAGCATTTGCATCAGGCGCGATTCAGAAACGTACCGTCCCCGCGGTGTTTGGCCATACATGGTGTCACTAAAAACCATATCATAGGCAGAGATGGTTTTGGCCACCGTGCCCGATGCCCCGCCTGACTGAAAAAAACACCGGGCGACCTCCTGCCCTCCGCCTATCTCGGCAAAGGAACCATAGATGGTATCATCAAGATTGATAAACAGGGCTTTTCGGTTGGTATCAAAAACTTCTCTTTCAATATTGATGGCAGTCATGTTTACATTATTTATTTAGTCAGACAATATATAGATTTATTTGGTAAAACTAAATTACAATTTTATTAGCGACCAGAGACAGAAATTTATTCATTTACCCCTTTAATTTATTGGAAAGAAAAAGCGCAAAAAACACTAAATTTGCAAAACAATATATTATCGATTCATACAACATATTGAAAGATTAACCTGCAATGGCTAACCCCATACATACCATAATATAATCCACAACCACCCGAAAAAATATAACCCTCATGAACTTACTCGTAACAGGCAGCCAGGGACAATTAGGAAGCGAACTACAGGCACTTGAAAAAGAATACCCTCAATACACATTCTTTTTTACTGACCTCAAAGAACTTGACATTACCAGGGAAACTGAAACTGCCCATTTCATCAAGAATAACAAAATTGAGGTTGTAATCAATTGTGCCGGGTATACAGCGGTTGAAAAAGCAGAATCAGACAAGCAACAAGCCATGCTTATCAACGCTACCGGGGCAAAGAACATTGCCCAGGCTTGCGGGAAGTCCAATGCATTGCTGATTCACATCTCTACCGATTATGTTTTTGAAGGGAAAAGCTATAAACCCTATACCGAAAATGATACAGCAAGCCCCAAGAGTATCTACGGGAAAACCAAACTTGATGGTGAAATAGAAGTGATTTTCAATGCCAAACGGGCCCTTATTTTCAGAACCTCCTGGCTGTATTCCACTTTTGGAAAAAACTTTGTAAAAACCATTGCAGAGAAGGCCCGGTCAGAAAAAGAACTGAAAGTGGTGTACGATCAAATAGGCACGCCCACCTATGCCGCAGACCTGGCACGCGCCATCCTGGATATCATCCCCAAAGTTCCCGCGAAAATACGAACTGAAATTTATAACTACTCCAATGAAGGAGTCGCAAGCTGGTATGATTTTGCTCAGGCCATAGTGCATATTAAAAAACTGGATTGTACCATTGAACCCGTGTTGAGCAAAGATTTCCCCACTGAAGCTCAACGTCCCTTCTTCACGGTGCTCAACAAGGGCCGGGTAAAAAAAGATTTCGGCATCACCATACCTCACTGGCGCCAAAGCCTTGAAGTGTGTCTTTCGCGGCTCTGAGTTTACAGGGTGTGCTTCCAGTTTCTCAGTATCGCCGTTAGCTTGTCGTTTTCTATCAGAAAGCCATCGTGCCCGTAGATACTTTCCAGCATAACGTGTCGGGCATGTGGCAAGCCCTCTGCTACAGCTTTTACTTCGTCCACGGGAAACAAAATATCGCTGTCGGTACTGACACACAATGTAGCGGTAGATATGGTGCTCAGTGCCCGGGATACACCTCCCCTGCCCCGCCCTATGTCATGCGAATCAAATGCCTTACTGATGTAATAATAAGCATGCGGGTTGTATCTGCTGACCAGTTTCTCTCCCTGATAACGCTGATAGGTGCATGCACGGTAGTTTTCCAGCTGTCCGTTTTCGGGATCAGGTTGTGTACTTTCAAAGGTGTGATAATTGCGATAACTGATCATACCAATGGCCCGTGCTGCCATCAAACCTTTGGCTCCGGCCTGGGGCACATCAGTAAAAAAAGTAGGATCGGCCTCCAGGGCCATGCGTTGCGCTTCATTAAACGCCTTACACCAAGGGCTGGTGCGCGCTCCGGCCACCAGAAAAATCAACCGTTCAATAAGTCCGGGTTGCATGTAACTCCATTCCAGTCCCTGAAATGCACCCAGGGATGCACCAATGATCAAATCTATCTTCTCTATTTGCAGATGTTTTCGCAATATTTCATGGGCTTTCACCATATCCCTGATGGTGACAAGAGGAAAATCTGACAGGTAAGGCTTGCCCGTTTCAGGATTTACCGAATGTGCCCCTGTGCTTCCATAACACGAACCCAGCACGTTTGCGCAAACAACATTAAACCTGTTGGTATCCACATACCTTCCGGGCCCCACAATCCCGGGCCACCAATCCAGGGGATTGGAGTTGCCGGTGAGTGCATGACAAACCCATACCAGGGGTTTTTTCAGGCTGAGATCTCCCAGCACATCATAGGCTATATCTACCTTGGCCAACACTGCTCCACATTCAGTAGTAAAAGGATGGGAATAACTTAATATTTCAGGCATAGAGAGTAATCTTAAAAACCAATACAACAAATTTGTTTGCAAAAGTGCAAAAATAGAGCTTATTCCAAAAAGTCACTGTTTTTTTTTGTTCTGATTTAAATCTACTGCATTGGAAAGCATTTTGCGTATTTTTGCTGAAAGCATCATTAATCTATTGATAAAAAAGATGAACACATATTATACGCAACGTATCGAAGAAACGGAGAAGATCATAGAACAGCTTCAGAAAAAAAACAATTACCTGAGCATGGGACGGTTGGCAGGATTTATTCTGATGGCTATAGGATTGATTATCAGTATCAGCACGTTATCTCTGGCAGCCATGGCTATCACCCTGATTTTGATCGTGGCCTTTGTACAAATTGTGGTCTTCCATCTGAAAAATCAGACCCTGTTGACAAGAGAAACCACACGCGTACAACTGCTGAAAAATGAAACAGCAACCCTTCGTGGGGAAGAAAATGCATATTATCCCGGCACAGCCTTTCGCGATCCTAACCATGACTTCAGCCTGGACATGGATCTTTTCGGAAAAAAAGGACTGTTTCATTATATCAACCGGTGTGCTACCGGGGTAGGCAACAAAGCACTGGCAGACTGGTTGTCAGAAGAACCCCAATGGAAGCAAATTATAGCGCGGCAGAAAGCGGTGCAAGAGCTTGCACAAAAAAAATCCTGGACCGAAAGCCTGAGAGTGGAATTGTTTAACCGTCGAATCCGGGATTTTGATGTTGAACACTTGCCTGAAATCAGCAAAACTCATCCTGTTCCGAAAAACAGTAAAAACTGGATCATTGCATCATTCGGCCTGCTTGCTATCACCATTGCAGCCATTGTTTTTGCAGGAGTAAATGCCTCACTGCTTTTGTTGCCTGTATTTTTCAATTATTTCTTAAGTGCCCGATGGAATCGTTTTACCCAAACTACCAAAATACAACTGGAAGGCAGGCAGAGAACGTTGAATGATTATCATCTCCTGCTAACTTCATTCGAATCTCAAACTTTTTCCGCTCCCTGCCTGCATGATTTACAGAAAGACCTGCAACTGGAAGGGACAAATGCTACTACAGCCATTTCACAGTTGCAGGGACTCAGCAAGAAACTGGATTATTCGCTTAACATGATTGTTGGGGCTATTCTCAATTATTTCTTCCTGTGGGACATTCTCATCTGCATAAAAATCAGCTCCTGGTTCACGCTGTACGGTTCCCAGACACGTCAATGGTTCAGAGTGGCAGGCAAGCTGGAAGCACTCATCAGCCTTGCCAACCTGCAAAATAATCACCCTCAGTGGACCTATCCTGAATTTTCAGGCGATGCATTTCACCTTTGCGGCAAGGAAATGGGTCATCCGCTGATTGCTCCCACAGAAAGGGTCAACAATAGCTTCCATTGGTCTGAAGGCTCTTTCATTACCATTGTTACAGGTTCAAATATGGCAGGCAAAAGCACTTTTCTCCGAACCCTCGGCGTAAATATCATCCTTGCCAAAGCAGGAGGCCCGGTTTGCGCACAACAGCTCTCTCTCAGCCTTTTTCGCATTATGACCTACCTTACCATTACGGACTCGCTGAGTGAAAATACCAGTACTTTTTATCGCGAAATCCTTCGTTTGAAAAAAATCCTGGAAAGTGTGCGAAAGGATAACAATGTCCTGTTGTTGCTTGACGAGCTTCTCAGGGGCACCAATTCGGCCGACAAGGCCAAAGGCAGCATGGCCATAACCCGCGAGCTGATCAGCCATAAAGTACCTTCAGTAATAGCAACACACAACCTGGAGCTGGCAGAAATGCAGAAAAGTTATCCCCGGGAAATCACCAATTACTTTTTTGACATTGTTATTGATGAAGATAGTAAAATGAGGTTTGACTATAAACTCAAACCCGGGGTGTGTAACACCTTTAATGCATCGCTGTTGCTAAAGGAAATCGGAATAGACATCAGCAACCCGTAAAATATAACTGATAATAAAGCAAAACCAGCGCACTAGCAAAAAAGGCTGCCCGATGGGGACAGCCTTTTTATATTGGGTGGGTGGCTAATGGGATTCGAACCCACGACCCTCAGAACCACAATCTGATGCTCTAACCTACTGAGCTATAGCCACCGTTTAATTGCGAGTGCAAATATACAAACTTTTTCTTTTTTCAGTAGGTTTTTTTAAAAAAAATATAGTTTTTCACAATATACTGAATGTCAATCCCATAAAGCGTTTCAGGCAAACCATAGAACCAAATGCGCCCGGGCAGATATCGCCGGTAAAAAGAACAAACTGGTTCAGGGTCAAATAACTGCGGCCTTACTTGTACAACAGGCCCCAACAAACGTTGCTGAAAAAAGGTTTACCTGTTTCGATTGGAGTTCAATTTTCCGGCCCATTGGGTAAGTTTATCATAAAGCACACTGGGAGGAAAAGGTTTTACAATATAATCATCCAGACCCAGCCCGATATATTTTTGTGCGTCTCCTTCCAAAGCATTGGCACTTAAACCTATAACCGGGCACAGCTTGTCACCATGTATCCGTTTCAATTCTTTGTAAGCCGAAATACCATCCATTACAGGCATTTGAATATCCATTAATATAATGTCATATTTTCCGGGTGTGTACAGATCTATCGCTTCCTGTCCGTTCTTCACAAAGTCTACATTACATCCTGCATTGAACAAGATGAAACCCACAACTTTCTGATTAAGCAATTTATCTTCAACATGAAGCACATTGAGCTTCAATTCATTAAAATCTCTCACCTGCTGGGCTGCGGAGGTTTCCGCATCGCTTTTATCATAATGTGCTTTGAAGGTAAAGGTAAAAGCACTTCCTTTGCCCAGTTTGCTGCTTACCGAAATGTCTCCTCCCATGAGCTGGGTGAGCTCACGGCAAATGGCCAGTCCCAGGCCTGTGCCTTCAAAAGGTCTGACAAGGGAGGTATCTATCTGAGTGAATTTTTCAAATATTTGCCGTTGATTTTCTTCACTGATTCCCATTCCGGTATCCCTGACCTGACAGGAAAGCATCAGTTCTTTTTCCCGTTTATATTCAACCCCAAAAGCAACCGATATCTCCCCCTCATCCGTAAATTTTAAGGCATTGGATAATAGATTATTCAGTACCTGCTTCAACCTTTGATCGTCAATAACAATATTGGCCGGAATCAGCGGATCGATGGTGGTAGAAAAACCAAGTCCCTTGCTTTGTGCCTGGTGCTGGAAGATTTCCTGCACCTCTTCCACCAGCTCCCCAAATGAAATCCTGTTGGGTTTGAGTTCCATCTTACCTGCTTCAATCTTGCTCAAATCCAGCACATCATTGATGATATTGAGCAGGTTTTCGGAAGATATTTTGATGTTTCTTACATACTCCTGTTGGGCAGGGCTTAAGTTGGTACGCATCAACAGCGAAGTCATTCCCATAATCCCGGTCATGGGTGTGCGAATTTCGTGGCTCATATTGGCCAGAAACTGTTGTTTCAGTGCCGCAGAACGTCGTGCAACCTGGATATTCTGTTCCAGTTCAGTATTCTTCTTTCTTTCACTGATATCGCGGATGAAAGCAAAGAAATATGCTTTTCCATCAAACTCAAACTTGTTGATGGAAATCTCAACAGGGAAAGTATCTCCTTTATATGTTTTATGGATAGACTCCATGGTGAGAGTGGGTTTGTTCTCGAGAATATGAATTAACTCATACCATTGGGTCATGGTTATCCTCGAATCTACATCGGTAAGCATCTTCTCATGCAATTGCTCAGCGGGAAAGCCATATTTCTGGCAGGCTGTTTCATTGGCATACAAAAATTGCGCTTTTTCATCTATCCATAAAATAATATCACCCGCATGCTCAAGGCCAAAATTTGTCATTTGCGATTGTTGCTCCGCTTTTTTCCTTGCCGAGATATCTTCCATAAGCAAAACCACCCGGTATTGCGGAAGCGGGAAGATTTTCAGATTCAGAATCCTGGCTTCCGCCAAAGGATCGGGTTGGTAACGAAAGTCATCTATCTCAACGGCCTCATTGGTATCTATGGCCTTGTTCAGATGCAGGTGCAATTTTTGCTTGCGCAGTATAGGAGAAATTTCGTCCAGATTTTTTCCGATGTTGTCGGGAGAAGAAAAGTGCATGAGTTTCCCCGAGGCATCATTTACCATTTCCAGGATGAAACTGTCGGGGATTTGTGGATTTTCCCGCCGAAAAACATTGATCCCCAAACCTACATGCCCCACAACATCTTTTAAAATTCGAATGGTTTCTTCATTTTTTTTCCGCTGAGAAATATCCACCAAAAGTCCTCTCACTCCTACTACCTTTCCCTGACGCAAAACCGGCAAGGTATAAGCCAGCACGGTCATTTCCATTTTATCGCCCAGAATAAGCCGGAATTCTGAATCTTCACTTTTCCTGATTTCTGCAATTCTGGCAATATTTTCTTTGACCTTTGATATATCACGTTCATCCAGGAAATCAAATATGGTCAATTTTTTTTGCTTCAACTCTTCGGCAGACAGTCCTATGATTTCAAGTCCTGCATCATTTACAAACAGAAGGTTCCCCTCCAGATCTGCTTCAAAAACAATGTCTGGCAGCATCTGTGCAAAATCCCGGTAGCGATTGTATGATTCGCTCTTTTGATTTTGGTTGAAAAAACCAGCTTCTTCCTTTACCACAGTGCTGGCAGGATTGTCATGTCTTTGTTTGATAAAATTGATGGCTTCAGGAGAGAAAAAGTCGTCATGGCTGTCAATAGTATCTATATCCACTCCGGCACCTTTGAGGCTGGAATGATTTTGCTGTAGCTCCCTGATCTTCTTTTCTACTGCTTTTTTAAGTGCATAGTCCCAAGCTGCCTTTCCTGCCAAACCTGTCACAAGGAGTATAAAACCAATCAGCAGTGTAATGCCATAGGGTGTATTAAGAAACAGGAGTATGGCGGGAACATGAGGGAAGCAACTGAAAAGCAAAGGCATTGTACCGGTCAAAACCGTCATTAACAAGGGAGGGAGGATTGTTTCAGGCAGAACAAATAAAACCGCATTTAGTAATATCATGAATTCAATTTGCAGACTAATATTTTGTATTATTAATTTTCAAATTTAGCTAATTTATCAATTCGATAATCTATATAATTGAAAATAATCGGAAAAAAACATTAAACTTTAGAATCCAGAACCCACAATATGTTTTGCAAGGGCATACAAACTTCTTCTGAGCTTTTCTACCCTTGTTTTGAATCAGACATCCTGTAAACAAGACGTTCGTATCAGAACAGCTGCAATTGATTTTCAGTCGCATAGTTTACCGGCTGAGGGGTAGCTTTGTAGCGACTGGTTTGCTTGCGAATTACTGATTTTAAATAACGTACCGGGGTGGTCTTTTGTCTTTTGCAAATTACCTCCAGTGCTTCCTTTTGCGCATCAGTAATTTTAAAAGATATCTGTTTGTATTTTGTTTTTCGTTTTCCTGAGTTATTTCTGGCTGCTGCATTCTTCAAATAGTCAGGATTCTCCTGCAATTTTGAAATAATAGTCCTGGGCATATCAATTTATTTTGCTTCACGAATCAGAAAAATGTAAGTTGGGAAGTGATCGCTGTACCCCCCCAAATATACGCCACCGGCATGGGATCTGTAAGGATATCCCTGAAAACGGCCTTTAGACTGACGAAGAAAGGGTTTATTGAAAACTTCTGCCTTGTAAAAAGTAAAGTCGCTAAAGTCATCTCCCAGCAGAGACCGGGAAAGAATTATCTGGTCAAACATATTCCATGAATCTCTGTAGGCAAGCGAACCTATCCCCTGGCGGGCAAAGTCTTCAAAAGGATTAAACAACTCGTCCTGCTTAAGTTTATCTTTATTCCGGCCGGTTTTCAGGTGGTTTTTAACCGACCTGTCGGTAGGATCATCGTTCAGGTCACCCATGTATATGATTCTGGCACCGGGGTTTTCAGCTTTGAGCGAATCTACTATGGACCTCCCGGTTTCAGCAGCAGCGATTCTCAGGGGCATACTTCTTTTCTCCCCTCCGCTTCTGGAAGGCCAGTGGGCCACGATAAAATGGATAGGCTCATCGAGCAACAATCCCGAAATCACCAATTGATTACGTGTGCGAAAATCAGGCATATCCTCAATAATTACCGGGACATTTTGGGTTGCTGTAACTTCAAAATATTTCGGATTATAGATAAAAGCATTGTCAATCCTTCGGTCCCTGCCCCTTTCGTATATTACCTGGTAGTTGCGGTCTTTTATTCTTTCCTGGCGGGTCAAATCCCATACCACTTCGGCATTTTCAATTTCTGACAGCCCCAAAACGGCAGGTCCGTCGGGTGTAAGGTCAGTGCCAATTTTTGAAATAACTTCTGCCAGTCGGTCCAGTTTTTCATAATACCGCTCCGAAGTCCAGCCCATACTGCCTTCAGGTGTAAACTCAGCATCATTTCTTTCGGGGTCATTGATGGTATCAAAAAGGTTTTCCACATTGTAATATCCAATACAAACAGGAACAAGATTGGGATCCTCCGTCTGCGATTGAGCAATATGAAAAGAAAAAAACGGGAATAAGACAATTAAGGAAAGGATAATGGCTTTAACAGGGTGGTGTGAATGGGTCATAAAAAATGTATTTATTGATTTATTCAGACAAACAGCAAAATGCAAAAAATCAGTAAATAATCCTGCGATGCCTGCTGTAAAATCGTTGGATTATTATTTTAACTTTGGTTCTTATGTAAATATTGTAAAGAAATCTTTAAATTTGACGCCCCAAAAATAAGCAATTTAGAACAAACATAATTTTATTTTTTATTGCAGCAATATTTTGAGCCCGGGGATTGATAGCAAAAGGAATGTTTATATAATGATGAATACCGGGATTACTATTTTCTGTTTATAGTTTAATTTTATGGGCCTCAGATTTTGACGGTACAAAAAAACATCCAACACATTCGCGCTGCCTTATCCGTATCCTCTTCACCGGACACAACATACCGTTTTCTGCATTCTGTGTTGTTCAATCAAAAATATAAACAGGACATAATACCCGGATAGCCAACGGTTTATTATTTCGAATTTTACGCTTTATACTTTAAAAACAACATAATCAACTATTATTTTATGAACAAAACAATAAAAATTTTTACAGCATTAATGTTTCTTCTGAGTGTCTCACTGATTGCTCAGGAGCCCACGGGTGAGAATGAAAATGACACCACCCGGGTGGAACGCCCCGGGGACTTTGATTTACCCTCTATCAGTTTTGAAGATATTGAAGGCGATGCTGAATCGTATGACATTTCGAGTTTGTTGCAAGGATCGCGCGATATCTATGTCTCCACCGCAGGATTCAACTTTGGGCCTGCCCGGTACCGCATCAGAGGATATGATAACGAAAACATGGTCGTCATGATCAATGGTATTCCCGTGAATGATCCTGAGACCGGTCGTGCCTTTTATTCTACCTGGGGCGGCCTCAATGATGCCACCCGCATGAAGGTTACACACAGCGGCATCGGCGTAGCCAGGGAACATTTTGGAAGTATCGGCGGTGCCACCAACATCACCACCCGGGCATCCATGTACAGCCCAGGCACCCGATTGACTTATTCCAACTCCAACCGGTCCTATACCCACCGTGCTATGTTTACCCATAGCACAGGGATGCAGGAAAACGGCTGGGCAATTACCCTGAGCGGTTCAAGAAGAGTAGCAGAGGAAGGATATGTAGAAGGTACCTTTTATGATGCTTATGCCTATTTTCTTTCTGCCGAAAGAAAACTCAATGACCGCCACAGTGTGGGGTTGATTGCCTTTGGGGCGCCTTCCAGAACCGGAAGACCCGGCGTTTCTACCCAGGAAGCCTATGACCTTACAGAAAACAACTTCTATAACCCCAACTGGGGCTTCCAGAACGGTGAAGTGCGGAACTCGCGTATCAACAACTATCACACCCCCTGGCTGATGCTGAACCATTATTTTGATGTAACACCCGATATCCAAATCCAGACCTCAGCAGCCTATACAATGGCCAAAGGAAGTTCAACCTCCCTGAACTGGTATGATGCTACCAAGCCTTACGAAACCCCGCAGGAAGGCCACGATCCCCGCCCCGACTATTACAGGTACCTGCCCAGTTTTTACCAGGATGACCTGCCAATGTTTGACCATTATACCCATTTGTGGGAAAATGACGAAACATTCAGACAACTGAACTGGGATTTGATGCATCAATACAATATGAAGAATCTTTTTACCCAAACCAATGTTAATGGAGAAAGTGGCAACGATGTAACCGGAAACCGGGCCATGTTTATGGTGGAAGACCGCAGAAACGACCGCAACCAGTTTGTGTTCAACTCATTTGCCAATGCACAACTCAACCCGCAAACTACTCTCAGCGGGGGAATCAACATTTCTCTGGCCAAATCTCACCAGTACAAACTCGTGGATGACCTGCTGGGAGCTGACTGGTGGGTGGATATTGACCAGTTTGCCCTGAGAGAATCTTCCGATCCCGATTTTTCTCAAAACGACCTGGAGAACCCCAACCGCCTGGTAACCGAAGGCGATAAATTCGGATATGATTTTACCGGAAATATCAATACGTATGAGCTCTTTGCCCAGAGCGAATGGGTGCTGCCCCGCTGGGATTTCTTTATCAGCGGAAATGTTTCACAAACCACCTTCTGGCGCACCGGTCACATGAAAAATGGCCGTTTCCCCGAAAACTCGCTGGGTGAGAGTGAAAAACAAAATTTCACCAACTTTGGTCTCAAAGGGGGCTCGACCTTTAAGCTTACCGGCAGACACTACTTTACCGCCAATGCAGCCTACATGACAAGGGCGCCTTTCTTCCGTGATGCGTATATTTCTTCAAGGGTGAGAGACGACTTAATTCCCGAGCTCAACAGCGAATCAATTGCATCGGGCGATTTAAGCTACATCCACAGAAGTCCGGCTCTAAAAACCAGACTTACCTTCTTTTATACCCAGTTTACCGATCAGACCTGGAGCAGAAGTTTCTATCATGAAGAATACCGTACTTTCGTAAATTACAGCATGCATGGTGTTGACCAAACCCACATGGGGGTAGAATTTGGTTCTGACATCAAGCTCACTCCTACCCTAGAGATGAACCTGATGGCCGGTACAGGCGACTATATTTATTCTAACCGCCCCACAGTAACCATCAGCCGCGACAACGACCGGGAAGTGCTGGCCGAAGAAAGAACCGTGTACTGGAAAAACTTCAAAGTGGGAGGAATGACCCATACAGCAGCCTCAGCCGGCTTGCGATACAACTCACCCCGGTATTGGTTTGCAGGAACCAACGTAAACTATTACGATGACATTTACATTGATATCAATCCCGACAGACGAACCGAGCAGGCTGTATCAGGTTTCATAGAATCTGACCCCGGCTGGAAGAATGTTATTGAGCAGGAACAACTCAATTCAGCCTTCACCATGGATATTTATGCGGGTAAATCGTGGCGCATAAACCGGAAGTATTTCATCAACCTCAACGTTAGTGTAAACAATATCCTCGATAAGCAGGATTTTGCCATGGGTGGATTTGAACAACTCAGGTATGATGCAAGCAGCATCGATCGGTTCCCGCCAAAATATTTTTATCTGTATGGAAGGAATTTCTTTATCAACCTTGCCTTCAGAATGCAATAACCAGGTAAGTGCTGGTAATTTTAACTGTTTGAACCCATAATATACCCTATCCTCAAGAGTTGAAAAAGCCCGGAACAATGATTCCCTGTAACCCAGGAAACCTTGCTCAGGATGATTGAGGAAAAAAAATAAAATCATAAATAAGAAAATTCTCAGATAATGAACAGATTATTTCCCAAAATATCATGGACAGCAGGCATATTGGCAGCCATCATGCTCCTTCTGAATGCCTGTGTAGAATACGACTTTGAGACACCCGACCCATTGGATATCCCTGTGGGGGAGACCAAAACCATTGCAGAGTTGCGTCAGATGTTTATAGACAACAATGAAGAACCCATCAGATTTACCGACGACATTTCCATTCACGGGGTCATCACCATGGATGGCGAATCGGGCAACATCTACAGGAATGCCTATATCCAGGACGAAACTGCCGCCATCAACCTGCGCCTGATGTCACCCGGAGGGTTATACCAGGGGGATTCTGTGCAGGTAAACCTGAAAAATACCCGCCTGGATGCTTTTAATGAAATGCTCCAAATTGACTCGGTGCATACCGGTAACAACGTGGTGAAACTCAAAACCCGGGTGAATATAACGCCCCTGGATACCGATATCAACACCCTGCTGACTGATGCATCATTACAGGGTCAACTGGTAAGATTAAGCAATGTGGAATTCCATCCCGAAGACACAGGTACTCCATATGCTGACAGTGAAAATTTGCTGGCACAAAACAAAATCCTGCGCGATTGCAATAACAAAGAAATCATTGTGAGAACCAGCGGTTATGCCAACTTTGCTGACTCCCTTGTACCCTCAGGCAATGGAACTATTGTAGCAGTGCTTGCCCAATACAATGAAGATAAACAACTCTATATCCGCGATCTTTCGGAAGTGGATATGGAAGGTCCACGCTGCTCAGAGCAAAACAAGCAAGGCAGGGCTAACGTTTCCATCAGGAAGCAGTCATCTGTTCAAGAAAAAACCTCTGATTCTCCGAGGAAATCCATTGCAACCCCAAACACCCGACATTAATCATGTGAAACTGGATGATATCCAGCATTAACGGACTTTTAAAATTCAATACCATGTACAGAAAAAACAGCAACATTCTCCATATCCTCCTGGCAACATTCATAGTGTCTATTTTTGCTGCATGCGAAAGAGAACTGGATGTGCCCCCTTTGAATACCCTTGACCCCAGCCTGGTTCCCAATACCACCATTGCTGAACTCAAGGAACTGTATGATGGAACAGAGGAATTTGTGACCATCGAAGATGATCTCATTATCGAAGCCATCGTAACCGCCAATGACCATAGTGGTAATTTTTACCGGCAAATCATCATCAGCGATGACAGTGGCGGTATTGAACTCAAAATCAACGAAAATGACCTATACAACCAGTACCCCCTGGGGCAATTGCTCTATATTAAAGTACAGGATCTGATTCTGGGTTCCTTCGGCGGTATTGTGCAGCTGGGAGGCACCATTTACGAATCAGATGGATTGCGTCTGGGAGGCATTGAGACTGATAAACTGTCTGAGCATGTGTTTCGTATCCCCGGAGGCGAAGTCCCCGAACCCACTGCCATTGCCCTGGGAGGCAATCTGGATGAACATATTTACACCATGGTGGAACTGGAAAATGTTCAGTTTGCCGCCTCAAATCTGGGATTGCCCTTTTCCGAACCCAACCAGAATACCAACCGAACCCTTACCGATTGTGAAGGCAACACCATTATTGTAAGAACCAGCAGTTTTGCCGATTTTGCCTCTTTTGAACTCCCTGAAGGAAACGGCACCATCAAAGCGATCCTCACCAAATTTGTTAATGACTACCAGCTGGTAATCAATGAATATGAGGATTTGGATATGGAAGGGGAGCGCTGTGAAGTGGAAGGTGGACCCGAAGGTGAGGGAACATTCGAATCTCCCTTTAATGTAGCTGCTGCCATAGGCAACAATACCGGCTCAGGAATGTGGGTGGAAGGTTACATTGTCGGAGTTAGAGAAACAGATGTGGATCCTTTTGAAGATAACTTTGAACCTCCTTTCAGAACAACTACCAATATTATGCTGGCCGATAATCCTGATGAAAT
Source organism: uncultured Bacteroidales bacterium (assembly GCA_964491395.1). Taxonomy (GTDB): domain Bacteria; phylum Bacteroidota; class Bacteroidia; order Bacteroidales; family UBA7960; genus SKVR01. The sequence goes on along the minus strand of CAZBGI010000028.1, from coordinate 16,910 downwards.
CAATTCAGCCAGAATACTGATGGTACAATTGCCCATTGGTGAAGTAAGAGATGCCATCAATCTGGTAGACAATCCTGAAAACCTCGGAGAATTGGTAAGACTCAGAGGCAACCTGACAGGTTATTTCGGAGTACCCGGACTTAAAGATACTTACATGTACTGGATGGAAGGCATGCCTGATCCCGACCCGGATCCGGACCCGGTAGCCACTGTTTTTGAAGAAAATTTTGACTCCGACCTTGGTTCTTTCACAGCCTTTAATATTTCCGGTCCGCAGGAATGGAACCACGTAACCTTCGACGGAGGTTCGGCCTATATGAACGGATTTGACGGTGGCCCCATACCCAATGAAGACTGGTTTGTGTCTCCTGCCATCGACCTGAGTGGACAAACCAATACAGCACTGAACCTGAGAGAAGCCATTAATTATATCTCCAGCTATGATGATTTAAAAGTCTTGGTGGCCAATGATTATGATGAATCAGACCCCACGACCTCCGGAACATGGGTGGAACTGACAGATTACAATCGCCCACCTGGTAATAACTGGACTTATGTTGAAAGCGGAGATATCGACATTTCAGAATTCGACGGACAGACCATTCATGTAGCGCTAAAGTATGTCAGTACCTCTTCCGAAGCATCAGGCTGGCAGGTAAGCCGCATCAGTGTGGTGGCCGACGAATAATGTAATTTTGGAAAATATAATCATCTGATTATTACTTTTTAGCAGGAGGAAAACAAGTTTCTTTTCCTCCTGCTTTTTTTTGTAGTACAGCGCTATTGTCTATTATCAGTATGCGTCAATGATATGCGTATTCCATGAGGTGAGTCCCATGGATATTTTTTTGCCGGACAATGATAAAATCCCGCTTCACCCGGTAAAGGTAAGAGTCTGGATGGATAAGTGGCCGGGGTATCAGCCACCGGTGATATTACAGCAGGTAATCAGAACAGAGATGAATGATTACGCTATATTTTTAATAATGATTGCAGTACCCATTCCCCCTCCGATGCATAGAGAGGCAAGTCCTGTTTTTTTGCCTGCGGCTTTGAGGGCATGAAGCAGGGTAACCACGATACGGTTGCCAGATGCGCCAATGGGATGACCCAGGGCGATGGCACCACCGTTTACATTGCAACGGTCAAGAATCCACTGTTCCTCTACCCCATGTTGCTGTGCCAACATTTTTATCACTCCCAGCGATTGTGCCGCAAAAGCCTCGTTGAGTTCGAGAAGCTCCATATCTTTGAGCGACATATTAGCTTTGGCAAGAACTTTGGCAATGGCCGGAACAGGACCCAATCCCATGTATGCAGGATCAACACCCGCTTGCGCATAGGCTACGATTTCAGCAAGAGGAGTCAGGTTGAGTTCTTCCACCGACTTTTCAGAGGCAAGCATCACAAAAGAGGCACCGTCGTTGATTCCTGAAGCATTGCCTGCAGTTACAGTACCTTCTTTCTTGAAAGCAGCACGCAGAGAACCCAGTTTATCACGGCTGGTATGGCGGTTAGGGTATTCATCTTTTTCAAAAACGATGGTTTCCTTGCGGGTAACAATCTCTACCGGCACTATCTCTGCATTAAAAGCTCCGGTATCCACAGCCTGAATGGCTTTCTGCTGGGAACTCCAGGCAAAATCATCCTGTTTCTCCCGCGCAATGCTATACTTTTCGGCAATATTTTCTGCCGTAATACCCATGTGGTACCCCTCAAAAGCATCAGTAAGCCCGTCAAACACCATGTGGTCCACAGCAGAGATATTACCCATTTTTACACCATTTCTGAGGTTGCCTCCGGGCATCACAAAACCTGCGGTTGACATGGATTCGGTACCTCCTGCAATTACCACGGAAGCATCACCTGACTTGATATCGGCATAGCCGTTCATGATGGCTTTCATGCCCGAGCCACATACCATGTTAATAGCATAAGCGGGGACTTCCTGCGGAATACCGGCTTTGATGGCACATTGGCGGGCAATCCCCTGCCCTTGCCCGGCAGACAGGATATTTCCGGTAATGACACTGTCCACTCTGGAAGGTTCAATTCCTGCATCTTTAATCAGTTGACTTATCACTTTGGCCCCGAGTTCTGAAGGATGAAATCCTGACAATGAGCCCATAAATTTTCCTATGGCGGTTCTTTTTGCCGCAACGATGTATACTTTCATTTTTTTATGGAGTTTTGTTTGTGTTTGATAAAATAAATAAGTGATCAGTGAAAAGTGATTGGTTGAAGTGTTTTTACCTTTTAGCTTTTGGCTATTGGCTATTGGCTTTCTTACGCTTCACTAAATCCTTCCGGCTTAGGGCTTCGAGCTTACCACTCCGCTTCGACAGGCTCAGCGGCCGGGGCTACGGACTTTCAGCTTTCATCTTGCTTTTCTCTTTTCACTTTTCTCTTTTCACTCTCTTCAGCAGCTTTTCATCCTCTCCAAACCCTCAGCAACAATGAGTCTGGCGCCGGTGGCTTCCTGCACCTGTTCGGGCGTGAATTGGGGATTGATTTCCGTGAGGACTATGCCCTCCGGAGTTACTTCCATCACGCCCATTTCGGTAATGATCATATCCACTTCACCGGCAGCGGTAAGAGGCAGATTGCACTGGCTGAGGATTTTGTGTGCTCCTTTGGCAGTGTGTTCCATGGCGAGGATTACTCTTTTGGCACCTACAATCAAATCCATGGCACCGCCCATTCCGGGGGTTTTCTTTCCGGGGATCATCCAGTTGGCAAGGTTTCCTTTTTCGTCAACTTCCAGAGCGCCCAGGATGGTCACATCCACATGACCGCCGCGAATGATGGCAAAAGACATGGAAGAATCGAAGCAGGAAGCATTATCGGTATAGGTGATAAATCCCCCACCGGCATTGGTGTAGTTATGGTCTTCCATGCCGGGTTCGGGCTGTGCGGCCATACCCAGCAGACCGTTTTCGGATTGAAGGTTTACATGCACCCCTTTGCAGAGGTAGTTGGGAACCAGGGTAGGCAGTCCAATGCCCAGGTTTACCACATCGCCATCCTTGAGCTCAAGAGCTGCACGTCGGGCAATAACTTCACGGATTTGAAATTTATCCATAATTGTATATTTTTGAATTATAAATGGTTATTTTTTATCCTCTTTTCTTCTCACAAACTCCTGGGCAATATAAGACCCCACATCGGTAGCGTATGAATTCATACCAAAACCGGCATCATAGCCCAGCTCTTTGGCCAGCTCGTGGCTGATGCGGGGTCCGCCACATGCCAGGATTACCTTGCTGCGCAGGCCTTCTGCTTCGAGCATCTCCACCAGTTCGAGCATGTTTTTGATGTGTACATCCTTCTGGGTAACTGTTTGCGACACCAGCAGTGCATCGGCCTTGAGCTCCAGGGCTTTGGCAATGAAATCTTCATTGAGCACCTGCGAACCCAGGTTGTATGCATCATACATTTCATATCGCTCCAGACCGTAGTGCCCGGCATATCCTTTCATGTTCATGATGGCATCGATACCCACGGTATGGGCATCGGTGCCGGTGCTGGCACCCACCACTACCAGGGGGCGGCCCACATGCTCTTTCAGGTAGGCATCGGTTTCCTCCATGGACATAACCGTGCTTTCCACCTTGGGCACATAGATACTGGAGTAATCTATCGTATGCACGCAGTTGCCATAGCAGTTAAAAAAAGTAAAGCCGGGGGTGAGTTCTTTGAAAAACACTACCTGCGGATTGTCTAATCCCATTTTCTTAATGAGTTGTTTGGCAGCTTCGGTAGCTTCCGCACCGGCAGGTACCGGCAAGGTAAAACTAAGCTGTACCTTGCCGTCGTTCATGGTATCGCCATAAGGCATCACCTTCGACATGTCAAGGGTTTTGTCGAAATCTTTGGAATCGGTAGAATATAAACCTCCACTCATATTAATTTACTCCTTTCATCAATCTAAATTTGATTTTTAATGGTTCGACGGAACCTTTCATAAATAAAACTTGTTCATCTCCGGCTATGAGATTACTGCTCATGCAGGTTTCATTAATTGTACAAAGGGATTTTCGTAATTGCCGGCTTTTTCCACTACCCCGTTCAATCCTTTGCCGCCGGTTTTCATTCTTTTTACATCGCCAAACAAGCCCATTTCAAGTGCAGAGAACAATCCCTCCTTCTCTATCCTTTCAAGGGTTTCAATGGCTTTTTCCACTACAAAGGAAGCACGCTTGCGAATGATGCCTCCTTCCCTGAACTCCACCTCTTCGCCAAGACTTTTCATATTATTGAAGATATAGCGTGCATTTTCAATGGCCAGGTAGCGGTCAGACATAAAAGGGGTATGGATGGCCTCGGTAGGCATACCCAGCAACTGAATGCCCTGGTTGGTCCAGATACCGATCATGTTGAACAGGGCATCCTGCAGATGACCTTTAAAAATATTACCCGTCATAAACTTGGTGGGGGGCATGTACTTGAGGGTTGCCTTGGGAAAGATTTCCCGGGTCATCTGGGCTTGTGCCAGCTCGTAGAGGAAACCATTTTCCATTTCAGGATCCATTTCGAAAGCATGACCGAGCCCCATCTGCTCTTCGGGTAGTCCGGCAAGCAAAGCCAGTTGTTCATTAATAAGGTCGGAAGCCAGCACTGTATGCGCTTCTTCAAAAGCATCGGCAGTGGTGAGATAGTTATCTTCCCCGGTATTGATGATAACCCCGGCGAAGCCGTTGATAATCCTGGAAAAATACTGGTCAACGAGGGTACGTTGCATGTTGATATCGCGGAAGAGGATACCGTAGAGGGCATCGTTGAGCATCACATCGAGTCCTTCGAAAGCGCCCATCACGGCGATTTCGGGCATGCAAAGCCCCGAGCAGTAGTTACACAGGCGAATATATCTACCCACTTCTTCACCCACTTTATCGAGAGCGGTGCGCATGATGCGGAAATTCTCCTGGGTAGCGAATGTGCCTCCAAACCCTTCCGTGGTGGCGCCATAGGGCACATAATCGAGCAGAGACTGACCGGTGGTGCGGATTACAGCAATGATATCAGCTCCCTGCCGGGCTGCTGCTTCCGCCTGCACTACATCTTCATAAATATTTCCAGTAGCCACAATCACGTAAAGATAGGGCTTTGGGCCTTCTCCCATGTTTTTGATATAGTCTTCCTTGCGGGCCCTTCTGCGGCGGATACGTTCCACGCTCGCTTTTACAACAGGCTCTATGGCCGCATCGCGTTGTTGTTTGTCAGCAACAGGCAGGCGGGTAATATCGAGTTTGCCGGCTGCTATTTCTTCAGCAATTTGCTGAGGTTGCATTCCTGTTTGCACCATGGCGTTGGACATGAAAAACATGACCCCTTCACCCAGGAGGTTGTTTTCTTTGATATGGTCTACCACCACATTGGGGAGCGGCACCTCATTTTCATCAATCCCATCTACCCCCAGCAACCGGGCGATGGTACGCTCAACGGCCACCGTGGTGTAATCCTCCACAAAGTTCTGCACGTTAGCGGCGATGCCTGAGGCCAGTCCCCTGGCATACTCTACGCGCTGAAAATCAAGACCTAATTTACTTTGGTTCATTTGTTTATATTTTTGCAATTGCTTGGTGATATATTTGTTATGCTCTTTTATGAAAATCCGATAATGTCGGTGTTATGCGCCTGTATCATTGACAGCTATCATTATTTTTTTGCTGTGCGCCGTTAGGCATTGGTTTCATTATGGGATTGCATGTTCGTTTTTCGAATTAGATTGTTTTCAATATCTGCATTTTCCAGTTCATGGTAAGCCAGTTCGATCCAACGGGGATTGATTCCCATTGATTGCGCAATGCGCAATGCCTCCCGGGGTGTTTCATCCAGTGGGTCGGCTATCAGTTGATAGTTCATCCTGCCGTCCTGAAATCCTTTTACCCTCAAACGCTGGCAATTGACTCCCTTCAGGTTGTAATGGGTAGTGACGATGGACAGGGTGTTTTTTTGCAAGAGCATCTTCATCAATCCTTTTACAAGGGCAGCCCCCTCAGTGGGATTGGTAGTGCTGGCAGGTTCATCGATCAGACACAGTATTTTTTTGCCCTTATCCATCAACGACAAAGCCTGGTCAATTTTTTTCATTTCAGCGCCAAAGGAGGAAATTCCCTTTAAAAAATCCTGATGGTCTCCTGCGGACAAAAACACCTCTTCTACCGGAACCATTGATGCCCTTTGGGCAGGAATTCCAAACCCAAACTGAAAAAGCAACTGCACCATGGCCAGGGTTTTCAGAGTGAGGCTCTTGCCTCCCATATTGGCACCGGTTATCAACAGGGGTTGGTACAGTGAAAACGATACATCCACCGGTTCAAATTCTTTTCCTTCTTTTGCAAGAATATCTTTCACTTCGGGGTTGAAAAGCCCATGCAATGATGTAGTAGTTTCAACAACTTCGGGCAACACCAGCTTTAACCTATGCACCTGCAGTGCTTTGGCCAATAGAATATCGGTATGGGCCAATGAATGAAGGGCCTGCTGTAATTGCGATCTGAAAAGCAGAAGAGACTGGGTCAACGATTTACGAACACCCTGCTCGATCACGGCTGCCTGGTATTGCAGCTCTTCGGCATATTCGCCTTCAGACCGGATTCTCTTCCTCAGGCTGGAGAGCCGCTCATCATACGCATCATATACGTAAAAAGAGTTGATCCCTGTATTCTCCGGGTCCAGCATCGCTTTTACCGCTGACAAATCAGGTAGCTGAAAGTCTTCCAGTAGCAGTTCATTGACAAACGGGCGCATATTTTCACTGATGATGGAGAGCGATTTGATTTCAAAAAGTTCAATATCATCCGGGGTATGGCTTTCACCCAGGGTTGACAGGGTAAGCCGAATATCGCGCAAATGCCCCAGGTAAGACTGCATTTGTACCTGTTTGCTTTCCCAGGGCCCTCCCGGAGCCAATTTGTCACAAAATACCTTCAGCAACAGGTACTGATCCGCTATCTCGCCGGCATCCACAGCCATTGTCTGCTCTCTCAGCATCTGAGCAGAGAAAGAAGAGGAAAGCTCCAGGTTTTCAAACATCCACCTGAGGCCCGTTTCCAGTATGTTGCTAAAGCGGTTATCCATTTTTCACAATATCGTAAACCGGGATTTGGATTTTCCCGGAGAGTTCGTCACAAAGTCTGTCAGAATCCATTTTGTACCCACCGGGCGAAACGGGATTCACGCACAGGGCAATCAGTTTGCTTTTCTCCATCACCTTTACGTTTCCTCCTTTTTTCAGAAACAGCCGGAAAGTCATGGGTGATGCAAAAATACAGGTAAAATCGCGCACTATTATCTCCGTTTTTATCAACTGTGCATCGCAGGAGATACTCTTCAGAAACCTGTCGGTAAGTGCCCCGGGAATAAAAACAGCTTTGGCCTGTTTCATGATGGTTTTCAGGCCCGTATCCACTTGCATCGCCGAAGAATAAGAAGTCAGTTTCAGTTGTGAATCAGGGTCAATAATCTGCACATGATTCTGGTTGTCTGCATCTGTCAGTTGCTTTGCATATTTACTTTTCCCGAGGTGAATCAACTCTGCAACAAAAGCAGTTTTATTGACCAGCTCGGGCATATTAACTGATACCGCGGCCCCGGTGGTTAGCACCATAGAAGATGAAACCGCCGGCGAAGCCAGGCTCAGGCGGGAAAGGGCTCCATCCACAATACACAGGTCGACCTGGTGATGTGTACGAAGAAACTCAATCCATCGTTTAAGAGACGTTGTAGCTGGAGGACCGGAAAGCAGCACCTTACCACCTGTTTGTACCTTGCCGGTAATCAGTCGCCCCAGTGAAGTCTGTTCGTTGCTGATGTGGAGCAGTTCTGAAGTAAGCTTTCTGCGTCGATAGTGCTTCTCGCTGGTAGTAAACAACACCCCTTCGCGCAGAAAGATCTCGGGCTTGGTGGTATGGGTAACCTGATCCATCCTTTCGCCGTCAATACCGGCAGAGCTCACTCCTACCCTGATCCGGTCCAGAGGAAGCCGCGACAGGATGTAGTTGAGACATTCTGTTTTGCCTGTATTTTTACCAAGCCCCACGATGGACAGACTGTCGTAATGTGTAAGCTCATTGACAAAAGGCATAGCAAACGGTTTGTTTACAGGTTACTAATTTGAGTTCAAAGCAGGGCATGAGGCAACCACCAGCATACCCTGCATAAGTTTTAGTTGAGTTGCAGGCCGTTTTTAGAAGATTTGCGGTTCTTCCTTTTCAAACGCACCGGTTCAAGCGTAAGATGCTGGCCCTGCAGCAGGGATGCTACTCCTTCTACTTCTCTCTTTTCAATGCAATCCGGGCACTGGCAATCGTTGGTGTAGTTGGTGGGTTCGGTATAGGTTGTGATAACCCCTTCGAAATTCCGCAGCACCACTCTTCCGGGTGCCTGAGAAATCAGATAGGTAGGCATCACAGGAATTTTCCCCCCACCACCGGGCGCATCTACCACGAAGGTAGGAACAGCATATCCGCTGGTATGACCTCTGAGTCCTTCAATGATTTCAACACCTTTGGAAACAGGGGTACGGAAATGCTCCAGCCCCATGGACAAATCGCACTGATAGATATAATAGGGACGCACCCTGTTGTAGGTAAGTTTGTGCACCAGCGTTTTCATGATGTTCACACAGTCATTCACTCCACGAAGCAATACCGACTGGTTACCCAATGGCACACCGGCATTGGCCAGTTTGGCCAGCGCTTCCCTTGCTTCAGGGGTAATTTCGTTGGGATGATTGAAATGGGTATTTACCCAGACCGGATGATACTTGCTGATGACTTTCACCAGGTCGTCGGTGATTCTCTGTGGACATACCACGGGTACCCTTGATCCAATCCGGATAATCTCCACGTGAGGAATTTCCCTGAGACGCTGCAGAATAGATTCAAGCCTCTTGTCAGATACCATCAGGGCATCACCCCCCGAGAGAACCACATCGCGGATCTGGGGATTGCGTGCAATATAATCGATGGCTTTCTGTATGTAATCGCCGGGTGTTTCATCATCCTTTTGTCCTGCAAACCGCCTGCGGGTGCAATGGCGGCAGTACATGGCGCACATATCGGTGATGAGCAACAATACCCTGTCGGGATACCGGTGGGTTAAGCCGGGTACGGGAGCATCTTCGTCTTCATGCAGCGGGTCGCGCAAATCGGAAGCGGTAAAATGGGTTTCAGCCCCTGTTGGAATGGCTTGTTTGCGCACCGGACAGTTGGGATCATCAGGGTTGATAAGGCTGAGGTAATAGGGAGTAATAGCCATCCTGAGTGTTTTCAGCGACTTGCGCACCCCTTCCTCCTCCTGGGGAGTAAGATGAATGTACTCTTTGAGTTGTTCCAGGGTTTCTATCCTGTTTTTCACCTGCCACTTCCAGTCATTCCACTGAGTGTCGGTTGATTCCGGGAATAATACTTTTCGTTGACTTGCTATCATAACTTTAAATATAAATTTTTTCAAACAATTCTCTGATTTCCCTGGATTCACGGATGATATTCAGGGTAAGGTCGGCGTGCCCTCTGGCATACCCGTTACCTACAATAAGGTGGATGTCTTTGCCTACCCCTTCGGCGCCTAAAGCGGCCTTGGTGAAGCTGGTAGCCATAGAGAAGAAATACACATACCCCTGCCCCTTGGTAATAAGGATGGAGGTCATTTCGGTGGAAGGAACATTAACGTTGTTGATGGTAACATCACAACCCCGGCCTCCGGTAATAGCCATAACCTGGTTGTATACTTCCATTACCTGGGTGGCATCGGCCACGATAACATGGGTGGCAAGGTCTAATTCTTTGATGCGGCGGGCATTTTCCTCAGAATATTCCACCACAATAACCTTTCCGCTGGGACCGGCATTCTGCATGGCCTGGTAGCAACAGAGTATTCCGGATTTTCCACCGCCACCCAACACACAAACGATATCCCCTTCAGTCACCAGGCGGTCGACCTGGGCCGGCGCTCCTGCCACATCCAGGGCTGCCAGGGCGAGTTTATCAGGAATATCATCAGGCAAAACAGCAAAGATGCCACTTTCAAAAAGGATGGCTTCTGCCTCCACATCTACCTGATCGGAAGCAGGGTCGAGATGCAGGATGGAGTGAAGTTTCAAAGGCGTAAGGGAAAGTGACACCAGGGTGGCAATCTTATCACCTACCTTCAGTTTGTTTTTAGGGAAGCTGGGACCTACCTCTTTCACAGTGCCAATGAGCATCCCCCCGGAGCCGGTTACCGGATTTTGCATCTTGCCTCTCTGGGCAATGATAGCAGTAATCATATCTTTCATTTTGCCGGCATCGGCTTCACACACTTGCTTAATCTGGGTATAGGAAGCGGAGTCGATATTGAGCGTATTGACCTCTATCAATACTTCATTATCGAAGATTTCCATGGTATTGTCCAGTTGTTCGGCGGGTTGGGGCAAGGTGCCGGGAGGATTGAGAACCCTGTGGGTTCCGTATCTGCAGCCTTTGTTCATAGAGTGGATTAAGGGTGTTTGGAGTGATTAAAATATTCCGGTGTCAGACCTGAAATTTCTGACACCGGAAGTTGTATGAATTACGCGTAGAGTTCAGTGAAAACTTTTCTGAGTTTGTCGGATTCTCTGAGAATTTGCAGGGTAATTTCAGCATGCCCGCGGGTATACCCATTGCCTACAATCATGTTTACATCCATCCCCACACCTTCGGCACCCAGTGCAGCCTTGGTAAAGCTGGTAGCCATGGAGAAGAAATACACGATACCACCATCTTTACAGGTAAGGATGCTGGCCATCTCGGTGTCGGGGATGTTTACGTTGTTGATGATTACATCGCACATTTCCCCGCCGGTAAGTTCTTCAATTTTTTCCAGGATGGGCACAGGCTGTGTAGCATCGGCCGCAAAAACATGATCGCACAGTTCCAAATCCTGCAGCCTTTTGGTACTTCTTTCGCTGTGGCACAGGCCAATAACTTTGCCGGTAACACCGGCGCGTTTTTGTGCTTCGTAGCAGCACAACATTCCTGATTTTCCACCGGCACCAATGATCAATACGGTATCGCCGGGTTTTACCAGTTTGGCGGTTTGAGCAGGAGCACCGGCAACATCCAGGGCTGACAGGGCCAGGGTTTCGGGCATATCCTCAGGAATTTTGGCATAGATGCCACTTTCAAACAGAATGGCTTTTCCATCAATATCTACCTGATCGATGTCGGGGCGGATATCCTTGATTTTATCGATGCGCAGTGGGGTGAGCGACAAAGAAACCAGGGTAGCAATTTTGTCGCCTTCTTCGAGGTCAATCTTTCCTTTGAGAGCATCACCGATTTTTTCCACTGTACCCAGGAGCATACCGCCTGATCCGGTAACGGGGTTGCGGTGCTTTCCCTGTTTGGCCACGATATCCAGCATGATGCGTGCAATCTCTTCCTTGTCGCCTTTGGCCTGCTCTTCAATCTGTGTAAAGCTGGCAGAGTCGATGTTGAGGGTTTGCACATCGATGAGGATTTCATTGTCATAAATCTCATCCATGTTGTTGTCAATCTTGTTGGCGGGCTGGGGCAACACACCCTGCGGCTCTATTACTCTGTGCAGTCCGTATTTGTTTCCTTTTTTCATTGTTTGGTGTGATAAGAGTTAAAGTTTTGATAAATTGTATTTTACTTTCAATGGATTGGGTAATCTCAGTTGCGGGGTTTCAGCCCTAAAATTTCACGTGCTTCCTCAGGGTTGGCAATTTCACGTCCCATTTCGCGGGCCATCCTTACTACTTTCTCCACCAGCTCGCCATTGGATTTTGCCAGTACCCCTTTGGAAAGGTACACGTTGTCTTCAAATCCAACCCTTACGTGTCCGCCATCGATAATGGCTGCCATGGCCAGGGGAAACTCGAAACGTCCGATACCGGCTACCGTGTAAGTGGCATCGGCAGGAATACTGTGACGCAGGAAAACAAAATCTCTCAAATCACCGGAGATACCCCCATTTACACCCATCACAAAATCGAAATGCATGGGCAATTCAATGAAACCTTTCCTTTGCAGGCGCAATGCCATGTCGATCATGCTCTTATCGAATACTTCCAGTTCAGGCTTGATGCCTCTTTCAATCATTCTTTTGCCAAAATATTTGATGGTGTTTTCGGTATTCATAAATACTTCATCCCCACCAAAATTAAGCGTACCACAGTCCAGAGTAGCCATTTCGGGGTTCAGCTCTGTGGGCTGGAGTCTTTCATCGTCGGTCATCCCCACTGCACCTCCTGTAGAGGGCTGGATAATAACATCGGGACACACTTTGTAAATGGCATCCATGACTTCTTTGAAGCGGTTTTTGTCCTGGGTGGGCGTACCATCGTCATGACGTACATGCAGGTGAATGATGCTTGCACCGGCCTCATAGGCGAGTTTTGCTTCCCTGGCACATTCTTCCGCGGTATAAGGAACGGCGGGGTTATGTTCTTTCAAGACTTCTGCACCGCAGATAGCGGCTGTAATAATAAGTTTTTCCATGAAAAGTGCTATTTTTTGCGTTGACATTCTTTGGGTGTAATGCAGGTTCCGGAGGCTGTACACACCACGATGGGTTCTTCCAGCACGTCGGCAGCAGAGGGCGAAATATCGGTACGGGGTGCAATGACCTTGGTAGCGGTAAATACCATTTTGCGGGAAGAGTTGCCTTGCGATACAATTTCACCGGTAGCTTCAATGTAATCGCCGGCATACACGGGAGCCAGAAATTCCACACTGTCGTAAGCCCTGAACAGCCCTTCATCGCCATCCAGGCGAATCAACAGTTCGGTAGCCACATCGCCGAAGAGTTGCAACATTTTGGCACCATCCACCAGATTACCCCCATAATGAGCATCATGAGAGCTCATGCGAACACGAATCATTACTTTTTCAGACATATTTTATGTTTTTATTTTTTGTAGATATAGTCAACCAGAATTGCAGGGGTGTGAACATTCTCAGGAAGAATTTCACCGTTCTTCACCACTTCTGCGGTTTCAGCCAATACAATTTCAGCAGCCATGGCCATCAGGGGATTGAAATTGCGGGTGGTTCCTTTGAAAAAGAGGTTGCCGCTTTCATCAGCCATGGAAGCGCCCAGCAAAGCAGCATCGGCTTTGAGCGGCTTTTCCAGCAGAAAAGGTTTCCCATCCACCTCTATTACTTGCTTGCCCTCTTCCACCTTGGTACCAATGCCCGTGGGGGTTAATACACCCCCTAAACCGGATCCTCCCGCTCTTACACGCTCGGCCAGGGTTCCCTGTGGAACAAATTCTACCTCCAGTGATCCGGCGTTCATCTGTTCTACCGCTGATTTGTTGGAGCCAATGTAAGAAGTAATGATCTTTTTAACCTGTCCGTTGGCGATGAGTTTTCCCATCCCTTTTTCATCAAAGGCAGCATCATTACAAATGATGGTCAGATCCTTAACGGTGGACTCTGAAAGCTTATCCATCAATGAGTTAGGGCCACCCGTGGTGAGAAATCCTCCCACCATTAAGACCATTCCGTCTTTGATTTTATCTACTGCTTCTGTTAGTGCAATCAATTTGTTCATATTCTTAACAAATAAAAGATTAGCTGTGAAATTTTTAACAAAAGTACTGCTTTAAGTGAAATAAAAAACTTTTCTGCAAGAAATTTTGCAAAATCTTTGGTATCCGAAATGCAGATTTAACGGTCTATACAAGCGTTTTAATGCAGGTATTCATGTTTAACATCTTCCAATCCAACATAGATCAGGACGAGCATCAGTATTCTCTATACGAATTTTTTGTCACAAAAGCGAAAAAGGTGAAAAAAGGGGATTGTGAAGTTATTAACAGGGGGTGGGGTTGTCCAAAGAAACATTTATTCCTCAGACAAGGATTGGTCAGATTTTGAAAGGCAACAGAAGGATTACAGCAGACATAGCACTAAGATTATCCCAATACTTTGGAAATGGTGCAAAGTTCTGGTTAGGGTTGCAAAATGACTATGACATTGAAGAAGAAAAGACGCTGAAAAAAGCAGATCTTGATCAGATCAAAACATTATAAGGTACCCGATTGCACCGGCATCAGGTTTGCGGGTGTGGCGGCAATGGCAGCATCCATTTGCTGAAGCAATTCTTCTTTATCGCGCGACAATGTACCGGAAAGAATCAGATTGTTGGAAACATGGTTGCTGCGGTAAATGACATTTTCTACCTCCAGATGCTCAATAAAAACACGCAACTCCTGCATGATCTCCACCACCGTTTGTTGCTGGTATTCCCCTTTGAACTTCTCACGAAAATGGTCTTCCCCATAAGGCATGCTCAGGGTAAGCGTGGAAAGAAATCTGGGATTGAGTGCATTGATGATACGGGCCGAGTTAATGGCATGCTGCCGGGCATACCTTTTCCCTCCCAGCCCGTTGAGGATCATGATGGAAGTATCGATGCCGGCATTATGAGCCCTGGAAATACCATTGAGCGTAGTCTGGTAAGTCTCCCCTTTGTTGACAAGCTGCAGCAATTCGTCATCACCGCTTTCAATTCCCACATAGAGTAATTTAAGGCCCAGTTCTCTGAGCTGCACAAGTTCCTGTTCCGTTTTGGCCAGAATATCGCGTGGTGAAGCATAGCATGACACCCTTTGCAGGCGCCCAAATTCCTTTTGCACGTGCTCAAGAATCTGAATCAGCCTGGGAATCGATAACACAAAAGCATTGCCATCGGCCAGAAAGACTTTTTTCGCGCTTCCCCGATAGTGGAGTGCCAGCTTGGAAATATCCGCCAGCACCTCATCCATGGGTCTTGCCCTGAACTTTTTGGAGGTATACATCTCACAGAAAGCACATTGATTCCACGAGCAGCCAATGGTGGCCTGCACTATGGCAGAATAGGCCTCGGCGGGCGGGCGAAAAAGAGGTTCTTCGTAATGAACGGGGGAAAAGTACATGGTATTTTTGGGGGCAAAGATAGAAAGGTTAATGGAATTTGAGGGCGAATACTATCCCAGTTTGTCGCCCTGGGCCATAGCGGTTTCCAGGTTTGCAGAACGGCTGTAATAGAAAGTATAACCCGGGTAATCGTGATTACCGGCGGCAATCACATCCTGTAACACCTTGCGCGGCACACTGCCAAACAGCAGGCTGCGGGCATACAGCCAGATGGATTTGCTCTCCTTATCCAAATGCCACCAACCTCCCCCCTGAGTAGTGGAATGATCCTCTGCCAGTTCTTTGTGTTGATTGACCATTCCGATGATTAACCTTCCCTGGTTGATGATAAATTTTGGATACATATAAATATAGATTTGTGTCAGGCAAAAATACAAGGTTTTTTCAAACAAACGGGGATTTCAGAACTCTTTCGCCAGGGTGGGTTCAATATCAATAATCAATTTGTGAATGGGCAGCCAATTGTCATTATCCAGTCATCAGCAAAAGCATCAGAATGTGAGTACTTTGTCACTGTCCACCACCCATTGGGTAAATTCGGCCATGGTGCTGATTTCTGTCCCTTCGATGAGGGTGGCGTTTTTCAATCCGCGTGCCTCAGCGCAGGAGCCGCAGATTTTCACTTTGGCACCCTTGTTCAGGGAGAATTCAAAACCAATTCGCTCAAATCGCCCGGCTCCTGTCACTTCAGGCATGATATATTTTTGTATTCCTTCCGAAAGGAAAACCAGCCCTGTATTGATGGAATGCTGTTTCAAATGGTCGCCGGTGCCGGGCGAAATGCAATAAAGAACCTGGGGTTATTTTAGTGGTTGGACGAGCCGGGAGTCGTTGGATTACGGGTCAGTTAGTTTCAACCAAAGTCTTCAGGGAATTAAGAAATCAGCATAATTCTCACGGTTTACAATTTGCAACTTATGATCAGGATATGTTCCTGTAAAAGTCTTGGAAAACCTTACTTTCTTTCGGGGATTCCATTTGAATTCGTAGGCAAATAATACTCCGTCTCTTTCTTCAAGGTAATCAATCTCTTGCTGATCCTGCGTCCTCCAAAAGTATTTGTTTGCCCATATTTTGTTATACTCAAGGCTCTTCATCCGTTCACTGACAAGATAATTCTCCCATAGCACCCCAATGTCTTGCCGTAACTCTATAGGATTAAAATTCGCAATCAGCGCATTTCGTATACCGTTATCATAAAAATAAATTTTCCGTCCTCTTTTAAGCTCCTTGCGCAGATTCCTGCTAAAAGCATTGATTCTGAAAATAACATAGGATTGTTCCAGGAGTTGAATGTATCTTTCTACCGTCTGATTATCCATGCCTAACAGATTGGCCAGTTCATTAAAAGAGACTTCGCTGCCCACCTGCAAAGACAATGCTTGTAAAAGCTGAATAAGTTTATCTGCTCTTTTTATATTCTGCCATAAGAGGATATCCTTATAAAGGTAGCTGTCGGTCAATTGCCTTAAAATATCTTTTTCGTTTCCGGGGTTCATTATTACATCAGGGTAACTGCCATAAACCAGCCGGTGCGGCAGCATTGACTCCTCTTCCAGTAAACCCGCGTGGGCAACCAGTTCTTCAAACGACAATGGATATAACCCAAACTCCCATTTCCGGCCTGTAAGAGGTTCTTTTATATCATTGGCCAGTTCAAAAGATGACGATCCGGTTGCAATCAATTTCTTGCCATGAAGTTCATCCGTTATAAGCTTCATGCTAACACCAATGTCTTTTATGCGCTGGGCTTCATCTATAACAATAATCCTTTTCCCCCCCACGACAGCCTTTAACCTTGAGGAAGAGATATTTTCGAAAAGTGCGCGCACATTCGGCTCATCGGCATTTAACCACAAAACATCTTCCCTGTCTTTACATATTTTTTTCACAGCAGTTGTTTTGCCGGTTTGACGCGCACCATAAACAATAATCGCCTTGGGATCAGAGATTTTGGCCTGAATAAGCTGTTCAATTTTTCGTGTGACCATAAATTTG
>CAZBGI010000027.1:0-45018 GCA_964491395.1 uncultured Bacteroidales bacterium | reverse complement strand
ATGATGATTACACTGCGGGCCAGCAAGCGAAACTCCTCAACCAGCAAACCGTACTTAATGCCAAAATCTGTTTCTTTATGATCAGAAACTACAACCACTTTATCAATCCCCTCTGCGCCACAAAACCTTTTTAAGGCAAAAGGCAAATCACAAGAGATGGCAATAATCTGCACGCCACTAAGTTTTGATGCTTCAAGGTTAAATCTGCGGGTTTGTTCTGCGCAAACATCGGTATCTACTGATCCCATAGAGGTTATTATCCTGACTTTTCCCTGATAGTCGCTAAGTTTTACAGGTTGCATGTCAATTCCGGTGGCAATGAAGTTTTTGGCATGTCTACCTGTTTTTATGATTTTACCCATAAGGGTTACCGGCTTTCCTCCCTGCGTAACAACATTCGAATTTCTTTTCATACCAACAATGATTTATATTAAACGTATTTTACAAAGGTAAAAAACAAAATGCTTCAAATTTTCAAACACTTAATACAATCAATTGGTTCAAACAAAAGACAAAATGATAAAATTATTATTTAAAAACTACCGGAAACCTATCCGGGCAGTAGGGATGCAATTGAAATAAACTGCCAATAAAAACGGGGCTGTTTCAAAAAGCCTGCCGGTCGATGAGCCGGAAGAAACAACATCTGGTTATCAGTCAGATACCCGTTTCAACAGCCCTAAAATCCTAACAGGAAATGCTTTGAAGACAGTCCCGTCAAATGAAATTCAATCGTCCTTAAAACAACTTTGGTACCCGTCAAGTTACTTTATCCTGTTGGGCATTGCCATAAAACCAGGCCCTTGAGCGGGGTTCAGGTTAGAACAGCAGGGGCGGTAACCACCCGGTTCGTTTACAACTTATCCCTCGTTATTTTTTCCGGTCGAAATAGGGATTCTTTGATGAAGCACTAAGAGGAATTCCCCATATTATTTTAACCCCTTTGCTGAGTATTTCCAGGTTTATGGCTGCCATGCCAATGGTATGCATGATGCGGTTATCTATAAAATGTTGAGAAGCCACAGCCGCAGCTGAACCCACGGCAATACCCAAATCACCTGTATTGTAAACACAAGGCACCAGCGGGTATTTTTCTTTGGTTGCACAATCAGCAAAACCACATAAACTGCAAACTTTCAGCCCCAGTGTTTTGATTCGTGTGCCAATAAGCACTACCGCATCCGCATTGGCAAGCACATTATCGGCATCCCGCAGGAAAATATCATATTCTTTTTGTTCGCCGATTTTTCTCATTTCCATGGCCAGCAAACGGATATCATTATCGGTGAGAATAGCCATTTCAAGATTGTCAGCCCCTTTGCCTTTGGGTGCTGTGCGTGCAGCAACAAGCATAAGCTTTGCCACATCAATAACGGTATTTTTTCTTTCGTCTGATTCTTTTAATATTGCCATATACTGAGGATTTAAGTTGGGCCTAAATTACAAAAAAGCCTGCTGAAAAATACGATCAGCAGGCTTTTTTTAATAATTTAGAACGATTATAAGTAACCGGTTTTACTTGTCTGCAAACTTAGCAAGGCTTTCAATATATCTCAATTCAACAGAATGTTCATTTTTATGGTCGTTATATTTTCCCACAACAATTTCAACCAAATCAGAAGATTGTTTTTGGTTTCCATTGGGACGGGAAACTAAATCCGTACGATGCAAAAACAATACAACATCAGATAATTCAGAGAGAAAAACCGGAATATCCTTTAATGAAGGTTTTTGTACAACATTAGAGGGGTAATGTCCGGGGATCTGAGAAAACAGTAATACAGGAATATTCAATTCTTTTGCAATATTCTTGAGGGTGTGTACAATCTTGTTGAGTTCTTCCTGCCTGTTTTCTGCATCTCCTTGCATAGTACTCAAAAGCTCCAGGTAATCAACAATAATCAGTTCAATGTTATTGGAGATCTTCAGCTGTCTGGCTTTTAGAAACAGTTCCTCAACAGAGAGGTTCTGGGTATCATCCATAAAGATATTGGCCTTGGCAATCTGACTTACCAAAGAATACATATGGTCTTTTTCACTGGGACGAAAATTGCCTTTGATCAATCGATCAAGAGACATTCCCGTTTCACTTTCAATAAGTCGGTTGGTGATTTTGGTGCTCGACCTTTCGGAAGAGAAGATAGCCACCGAATGATTATTCTTAATGGCCAGATTGTTTGCGAATGAGAGCATGAGCGCGGTTTTTCCCATGCCTGGCTTAACGGCAATTGTCGTTAATTCTCCTTTTTTTAAGCCTTTTATAACGGTATCCAGGTCGCGGAATCCGGTTGATAATCCGTTTGACAATTGTATTTCGCCAAAATTTTGGTGAAGTGCCTGATTAACCAATTCTCTTAAACTGGCAAACTCAAACACTTCTGACCGCTCTGTGACTTCCAGGGTGTTTTGTTCCATAGCTTGTGGTTTTACATAAATTCATACTGTTCAAATTTAGCAAAAAATTGCCTCATTTCTACCCACATTTGATATACTTAAGCTTTTTTTTTATTATTACTTCAATACCAATATTTTCAAACCACCCGTAGCAGTTGTTATGGCAGGATTTTAATTTCACAGGGTAAGTCCAGATCCCTGATTAAACTTTTCCAGGAATCTAAAACATCATCTTCGTTGTCTTCGCACTGAAAAACCAGTTGTACATTATGGTATTGCTGGTTATGCACATCCATCACCTCCAGGATTTTGTAAATAAAAGTAGAAGAACTGGTATTGAAATACTCCATTTTGAATACCAGTTTGGTAGGCTTTTCAGGGTAGGTTGCAATATATTCTTCCACCCAATCAATCAGAGGCTGGAAGAAAGTGACCGGATTGGTTGGATAGGAATGCCCGTAAAATTCGAGAATGTTTGCTTCGGGATCAAAATTAATTCCCAGGGTGGTTCTGGTGGGTGATAACTCGAGTTTCTGCATGTATTTATTATCTATACCAATTCTCAGAATGATTGTGTGCTGCAAAATTAAAAAAATAAAACTCCCCCTGCTAAGATAGCAGAGGGAAACGTTTCTGATACCTGTCATAAGGCGATTGAATACTATGTAGTCAGCGATAATTTTATTAGGTCTGTTGATAAAAGTGATGCTTACATATCAACTTTTCAGGCAATTTTTTTCTGTAAGAAATAATATTAATTTTTTGTTACCTGTTGTACTGCGAAAGAAATCCATGAATAAACACTACAGGGAGAAAACCTTTCGGGAGCCAAAAGAAACATCTCATTGAATTGTTTAACTTTTAACGCTTAAATACTAAACATTTTGCAGTAAATTTGGTTAACAATTTTACGTTCTTTGTTTGTCCTTGTAAAAACAGTCAAAAAGCTGTATATGACACCATACAAACAGGATTTTTTCATAACCCGACATACTTAACAAAATCATGAACTATTTTTTATTGACACTGTTTTCCCATTAAACAACCGGCATTTCAGTAATTGATACTCTTTTTTTTTTGCACCTCTACACTTTTAACATGAAAAGAAATGATTCGCTACTCTATTAACGATCTTGAAAAAATAACCGGAATAAAAGCTCATACCATCAGGATATGGGAAAAACGCTACAATGTGGTTAATCCCGAGCGTACCAACACCAATATCAGATATTACAACGATGAAGATCTGAAGAAACTATTGAATATCAGTACGCTCAACAAACATGGTTTCAAGATTAGTGAAATTGTTAAGATGGGAAATGAGCGTTTGTGTGAAAAAATAGTTGAGCTATCCAATGCATCTTCAGACTATGAGGGTTATATTAATAATCTGGTCATTTCTATGATAGAAATGGATGAAGACAAGTTTGAGAAAGTATTATCATCGGCCATTATTAAAATGGGATTCGAAAAAACCGTTACTCATATTATTTACACTTTTCTTAATAAAGTAGGAATTTTATGGCAGGTGGGAACCATCAATCCAGCTCAAGAACATTTCACTACCAACCTTATCCGGCAAAAATTAATTATTGCCATTGACGGACAAGACAATTCTCCACGACCTGACGCCAAAACATTTTTACTGTTCTTACCCGAAAATGAACTGCATGAATTGGGATTGCTCTTTTACAGTTATATCATTAAAAAAGCAGGGCATAAAGTGATTTACCTGGGTCAGTCTGTTCCGTTGAGCGACATTCTGGAAGTTATAAAAATACGTAGCGCCGACTTTATTATAACTTATTTTGTTGCTGCCATGGAAGCCAACGATATTCCCAACTACCTTACCAGGATTTCTGAAGGGTTTGACCACAAGGATATATTTATAGCAGGGTACCAGGTGGGTCAAATTACAGACAATCTACCTGAAAATGTCAAGGCGATACAGGATGCCGAAGAATTCAAATCATACCTCAACAGACTGTAATTAGAATATTAATCAAGCATCCCCATGGTAAGAAAAAGTCTCTGATAAAATTCAGAGGCTTTTTTTTGTGCATCCCTTTTTGAATTATTATCAAAACATACGTTAAGCTTCAGTCTTTCTAAAAACAATTATTTGTATATTTATATAGCCATACATCTTAAACAAAAAAAGCTGTTTAGCCTATTATTAAAGCATTTCAATTCGCATATATATTCCACCAACTATTGCTCTTTACTTACTAAACGACATATTTAATAAACCTACCCTGTTAAATTAATACAAAACGCTTGACTTTCGAATTTTTCTGTTTAACTTTACATTAAATTAATTAAACAGCAAACTTTAAAATCTTCAGATATGACAGCAATAGAATTTAATCACAAATTACTCGGATTGCAGAAAAACCTGAAATATTTCGCCTATACGCTAACTTCAAATTATGACGATGCTCAGGATCTTGTTCAAGAAACATTTGTAAAGGCCTTAACAAACCGTGACAAGTTCACTGCTGACACCAATTTAAAAGCATGGACTTTTACCATCATGAAAAATACTTTTATTAATAACTATCGTCAAAACATCAGGAACAATACCATTCTCGACAAAACTGACGATTTGTATTATCTCAATCTCTCCAAAGAAAGCAACCTGGGTTTGCCCGACTCTAATTACCGGGTAAAAGAAATTCAGAAAGAAATCGCCAAGGTTGACAAAGATCAGCGTAAACCTTTTGAGATGTACAATGCCGGTTACAAATACAAAGAAATAGCAGATAAGCTGAACCTCTCTATCGGAACGGTAAAAAGCCGCATCTTTTTCACCCGCAAAAAGCTCATGGAAGCACTCAAGGATAATTAACTCCCTGTCGATTTCCCTCTATTTAAACCCCTGTTGTTTCCTGCACCAGGGGTTTTTTAGTATGATGGCTTTTGTTAACTTTGCCAAAGCATGGGAAATCAATGAATAAAAAACAAGATTTCCCCTGGCACACTTTTTCCAGTCATCAGATAAAATTCCTCAACAGAAAGATGATAGTTTATAAATTTGGTGGAGCTTCCGTTAAGAATGCCGATGCAGTAAGAAACGTTGCCGCAATTATCAACAGCCACAAAGAAGGACCGTTGACGGTTATCATTTCTGCCATGGGCAAAACGACCAATATGCTCGAGAAATTAACCGAAACTTATTTCAGTGGCGAACTTGAGGTATCCAAATCTATTCTGGAAGAAATTAAGCAATTTCATATTGCCATTGCCCTGGAGCTTTTTTCTGAAAAAAATCACACCATTTTTGATGTTATAGAAAGAACATTTTACCATTTGTACTATTATATCAGAGAGACACCAGGGAAAAACTATAATTACGAATACGACAGAATTGTCTCTACCGGTGAAATGATTTCTACGCAGATTGTTTCCGAATATCTTCAATGGATCAATGTGCATAGCAGATGGTTTAATGCCAGCGATTTAATTATCACCGACTCCAATTACCGCGATGCGGGGGTAGATTGGTTGAAAACCGAGAAGGCGGTCAAATCCAGGATTCTGGCATGGTTTCGAAGACCCAGCCAGCACCCGAGACCTGTAGCCATCACCCAGGGGTTTGTGGGGGGCACTACACAAGGATTTATCACGACCTTAGGACGAGAAGGCTCTGACTATTCAGCTGCCATTATTGCCTATGTTATCGGGGCGAAAAAAGTTGTAATCTGGAAAGATGTATCAGGATTATTTAATGCCGACCCCAAAAAACTGAACAACCCCATTCTGCTCAAAAACATCTCGTACCAGGAGGCCATAGAACTGGCCTATTACGGCGCAACGGTGATTCATCCCAAGACCCTGAAGCCTCTTTTGAAAAAGAATATTCCCCTTATCGTAAAGTCTTTTTATAACCCATCGCAGGAAGGTAGTATCATTAACCACGAATATCTGCATGACAACAGCCATGCATCCTATATCTTCAAGTCCAATCAGATGTTGTTATCTATATTTCCAAAAGATTTCAGCTTCATTGCCGAACAGAACCTTTCACGGATTTTTTCTGAATTTGCAAGAGCCGGGATAAAAATCAACCTGATGCAAAATTCTGCACTCAGTTTCTCTGTATGCTTTGATGAGGATAAAATAAAGACGCCTCCCCTGCTCAGAAACCTGAAAAAGATTTATCATATAAAATATAACACCCGGGTTGAACTAATTACCATCCGTCACTACGAAAAAGCAAACCTGGAGGTATTGTTGCAGGGGAAAGAAATTTTAATGGAGCAAAAAAGCAGAACCACGCTTCAGTGGGTGGTAAAAAACATCTGCAAAGAAGATGTAAGGACTACCATCAACCAGCCTGAAGGGTTATAAATACTCTGCTTCAAACTTGTCAATAAATTCCTGGTTGGCGTTTTGGCACCGGGAGCCTGTTTTCTGAAGACTAAACTCCTGGTAGAAATCAGGGTTATGCTCTTCTTTTGCAGAATACAGAAGCGGGATATAAATCTGGGTGCCCTCCACAGGATTCTCTTCATTATCAAATTTCCCTGCATTGAGCGGATGATTTTTTACAAACCATGAACATACCCCATATTGCGAGTAAATCCTGCTCCAGGTATCCCCGTTTTTTACAGTATAAACCGCATCTTCGGGTATAACGGCGTGGGATGTTTCTGCCGTTTCCTGCTCTTCAGGAGGCAAAACCTCACCTTCAGATACATTTTCTGCCACTGCTTCCTTATCTGCACTTTGCCGAACCGGGGGCCTGGGATCATGAATAAACAAATCATAAAACATGTAAGCAATCAATAAAACAGCAATTCCCACCAGAATATATCTTGCAGGAGAATCTTTCAATCTGTCACGGTACTGTTCCAACCTTGATTCTTTTTCTGTTTTGTCAGCAGCTTTCGCTTTTAAGGGTTCTTTCTTCTTCAATACCTTGCTTTTTTTTGAAGGCAAGGCCACATATTTTCGTTCTTTATGGGTAAGATTATAAAAAGAAATAAGCTGCAGGCTTATATTTTCATCTCCCGAAGCAATACTGGCCAAATCTACAAACCTGTATACTTTGGTTTGTACAGGCATGGGATCGGCAAGAATTTTCAGCATACTCTTTTCTGAAACATTGTCATAAAACCCCCGGCTGCACATCAGCAGCATATCTCCATTGAGTGGTACCAATGCTTCAGCATTCACCTGTGGATGGATATCGCGGTACCTGCCAAGCAGTGGAACATGGACATCATTCCCTTCTTCCTTTCTTCCCTGCTCACCATCAGCATCAGTGTGGTCACTTTCTTCGTTGCCCCGGGCGATAAGCACAGGACGTTTACCGTTAAAAAAATACATGGAAGGTTCTCCTATTGTAGCATAGAATACCTCATTGTGCCGTATGAGAATGGCAGCGCAGTGTACAAAGGCATCTTTATAATCAGGATTCTTCCGTCCATATTCAAAGATAAATCCATTGGTATAAATTAATGCATTGCGCAAAGCCGCAGAAGGACTATTTACAAACTCATTTTCCAGATAATATTTCATTCGCTGTGTAGCAAGCCCGGCAGGTCTAACATCAAGATCGTAGTCTCTGCTGTCCTGGCAAAGAAGAAAAACACTCCCATTTACACAGTCAAAAAAAGTCAACTCATCGGTGTTTCCATGGGTAGTGCCTTTTTCACAATGATTCGCGAATTCAAAATTTTTGAGTTTTCTGTTTGCCATAATAATATACCCTTGAGAATCTTGGTTTGGTCATAAATACCTTTGTAATAGCCTGAATTTATCACAAAAGTAACAAAATAAAATCTGTGCTGTATATAAAAAAAATCAAAAGACACTATAGCTTAGAAGCCAGGGTAAGAGAAACAAATTCAGAAACTCCAAGTTGTTCAGCTCTTTTGCCTGAGAGCATTTCAACATTTGGCTCATCCCAATCTATTTGCATGGATTTTAGCGCATTGCGCAAAGTTTTGCGTCGTTGATTGAAAGCGGTTTTAACCACCACAAAAAATTTCTTTTCATCACAACCCAAATGCTCTGTTTGATTGCGTTTAAACCGGATAACCGCTGATTTTACCTTTGGAGGAGGATTAAATACATGCTCATCAACCTGAAAAAGATATTCCACCTCGTAAAACGCCTGGCACAATATACTCAGTATCCCGTTGATTTTTCCTCCCGGGCCGGAAACAACCCGCAGGGCGACTTCTTTCTGAAACATGCCCACCATTTCGGGAATCAGATTTCTGTATTCGAGAATTTTAAAAAGAATCTGGGACGAAATGTTGTAGGGAAAGTTACCGATAATGCCAATTTTCCTGCCCTGAAACAGCTCCCGGATATTTGTTTGTAAAAAATCTTGTTCCAGGATATGACCGGCAGCGTTGGGATACTGCTTATGAAGGTAAGCAACAGAATCAGTATCTACATCCATCCCCCACCAGCTAAAGCGGGGATGAGAGATGAGATATTGAGACAGCACACCTGTGCCCGGTCCGATTTCAAGAATTTCTTTATAATTGTCATGTCCCTGAAGACTGTCAACAATGCGTCTGGCAATGTTTTCATCGCGCAGAAAGTGTTGACCAAGATGTTTTTTGGGTTTAACTGTATTCACTTCTCAAAGTCCGTAACGAAAAAAGTTTTCTTCTATCGACAGATCCCCTCTAAGATATCTGAACCGGTTTCTGGCGTCAGCATTTCTAAGACTTCCCGGGTATTTTGTCATGATTTCTGAATATAATTCCATGGCTAATTCTTTATCTTCAAAAACCTGTTCCTGCAGCAGGGCTCTTTTAAAAAGGGCTTCTGCAGCATGCAGGCCAGTGGAATAATTTTCTACCACCGATGCCAGCACCTTATCTGCCTGCTGATACCGGCCTGTTTGAATAAGAATATCGGATTGCGCCATGAAAACATCATCTATGATTTGATGAGAAGCAAACGCTTGCTCCAGGGAATCGAGCACGGAAAGAGCGAGGTCGAAATTGTTCTTATACGAATGCATCTCAGCCCTGGCATACATTTGCAATGGCACCGAAGTGTCACCCTCTTCCAGATTGTCCTGTATAAGCAAAGACAGCGCAATGGCATCATTGGCCATAAGCCTTGAGGTGGCAGATTTGAGTACATCCAGCTGTGCCTTGGCCCATTTAAACTCGCCCATATAGAAGGAGAGCCGGGCATTTTTGAACCGGGCTTCATGGGCCAGCGGGTCATCGCGAAAAGATTTATCTACCTGGGCATAAAGCAAATGCGCATCCCATAATTCTCCCTGTAACAAAAGAATATCAGCAAGTTCTATGCGGCATTCTCCTTTTGTCCGGTTAGAAAAATTGGGCATCTCGATAATGTTTTGAAGTAACTGCGAAGCTTCTTCTGTATCATTGAGATAGAATGCTTTCAAGTTGGCAAGATTTCTAATCAGCGAAACGGTTTGCGACCTAATCCCCAGCTTTTCAATGGTAGTCTCGTATTCGGCCTCTACCTCCCGTAACAAATCATAGTCGATTTCATGCCCGGCGGTTGCCTGGCTGTATTTTACATTCAGCAAACCCACCGTGGCATCCAGGTAATAAGGATTCATATCGCCAAAACCAACAACATATTCAAACCCTTGACGGGCGGCATTAAAATAGTTGTTGGAAGCACTAAGCTGTGCAATGTCAAGCACCAGTTTTCCTTCCTGTTCCAATCGGCGATCCAGAACACGTGCCTGCCTCAGGGCCAGTTCAAAATCTTTTTGCTGAATCGAATACCAGATAAGGAGCTCTGCATAAAGAATCTGGGAAGGATTGCGCTGGGCTCCCTGTAATAAAACTTTACGAAGGGCATCGCCTTTGGCCAGGTCAGGGTCATCCTTTACTGCATCCTGAAGAAGTCCCTGCACTTGCTCCAGGTAAGATTCATCCATGATGGCAAGTTCAACATATTCTTCCATCATTCGTGCATAATCGCCTTTCTTCTCGTAAATAGACGCAAGCTGTAAATGAAAAGAATGGGATTCACCCAGCATTTTCCTGCCCTTGAGATAGGTTTGAAGGGCGTAATCGGTAAAATCTCTGAATAAAAATGCATTGGCCAAATCAGTAACCGATACCGGATGGCTGCTCAGATCCTTTATCAGGCCTTCCAATTGTCTTTTTGCTCTGCGCGAATTATCCGAACGGTGATAAACATAACCCAGGTCCACTTCAAAACGAACATTCCCAGGATTCTCGTCCATCTGCATTTTAACTACTTTAACGGCATCCCGGTATTCTTCCAGTTCCAGCAGACACTTCAGGTAATTATTATATATAACAGGTCCCTGGTTATTCTCAAAGAGCTCTTCATATAAAACCACAGCTTTCTCATACTTGCCTTCACTCATAAGTTGAGCAGCAAGTTGCTCATCAGAGGAAGGGGGTTCCTGCTGCTGTGCCGGCTGCGCAAGCATTAAAGCCAGAAAAGAAAGCAATAAAAGGGGTAGAATCTTCATCTTACATGATTTTGATACAAGAGTAAGAACGAACAGCAGAAAGGCAATGTTTTGTCACCACAGGAGTTTAACTAATATTATCAAAGCCGGTGTAGGGCGTCAGAACATCGGGAATACGAATTCCTCCTTCATGCTGATAGTTCTCGAGCAGAGCGGCCAGGATGCGGGGCAAAGCCAGCGCACTTCCGTTAAGGGTGTGGGCAAGTGTCATTTTTCCTTCCTTATCTTTGTACCTGAGTTTCATCCTGTTGGACTGGAAAGTCTCAAAGTTGGACACCGAACTTACCTCCAGCCACCTTTTCTGTGCAGCAGAAAATACTTCCATATCATACGTAAGAGCACTGGCAAAAGAAACATCTCCCCCGCATAACCTGAGGATTCTAAAAGGCAATCCAAGTTTGCGCAACAGCCCGGCGACATAAGTACGCATCTCCTCCAGGGTTTCATAACTTTTTTCAGGTAGCGTAACCTGTACAATTTCTACCTTGTCAAACTGATGCAACCGGTTGAGTCCTCTTACATCTTTGCCATAAGACCCTGCCTCTCTTCTGAAACAGGAAGAATAAGCGGTGCTTTTAAGGGGTAGTTGCGATTCTTTCAGAATATTTTCTCTGAAAAAGTTGGTTACAGGAACTTCCGCTGTAGGAATCATATACAAATTGTCAACAGGCATATGGTACATTTGTCCGTCTTTATCCGGAAGCTGTCCGGTAGCAAAGGCAGAGGCTTCATTAACCATCAGCGGCACCTGGTATTCGGTATAACCTGCATTGATGGCTTCATCCAGGAAAAAGCTGATGAGGGCGCGTTGCAGTTTTGCCCCCTTGCCCTTATACACCGGAAAACCCGTGCCTGTAATTTTGGTTCCCAGCTCAAAGTCAATGATATCGTAGCGGGAACACAAATCCCAGTGTGCCTGTACATTTCCTTCAAGAACAGGAATTTCTCCTTCCTGTTCAACAACTTCGTTATCTTCTGCTGTTTTTCCAGCCGGAACACTTTCGTGAGGAATGTTGGGCAATAATACCAACAAACTTTCCTGCTCGCTCTCCAGTTGAGTAAGATTATCCTGGAGATCTTTGGTCATTACTTTTAATCTGGAAGTTTCTTCTTTCAAGGTATTGGCTTTATCCTGCTGTCCCGACTTAAACAATTCTCCTATCTGACGGGCCATTGTTTTGCTTTCTGCAAGAGTATCATCAAGCTTTTTTTGTGTAGCGCGGCGTTCTGCATCTACTTCCAGTATACGATCTACAATGCTATCTGCTTCAAAATTCTTTTTTTTCAGGGCCTCTACAACCTTTTGTTTGTCTTCTCGGATTACATTAATTTGCAGCATACAACCATTTTTTTTATTGAATAATTTTCTCCTAAAACTTTGCAAAGATACAGAAGGATTCTTGTCTGCACCATAAAAATAACGCTTAAACCAAAAAACCCGCCATAAGCGGGTTCTGTTTTTTCTCAAAAAATCTTTGGGCTGATTTCTTAAGCCTGCGCAGCAGCTGGCTCAACAGAAACAAAAGATTTTCCTTCGGTTTTCTTTTTGAATACTACAGTACCATCTACCAGTGCAAACAGGGTATGGTCTTTACCCATGCCTACGTTATTCCCGGGGTTATGCTTGGTACCTCTTTGTCTTACGATGATATTGCCGGCTTTGGCATGTTGTCCGCCAAAAAGTTTAACGCCGAGTCGTTTGCTTTCCGACTCTCTACCGTTACGTGAACTACCGACTCCTTTCTTATGTGCCATAATATTTTAATATTTTGGGATGAGCAAAAAATAATTCTTATCCAACAAATTCCTCAATCTGGATTTGAGTCATCGGCTGTCTGTGGCCGTTCATCTTCTGGTATCCTTTTCTTCTTTTCTTTTTAAAAACCAATATTTTATCAGCTTTTACGTGTGCCAGCACTTTGGCTTTCACTTTGGCACCGTCTACAACAGGAGCGCCTACTTCGATTTTTGTTCCGTCAGCTTTCAGAAGCACCTGGTCGAATTCTACTTCGGCACCTTCCTCTGCAGCCAGACGGTTTACATAAATCTTCTGGTCTTTCTTAATTTTGAATTGCTGTCCTGCTATTTCTACAATTGCGTACATGTTTACAGCTTGTTTAAATGAATTATACAGAATAAATTGGGGTGCAAAGGTAAGAATTATTTATTTATCTCCCAATACCATGGTGAAAATATTTGCCATTATTTTCCCTTACCCAAACAACCCTGTCATGCTCAGCTTCCTTGCAACCCGCCTCTGCCTTGCAGGCAGCCCTTGGAAGTAACAGGTAAATTCCCGGCACCTAATTCCCGGTAATGTATCGGTAAAATCTTTTGAGCTTTTCCGGAGGTCTGTTGGCCAGGTACACCCCAAACAAAATAATGGCTATCCATATAAGAAAAACCGGCATAAAAGATTCACCATCAATGATACCCCAAGCAATGGAAACAATGGGCATAAGGTAGGTAACACTCGAGGCAAACAAAGCAGAGGTTCGTTTTATCAACCAGAAATTGGCAATAATTGCCAGGGCGGTTCCCAGTACAGATAAGATGGCAATATATCCCAGTCCGGACCAACCCGAGGGATCAGATTTCATAATCTGATAAAAATCGGTATGAAAACTCAAAAAGTAAAAAGAAGGAACGCCAATAAACACAAAGGCGAGCGAAGCAATGGTTATAGGATCGTAGCCGGTAAGATAATTTTTAATAAAATTCATTTGAACTGCATAGCAAATGGTGGCCATAATGACAAACGAGGCAGGAATAATATTCAGAGTCAGGCTTCCTCCTCCGGCCACCCATAGCAATCCCGCGGCCCCTATAAGCCCACTGATTACTCCTGCAACATTGAGCCAATGAGTCTTGCGTCCAAAAAACCATACGCCAATGGTAAGGGTAAAAAGAGGCACAAGGGAATTTAAAATCCCTGCCATCAGACTGTCGAGCTGGGTTTGTGCTTTGGCAAACAAAAAAGCGGGCAAGGCATTGCCAAATAACCCGGCAATGAGAAACAAATGAAAATTGCGCAATTTAAGCTTGTGCAGGCGCATGATAGCAAAAGGAAGCAGAGCCAGAAAAGAAATAGTCACCCTCAGGGCCCCTACCTGCAAATTATCAAAAGTACGCAGTCCTTTCTTAATCAGAATAAAGGAACTACCCCAAACAAGCATCAAAGCCAATAGTACCAACCAGTCTAAAATCTCAGGTTTATTTTCTTCCTTCATTTTTATAATCTAAATGTGGCTAAAAATTCCGGCACAAAGGTAACGAGTTATTGATGTGTAAAGCGGGAACGCAAAGAATTAAATCAAAGACCCTGAATTTTTTCCAGATTCAACAGGTCATTTTGATTTTTTTTAATTACCTTTGCACTCCGTTTTTATGCGGAAATATTTTTCACAATTCATTATTTATTAATATTTTATAAATCAAAGTCAAATGGTAAGACAATACGAGACCGTTTTCATTATGACTCCCGTTTTATCTGAAGAACAGATGAAGGAAGCGGTAAGTAAATTTCAGACGTATCTGAAAGACAAAGGAGCTGAGATTGTTTTTGAAGACCACTGGGGATTGCGCAAACTGGCGTATCCAATCCAGAAAAAATCTACAGGTTTTTATCACCTGATTGAGTTTAAGGCAGAACCCGATCTGGTAGCCCAGATGGAGCTTGAAATGAAAAGGGATGAGCGCATCATCAGGTTCCTGACCGTTGCTCTCGACAAATATGCGATTGCATATAACGAGAAGAAACGCAGGGAGAAAGATGCACCCAAGAAAGAAGAAACCCAATCGTAACACTTCAAAATCAATAAAAAATGGCAAATCAACAAAA
Source organism: uncultured Bacteroidales bacterium (assembly GCA_964491395.1). Classification (GTDB taxonomy): domain Bacteria; phylum Bacteroidota; class Bacteroidia; order Bacteroidales; family UBA7960; genus SKVR01. The sequence goes on along the minus strand of CAZBGI010000027.1, from coordinate 30,322 downwards.
TTCTGAAATCCGGTATCTTGCTCCTATAGCAGTAGATATCAAGAAGAAAAAATACTGTCGCTTCAAAAAAGCCGGCATCAAATATATTGATTACAAGGACGCAAACTTTCTTTTAAAGTTTGTAAACGAGCAGGGAAAAATTCTTCCCCGTCGTCTTACCGGTACATCAATGAAATTTCAAAAAAAAGTAGCCCAGGCAGTTAAGAGAGCAAGACACCTTGCTTTGATGCCTTATGTAGCAGATCTCTTAAAATAAGGAGGATATATAATGGAAATTATTTTAAAGCAAGATGTTCCCAACCTGGGATTTAAAGACGATATGGTAACCGTAAAAGACGGTTATGCCCGCAACTTCCTCATCCCTCAGGGGATGGCAATTATGGCAGTTTCTTCTGAAAAGAAAAAACTGGCCGAAACGCTTAAGCAAAGAGCGTACAAAGAAGAAAAAGTGAAGAAAGAAGCCGAAAAACTGGCTGACCAAATGGCCGATATTCACGTGAAAATAGGGGCCAAAGTAGGTACTTCAGGCAAAATTTTTGGTTCTGTCAATGCTTTACAAATTGCTGAAGCCATTAAAAAACAGTACGATATTGATATTGACCGTAAGAAAATTATGGTAGACGGTGATGCCGTAAAAGAAGTAGGTGTTTATAAAGCCAAAGTAAATCTTCACAAAGAAGTGCGCTTCGACATTAAATTTGAGGTAATTGCTGAATAATCATCTTTCGGCATGATCATAAAACCTGCTTTCCTACCGAAAGCAGGTTTCTTTTTATCCATACAAAAATTAAGATGCTGTCATCTTCAAAAATCAAATGGCTCAAATCGCTGAGCCAAAAAAAATTCAGGAAACAGGAGGGGCTGTTTATTGCTGAAGGGGACAAGATTGTGAAAGAATTGCTCAGCAGCAGCTTTGAAGTCAAGGGGATTTATGCAATTGAATCATGGGCCGAAAACGCCTCCCTGCCCGCAAACATAACCCCGCAGATTGTCTCCGCCAAGGAGTTGGAGAGAATATCTTCCCACGCGTCACCTAATCAGGCTTTGGCGGTGGTGCAAATACCTGACAATCACCCTAATTTCGAACTTCACAATCGTTTTACGCTGGTTCTTGATAACATCCAGGATCCCGGAAATCTTGGAACCATCATAAGAACAGCCGATTGGTTTGGCGTGCGTAACATTGTATGTTCTGAAGATACTGCGGAAGTTTACAATCCCAAAGTGATTCAGGCTACCATGGGTTCTTTTATGCGGGTAAATGTTTCCTACACAAAGCTGGAAGAGTTTTTCAGCAAGATTCCGCAGGGATTTCCGGTTATGGGAGCACTACTGGAGGGTGAAAATATTTTCGAAACAGAACTTCCCTCAGAAGGTATCATTGTTACGGGAAATGAGTCCAAAGGGATTTCTGCTGCTGTAAGAAGCTATATCTCCGGCAAGTTGTTCATCCCCCGGGGAGTTGATAACGCTGAGCAACCTGAATCCTTAAATGCTGCTATTGCTACAGGAATCATCCTTGCCCTTCTTACCCAACCCGGTTAATCGTTCTTTTTGAGAAAAACTATTGTATTTTTACAAACATCAATACATAACCCTATGGCACTCATAGAATGGAACAATGCTCAGTATAGTGTTAGAGTAGAACAGTTTGACAATGACCACAAAAAACTTCTGGGTTTCATAAACGAACTTCACGAGGCGATGCTCCAGGGAAAAGGGAAGGATAAATTAAAGGATATTCTTTCGGAATTGCTCGATTATACCCATTATCATTTTAATGCTGAGGAAAAGCAACTGGAGCAAGCGGGGTATCCTGAACTGGAGGAGCATAAGCAATATCACAGGGCACTTATCAGTGAACTTAATGAACTTATTACTGATTTTGCCAACGAAAAGCGTGAAATTTCAGTGAAAACGTTCAGATTTTTAAAAGAATGGTTGTTTAATCACATTCAAATGGCAGACAAACAATACACCCCCTGGCTCAAAAAATAAATACGCAAACAAATAGCCTTTTTTGCTGTTATAAAGGATCAAACACGACACAATAAAACCATCATACAATGCAAGTAATACTTTTAACCATATTATTGCTGGCCCTGGCCATTGGAGGAATCGCTATAAAGATGTTCTTCATTCCCGGAGGAACCTTCACAAAAACCTGTGGCAGCAGTGTTGACCCCAAAACAGGAAAAGCAACACCCTGTGCATGTGCATCGGGTAAACCTGAAGATTGTCACAATTCAGAAAAAGATCAATCCTCTGAATTAATAATGAACATCAAGCAAATGGAGAACTAATCTCCACAGGTGCTTCCCCGGTTTTCATTCCATTCTGCTAATTTTCGCTTTCTATTTCTTCCCTTGTCAATACTTTCAATCCGGGAGTAGTGTATGAATTAAGCTGATCAACAGACTCGGAATAGATAAAGAAAGCATCAAGATCGTTTCGCTTTTCGACAAATTCCACAGATTTTTCAAGGCCCATTACCATAAAGGCAGTAGCAAAGGCATCGGCAGTCATACAGTCGTTGGCAAAGACAGACACACTTAACAGGTTATGTTCAACAGGTCTTCCTGTGCCCGGGTCAATGGTATGTGAAAACCTCTGCCCATCCTTCTCGTAATACTTTCGGGTGCTGCCCGAAGTGGCCAAAGCCCGGTCATGCATTTCTACCAGGTAGGCCCATTCCTGGGGTGCCAACATATTCTCGGCTGGTTTTTCAATCCCTATGCGCCACGTGGTGCTATCAGGTTTTAGTCCTTTTGCCACCAAATCTCCTCCAATTTCAACCAGATAGGATTCAATTCCCCGCGAAGCAAGCAGCTCTCCGGCCAGATCCGCCGCATATCCTTTGGCAATGGCATTGAAATCCAGCTGTAAGGCTGGAAATTCTTTTACCACTCTATCCTGCTCAATATCAATGTGCTGGTACCCGATTATCTTCATCAGGCTGTCGAGAACAGCGGGCGTAATATCCAGTGAATGGTCAAAACCGAATCCCCAGGCGTTTACAAGAGGTGACACCGTAGGATCAAATGCTCCTGAGGTTTGTTCTGCTATTTCCAGACTTCTCTCCAGAACGGTAAGGAAAAAATCATCGGCAATATCGGTTTCATTTCTGTTGATACGTGAAATGACTGAATTGGGCACGTAATAAGAGAGCGACTGGTTTATTTCATGAAAAAGACTATCGATGTCGGCCTGGTAATCTCTTCCTTTTAAACTGTAGTAAGAAACCGAATAGTAAGTACCAAACACTTCACCACGAAAACTAATTCGCTGAGGTTCTTTAGGGCCACCGGCGCAGCCTGCAAGGAAGAAAATTAACGATAATAACAGAACATTTTTTGTCATTCGGATAAAGTTTAGTTAAATAATTGGCAATAGGTCTGTTGCACCTGGTTCAGGCTCTAAAAATTGAGTTCTCCCCGGTTGGCAATACCCTTTTGAGTAGAGAAGACATCGGGGGTTTAAACAGCATGATCTTTCCCATTCAAAGGCTCCGTATGGACAGATATATACGTCTCTTTTCCGTAAGTTCTCCTGAGGGTTTTCTCTAAATCGACCGTAATATCGTGAGCCTCTTCAATGTTCAGATGATTAAGAACTTTAATATGAATATCTATGGCTATCTGGTTTCCGATTTTACGGGTTTTCAACTCATGAGGTTCATGCACTCCATCCACCTCGGCGGCAATTTGTAATATTTCATCTTCATGCTCCCGGGGCAAGGAAGTTTCAATAAGCTCCATTAAAGTATCCCTGGTAATTTTCAGGGCAACTTTAAATATGAAAAAAGATACAATCACAGCAGCTATGGGGTCAAGAATCACCCAGTCACTGCCCAGGAAAATAGCCCCACTAATACCAAGCAAAGTACCAAAGGAGGAATACACATCGCTTCTATGATGCCATGCATTGGCAATAACCACCTGGCTCCGGGTTTGTTTTCCCGCTTTGAGGGTGTATCGAAAAAGAATTTCCTTGACAATCACAGATCCAATCGCAGCATAAAATGCCCCCATTCCTGGCTGTGCAAGGGTGCTTCCCTGCGTTACGGAATAGATCTTCATTATACCTGAATAAAACAGGCCCATACCCACAAGAATAAGGACACCTCCCACGAAGGCGGTGGCCAGGGTTTCCACTTTGCCATGGCCATATTTATGATTATGGTCGCGTGGGCGCTGAGAAACAGAAAGGCTGCCAATCACCACAAGATCGGTGGCAAAATCACTTACCGAGTGCACTCCATCAGCAATCATGGCAGAACTTCTGCCAAAGATACCAGCTGCAATTTTCAGAACCGTTAGTATGATATTGACTACTAAACCAATCCAGATTACTTTTCGTGCCCTGAGTTTGAGTTCTTTTTCCATGGCGGATGATATTAAAACAAAACAGCCCTGATTAAAACCAGGGCTGCAAAGTTAACCACCAAAATCATCTAAATCAATATTTTCTTCAGGGACTCCCAGGTTATCCAGCATGGATAATACAGATTCATTCATGATGGGAGGTCCACAAAGATAGTATTCCACCTCCTCGGGCTCTTCGTGCTTGCTGAGGTAATTGTCCAGCACTACCTGATGAATAAAGCCGGTGTAACCCTCCCAGTTGTCTTCGGGAAGCGGCTCGGAGAGAGCAATATTAAATTTGAAATTGGGAAATTCCTCCTCTATCTTCCTGAATTCCTCTTCATAGAAAATTTCTCTTTTTGACCTGGCCCCATACCAGTAAGACACCTTTCTGTTGGTCTTTAGGGTATGAAACAGATGGAAAATATGGGAGCGTAACGGAGCCATACCGGCACCCCCTCCAATATACAACATCTCCTTGTCCGTATCCTTGATAAAGAATTCGCCGTAAGGCCCGGAAATGGTAACCTTATCGCCGGGTTTACGTGAGAATACATAGGAAGAGCAAATACCGGGATTAACATTCATAAATTGATTTTTCTCCCTGTCCCACGGGGGGGTTGCAATCCGTATATTAAGTTTGACAATATTTCCTTCGGCCGGGTGGTTGGCCATAGAGTAAGCGCGGTTAATCGGTTCGGGATTGGTCATTTTTAAATCCCACATATTGAGTTTATCCCAGTCTTCGCGGAATTTATCCTGTACTTCCATGTCTTTAAAACTCACCTCACATGCGGGAACATCCACCTGGATATAGCCGCCCGACTGAAAGTCGAGTTCTTCTCCTTCGGGAAGTTTTACCACAAATTCCTTTATAAAAGTAGCCACATTTTTATTCGAAACCACTTCGCACTCCCACTTTTTAATACCGAAAACCTCCTTGGGAATCTGGATTTTAAGGTCCTGTTTAACCTTCACCTGGCAGGCAAGTCTCCATTTCTCCTGGATTTCTTTACGGCTGAAATATCCTACCTCGGTAGGCAGAATATCACCTGCACCTTCCAATACCTGGCATCTGCAAACGGCACAGGTTCCTCCCCCCCCACAGGCACTGGGAAGGTAGATTCCTTGCTCAGACAGGGTATTCAACAGGGTTCCGCCGGCATTAACATCCAGTTTTTTATCTTCATTGATATTTAAGGTCACCGGTCCTGAAGGAACCAGTTTTTTTCTGGCATAAAGCAGTATACCCACCAGCATAAGCATGATAACCAAAAACATAATCACGCTCAGGATGACAACCCATACATTGGTACTTATTAAAATTATCATGATCAAATAATTCAGTTTGGTTGATAATTACAATTCAATTCCCATAAAGCTCATGAAAGCGATTCCCATAAGCCCGGTTATTATATAAGTAATCCCCAGTCCACGCAAAGGAGCAGGAACATTAGAATAACGAATTTTTTCCCGGATAGCAGCAATTCCCACAATGGCCAGAAACCAACCAACACCACTCCCTAAACCAAAGGAAACGGCCTCGCCGATATTGGCGTAGTTTCGTTCCTGCATAAACAATGAGCCTCCCAGGATGGCACAGTTTACTGCAATAAGGGGCAAAAATATCCCAAGGCTGCTGTAGAGCGTAGGGCTAAATTTTTCAATGAGCATCTCTACCAGCTGCACCATGGCGGCAATGATAGCAATGAACATGATAAAAGTCAGAAAGCTCAAATCAACTGCTGCAAACTGAGGTCCCAACCAGGAAAGAGCTCCCCTGCCAATGATATAGTTCTGCAACAGATAATTAACCGGAACGGTAATTCCCAACACGAAAATTACGGCAAATCCCAATCCAACAGAGGTTTTAACTGTACGGGAAACAGCCAGATAGGAGCACATACCCAGGAAATAGGCAAATACCATGTTGTCGATGAAAATCGATCTGACAAATATGCTTACTAATTCTTCCATTTTTATTTCATTTTCAAGTTAAAAAGTTTATTTCGTGCGGTTTGATTAACTTGCATCAACCAACGATTTGTCCCTGTGCCGATGAATCCAGATAATAACCCCTACAGTGATAAGTGCCATGGGAGGCAAAATCATCAGACCATTGTCGACATACCCGAAATTATACATAAAATCGGGAACAATCTGGTAGCCCATCAGTGCCCCTGAGCCCAACAATTCGCGAATGGCGCCAACCAGCAATAAAATACTTCCATATCCGGCCGCATTTCCTATACCGTCAAGAAAAGAGGGCCATACTTTATTGCTCAGGGCAAAAGCTTCCAGGCGTCCCATGATTATACAATTGGTAATAATCAGCCCAACGAATACCGATAACTGTCGGCTTACATCGTACAGAAATGCCTTAAGCACCTGGTCGACCAAAATCACAAGAGAGGCAATTACCGTCAACTGCACAATGATGCGGATCCTGGGGGGGATACCATGGCGTAGAAGAGAAATAATGACGTTGGACGCACCCATAACGGCTACCACGGCAATAGCCAATACCAGTGAAGCTTTTAATTGCACCGTAACGGCAAGTACAGAACAAACCCCTAATACCTGAACCGTGATCGGATTATCTTTCCCAATGGGATCGGATAACAGCTTTTTGTTCTTGGGAGAAAAAAGGGTCTCTTTGGGGATGTTATTTTTTTCTTCACTCATGATGTTTTCTGTTTTAAAAAGTAAGGTTTGTAAACTTCAAGTCCATTTCTGAGCATATCTGCAACTCCATCGGAGGTAATGGTACCGCCGCTTATGGCGTCTACAGCATGGGGATCTCCGCTGGGAGCTCCTCCTTTCACTACCTCAACAGGTGTAAAGTTTCCGTTTTCATCAAATATTTTCTTCCCTACAAATTGTTTCTGGAAGGGAGGATCGCTAATTTCAGCTCCCAGACCAGGAGTTTCGCTGGCATGATCAAAATTGGCACCGGCAATGGTGGTAAGATCGCCCCTGAAACTCAGATAGCCCCAAATAGCACCCCAAAGGCCATTGCCTCTTAGGGGAACAACATAGAATAATTCACCGTCAACATCGGCAATATAAAGGGGTAGTTGCCTTTCTTCCACAGGTTTGCGATTTTCATCCTGCAAGTCCACTTCAAAAGCATCTCCCTCTACTTCTTCACCTTGATAATTGAGGACTTTGGTTTGGGTAATATATTGTTCAAAAAGATCTATGGCCTCGTCTTTTGGCGCAGTAATGTCAATGGTAGACAAAATATCCTGCATCTTTTCTATGCGCATATTTTTCTCCTGAAATGGCCTGAGCAAGGTAGCAGCGGCCGATAATACCAATGCTACAATAATTACCATTGCGGAGGCATACATAAAAACATATCGATTACTCATTGTATATATTTTTTTCGGTTTGATTAAGCCTGTGTTTGCAGACGGACTTTTTGCATTCGCTTCATGCGTTTTTTAACATTCGCTTCCACAACATAATGATCTATCAGGGGAGCAAATACATTCATAAATAATATAGCCAGCATCATTCCTTCGGGATAAGCAGGATTCACCACCCGTATAAGCACCGTAATAATCCCTATCAAAAAGCCATAAATGTACTTTCCTGTGCCGGTTTGTGAAGCAGACACCGGGTCGGTAGCCATGTAAACGGCTCCAAATGCAAAGCCGCCTAGAATAAGGTGTTTATAGGCCGGCATAGCCATAAAATCATTTATCGCAAATAAATTAAAAATGCCTCCCATCAGCAATCCTCCCAGGAACACAGATGCCATAATCCTGAAGCTTCCGATACCGGTAGCAACCAAAACTATGGCTCCCAGCAGGATGGCAAAGGTGGAAGTCTCTCCGATAGAACCCGGTATAAAACCAAAGAACATGTCAAAATCGGAGGGCATCGTACCCTCTCCGGCAGCCATTACAGCCAAACCCGTAGCACCTGAGAAACCATCAACAAACTGCTCGCCGCCCTGTGCAACCCATACTTCTCCTGAGAGATAAGAGGGGTAGGCAAAAAACAGGAAAGCCCTTGCCAGCAAAGCGGGATTAAGGATATTCATGCCGGTGCCTCCGAAAACCTCCTTACCAATAATAACAGCAAAAACAGTGGCTAATGCCACCATCCATAACGGGGTGGTGGCCGGAATCACCAATGGGATCAACATCCCTGACACCAGAAATCCTTCATTTACTTCATGATCGCGGGCAGAGGCAAAAATAAATTCCACTGCCAGCCCTGCCACATAACTCACAATGATAATGGGCAAAACTTTTGACAAACCAAAAAGAACCTGGTCGATAAACTCTGCCTCCTGTCCGGTGGCCTTGAAATGTTGAAAACCCACATTCCAAATTCCGAATAACAGGGGCGGAATGAGCGCAATGATTACATAAACCATGGTCCTTTTCATATCAATAGCATCCCGAATGTGACTCCCTCTTTGGGTTACATCACCCCTTACATAGAGAAAGGTTTCGAATGCTTCGAAAGTCCGGTGAAACTTCTCAAATTTTCCGCCTTTTTCAAAGTTGGGTTTCACCTTGTTTTCTACAAAATTTATTAATGGCTTCAATTTTATATCCTTTTTGGGTTACTAAAACTTTATATATTATTGCTGCTGATTAAGATAGCTCCTTGCGAACCAAATCCAACCCCTCTCGTATGGTGTCCTGAATTTCAATTTTGGAAGGGCATACATATTCGCACAAAGCAAAATCCTCAGGGGCTACCTCATAAATACCCAGTTTCTCCATCATATCGATATCATTGATCATAATGGACTTCAGCAACTGCATTGGCATAATTTCCATGGGCAATACCTTTTCATAGACACCTGTTACTACAAAAGGCCGCTCTCCACTTCTGATATTCGTATTGAGACGGAATTTCTTGCCCGGCATCAGGAAAGCAGGAAAAGAACGGGAAAGGCTGAATTTATCAAAATTGGGCATTATCCATCCAAACAATTCAGGTTCATCTCCTTCAGGAATGACCGTGATTTGATTGTCGTAGAACCGAAGGTAATCAGCAGAACTCACTTTGGTACCTGTCAACACATTCCCACTAATAAACCGGAGATTGACACCTTCTTCCAATCGGAGATTTTTCTGGGCTATATCTGAAATCCTGGCTCCGGCAATCACCTGATAGTACCTTGGATTGAGCACTTCTGACCCGGTCAGTGCGATAATTTTGGTAGCATCGTAAATGCCCTTTTCAAAAAGCCGCCCTATCATAATCACGTGTTGCACATCCACGTGCCAAACAATATCACCTTTATCAACAGGGTCGATATGATGAATCTGGATACCCACGTTGCCGGCAGGGTGTGGCCCTTCAAAAGCATGAACTTTAACATTTTTGGCATTCAAAAATCCATTATTCCGGGTGGTTTTGTTATGAATGCTCAAATGCACGTCCCCTTCTGTTAGTTGGGAAAGCGCATTAAGACCTGTCTGGAATTCATTTTCCTGGCCTTTGAGGACAAAATCCAAATCAGCTCCCAGGGGAGCACTATCAAAAGCTGAGACAAAAATGGCTTTGGCTTTATCCCCTGGATTGGCCACCACAGAGTAGGGTCGTTGCATGATAGCAGGCCATAAACCGCTTTGCAGAATTTTTTCTATCACTTTATCGCGAGGCAATGAAAGCGGATCCGCTGCACCAAAATCAACATATTCATCTGAAGCATCCGCTTCTATTGTTGCTCTCAGGATGCGCCGCTTCTCCCCACGCACTAAATCAGAGAAAGTTCCGCTCACCGGTGAGGTAAAAATGATTTTTTCGTTATATTTATCGAAAAACAACGGTGTGCCTGCTTTAACTTTTTCTCCTTCTTTGACAAGCATTTTGGGAGTCAAACCATGAAAATCAGGTGGGCATACACTGTATTTGGCAGATCGTGGAGAAGTGTTCAGAATTTTTTCTGCCTCTCCCTGCATGGGGATGTCTAATCCTTTTTTGATTTTTATTGCCTTTGACATTTTGTTGGTTCTATTTTTGCACTGTTTTAAATGACAAATTTAGAGATATTTTTAATTTTGAGAAACTTTTTTATCGGTCTGACAGCTAAAAATAAATAAATATACAAATAATTAAATATACTGCTTATCATATCAAAACCAAAGTAATGCAAGTTCAAAAATCGATTTTCCGCATTTTTACACCGAAATTGGTAATTTATCCGGGTGTTGTTTTCTTCATCCTTTTTACACTTTCCTCACTGTTGCAAGCTATGGACAGAAATAATTCTTTAATGAAGCACAGCAATGAGACTCTCGATTATCATGCTGATTTTCAGCCTCCTGAAGATGATTATTATGATGATGATTACCTTCGACACAGCGATTTCGTCTATGTTAACAACATCAAATCTGTTTTGTTTAACAGAAAAGGATGGGAATTGTCCTCTCCCATTATAGAATTTAATTCTGCAGAACGACTCGTTCTCCAATTTGATGACCTGGATGGAGATTACAAGAATTACTCCTACACCATCATCCATTGCGATGCCACCTGGCAACCCTCAGACCTTATGGAACATGAGTATATTGAGGGTTTTTACGAAGACCGGCTTAATGAATACTCCTTTTCCCGAAATACAAGAGTTGCTTTCACGCATTACACCCTGGAATTTCCCAATGCCAATATGCAACCCAAACTTTCGGGCAATTATATACTGAAAGTTTTCGTTGATGGCGATAAAGACCAAGTGGTTTTAACTCGTCGTTTCATGGTTTTCGAACAAAGGGTTACCGTTGAAGCTACCGTGAAACAAGCTACCAATCTCGACTATCGTGATACCAGCCAGGAGATTGATTTTACAGTAAATACAAGTTTGTATCCTGTTTCTAATCCCTATCGCGATTTAAAAGTACTTATTACCCAAAACGGCAGGTGGGACAATGCTATTTATGGATTACAACCCAGGCTGGTGCAGGGAGATATGCTGGTGTATGATTATGAAGACAAAAATGTTTTCCAGGGAGGCAACGAATTCCGGAACTTTGACATCAAAAGCCTTAGGCACAGAAGTTTAAATGTTGATGAGATAAATCCTGTTACCAACGGATGGGAAGTACATTTGCGACCCGACAGGAACCGAAGGTTTCTCAGATATACCTCCCGCGACGATATCAACGGAAAGTTGATTGTTAAAACAGATGACTATGCTGATGATTTTCTGGAAAGTGATTACGCATGGGTACATTTTTCATTGCCCAGTGACAAGCCCCTGACAGATGGTGATGTTTACGTGATGGGGGAACTGACAGACTGGAGGTTTAACAGTCGCAATAAAATGGAATACAACTACAGAGATGCCCGCTATGAACTGCGCATGTTGCTCAAGCAAGGGTTCTACGATTACAAGTACATCTACCTGGAAGATGGCACCGACACCGGAGATGAGTCATTGTTTGAAGGAAGTCATTCCATAACAGAGAATGAATATGCCATTTATATATATTATCGCAAACCGGGAGATATTTATGACAGCCTAATCGGAGTGCAGCATATCCATTCGGAAATGTAACAACCAGATCGATTATATTTATATCAATCCCTCATTTTCATCCCCCGGTCATAAGGTGGATAACCGCCACCTTATCTCCGTCTTTAATGAGGGTAAAATCATAATCTTCTCTCTTTATAGTGCTGTCGTTAACCCTGACCATCAGCATTTTGTAGGTGAATTTTTTCACATCAAGCAATTGCTGGACGGTTAACTGTTCATACTCAGGAAAATGTTCATTGCGGTTGTTTAACAATATGGTCATGAATATCTGTTTTTTTTTGAAGAGACATACCCTCGGGTCATCTTTTAATTTTTCAGGAGTTTATTTATAACATTAACAAAGATCCATTCACAACATCCTTCAAGAGGTAGTTCTGACAGCAACCTCCGGCATACATGCTTATTTAATTTTTTTTACCCAGAACTCCATTGTTTTGGCAGTGGCTTTCTCATCATCAATATCGGTCCAGGACATAGAGGTGGATAATTCGGGGTGATGAATATAGCCCATTTTCCTCCAGAAATCATCCAGGGGTTTATACTGGTAAGGCTTCAACGGATGGTCATCAGTACGGTTAACAGCACAAAAGGTGGTATATTGTATCTGTGGATATTTCATAGCCTCCTGCTCCCTGTATTGAAAAAAAAGTTTGCCAAATCCTCTTCCCCGGTATATTTTTTCCAGGAGCGACTCTCCAAAATAGAAATACTTTTTAAGATCAAGTCCTTTTTCTTCAAAAGGTTTTCGAATAAAATCAGCTTCTTCAACCAAAGGCAGGCATGTGGTTACCCCTGTAATTCTTTTCCCATAAAACAAGATAAAGATTCGTGCATTGGGAGCGTTGAAATACCGGCTAAGGTAGTCTTTTTCATGCTCAAGCGTTCCTTTATACAAATAGGGATAATCTCTAAACACTCTCATTCGCAAATCAGCGATAGCTTCCAGGTATGCTTCAGCTTCTTTCCCCGAAAATGATTTGACTTCAAATTCCATTGCTACAATTTATTATCTAAACAACCTTAATTTGCCGAAAGAAACCACCCACATTATTGGCAAATCCCAACAATAAGCATGACAGGGGGTATTCCGGGATAGATTATAGTATCTTTCTTGCTTCTGTTTTGACAAAGTCCAGTGCTTTTCGGGTAGCGGATTTATCAATACTCATCTCCAGGATTTTTCCGCTCAAATCGGCGCTGGTGGCCTCCGGAGGCAATTTGGCTGCAGAAGTATTTATCTGACGTATCATTTCTTCTTTTGCTCCTTTCACCTTTTCCCATGCTTCAAGAGAAACATACAATTGCTGGGAGAGATTGTGATCATATTCTTCCCGGATACTCTTAATCAGCATCTGATGAAATTGTTTAACCGTCAGATCGGGCTTATGGGTCCTCATAACCAGGTTTCCCGGCGAGATACGCTCCAGTAGCAACACAAGTCTTTCGTAGGCCTGAAGACGAACAGGCAGGGTCAATTTTTGTTTTTCTTCCATCATGTGCAACTCACGGTTCATATTCTCGCGTTTAAAAAATTCTTTCAGAATAAACCAGGCGGTCAGAAAAACCAATACAGCAGGCAGCAGGTATCGTACAAAAAGCAATAATACAGTCATAAGTGTCATTATTTTTCACAAAGATATAACGTAATTTCTACATACCCATCATCAGTCGCATCAGGATTTTCGTTTTGGGTTAAAAAAGCATCAAACCGAAAGAAAATATTTTTGCTACATGTGTTGAATCTTGCTTAATTAAAGGAATCTTACTTCAGAAGTTTCCTTCAGAGATATTTTCACCAAATAGTCAAATACTATTTATATCATTTTTACCCCCCTTCTTCTATCCATAATTCATTTCACTTCAGAAGTAGGGGTAGCACGTAATTAAATGGCAGTATAAATGCCTGAATAAAATCGGTAGTTTTCAGAGACTATCCTCCAGCTGATTGTATAATTTTGTTATGCGAGGTTTGTCTTACCAGGTCAAACCGGATGGTACAATCCCGTATATCCGGTTTTTTTTTACGGACAACCAGGCCCTTTTAATCCCAACACCCTGCTATTATACCATACAATGCAATTCAGAGCCAGCAATAACTCATATAAGAACCCTTCAATTTCTGGTAACCCCGGATGCGACTCTCCAGATTACCCCACCAAAGAACAACTGGACTTATGCAACCAGGTCAGCCTGTGTTTGTCTTCTACAGAAATATCAGACCAGGTTTATTACTTGTCTCCGGAAGGCTACTTGATTTTGCGAAGCCGTAAAAGCAACCGGTTTTACCAGCATCCGGCAAATCTTCACTTGCTTGACTTGCTCCATTACGAAAACAAAGAACAGTCATGGAATTCATTTCTCAATGCTTCCTCAAAAGGAAAAATCTCAAAAACGACCCACCGACTTGCCACCAGCATGGACGACTACCGCTGGTACAATGTTTTGTTTTTGCCTGTGATTGTTGAGGGAAAAGTGTTAAGAATCATCGCATTTGTTACGGATATTCATGATGAAAAGACAAAAAACGATGAGAATCGTTACATGGCCGAATTGTTAAATCATGTAGGACAGTCTATAATTGTCACTGATTTGGAAGGGAAGGTAGCTTTTAGCAACCAAACAACCCACACCCTCTTTGGATGGTCAGCGGAATACATGACGGGAGAAGAAATTAAGATTCTGCTACCCGAAAATCATTCGATCAACACACAGGAAGTAGTTGAAACACTTATCAATGGCAATAGCTGGCAGGGAGAAATTTTCTTAAAACATCGAAACGGGAAGATAATACCCGTATTATCAAGCAACTACCCTATGTACGATTCAGACGGGGAAATCAATGGGATGGTCAGTATTTTGGGTGATATCAGTCATATAAAACGCATAGAAAATGCACTGAGTTTAAGCGAGAAGAAATACAGAAGGATGTTCTTGCTCAGTCCACAACCCATGATGATTTATGATGAGGATTCATTGAGGTTCCTGGAAGTAAACGAGGCTGCAACTGAGAAATATGGATACACCAAAGAGGAGTTTCTCAACATGAGCTTACATAATATATGCCAGGGAGAGGAGTCTGCCTGTTCGGAAAATAAAAAAAACCAGGACGCCAACTTTCGTGTATTCAATTCTTTTCGCCATATAGGAAAAAATGACAAAGTGATGCATGTTGAGGTAACCTCCCAGAAAATCATTCATCAGGGACGCAACGCACGTCACATTATCATCAACGACATAACAGAGCAACAGAAGGCATCGCAAGCCATTTCAGAATGGAAACAACGATACGAAAAGGTAACGGCAGCCTCGGGCCAGGTAGCTTATGAGTATAACATCACTCAAAACCAGCTTATCTGGGGAGGAAGTGTCCGATCTGTACTGGGCTATTCAGATCAGGAACTCAACGGACCTGTCTCCTTGTGGATTTCGCTGATTCACCCAAAAGACCTGCCTGTTGCATTGCAACTGCAAAGAGAAGCAATTATCAACAATACCAGAAAAATTGTTCAGTACAGGGTAAAGCACAAAGAAGGTCATTACATCTACTTACAGGAAACCGGAATTTTGATGGATCATACCCATGAGGAGGACCAGATAATGATCGGAATGATACAGGATGTTACCCAAAATAAAATAGCCCAGGAGGAGCTGGAAAGCTACCGTGCGAGCCTGGAAGAAATGGTAAAAGATCGAACTGAGGAGTTAAAACTGGCCTATGAAAAGGCAGAAGCAGCCAATAAAGCCAAAAGCACTTTTCTGGCCAACATGAGCCATGAAATTCGCACTCCCCTCAATGCTATTATCGGGTTTTCTGAAATCCTTATGGCTACAGTTGAAAACAGAAAACAACATTCGCAATTACAATCTATCCGTAACAGCGGGCTCAATCTTCTTAATATCATCAACGACATACTCGACCTCTCTAAAATTGAGGCAGGCAAAATGGTGATTAAGAAAGAGCCAGTAAACCTTCAAAATATCATTTCCGACCTGGAAATTATCTATTCAGCAAAAGCAGAAGAAAAGAATATCGTTTTCTTTACCGAGAAACAGAAAAGCATCCCTCCTTCCCTGCTTCTTGACCCCGTAAGATTACAACAGGTGTTGGTTAATCTTGTGAGCAACGCCATAAAATTCACCCACAATGGTTATGTAATCCTATCCATTGATACAAGAAACCGAAAAAAGGACACCCTGGATATAATCTTCAGGGTAGAAGATAGCGGCATTGGGATGCCGGACAAAGTACTGAGCCAAATATTTCAACCTTTTTTTCAGCCCGACAGTCAGCAGGAAAGTCTGTATGGAGGCACAGGGTTGGGCCTTCCTATCAGCAAAAGCATTACCGAGGCCATGGGGGGAGTTTTGACTGTAACCAGCAAGGAAGGGAAAGGAAGCATTTTTGAAGTTTGCCTGAAAAACGTGCCCCTGTCACAGGATAAATTATGGATTGAAGAAGCCCGGAAAACATTTCATTCGTCCATCTCTTTTGGGCCTGGCAGTGTACTTATTGCTGATGACAACCCTGAAAATCGTCAGATGCTGATTGACCTGATCGACAATCCATCCATTAACCTTTACGAGGCAGAAAATGGCAAAGAAACAGTCAAAATTGCCACGGAAATATTACCGGATTTGATATTGATGGATTTGCATATGCCCGAAATCAATGGTTATGAAGCCTCCAAAATTATAAAGGCCAATATCAATCAGAAAAACATAAAAATCTTTGGAATCTCAGCTTCTGCTAAATTACTGCAACAGGAAGAATCTGGCATGGAGTTATTTGACGATTTTATTACAAAACCCCTGAATATCCCACAGTTTATCGAACGGCTTAAAAAACACCTTCCTTACTCTCTGACCGAAAAAAAGGAGGATGAAAAGGTATTATTTACCGTAAATACTGATTTTTCCCATTATGACCGGCAAAAACTTGTAAAATTAGCTTCCATTTTGGCAAAAAAATATGTTCCTTTACATAAAGAAATAATCCGAAAAAATTTAGTGGATGAGATTCAGCGTTTTGGAGATCAGCTTTTGCATGAAAGCAAAACCTATCAACTTGAACCTTTGAGTGATTATGCCCATACCATCATATCGCTGGCTGATCAATTTGAAATTAAAGAACTTCGAAATACACTGAAACTTTTCCCGGATATCGTTGATAAGTTAAATGCATACCTGGAGAACTGACCCATGACTGAGCATGCAGAATCTTTCAAAATACTGGCCGTAGACGACAACCCCACAAATATTAAGGTAATAGGGAGCATACTGCGCGATGCAGGATACCGCATCGGGTTTGCCATGAATGGGCGTGAAGCCCTGGAGGTTTTGATGGAAAATCCGGATTATGACCTGGTACTGATGGATATCAACATGCCGGAGATCGATGGCTTTGAAGCCCTTGAGCTTATGCAGCAATGCGAACAATGCAGGCAAATCCCTGTGATTATGCTCACCGCTTTCAACAACGTAGAAAATGTAGTAAAGGGATTTGACCTGGGAGCGGTGGATTATATAACCAAACCCTTTCACTCCAAGGAATTGCTCAGCCGTGTGAATACCCAGCTGCTGCTCAAACGCAAAACAGACCAGTTGCACCAATACGCGAGGGAACTGGAAGCTACCAACGCTGCCAAAGACAAATTTTTCTCTATCATCTCTCACGATCTGCGCAATCCCATAGCCTCTTTGCAGATAATCTGCAAAATGCTCAGGGCCGGATTTGAAAAAAATGACAAAACCCAGATTACAGAGCTGATGAATGTACTGGATTCCACCATTGCTACCGGCTCCAAGCTTCTGGAGAATTTGCTGCAGTGGGCACAATCTCAAACCGGTAGGATAAAAGTTAACCCTATAGAACTTCAACTCGCAGCATTGGCAGATGAAGTATTAGAAGTGATTAAAGCGCAGGCGGTAGGAAAAAAGATCAGTTTCTCTAACAGGATAGCTGAAGATCAGATCGTTTATGCTGACCGCAACCTGCTGAAAACCATTTTCAGAAACCTGTTGAGCAATGCAGTAAAATATTGCAATCCTAACGAGGGCATGATATCCATATCCGCTGAAACAAATGAAAAAAAGGTTTGCATTAAAGTCAGCGATAACGGCATTGGAATGGACCTGCAAACCCAGTCAAATCTCTTCAGAATAGAAGGAAACATTACTTCAATGCCGGGAACCCATGGCGAAGAGGGAACGGGATTGGGGCTTATTCTGTGCCAGGAGTTTGCAGAAAAAATGGGAGGCACTATAAGTGTTTTAAGCAAGCCAGATGAAGGAAGTACTTTTACGGTTTGCCTTCCGGCAACAGATGAGTCTTTGCAATAATATCATTCCAACTTGCTTTGAAACCGGCAATTCTTTTGCTTTCCATTACAAGCAGTACCTGCAGCCTTTCATCATAAGCATTAACGTGTGACTCAGTGGTATTGATATGGCTCGGTTCAAATATAACCGAACTCCTGAAACCATTTGATGGCTTTTATAATGGATGTTTTGGTATGGGTAGGTTCTAAACCTAGTTGCTTGCGTGCTTTTGTATTATCAAAGTAGTTATCGAGGCACAGCAATCTTTGCTGGGTGCTGTTAAAAGGCATCGATCTTCCGGTAATCTTTTCGCCGATATCAAAAAAAAATGCCGCACTTTTTAACAGAAACTCAGGCAGAGGAACAATGAGCTTTCTTTTTCCTGTAATCTTTATAAGGGTATTAAAAAACTGCCTGTATGTAAGGTTCTCTCCTGTAAGCAACCAGACATCTCCCTTACTCCCTGCTGTAAGAGCATTTACTGCTGCCTGTGCGGCCAGTTCTGCATCTACAAAGCTTTTACCTCCGGGCGGACAAAAAACAATCCGGTTTTTCAGCCCATACAACAACAACTGACCACTGGAAGGCTTGGCATCGCGCGGTCCTATAAGAAAACCAGGGGCTACCACAACGGCAGGAAAATCATACTTTTTCACATACCCCAGCACCTCCTGCTGAGCGAGATACTTGCTGTAAGCATACCCCGATTTTTTGAGCCATGGCATGAATCCGCTATTTTCTGTACCGGGATTTTCGAGGGGACCATTGGTAAAACTATTGGTGGTACTTACAAACACAAAGCGTTTGATTCCCTTAGCTTTTGCAGCCTGAAGCAACAAACGTGAGCTTTCTATATTGGCGGCTTCATAGTACTTGAGTTCCGACGGAAACTGGGCTGTACGGCCAGCACAGTGAATAACATAATCGATACCCTCAAGGGCTTGTTCCACATCTTTTTTTCGTGTTATTTCACCCTGGAAGAGTTCATAATCCAACCCCTCCAGCGAACGTAACAATGCGCTCTTGCGAACCATGGCTCGTGCACGGTAACGACTATCCTTACCGATAGCGTAAATAATATTAGCTCCCAGGAGTCCATTGGCTCCGGTAACCAGCACTTTCTCTTCTTCCTGCATCAATTCATTATGCACTTGATTCCTTTTCATCAGCCATATCCTCAAAAGGTGTCATTCGAACAGATACATGGGCTTCTACCCCGGCAAGTTTCATGTCTTTTCGCAAATAATCAAGCATCCAGCTTACCGGCACAATTCGGGTTAGCAACCATACCATTTTATTCATCAAACCAGGTATTATCAGGGGATGTCTTTTCAGCAGTCTTTTTATGCAAATCTCCGCTGTACGATCAACCGATAAGATGGTAGCTCTTGTCACAAAGTCGGAATTCTGGATTCTTCTGCTTACCTCATGATTGGTAGCCATGCCTCCCGGATGCGCCACTCCCACAAAAACATTGCTCCCTTTCAACTCGGCATACAAGCCCCTGGAAAAGGAATAGATAAAAGACTTGGAGGCTGGATAAACACTCTTGTATGGCATGGGAAGAAAGGCAGCAAGGCTGGAGATGTTAAGCACATAAGCCTGTTTTTGTTTTTGCAAAAGCGGCAAAAAGCTATGGGTGAGCATTACCACACTATTGATATTGAGCAACAGGATTTTATCTGTTTGCTCAACACTAAGTTTATTGAAGGCTCTGGTACAGCCCACACCCGCATTGTTAATCAGCACCTGTAGGGGAAATTTATCTTTCACCCACAACACCAATTGTTGTATTTCTTCCTTTCGTGTGAGATCGCATTCATAGAATTGAACATCGATCTTTGCACTTGTATGAATCTGGCGGGCTATTTCTTCTAGTTTCTCTCCGGGCAGCGACACTAAAATAAGATGATAACCCCGCCTGGCCAGCGATTGTGCCATGGCATAACCTAAACCCTGGCTTGCCCCGGTTACCAGGGCATAAGTGGAATGATTGTCCATCTGATTGATTCTGGTTGAATTTATCTGCATTTTTTTTTGCAAAAAACATACAAGAAAACCCAAACGGTTTGCTTAACGATGACTGAGGTTTTCCAGCAAAGCCAAAGCATCCTCCTGTTTTTTGATTACATATCGGGCGGCTGTTTTCAACACACCCACTTTGATGGTCCAGGCATGCTCCGGCAATACATAAAAGAGCATTTCATCAGACCAGCCTGCTCCCATCGCCATCACGAAATCATATTTTTTGCGGGAAATCCAGTGCATGGCCAACTCTCCTTTGTTAATTCCGGAATTACTAACTTCAATCACTTTTTTACCAGGCATTACCTGAACGCCGATATTGGTGGTCATGGAAAGCAGATGGTCGCTCACCTCCCTGGATAGGACAGAGGATTGCTCAATATCTGCTTTGTGATAGTGCCAGGAAATGGAGTAATCTCTTTCTACGATGAAAGAACCGGGCAACCGGTCGGTGTAAAGCTCCAGGATGGGCAACACTTCTTCTTTCCAGCTGTTGGACAGGGGCTTAAAGAGTTTCCAGTTGCGGGCTGAAGCCTCACGAATCCAGGTACCATGCTCTGCGGTAAGGTTTACGGGGGTTTCACCCAACCAGGCATCCAGGTCATCACGACCACGCCCACTGATAATCACAATATCTGTTTCATCGGTTCTGTTGAGATTTTCCAGCATCTCCAATAACGCCTTTCCCGGTTGTGCTTTGTCATAATTGCTGGTTGCAGGCACCAGGGTACCGTCGTAGTTAACAATCACAAGCCGGTTTTTTGATGATATATAGTTTTCCAGCAATTCATGGGTCCGTTCATCATTCAAACGTTTGGTCTGAGAGGTAAAACTGGAAGCCCTGCTGATGTCCAGCAGGCTGTCTACATAGTCGTTGGCCCAGCGGGTAACATTGTATCTTTTGAGCCTCTTTTGCATTAGCTTATTGCGACGAATCTGCTCCTCTTCAGGAATACTGAGTGCTTCTGCGATACCATCAGCAATCTCTTCAATATTGTTTGGATTAATAATGATGGTTTCACTTAATTCTTTGGCAGCACCCGTAAACTCACTCAATATCAAGACTCCCTTCTGGTCAGTAAGGGAGGCAATATATTCCTTGGCTACCAGGTTCATCCCGTCGCGCAGGGGTGTAATGAGAGAGACGGCACTCATCCTGTACTGAGCGATGAGCTCTTTGTGAGGCAATGAGGTGTATTGGTAAATTATGGGCGTCCAGTTTACCTTTCCGTAATCGCCATTGATTTTTCCCACCAGCTCATCCAGTCTTCTTTTTATTTTCTGGTAGGAAGTCACCCCGGTCCTGGACGGCACAACTATCATATTCAGAAATACTTTTCCATGCCATTCGGGATATTTTTTCAGAAACAATTCAAACCCCTCCAGCCGGTTGACAATCCCTTTGGAATAATCGAGCCGGTCAACGGAAAGGACGATTTTGGGCTCATCAGGACCGGGTTTGTCGGAGGGGAAGGGCGTAACATCCATCTTATTGAATTTGTTATATTCTATCCCCATGGGGTAAGTGCCTACTTTTACCATCCGGTCGGGCAGGTCAATGGTTCCCATGTGGTTTTCCTTACCCAAAATTCGTAGCACAGACCGAAGAAAGTACTGAGCATAATCATACGTATGAAACCCAATTAAGTCAGCACCCAATAACCCTTCCAGAATTGCATTGCGACTCTCCTTGGGAAACATACGATACATCTCAAATGAGGGAAAGGGGATATGGAGAAAAAATCCGATGGGATTTTTTACCTGCTCACGTAACATGCCGGGCAACAAAAACAGGTGATAATCGTGTACCCAAATGATATCGTTGGGTTTGACCACTTTCATAATTTCATCGCAGAAAATCCGGTTAACTTTCTGATATTCATCCCAGAATTCATTTTCGAAGCTGGCATAGTTAGGAAAATAATGAAACAAAGGCCAAATGGTTTTATTGCAGAAGCCCAGGTAAACTTTATCCATAAGTTTCTGAGAGAGAAAAACGGGAGAAGCATGGTAGTCTTTTTGTACGGTTTTTCTTACAAAAGCCTCATCTTCCTTTTCTACAGTCATTCCGGGCCAACCCATCCATATGTATTCATCGATATCTCCTTCTGCTTTTCCCAGTCCGTTGAGAAAATCGGTCAATCCGGATACCAATCCTCCGGCACTTTTTTCAAATACAAATTTCCCATCCTCTTTTTTCAGGGATACGGGTAAACGATTAGATACAATCAGCAATCTCATCTTTTCCTCCTGCTTTATAAATTAAATACTTTTTTATCGTTGGTTTCAAAACGGTGGGTTTCCCCTTTCACCCCAATGGTAACAGGATTTGCCCAGCCTTTGTCAAATATAATAGAAAGCTTCTGGTGATTGATTCCCAGTTTCATCCAGTGTCCGCGGTATCGCAGGTGATAATTCATCTGTTTAATATCTTCGGGCAATCGGGGGTTGAACCACAGTACATCATCCCTGATTTCAAGTCCGGAGTAGCATCTTTGAATGATATCGAGCGTGCCAGCCATAGCTCCCAAATGAATTCCTTCGTGTGTTGTTCCCCCCTGCACATCTGCAAAGTCACTCATGAGTGCTGTGCGAAAGCGTTTCCATGATTCATCCCTGTGAGAACGTGCATATACCCATGCATGAATAACCTGGCTGAGGGTGGAGCCGTGGGCCGTTCGTTTACGGTAATACTCGATATTATCAGGAATATCCTCTGCCTGGAAGGAGTATCCTAATTTTTTGAAGATTTTTTGTAATTCTTCGCTGGAAAACAGGTAAAACAGCATCAGCACATCGGCCTGTTTGCTGGCTTTATAATTGTTGCACGAATCTCCTTCTGCTTCAAGGATGCGGTCCAGCCGCAAAGAATATCCATGTTTTTCATGGTAATAATCCCAGTCAAGCTCCTTCAGTTTCTCATACCCTTCAAATTGCATGATGATATTATCCTTGAAAGGGACGTACATTTTAGATGTAATATCTTTCCATCTTTCCAAATCCTTTTTGGTAAATTCAAGGGATTTCTCCAGGTTTTCGCAGCAATTCTCATCGAGCAATTCCAGTAATTCAAGAGCATGCTGAATAACCCACACTACCATCACATTGGTATATGCATTGTTGTTAATGCCTGGATCCTCTTCTGCTGCGTCAGGGTAATGCGTATGATACTCGTCGGGCCCCATCACCTTGCGAATCTCGTAGCGTTTTCGTTTTTCATTGAATTCTGTTTTACTGGACCAGAACAGGGCTGTGGACAGAATAATTTCAGCACCATGGGAAAGCAAAAAGTCCATATCGCCGGTACTCTGGTAGTAATGCCAAACGTTGAATGCCACCGCAACATTGATATGATATTGCAGGTGAGAAACATCAGGTAGCCAACGACCTGACTGGGGATTTAAGTGAATTTTCTGGGTTTCTTCCTTGCCGTTGCTTCCGCTTTGCCAGGGAAACATCGCACCTCTATAGCCCGCCTCTGAGGCTGCCTGCCGGGCTTCGGGCAACCGACGGTAGCGATACATGAGCAGGGAACGCGACAACTGCGGATGATGCAAGTCAATAAAAGGCTGAATATACAGCTCATCCCAGAAAATATGACCCCGGTAAGCTTCGCCATGCCAGCCGCGGGCGGGTATACCCATATCGGCATCAATACTGTTATTGGAAACTGTCTGATACAAATGCAAGATGTGCAAACGGGTGACCAGCTGATCGGTATTTTCGGAGGTCACCAGCTCAATATCATTGTACTGCCATATTTGCGCCCATAGGGTTTTGTGTTTTTCTTCCAGAACGGCAAACCTACCCACCCGTTCAATAAGGGACTTGGCTGCAGTTAAGGGATCAGCAATGGCCATATCGCGGGAAGTGTAAAAGGCAGTGATTTTTTCTATGGTAATACTCTTCCCCTTTTCACAAGAAAGGACATAATCTCCTGCCACCAGGTTATCTTTTTCAAACCTGGACTGGGCCAATTCAATTTTTTCTTCCTTTGCGTCAAAGAAGTGAGTACGTGCAGCCTGAGCCACCAACACCCTGGATTGCCTGGACTGGCTAAGCATAAACACGCTATTATCGTTAAAATAGCCGGAGTTTAGCACCTCGACGTGATCCTGGTTCAAACCGCTGTAACGCTCTACATTGTTGTTAATAACATGCCCGTCAATTCCTGAGCGTATGTATAGTTTTCCCGACCAGTTTTCCGGTGTTACTGTCCATTGGATGGCAGCAGCATTTTTATTGTCCATGCTTACCAGTCGCCGACTCACAATGGAGGTATCCCTGCCCTGCTTGTCCCTGAAAGTCATCCGACGTTCCAGAATGGCCTCTTTCATTTTCAGGCAGGTATCAAAGTGCAATACCTCCACACTGTCCATATCAAACCAGTCGCCATCATCAATTTTATAGGTCAGGAGCAGCCAGTTGGGCCAGTTAACCAAATCTTCATTTTCAATCACTTTATCCTGTATTTTGGACTTCATCCGGTTGTAACCACCGGCAAGGTAAGTGCCCGGATAGTTCCAATCTTTCCCGGGGTTATCTTTGAATTTGTTACGTTCCATCTCCAGTGCAGCCCGTGAAGCAATATATCCGTTTCCTAAAGTACAAAGAGCTTCCTGCAACGGGTGATCTTTTGAATTAAATCCTTTATAATAAACTGTCCAGTTTGACATAACTTTTTTACATTAAGGTTTTTTATTCAACATTATTTCTTCTCATACAACTTCAATAACCTGTTAAAAAATACTCTTACCTGGTATACATTTTTCAGGGCATATTGCGCATGGGTTTTTTGCCCATGCCCTCCCACAAGAATGCCGATGCCTTTATTTTTTAATACCTTAAACCCATCTTCATCGGTAATATCGTCTCCAATAAACATGGGGATAATATCATCCTTTCCGGTCAAATCCAGGGCATCTAAAATCCAGTTTACCGCTTTGCCCTTGTGCCAGTCTATGTCAGGTTTTATTTCCACAATCTTTTTTCCTTTTCCTTTTTTATGCCCCGGATACTTTTGCAGGATCTCATCCACCAGATTCAATACTACTTCTTCATCTTCAGGCCTTGCATTGCGGTAATGGATACCAATGGCATACCGCTTCCGATCCAATTGGGTACCTTCCGTCGTTTCTTTTAGCTTCTTACCTACTTCTTCTTCAATTTCATCAAGTCTGGGAATGATTTTTTCTGAATCGGGATGCTCCATATGCAATCCCCCCGGGCCGGTAATGATATAGCCATGACTTCCGGCATACACCAACTCATCGAGTCCTACCAGGTTTTCCACATCCTCTTTGTCGCGGCCGGTAACAATCGCTACGATAAATACCTCAGCCAGTTTTTTGAGGGTCTGCTTCATCTCAATGGATATTACGGCATCTTCCGGCCGGGGTACAATGGGTGATAGCGTGCCGTCGTAATCGAGAAATATGGCAGGTTTTTTCTGGTTGAGTATGTCAAAAATTTTGCTTTCTCCCGGAAAGATGGGCTCACCCTGCCTTGAAAAATATTCCTCCACAATGGCTTGATCGTTGAGGTCTATATCTGCAAAGCTATCAATTGTAATATCGGCACCATTTTCCAGCAAAGCTTCTTTGTTGTCGAAACGATTCACCCCTACCACCAGGCCAAAGAAACCTCTCTGACCCGCTTGAACGCCGGAGGTAGCATCTTCAAATACCACAGAGTTTTCGGCCCGTGCACCAAGCCGGCGGGCTGCTTCTGTAAATATGTCAGGGTCAGGTTTTCCTTTCAGGCCGATCTTTACCGAAACCAAGCCATCAACCCGTGTATCAAACAAATCATCTATTCCTGCCACCTCGATGATTTTTTTGCAGTTTTTGCTGGAAGAAACTATGGCAGTTTTGATGCCGTTATTGCGCCATTCCCTGAGTTTTTGCAAGGCATCCTCATAAATTTCCACCCCTTCTTTTTCCAGGATTTCATTAAAAACTTTGTTTTTGATGTTTCCCAGGGCGCATACGGTATCAAAGCCCGGTTCATCGGCTGGTTTTCCGAAAGGAAGTTCAATATTCCGGGATAGCAGAAAACTTTCCACTCCCTGGTATCGGGGCTTTCCGTCAATGTATATCTGGTAATCCTTCTCGGTCATGGAAGTTTGCTCCTGGTGGTGCTTTTCAAAAAAACGGTCAAACATTGCTTTCCATGCTTTCTTATGGGTTTTCCGGGTTTGGGTAATTACCCCGTCGAGATCGAAAATCAATGCATCTATATGCTTATATCCTCCGGTGTTCCCTGATGAATTCTTCATAGCTTCTCTCCGAAATTTGTAATGGTTTTGTTTTTGCCAAAGGATTCACTTATTCAGACAGCAATCATTACTTCCTTTGTCATAAAAAAAACGAATATACAAAATTATGGAAAGATTGCCAAATGTGATATACTTTGGTTAAGAGTCGACAACCAACGCCAAGGAGATTCTAAACTCGTTACTAAAATAATTCTTTACTTACTCTATCCAGTCTATTCAGGTACTTCAACCTCTAAAAAAACGGATACCGAAAAACATATCGACATCCGTTGAACTATACTACTAATTATATTTACCTTAAAAATTAGTCCGGCACAATCCTGAAAAACAGCCCGGGAGATTCTGTCAATACATAGAGATAACCGTCTGGACCTTGTCTGATGGCTCTGAAACGCGCAAAGTCCTGCATAAGTTTTTCTGTTTCCACAACTTCACGTCCATCAATGGCCACTCTGTGTATATGCTGTCCGGCCAGTGCTCCCACCAGGAGACTGCCCTGCCACTGCGGGTATTTGTCGCTGGTAACGATATCCAGTCCGCAGGGAGCAATGGAAGGAGTCCAGTGGAGAATGGGATCTACCTTTCCAGGCAAAGTAGTATCGGGAGAAATCACAGTTCCATCGTAATTGATTCCATGAGTAGCCAGGGGCCAGCCATAGTTTTCTCCTTTCATGATGACATTGATCTCATCGCCCCCTTTGGCGCCGTGTTCGTGAGTCCATAAGTCACCTGTTTCAGGGTGAAATACCATCCCCTGAATATTGCGGTGTCCGTAAGACCAGATTTCAGGCATGGCATCTGGTTCATCGACAAAAGGATTGTCATCAGGCACACGGCCATCGTCGTGCAGGCGCATTACAGTACCGTGATGATTGCTGAGTTCCTGTGCAGTATTTTGTTGCCCACGATCGCCAATGGTGGTAAAAAGGTAGTTCTCTTCATCGAAAACTATGCGACTACCGAAGTGAGCACCACCCGAAGTAAAAGGCTGTCCCTGAAAAATCTGCTCAAAATCCTCCAGTTGACCATCCGTAAGCTTTGCTCTGCCAATGGCGGTATTACCACCCCCTGAACCCGGCGCCGAATAGGCAAAATATAACCAGCCATTTTGATCGTAATCGGGATGCATGGCCACATCCAGCAAGCCACCCTGTCCGTGGACCCATATTTCAGGAAGTCCGGCCACAGGTTCATCATGCAATGCCCCGTCTTCCCAAACCCGCAATCTGCCAGGTCTTTCAACAATAAGTATTCTCCCATCAGGAAGAAATTCCATCCCCCACGGATTTTCCAGACCGGTGGCAAGTGTATCAACCGTGAATGAGAAATCGCCGTTTTCAATGAATTCATTTTTCTCTGCCGAGTTGCAGGAAACTACGGAAAAGCTTATCAGCAATGCCGTTAAAACTGATTTGTATCTCATAATAAATGTTTTTTTGAATCTGGCAGTTTGCCAGATATTTCACTCACAATTAAAGATCTAATAATATATACAAACAACCAAAACCGTCAAATGGTTGAAAAGCACAAAAATACCTTATACAATCCTGATATACTCTAGTATTTAAACACTATAAACATTTTTGTTGGGAAATTTTCAATGGGCGTGGTGCGATTTCTTTTGTGACAGATGATGCAGATTTTTTCCTTCTATCCGAAAACAAACAATTTAATTTCTCTTTTTGTTATCCGATAAGAATTGTTGCTGTTATCTTCAGAGAAGTTGAGGCTTCAACAATCCAGAGAATTTTAAATATATAAATCATGCAAAAAATTATATCGCTGCTAATTCTACTTTTCAGCATTAGCTGCAGTTACACTCAAAACCCAACTGATATGCAATCAAAAAAGACATCAGCACAACACAATGATACCGGGGAATATCCTTTACAACGATCCGAAGAAGAATGGAAACAAACCTTGCAGCCAACGCAGTACCAGGTGCTCCGCAAGGCGGGAACGGAACGGCCTTTCACCGGAAAATATTATCAGAACAAAGATGCAGGCATATACTATTCTGCTGCTACAGGTCAACCCTTGTTTGTTTCTGATGCCAAGTACGATTCAGGGTGCGGCTGGCCCAGCTTCTTCGAGCCCATTACCGAGGGAGTCATTCTCTACCGTAAAGATACTTCTGCCGGAATGGTTCGCACCGAAATTATTGACTCCTCCAGTGGATCACACCTGGGGCATGTATTTGATGATGGTCCTCCTCCCACCGGATTGCGTTACTGCATGAACAGCGCCGCAATGATTTTTGTGGGGGTTGGAGATCAGGAGCCGCCTATGGTAAGAGACTACATGGAACGACATGCATCGCAGGAAGAAAAAGAGGCGGTGGAATCGTTCATACGCGAAAACAGATGATTAGTCCGTTAGAGGTCAAATATTTTTATATTTTTCTGTTTTTTTACCCAAAAAAACCTTAGGTTTGGAGAATAATAACAAATTAAAAAATAAGCTAAACAAACAAAACTCATGGACAACCAGGTAACCGATATTTTAAAGCAAGCCATCATTATGGAAAACAGAGGCAAAAGCCTCTATCAAATGGTAGCAGCCCAAACACCCAGCGAAGAGGTGAGAAACATTTTTCAAACCATGGCTGATGAAGAGCAGATTCACATTGAATTTCTCAGCAAACAGTTTGCTTTTTACCAGAAAAACAAATCCTTTGATGTGAATCAACTGGAGAGCGCAGCAGAAGAAAGTGCCATTGCCAACAATATACTTACTGATAAAATAAAACAGGATATTTCGGGGGCCGGATTCGAATCAGCAGCTATCTCTGCAGCCATTGATATGGAAAATAAATCCATTGAAGTTTACGAAAAGCGGGCCAAAGAGTCTACCGATGCCAATGAAAAAGAACTTTACCAGTTTCTGGCCGATTGGGAGAAAGGACACCATAAGCTATTGCTTGATCTCAACAAGCAACTGACCGAAAAAGTATGGTACGACAATAATTTCTGGCCGTTCTAAATCCAACCAACGCATTTTAAGGGCAGTATCGGAGTTTAGTACCGGTGCTGCCCTTTTTAGTTCATAATCAAACATAAATCAAACTCAAGTGTTTCACGTACTCATTTTTATGTAGCTTTGCAGGAAAATCAAAGTTGCTCCAAAGCAACCCCTGACAAGGATTATCACATTTTATTAAGCTATGAAGACTTTAAACTTTCCACGCATAACCACTCACGTGCTCCAGGAAATGAAGCTCAAAGGTGAAAAAATTGCCATGTTAACCGCTTACGATTATTCCATGGCCAATATCATAGACAACTCGGGTATTGACATCATTCTGGTGGGCGATAGTGCCGCCAATGTAATGGCCGGCCATAAAACCACCCTGCCCATTACCCTTAACGAGATGATATACCATGCCAGCTCTGTGATGCGGGCAGTGGAAAGGGCTCTTGTGGTGGTTGACCTTCCTTTCGGTACCTACCAGGGCAATAGCCGGGAAGCACTCAACTCTGCCATTCGCATCATGAAAGAATCCAATGCCAATGCCGTAAAACTGGAGGGTGGCCGCGAAATCAAAGAATCCGTTGACAGGATTCTTTCCGCTGGCATACCGGTAATGGGTCACCTGGGCCTTACCCCGCAATCCATCAACAAGTTTGGCACTTACGTGGTACGGGCAAAAGAAGAAGAGGAGGCACAAAGACTTAAGGAAGATGCCAGGCTGCTGGAAGAGGTGGGTTGTTTTGCCATAGTTCTGGAAAAGATACCATCAGCCCTGGCCAGAGAAGTAACCGACAGCATCAAGATTCCTACCATCGGGATAGGTGCCGGAAATGGTGTTGATGGACAGGTATTGGTTATTCA
>CAZBGI010000026.1:13366-46266 GCA_964491395.1 uncultured Bacteroidales bacterium | reverse complement strand
TTTGGCTGTTCTTGTCTGGGCGGTTCCTGCTTAGTTTGCTCTTGTTGAGGAGAGCCTTGCGTTGAGGATTCCTGCCGGGATTTTGCGGATTGCTTTTCATCCCTGGAATGTTTTCCGGAAGAAGCCCGGGCTTCATTCTCCTGCTGCTTTCTGTTTTTTACAGCATCGCCGTCAACTACACTTTCTTTCTCATCCTTTCCCAGGGGGATTCCTCCTTTGATAGCAGGATGATTAAAATTCATTTCAAACAGCTTTTCCTGTTTTTTTTCCTGATCGCCTGCAGCCGGGGCGGAGTCCTTTGAAGAAATGTTGCCAGCTCCTTTGTTTTTTCTGAAACCGGTTTTTTCCTCCTGGGAACTTTTTCGACCTTCCCGTCCAATGTCCGAGTTTCTGTTTTGATGATGCTCGTTACCTGAACTGCTTGCTACCGGTTTAAAATTCTCATTGCTCCGTCTGTCGGTATTTCTTTTGCGCGGACGGCCCGCTTTTTTTTCACTCTGGAGAACTTCCTCAGGAGGGTTGAGCGCCTGCATGTCAAGGATTTTATAAATAATTTCCTCTTTCTTAAATGAGTCAACCTTTTTTACACCAAAACCTCGGGCAATGTCCTTAAGTTCGGGAAGAAGTTTACTCCTGAGTTCTTCAATTTCGTACATGAATGATGTTGATTAAATGATAAATAGGATATAATAGCACTATTTGTTATTGATTTTTTGATCAAGGAAATTTAACTGAATCTCCAAAAACAATAGTCACTTCCATCGCCGGAGCGATATCGTAAAGTTTTTGGGTTCGAAAGTCAATGGTTTATTAATATCGAAAAATCAAAGAAAAATCATTGAAGGAATAACGCTACAAATATAAGTATTAAAAGCGAAAGCAAAAAAATATATTTTATTGCTTTCTGAAGTATTTTTGATTTTTTAGGTTTCTGGCTTTGTTACTTTTCTTTTTCATTACCTTTGAAAAATTCTAATTTTGCATCATCAAAGCTACTTGCAGTATGATGGATTGAGAAAATTGTCTTCTTTTTTTTTGGTTTTTTGCTTCAAAAGAGACATTACCTATCTCACTTACTGTTGCTTAAACTATTATTTTTAAAAATTTCTTTATTCTATAATTATTCATACAACGACATGATACAACGAATCCAAACAGTTTATTTATTCCTGGTATTTTTATTTGCCGCACTATTCCTGTTATTTCCCAAAGGAAGCATCGACCTTGACGGAGTGGTTTATATCATCAAATCCTGGGGAATTGCAGTGGAAGAAGATGTAGAAAAACCCGACTTTCCCCATATTTTGGGCATTGTAAGCATGGTAATGCCGTTTATAATCATGATACTAAGTATCTATGCTACTTTTCTTTATAAAAAACGGCTTTTGCAGATCAAGCTGGGTAAAATAAATATTTTCCTTCATGTAATCCTGGTAGTGAGCACGTTTTTCTACCTGGATGTTATAAAAAACAGTTTTTCCGGCGAGTTTTCCTATGGGATAGCGGTTATATTTCCCCTGCTTGCCATGATATTTTTATTGCTGGCCAACAGGGCTATCAGGAAAGATGAAAATCTGGTCAGGTCGGCAGACCGGTTGAGATAAATCATATATTCATACAAAAAGGCAGCGGTTCTTTTATGAATACGCTGCCTTTTTGTTTGAAAAAATACATCACAACCTTTTTGAACGAAGACTGCAAGGAATTCACCACTTTAGTCTACCAATTTTTTGGTGATATAATCAGAATTAAACAACGCCAGTGCTCCCATGTATTTAAGCTTGAATTTCACAAAATCTCCAACCTTGTATTTCTTAGGATTACGCCCCAAATCTATGACAACAATATCGGAGCTGGCACCTGCAATCTCAAGCGTTTTATCCGTGGGAATAAGAAAATCCGGCGAAATATCCAGAAGCCCGATATCCAGTAAGGCTCTCCAGGAAGTTTTGCCATAATCATCCGGATTGATTTCAAACATTTCACCAGAGGGGTTTTCGGCCAGTTCTCCTTCGGGAACAATCGGTTTTTCGAGCAACTCAATAATCTCGGCATACAGAGTAATTACGTCATCTTTCATCCCATTAATCGTCTTTCCGGTTACCAGGTTGTTTCCAAAGTAAAGGGTTTCTCCAACCCTGAAATGGTTGATTCCTTTCGGAAGCTGTTTTTTCTGAATCATCGGGATGGCCACTGATGAGCCACCGGAAATCCATTTGATTTTCCGGTTAAACTTTAATTCTATAATTTGCTTGTAGAGGCTCAGTTGTACCATTTTGTCATGCGATGGCATAACACCGTACAGGCAATTAAAGTTGGTTCCAAATCCTATCACTTCAAGGTTGGGTAATTCAAAAACTTTTTCGTAAAAACTTACCAGGTTCTCACCCAGTACCCCTTCACGCAAGTCACCCATCTCTATCATAATGATTACCCGGTGAACCTTATCCTGGCGACCGGCTTCTTTAGAAATGAGCCGTAAAGTTTCCAGGTCTGAATTAAAACTAACATCGGCATAAGCAATTACAGAGCGCAGGCTCTTGCGGGGAGGCGGCTTGATGTAAACCGTGTTTACTTCAGGATTGATTTTTTTTATTTTCTTCAGGTTGCTGATACGGGAATCCATCAACTCCCGGGCTCCCATATCAATCAACTCTTTTAGAAAAACCTCATTGCCACAAAGCAACTTGCTTACAATACCCCACTCAATATTGTTTTTACCAAAAAATTTTTCAAGAAATTCGAAGTTATGTCTCAGCTTTTTACTGCTAATGGTTATCTCAGCCATCTGTTTTTCTTTATCGGTTAAGTCGCATCTCAAGATATTTACTTGTAAACCCGAGTTTTTCATATAAAAATCTTGCCGGATTTTCCGGTTCGACATGTAACTTAATACTTCCTTCTGCTTTATCAAAAGTCTTAAGCATCAGGTCTTTTCCTAATCCTTTTCCTCTGTAATCTTTATGAACAGCAATATATACAAGAATGTTCTCAGGAATATAGCCCGCCATCCCGGTTTTATTAACCACTACAGCACCGGTTATTGTGCCGCCTTCTTCCGATACGAGGATAAATCCGCCAAACTTGGTTTTATCATCAAGGGCAAAATTGATACAACGCATGATGGCATCATGCTCGTCGCCAAATTCATCGAGATGAGTAAATAGAAAGTCTGCGATTTCCTTTTTTCTCTCTTCACTTACCGTGTCGTTAGGAGTATAAAATGTGTAATTCATAATAGATATAAATTTATAATTAAGGTTAGTAAATCTACAATCAAATTTTTTTTGATTGGATTAATTCTTACGTTTATGCAGGATATTGATAATAAAGAATGCCAGGGCAGAAAGTGTAATCCCGAAAATATTGGCATCCAGTTGTAAAGGTAGTTCCTTTTGAGATACGATTAAACTGATAGTTGTTCCTCCACCCAGGAGCATAGCCCAGAAGGCAGCTGCAGGACTGGCTTTTTTGAGAAAGATACCTCCCAATACCGGAACAAATAGTCCGGAGACCATAAAGGCATAGGAGTAGAGCATTAATTCCAGTACATTGGGCATAACAGAGGCAAGAAGCAGGGCCAGGACTCCCAGTGTAACGGTAAAAGCCTGCGAAATTAACAGAAACTTTCTTTTGCTCTCGGGAACTTTAAGCCACCTCCCGGCAATATCGGTGAGGAAGTTACCTGAGGAGGCCATCAGGCAGCTATCAGCAGTAGACATAATCGCCGAAAAATAAGCCGCCATCATCAAGCCCATAAGCCCCACGGGCAATACACTGCGCAACAGCAGGGGCAACCCTTTTTCTTCGTCCATAATCATGCCGGGAGAAAACCCCAGGTCAACAAACATCCCCTGCTCAAAAGCCACCCTGGCAAAAAGCCCGAGGATAACTCCCATAAAAGCCATGATAGGATATTCAAAAAAACCAGCTATGATCCAGGCTTTCTGTGCCTGTTGTTTATTTCGGGATGCATAAATTCTCTGGTAAAGTGTCATTCCCACAAACCAAATAGGGATAATGGTTACCACCCAATATACAATTTGTTGCCAGGAAAGATTGGTAAGGGTGAAAAACTCCGGAGGCAACACCTCTTTGATGGCTGTCATTCCTCCAATACTCACATATGATACAGGGATACCTACAAAGATTAATCCACTCATGAGGATAATCCACTGAATGGTATCAGTATAAATAACCGCTTTAATCCCCCCCATAGCGGTATATACAATAACAATTACCCCCATGATGATAAGCGCTGTTTGCATATTAAGATCCGCAAAGCTAGCGGAGGCAAGTTTTGCGCCTGCCAAAATCTGGCTACTGGTAAAGCCCAGGTACCCGATACCGGAAATAATACCGGCGAGCAGGGCTACCCTGGGGTTATAAAAATGTCCTAAAATCTGGGGGAAAGTGTAAAACTTTTTGAATTTTTCAATGGCTTTGATCCGGGGAATGAGAATCATTGCACTCAACCATGCGCCGATAAGTCCGGTAAAAAGCATCCAGGAACCCGACAACCCCATGACAAATCCCAACCCTCCGAGTCCGATGGAAAATCCGCCTCCTACATCAGTTGCAACCACAGATAATCCAATATGCCAGCTTCCGATCTTTCGTCCGCCGACATAATAATCTTCTATTCCTTTATTTTTGAACAGGAACCAAAACCCGATTCCTATAACGACCAACATGTAAAGGGTGAAGATGAGTATATCTATAAAATGCATTGCAATTGTGTGTTCCGGTTCGGTGTGCAAATGTACATTTTTTTTGGCTAAGGGCAAAAACAAGCCTTAATCTGCTGTTTTTCTGCATTTTACATACAGCATCATCTCATCATCTCAGCGCCGCTGCGATAAACTTAAAATAACTAATTTTGCACAAATTTTAGTTTATGCATTATTCCTGGGGCAACTCAAGACCCTTTCATTCTCTGGCTGACTATTACAAACAACGCTACGGAAGCAGAATCCAGAAAGTGAGCGTGCATGCAGGTTTTACCTGTCCCAACCGCGATGGTACAGTAGGATTTGGAGGTTGTACTTTTTGCAACAACAGCGGATTCAGCCCTTCTTATTGTCATGAAAACAGCAGCATTACCGAACAGCTTGACAAAGGTCTTCGCTTTTTAAAAAAACGTTATAGAAAAGCGAGCGTTTTTGTGGCCTATTTCCAGGCATATTCCAATACCTATGAGGAGATAGAGACGTTGAAAAAGCGCTATGAGGAAGCACTATCGCATCCTGAAATATCAGGAATATCCATAGGAACCCGACCCGATTGTGTAGACGATCAAAAGCTGGATTATCTTTTAGAAATGGCCCGTGATAAGATTGTAAGCATTGAATATGGTGTTGAGTCAACTTCTGAAGACACACTGATGGCCATCAACAGGGGACATTCTTTTTCGGATTCAGTGCGTGCCATCGAAAAATCAGCTGTTCGGGGTATTCATACTGGTATCCATCTTATCATGGGTTTGCCGGGTGAAACCCGCCAGCAAATGCTTATGCAAAGCAAAATCATATCCCAGCTGCCCATCAATTCTGTAAAATTTCATCAGCTGCAAATAGTTAAAGATACTCCCATGGCTGAAGATTATTTGCATAACCCGGAGAAATACCAATTTTTTGAGCCTGAAGAATACGTGGATTTCATGATCGAATATCTTGAAAATCTACGCCCCGATATTGCCATTGAGCGTTTTGCAGGAGAAGTTCCACCTGCATTTAATCTCAGAAAAGCCTGGAAAGGACTCCGCAGCGACCAGGTAATTACCCGGATTGAAGAAAAAATGAAGGAAAGAAATACATGGCAGGGAAAATATTATTCTCCCTAACGCCTGCAATTACTACACAAAACCCCCAAAATATCCGGTCTAACAATCTTTGGGAAAAGAAGGCCTTTACAATCCCCTAAAAAAGCAAAAGGGGAAACTAAAAATCGCTATTTTTGGGCTTTTTTAAAAGGAGGAGAAACGCAAAGTTAGATTTATTTATAACAAATATTTAATCCTAATATCATTAATAATATGAAAAACAACAAGTCCGGATTTGTTGCTGGAATGCTTAATGTGATAGAACGCGTAGGAAACAAGTTACCCCATCCCGGGGCCTTGTTTGCCTATTTTGCTTTGGGTATCATTTTACTTAGCTGGCTGGTTTCTTTATTTGATGTAACGGCAGTACACCCGGGAACCGGGGAAACCGTTGAAGCGGTGAACCTGCTGAGCAAAAAAGGATTGCACATGATCATGACAGGTATGGTTACCAACTTTACTTCTTTCGCGCCCCTGGGCACTGTGCTTGTAGCGCTGCTGGGTATCGGAATAGCCGAATCAAGCGGATTGATGTCCACAGGATTGAGGCTTCTGGTTATCTCGGCCCCACGGCATTTACTTACATTTGCCATAGTTTTTGCGGGTATTTTATCTAATACCGCCAGTGAAGTGGGATATGTAGTACTGGTTCCCCTGGGAGGGATGATTTTTCTGGCGGTAGGAAGAAATCCCATTGCCGGTATAGCCGCTGCATTTGCCGGTGTATCAGGAGGGTATTCGGCCAATTTGTTGCTGGGTACCATTGACCCTTTGCTTGCTGGTCTTTCGGAAGAAGCTGCAAGAATTGTGGATACTGATTATACAGTAAATCCGGCAGCCAACTATTACTTTATGTTTGTGTCTACTTTCATTATAGCATTTATAGGAACATGGGTTACGGAAAAAATTGTTGCTCCCCGTTTGGGAGAATACAAAGGAGAGGCTATAGCAGAAGAAATTAAAGAATTAGATGCAAGGGAGAAACGGGGTTTGAAATTTACCCTGGTGGCATTTATCATTCTTGTGATAATAATTGCCTGGAGTGTAATGCCTGTAGAAGGCGGGATATGGAGCAGTATCCCGGGAAGTGGTTTCATGCGCGATCCAATCACCAACGGGCTGTTACGTTCCCCATTCATGAGTGGAATTGTGGCATTGATTTTTCTGATTGCCGGAATCCTGGGTATTGTTTATGGCATCGGCGCCAAAACCTTAAAAAGCAGCACGGATGTAATCAACGGCATGGGTAAATCAATGTCGACCCTGGGTACATACATTGTGCTGGTGTTTTTTGCCGCACAGTTTGTTGCCTATTTTAACTGGACCAACCTCGGACTAATATTTGCCATAAAAGGTGCCAATCTGATAAGCTCTATAGGCATGGGCAGAATTCCCCTGATGGTTGCCCTGGTATTTGTATCGGCAATCATAAATCTTGTTGTGGGAAGTGCCAGTGCAAAGTGGGCAATCCTGGCACCGGTGTTTATTCCTATGTTTATGCTGCTGGGGTATTCACCGGAGATTACCCAGCTGGCCTATCGCGTAGGAGATAGTGTAACCAATGTGATTGCTCCCATGATGTCCTACTTTGCTATGATAGTAGCTTTTATGGAGCGCTATGACAAGAATGCAGGCATCGGAACCATTATTGCAACCATGATCCCATACACCATATTCTTCTTTGTAGTATGGATAGCTCTGCTGATAGTATGGATTCTCGCAGGTTTGCCGATAGGCCCGGGATCTCCTCTCTTTTATGAGTTGCCCGAGGTTGCAGCAAATCACAACATTTCAGAGATTGTTTTAACAGGAAAAATGTACCTCAAAGAAGTTTTTTGCTGATTAGTCAGATAAAGATAGTACCTTTAGGGGCTTGTTTTCCTATTCTCAATAGAAGTAAAACAAGCCCCCGTTTTATTCAACCTGCAACAAAAATATCCGATAAATGAACCCAGGTGTTGCTTATTCTTTTCTGGTCCCTATTGATTTTACCGACAAATCGGTGCATGCGCTTCAATATGCTGCAAATATACTAAAGGAACATAAAGGCGTAATTCGTTTGCTACATGTAGTAGACGAACGAACCAATCCTGATGAAGCCAGACTGGAAGCTACCCGTGAAAAAGTAATTCAGTTTGCAGAAGAACAGCAACAAATACTTAATGTGGAAATTATCCCCAGCCTTGTAACAGGGAATATTTTTACTTCCATCGGTGAGGCAGCCAGGAAGCTCGGAGTACAACTCATTATTATGGGCACCCATGGCATGCAGGGCATTCAGTTTATCATAGGTAGTTTTGCAGCCCGGGTAATTATGGGAAGTCCCGTGCCGGTAATACTAACAAATGGCATCAAAAGATACACCGGATTTAATAATATCATTCTGCCTGTTGACAATGCAATCAGGATGACCCAGCTTGTTACAAAAACCATTGAGATGGGGGTTGCATTCGGCAGTACCATCCATTTATTTTCTCAAAAACAGGAAATGACATTCGCCCAAAAGATCAAACATGCGCTGTTGCTTCAAAAGATAAAAAAGCAGATAAGAAAAGCCGCACTGACCTGCCAGTATATTTCAGTAGAAGCCCGACCGGGTAATATCGCGGAGAGTGTGTTAAAATATGCAGAAAATATTGATGCTGATTTGATAATGATTACGACCCAGAGTCAACCCCATAGCAAAGAATACATTATCGTGGAAACCTGCATTAAACTAATGGAAAAAACCACGACTCCCCTGTTTTTTCTCAATCCCTCCAAATAGTTATTTTATTAAGCGATACCCTCTCCTATTTAATTCACAAAAAAAGACTGTCCCAAAAGGATGAAGGATTAACCGGCTTTTCGAACCCTAAGGCAGCTTTTATCCTTATGGTTTCGGGCAATTCAGTTATTACTCCTTCCCTGTTGAGACAGCCTGTTGATTGTAAAACAATTAATTTCTCCCGGGGGTAATTATTTAACAGAACTAGCCAGACGGGATATCTCGGCGCCGAGAGTCAAACCCATTTTTTGGGCATTGGCCAGGCTAAGTTCATAACGGGGACGATCGTTTTCAATTATAAAATTGATTACCGAACCTTTGGCCAAAGTATTGCGTCCTTCCGTAATAACCAAAGCATGAATATTGTTTCGCTTCAAAGTATTCGTTATTTCCTCTACCTGACGTGATTGGTTAGGAGCAATAAAAAGTATGTGGCAATCTTCTAAATCGGCTACATTGTCGAACTGCTTTATGGTTACTGGCTGGTTGCCAACACTACGCATAGATGAAAGATCACTCATTTCTTTGTAAACCGGAGTGCTGCCATAAACTCCGATAATAAAATCACCACTCTGATAGCTTTGAGGCCATGCAGTCATACGGGCAAAATTATACACAAACATGGCCTGAACACGGAATTTTTCCTGGGTATTTGCACTAAAACCCGTTGCCATCAGCAATAAAAGCAAAAAGGTAAGTTTAATCGTTTTCACTTGTAATTGATTTAATTGTTAAATAAAAATAGTTGAATTAATGATATTATGCAATTTCCTCTAATTTTATGTCTTGTAGAATCCTTTGAACCCCTTAGCACGCAAACTTCATTAAGGTATTCCGCAATTATTCTGCAAAGATAACACCAGGTATACAGCCGTCAAATAGTAGGTAAATACCATAACAAAAAAACATATGACACTTATTTTTAAACATATACAATTAGAGCTGCCGTCAAATAATAAAAACAGCCTGCTTAACAGTAAATTTTATATCACAGACTTGCACTCCATCCAACATTAAATAATTATTAAGCGCAATCATATTCACATACAACTTTGTGTATCTGATCATTACGTCATTTTTTAATCGTGAAAAGTTTTCAACAATAAGCAGTTCAGGCAATTTATCCCCGAACCCACAACAGAAAACCATCACGGATGTCGGGAAAATTTTCTTTCCCTTATCCGTAATTTTTTTCACCCAACATGCAGGCCATAAAATCACCGAAGCTTATAGGAAAAACGAGAGAAAAAACCGTCAAAATATCCTCTGTGAGCAAAAAAAATTGTACTTTTAAGGAATAATGTATACGTTGCGTTTTTTATACATCATTGGGTTATTTGACATCAAAAAATCAAGCCATGAACCCTTCGCGGAACAAAATACTGGTTGCCATCGATTTTGAAGAGCATTCGCTTCATGCTTTAGAACATTCTTATGAGCTTGCCAGGCTTTTTGATGCAAAATTGCTTCTTCTTTATGTAATTGAGGGGGTGGGTGTATTGAGTAAATTGAAATCGCCTGAAGAATATCTGAATTCCATCATTGAAGAAGCGCGAGAAAAATTTGACGAACTAGAAGCATTGGCGGGGAATGCTGCCGCTAAGGGAGCGCTGAAAATATCCGCCTTGATAGAAAATGGGAAACCCTATGAAAAAATCATAGAAACCGCCCTGGAGCAGGAGGTTTTGCTGATTGTGATGGGAAAAAACAGCACACTCTCGGCCCGCAAAAACAGAAACATTATCGGCAGCAATTCCCATAACGTAATTCGTGAGGCACATTGCCCGGTCATAACCATCAAATCATCTTCCAGACATCCCGGAAAATACTCCAATATTCTGCTTCCCCTTGACTTCACCAGTCAAACCAAAAGGCAAGTACAGAAGGCCATTGAATTTGGAGGTTACTTTGGTGCTAAAATCAATATCATTACCATCTTGCGGGGAGACAATAAAGTAACCAAATTGCTCAAACAGGTTCAGCTAAACCAGGTAAAAAACGCCATCCAGAAACATGGGATAGAATGTGAAACGGAGTTTTTGGTACAAAGCGAGCAAACTGTTTCGGATATGGTGCTCAACTATAGTAAAAAAATTGAAGCCGATTTGATTGTTATCATGACTCAGCAGAAAAAAAGTATTATTGATTTCTACGTGGGTTCTAACGCACAGGAAATTATTTCCAAATCAGATATTCCCGTGTTGAGTATCGTGCCCTCAGCAGAGTTTAAACCCGGAATGGTTACCTCCATGGTAGATCCTTTTGGCCTCATCCAAAACAAATCCACAGACGATACCCCCTGACAATCTTCTCAACAATCACATCATGATTTTGGGGTTTATACCAACCCTTTACCAAAAAAAAATTATTTTTGTGCCCCATCATTATACAGTTAAACAAATAACCGGGTTTTGCTGTCTAAAACTGTCAAAACAACACTAACAATGGAAAGAGACATAATTTTAGTACCCACAGACTTTACGCCCGTTGCAGATTGCGCCTTGGATCATGCCATTGAAATTGCAAAGCTGTTCGACCATAAAATACGGCTGGCACACGTAATAAACAAAAAAGCTTCCATAAGTGAGCGCGAGAAAGTTGAAAAACGCATCCAAAAAATTGCCCGAACCAACTTCGAGCGATCCGGTATTGATATCAGCGGAATGGTAGTAGAAGGAAACATCTTTGATACCATAAGCGCCACGGCCAGTAAAATATCTGCTGAGTTTATCGTTATGGGCATACACGGGAAGAAAGGGGTACAACATGTGTTTGGAAGCTATGCTTACAAAGTTATTTGCAGTTCTAAAATTCCTGTCATGGTGGTCAAAAAGAAACATCATCATGTAGGATACAACAATATCGTAATTCCCATCAGCTTTAATTACGAAAGCACCCAAAAGATAAACAAAGCAATCAAGTTTGCCCACTATTTTAACTCTACCCTGCACATTATCGGCATTTTAGGATCTACAAGCAGTGTTTACAAAATTGAAAAGGAAGCCCTGATAAAGAAAATAATGGATTATGTGGAAAGTGCAGGCACCAAAGCCAAAACCCAGATTCTTGTAAAGCCAGGAGCTGATATACATGAGGAAGTTTTGAGTTATGCTGAAAAAATTGATGCTGACCTCATCATGATTGTTGCAGAAAAGAGCGGGCGTTTTACAGAACTTTTCGGAAAGAATGATGCCGAACAGATTATTGACAAGGCTGACATTCCGGTACTTACAGCCATTCCCAACCTGGAATACGATGAAGATAATGATGAAGACGACTCCTTGCTGAGATCTTTCTTTGATCCGCTGGGATTAATTGACAAACCCTGAAAAATTCCCCTCATAGCTTTTTACCAAACTAACACATGCTTTCATTCGACAATACTCAAATAGCCTTCTCTGACAAAACTACCCGCGAGCTTAAAAAATCATACTGGATGTTTTGGATGGTGAGAAGTTCGTGGCTTGTAAAAACCGGCTCCTCTTTACTTACGCTTGCCAATCACCTTCGGTTTCCCCTTAACTGGGCCCTTCGAAATACAGTATTCGAACATTTCTGCGGAGGTGAAACCCTGGAAGAATGTGAGGATTCTATTGAGAAACTGGGGAAATACAACATCAAATCTGTCCTGGATTATGCTGCCGAGGGTAGTGAGACGGAAAATGAGTTTGATGAGGCAACAGAACGAATACTGGCCACCATCGAAATGAGCCGGAAAAACAACAACATCGGGTTTGCTGTTTTTAAAGTCACCGGAATAGCACGCTTTGGACTGTTGGAAAAAGTGAATGCAGAGAATCATCTTACCAAAGCAGAGAAACAGGAACTGGACAGAGTAAAAGCCAGGGCAGATAAAATCTGCCAGAAAGCAGCTGAATGCGGTGTTTCAGTTATGATTGACGCTGAAGAATCCTGGATCCAGGCTACCATCGACCAGCTTGTAGAAGAACTAATGGTACGGTATAACCAGGAGAACCCCGTGGTATTTCACACGCTGCAATTGTATCGTATTGACAAACTTTTTTACCTCAAAAAACTAACGGCTGAAGCAAGGGAGAAGAGATACATACCAGCATTTAAACTTGTACGCGGAGCATACATGGAAAAAGAAAGAGCACGAGCCCTCAAAAAAAAATATGCCTCGCCCATCCACCCCAACAAAGCATCTACCGATGCTGCTTTTGACGATGCGGTTCGTTTTTGTATCGAAAATATTGAGAAATTGGCCGTCTGTATTGGTTCTCACAATGAACTCAGCAATATGGAAGCTACCTTTATCATGAACCTCAATGAATTGCCCAACAACCATCCCTGGGTTCATTTCTCGCAACTCAAGGGGATGAGTGACCATATCAGTTACAACCTGGCGGGACAGAATTACAATGTAAGCAAATATGTACCCTACGGGCCCCTCCGTTTGGTGATGCCCTACCTGATAAGAAGAGCAGAAGAGAACACTTCTGTAGCAGGACAGACAGGCAGAGAATTATTCCTAATCAAAAAAGAGCTGAATAGAAGAAAGCAAGAAATTACCTCCTGATGTCTTCTTGTTGTTGCCCCCGAGTTAATTTTGGGCACGCTGGAGTCGTTGTCTTACTGCTTCGAACACCATTATGGCCGCTGAAGCAGAAACATTCAGAGAGTCTATTTTTCCGGCCATGGGAATTCTGAGGTAGTCATTGCTGTTTTTATACCAGGTATCGGACAATCCGTTGGCTTCGGTGCCAAATACCAGGGCAATGGGCTGAGTTAAGTCTGGCTGGTAATAAGGAACATGGCCCTGCACCGAAGCAATCATCGTGGTGATTCCCTGCTTGCGGGCCCAGGCAAAATATTCAACAGCAGTACACACCACCATCCTGACAGAAAAGACACAACCCAGGGAAGACCTGATTACGTTGGGGTTGAAAATATCCGTCCGGGGATCACATATAATTACAGCATCTGCTCCTGCTGCATCAGCCGTTCTTAATAAAGCACCAAGGTTTCCGGGTTTTTCTACCGATTCAAGCACTACTACCAGGGGTTGGGGAGAAAGAGAAACTTCATTTAGGCTGACATCAAACTTCTGCACGATGGCCAGTACCCCTTCAGTATTGCCCCTGTAGGCTATTTTTTCATAAACTGCCGGGCTTACCCGGGTAATTACCTGAGCCGGAGATTGAATATCAACCGGATAAAGCGAATCATTCGTAAACAGTTCTTCACACAAAAAAATATGCTCAATTCTCAGACCTGCCTG
Source organism: uncultured Bacteroidales bacterium (assembly GCA_964491395.1). Classification (GTDB taxonomy): domain Bacteria; phylum Bacteroidota; class Bacteroidia; order Bacteroidales; family UBA7960; genus SKVR01. The sequence goes on along the minus strand of CAZBGI010000026.1, from coordinate 32,436 downwards.
TATGGCAAGGGAAACTTCCCGCACTCCTTCTACTACAAACAAACCCGATCTTTTGCGTTCAGCGGCTTTTTGCTGCAGTTTTACGACCTCTTTAATCAAGGGATTTGAAAGACTGCTGATATATTTGCTTTCCATAAAGTTGACATTTTAATTCCTGCCTATAAACATACCCCTGTTAATTATATCCTCCCTCTTTAATCATTTTAAACTCATTTTGAGTCCATGAGCATTTAATCCATCCAGCTCTTCTGTAGCTTTGTCTTCATAAAAAATCCCCAAAGAAGAATGATCTTTTTCCTCTTCTTTTATCATTCTTTTCAGGATTTCCTTCCGGCAAAATTACTCAAAGCTGCGGCAAAAGCAACCATATAAAGCAACATGGCCAGGAACATGACCATTCTGAATCCCATTTCAACAGCTATCAGCGTGGCGAGGGCAGTAGCAATCACTGATAACGAACCATTTATCCCCCAGGCCCACGGTATCTGCTCCTGCTGGTGGCTGCTAAGCATCCTGATGGCTGCAGGAAAGGGCATTCCCATTAAAAATGCAGGAAAAAATAACAACATGAATGCAATCGCCGCTTTACTTGCCAGTGAAAAATGAGCGGTGTGCAATAATGCAGGTGTAAGAGAAAAAGCATAAAGAAGAATCAGTAAGGCCACCAGCAGTGTTGAACTGACAGCCACCCTGCCCCCCGGGTTGAAGCTACCTGAGAAATAACTTCCCGCTCCACTGGCAATCATCATGGTACTGATAACGGCTGCAATAGCATACATGGGATGACCAAAATACAGCACGAACCTTTGAATAAAAATCATCTCCACAAACATATATCCCAGCCCCAAGGCTCCAAAATAAACCAGGGTTGCAGTTTTTCTTTTACTATGGCTTTTAAGCCTGAACAGGGGCAAGATAATCAGAATCAGAGCCAATAACCCTCCTTGCGCCAAAGTAATCCATACGATTAGATAACCCAATTCGAGAAAAGGCAAATCATCATACTCCTCAAGCTGCTGCTGCAGTTCAGTAAACTTTAAAAAACGGGAAAAATAGGGTTTATCATCAGTGGCAGGGGAAATATAAAAGGAATATTCTTCCAAAAAATCAGTATCCCTATCAAAAACTACGCGATCCAGGGAGGAGAAAAAACTATCATCTTCCAGCTGGTTATACAGCGTAGCCCTGCTGGGGTCAAAACCAGGCAGCACAACCGGGTCAAAAAGCATCTCATGGCAAAAATCCTCGATTCGCGTTATTTCGGCCTCATTCAGGGGTTCTTTCTTCATGACAAAAGTGATAGTTCCCCAGCTTCTGATGGCAACAAAATGATTTTGCACTTCTGTTATACCCTTGTTTTTTAAAGTCTCCACCAGGGTAGAAGCAATTTTTAATGTGGTACGCGGAGGATAATCCATCCAGGAAGTGATGGCAATAACACCATTGCCGGAGAGTTTGTCCCACATTTGAGCAAAAGCTTCCTTGGTTAGCGAATAATCTTCTTTCAGTGCATGCAAGCCTGCAGATCCCCCAAAGGCTTCCATACGGGGCAAAATAACAGCATCATACAACCCATCTTCAGCGCCAAACAGAAACTGCCTGCTATCATGATACAAAACCTCTGCTTTTTCATGATGAAAAAGGTAAGAAGTTTCATGAGCAAACTCATTTTCAAGTAATTTTTTCACCCCTTCAACAGCAGTAATGGCCTGTACATACCCCGCCCCTCTTTGCAATGCATGGGCCAGTGCGGTTCCGGTAGCGGCATTTAACAAAAGCACCGTATCTCTTGCCCCCATTACATAAGGCAATGCCTCTGTTGTATAGTCATAAATATGGGTGCGGGTTGAATCAAAATCAGGTATCACTCCATAAAATTCCCCGTTGGCATACACATTTTTCCTCACGGGCACCTTTCCTGTGTGGGTAAAACTGGTCGCCGGAGCATACCGCAAGGCATCCGATGAAACCACATCAATCCGGCCATGAATGTCGGGCCGGCTCTCAATGATGGTTGCATCGGGCAGCAACATTGAACGCGACAAGGCTTTATACTGAGAAAGAGGCACTTCTCCGGGGCTGAAAAAAGCTATGACTATCAGCACCCCTCCCACCATCAGTCCTACCAACTGGATGATTTTTCCTCGCCCCGTATCCCAACCTGTAAGGGCAGCAACCCACGCCAGTGCAGCAGCAAAAGTCAACACCTCAAGAGCAAAAAAAGAAGACAGAAGAAAAACCGCCCCCGCCCCTCCCAAACCAGAGCCAAGGAGGTTGGAAAAATAATATTTCCCGATGTTTTTGGCGTTGTGGGTAAGTAAAATTCCAATGGCCAATGCCCCACAAAAAAAAGGAAGAAAAAACAGCAGATAATTGGCGGCCAGAATTCCCCATTGACTTCTTTCTACAAACAACACATATACATCAAACTGAAAAAACTGTTTTCGCGCAAGCCAAACTGATCCTATCATGCATATTGCCGACAGGGACATCAGCAAGGGCACCAGCCAGGTCGATGCATCCAGCATTTTTCTTCTGAACAATGCAAGGGCCGTTCCCGCAGCTCCAAAACCCAGCATGGCTATAGAAATAATCATGTACGCAAAATGATACCATTGCATGAGGGATATAATTTGCATGAGAACAAGCTGACAGGCAATTAAGGCAGCCGATAGCATCCCCAGAGATAAAATCTCCCTGTTTTTTTTACCGAAAATCATAAAGGAGGGATTCCCCATAGAGAGAGTTTTTTAGTCCGACGAAGTAAAAGGTACGAACCTCACTGGCATCAAACTGCGAGTGGTGATACTTTCGCCCTTTTTTTCAACAAGCATAAGTTGTTGAACCCTGAAGGGAGAACCCACAGGAATAATCATTACCCCTCCATCTTTCAGCTGCTCCACAAGGGGTGGTGGAATGTGCTCTGTGGCAGCTGTAACTACAATAGCATCGAAAGGCCCATGTTCTTCCCAGCCATAATAACCGTCCCCTATTTTTACCTGTACATTATCATATTCATTTTCAAGAAGGGTTTTGGCTTTTTCTCCCAAGGGTTCTACAATCTCGATGGTAAACACCTGATCAACAATTTCGGCCAGGACTGCTGCCTGATAGCCCGAACCAGTTCCGATTTCAAGTACCCTGAAATGCGGTTGGGGCTTTATAATCCCGGTCATGAAGGCTACAATGTAAGGTTGACTTATCGTTTGTCCATAGCCGATGGGCAAAGGCCTGTCTGCATAGGCAGAATTGCGTTGGTTTTCGGGAACATACAGGTGTCTGGGCACTGCACTCATCGCTTTCAGGGTATTAGGATCCTCTATTCCCCTATCCCTGATCTGGTCTTCCACCATTTGCGCCCGTTGTTTGGCAAAATCCTGGGCTTCAGAGGGATGAGACATCATGCATGCCAACAATATCCAAAAGACGGTATAACACTTTATCATAACTGCAACCTTCATATCCTTACCTGTTTAAACCATCAACATCCGGCATCAATAAGCTGGATATCAACAAATCACTAACACTTACGAAGAAACAAATATAGTAAAACGAGCACAGAATTCCAATGCTGCCTGACAGGTATCCCGGACATTTTACCCACAAAACCAGAAGTTATCAGCAGCAGGCTGAAATACAATAAAAAGGAAAAACCTAACGTAGATTCAGCAAAAAGGAAAGTGTATCAACTCCGTCAGCATAATCCTGCGGCCGGGGTTTCTGAGTCTGGCCGGGCGGGATGGTTGAAACATCCTTCATTTGTATTTTTTCTGAAGCTACCACGCACTGCAAACTGTCATGTTGAGTGCGCACGTAGCTTCTGGCCGCTTCGGCTGAAGAATAATACTCATAATGCAATACCGCCAGCGGAGAGCTCAAGCGGTGATCTTCTGTCAGCAAGCAGAAACCATTATCAAAATGGGGTTGCTGGTTCACCAGAAAGATAGCTTTATAGTATTCATAGTTGTTAAAGTATTTGCTGTGATTTTTCAGGTGATTCCAGCTCTCAAAACTGTCAAGCAGCCGCGTAAAATCATATCCTTGCGGAACCATGATTTTGGAAACATTCCGACAGCCCATTCCAAAATACTGAAATACATCCACTGCAAGGCTACTTAGCTCTTCATCGGTTTCTTCACCGTTTAAAAAAGCAAGGCTGTTTCTGTTCTTTCGGATGACATGAGGGTACCTGCCGAAATAATAATCAAAATACCTTGCCGAATTATTGCTGCCTGTGGCTATTACCGCATCAAACTCTTTGATGAAAGTATCAGAAAAGACAACCCTTTCTTCCAATCCAGGTTCAGCTTCGAACAAAAGACCGGCAAATTTCACCGGCAAATGTTTATCTTGCGAAGATAACTTTCCCAGGAATCGATTGCCTGACAATATAACACACATCATATCATGAAAACCGACAAAAGGGATATTTCCGGCCATGATAACCGCAATGGTTTTGGGTTTTTCTGTCTGTTTATTCAGCCCCGGGTATTCTTCCAGCCAGTTTTCCAGTGCTTCTGGCACAAGCATGGCCTGAATCTCCCGCATAGCGGACCTGACATTGTCAGGTGTAAACCATGCATTTTTGGATGCACAACCGTTTATTTCTTCCAACAAAGCTCGCTCAGCATCACTCATATCACCCCGTGCTGTCTCCGGGTTTAATACCCTTGCTAATTTTCGCCCTGCCTCAATAAAAGCCTGCTTTCTTTGTTCAATCGTTAATCCCATAACCTGTTTTTATTTTGTCAGTTGAATTAGTTCATTATATTTGTAACAATGTTTATTTTATTCTAATAAAACTCCATATTCGAAAAACAAAAAACAGCCTCCTCAGTCATGCAAAGCCTGGGGCAAATGAATAACAAGGATTCAGTCTGAAACAATATCCGCGCATTCCATGCAAAAAAAAGTAAAGTTATACAATTAGTAATAATTTTGCCGTTGGTTAAAACAGATAGTTTTATCAATCTTTTGTTTCAAAGAATATTGTCAAGTAAAGGCTATTTAAACGAGAATACATGTACAAGAATCATTTCCCGGTAAAAAACGAAAATCCTCAAACATTCCCTGCGTACGGGTCTGTCTGGGAATATATCCCTTCCAAAAGTCCCTTCCAAATGTTTTCATACAAAACCAAATATCTGTTGACTCTGGTGTGGATGGTGATTCTGATAAAGGGCTTATCGTTTTCGGGCTATGGTCAAAACAACTTTGAGTTTCATGAAGACAGCCTGAAGAGAATGATGCAGCGGATTATCCTGCCAGAACATGATTTTGAACGTCTCGCTATAAACCATGATTTCAAAACCTATTTTGAAAAGGTATTGCAAGAAGAAGGAGCATTTCATTATCCTTTTGATTCGCTTACAGTCGTATCGCGTATAACAGCACCTGACGAAAGTTTCCGGATTATTAGCTGGTATGTTCCCCTTCAGAATGGACAGTTTGAATATTTTGGTTTTTTTCTTTCCCCTCACTCCAAAGGAGAGGGGCATCAATTGTATAACCTAACCGATAAAGTTACTGAATTAAGCAACCCCTCTTTTGAAACCCTGGACCATGAAAACTGGTATGGGGCATATTATACTCAGCTCATTCACAAAAAACACCGGCGTAAAGATTACTATTTGTTACTGGGTTGGAGAGCAGACAATCCCCTGACCAGAAAAAGAGTGCTTGAGCCCATCCAGGTAATGGGCAAAGGCAGACCCTCTTTTGGTAAACCCATGTTCAGGTATGACAACAATAAGCACCGCAGAATTATTTTTGAGTATTCAGCCAAAGCTTCCATGGTGATTCGCTATGAAACACATTCCCTGGAACAAAGCCGCAGACCCCGGGAAATCATAATATTTGACAGGATGGAACCAAGCCATGACTTTCTGAAGGGAAATTACCAGTTTTATTTTCCTGAAACGAATATTTTCGACGCATTTATGTTTGATTCCGGGAAATGGATATTTGTACCCGATGTCGACGCAAGAAATCCCAGGAGAAGTCCCCCTCCCCGTCCTGTTGCTCCACGAGACAACTGATTGTGAAAATCCGGGTATTGGGCAGGTAATGCAGTTTACATGCATACAAAACAAAAATCCCCTTAAACCCCTCATTCACTATCAGTTGCATATTTCACCAAACAAAAACAAACAAACGTTTTAGCTTTGTTCAAAAATATTTATGCTGTTTTTCTTCCAACATTGTAATAATTTTCCCAATTTTGCCCTATAATAATTATAAACGCAGACGGGTATGTGGAGGTTAAGTTTCAATCTCGTATCAATATCATGAATTTCTATTTCGAATCGTAACTCAACCTAAAGCAAACTTAAAAAACAGAAAGTTAAGAGAATTATTTATTATATCACCCTTATCAACAGATAAATAGTAACTATAAACCTACTTTAGCAATGAAAAAACATAATTTTAGTGCCGGACCTTCCATTCTGGCCCCGGAAGTAATTGAGAACACCGCCAAAGCAGTGCAGGATTTGAACGGAATCGGACTTTCCGTGATGGAAATTTCACACAGAGGGAAAGACTTTCAGGCAGTAATGGATGAAACAGTAGCCCTGTTTAAAGAATTACTTAATATTCCTGAAGGATACCAGGTTTTATTCTTGGGTGGGGGTGCAAGTATGCAGTTTTGCATGGTTCCCTATAACCTTCACAAAAAGAAAGCAGCTTATCTGGAAACCGGCGTGTGGGCCAAAAAAGCAGCAAAAGAGGCAAAATTTTTCGGAGATACTGAGATTGTAGCTTCCAGCGCTGATAAAAACTTTAATTATATCCCCAAAGGGTACAAAATCCCTGCTGATGCAGACTATTTCCATATTACAACCAACAATACCATTTATGGCACAGAAATACATGAAGATATCGATTCTCCCGTGCCTCTGGTAGCCGACATGTCTTCAGATATTTTCAGTCGCCCGGTTGATATTTCAAAATATGCACTTATCTATGGTGGTGCACAGAAAAACCTGGGACCTGCTGGTGTAACCTTCGTAATTGTTCGGGAAGACCTGTTGGGTAAAAATGAACGAGCCATTCCCACCATGCTCAATTACCAGACACACATCGACAATGGCTCCATGTTCAATACGCCTCCTTGTTTGCCTATTTACACTTGCATGGAAACCCTGCGCTGGTTGAAAAAACTGGGTGGAGTATCTAAAATGCAGGAGATGAATGAAGCCAAAGCCAAAGTTCTCTATGACGAAATTGAGCGCAACGACCTCTTTGTGGGTACCGCCGAAAAAGAATCCCGTTCATTGATGAATATCTGCTTCGTTATGAAAGACGAATACAAAGAGCTGGAACAGGAGTTTCTTTCTTTTGCAACCGGCAAAGGAATGGTAGGTCTTAAAGGACACCGCTCAGTAGGGGGATTCCGCGCCTCCACATACAATGCCATGCCCATAGAAAGTGTACAGGCACTGGTAGATGTTATGCAGGAGTTTGAGAAGACCCATAAAAAATAAATGCCGCGTCGCAGAGGGTTGAGCCTTTACAGGCAAATATCATGATGAAAAACGGTTCTCATGAAACTTTGCATTAACCCCTGACAAGACATATATTTTTCAGTTTTCAATTAATAATTTTATCCGGGTGCGGTTTTGAACCGCTCCCGGATTTATACAACAAATACAAAATTCTATGAAGAAGATATTAGTTGCCACAGAAAAACCTTTTGCCCCTGCAGCAGTGGAAGGAATAAAAAAAGTATTTGACAAGGCAGGTTACGAGACCCTTATGCTGGAGAAATATACCGAAAAAGCCGACCTGCTGAAAGCTATTGAGAACGTTGACGGTATGATTATCCGCAGCGACAAAGCCACAGCAGACGTATTGGAAGCTGCTGCCAACCTGCGTATTATTGTAAGGGCAGGTGCAGGTTACGACAACATCGATCTGGAAGCCTGCAATGCCAAAGACATTGTAGCGATGAACACTCCCGGACAAAACTCTAATGCAGTGGCCGAACTGGCCTTCGCCATGATGCTATATAGCATTCGCAGGGGTTTTGACGGAACCTCCGGCACTGAACTTCGTGGAAAAACCCTTGGCATTCATGCCTATGGTAACGTTGGCAAATACGTGGCTACCATTGCCAAAGGCTTTGGAATGATTGTTCATGCTTTTGATCCCTTTGTACCAAAGCAAGAGATTGAGAACGACGGAGTAATTGCTTTAGATACAATGGAAGAGCTTTACAAAAAATGTCAGTATATCTCATTGCATATACCGGCCAATGAAAAAACAAAAAAATCTATCGACTACAAACTTCTCTCTTCCATGCCAGAAGGAGCTACCCTGGTAAATACAGCCAGAAAAGAAGTAATATGTGAAGACAGTCTGCTAAAAGTGATGGAAGAAAGAAAAGATTTCAACTATCTGTCCGACCTGGCTCCTGACTGCAAGCAAGCATTGGAAGAAAAATATCCGGGAAGATCCGTTTTTACTGCAAAGAAAATGGGTGCACAAACCTCGGAAGCCAATATTAATGCAGGTATTGCAGCTGCAGAACAAATAGTGGCATTCTTTGAAAAAGGAGACAAAACCTTCCAGGTTAACAAGTAAAACAGGCAACTAACATAACCAAAATTATCAGATATGGCAATTTTCAGACCTTTCAAGGGGCTACGCCCCCCCAAAGAGATAGCTAAAGATTTGGCCAGCAGGCCCTATGATGTCCTCAACTCCAGAGAAGCCCGTGAAGAAGCAGAAGGCAATCCATACAGTTTCTTGCGCGTTGTCAAACCCGAAATCGAACTTCCGGAAGATACAAATCTTTACTCACAACAAGTTTATGACAAAGCCCTCGAAAACTTCAACAAATTTATTGAAAAAGGGTGGCTGAAACAGGATAACACAGCCAATTACTATGTGTATGCGCAAACCTGGGGCAATAAAATTCAGTATGGTGTGGTTGGTTGCGCAGGGGTAGAAGACTACCTGAACAACGTTATAAAAAAACATGAGCTCACCAGGCCCGATAAAGAAGAAGACCGCATGAAGCATGTACGTGCTCTCAATGCCAATGCTGAGCCTGTGTTTTTCTCTTACCCGGCGGTAAAAGAAATTGATCGGATGGTAAAAGAAATTACCAGAAATGAACCTGAATATGATTTCGTGTCCGATGATGGTTTTGGCCATACTCTGTGGGTTGTCGATGATGCTGAAACGGTTGAGAAACTATCCCAGCTATTCGAAAAAGTTCCTGCTTTTTATGTAGCCGACGGACATCACCGTACCGCAGCCGCAGCACTGGTAGGCAATGAGAAAAAAGAGAACAACCCCAATCATACCGGAAATGAAGAATACAACTTCTTCATGTCTGTTGTTTTTCCTGATGATCAGCTTACCATCATTGACTACAACAGAGTGGTCAAAGATCTCAACGGACATTCCAAAGAGGAGTTTTTGGCCAAACTGGGTGAAGTTTTTGAAATTACCGAAAAAGGAGATCAGGAATATAAACCGGAAAGACTTCACAATTTCAGCATGTACCTGGATGGAAAATGGTATGAACTCAAGGCAAGAGAAAATACCTATGATGACAGCGATCCTATCGGAGTGCTTGATGTTACCATTTTGTCCCAGCACGTGCTGGATCATATTCTGGGTATCAAAAACCTGCGCACCGACAAACGAATTGAATTCATTGGTGGAATTCGTGGATTGCAGGAGCTCAAAAGAAGGGTAGACAATGGTGATATGGAAGTTGCATTTGCTCTTTACCCCGTATCCATGAAACAGTTGATTGATATAGCTGATACTGACAACATTATGCCCCCAAAAACGACCTGGTTTGAACCCAAACTTCGCAGTGGGCTGGTAGTACATAAACTGGAGGATTAATTTTCCGAAAAGGTTTTGGTACTTTACATTTTAATTGTATCTTTGCACTCCCGAAAAATACCCACGTGTTATTTTTCGGGAGTTTGCTTATTGAAAAGACATACAATATATATTAACAAACAGGCCTGTTTATAAATTTTTTACCGTAATGAAAAAAGATATCCATCCCAAAAATTACCGTTTAGTGATTTTCAAGGATATGTCCAATGACTATTCCTTCCTGACAAAATCAAGTGCCAGCAGCAAAGAAACTGCAAAATGGGAAGACGGAAACGAATATCCCCTGATCAAACTTGATATTTCTCATACATCTCACCCCTTCTATACAGGAAAACAACAGTTGGTAGATACCGCAGGTAGAATTGATAAATTTAAGTCGAAATACAAGAAGCATCTAAAAAAGTAAAAAATATAAATATTTTACCCTAAAGCCCTTGTCAAAAGGGCTTTTTTTTTAAAAAAATTCATACCTTTAGCCAATCTTGTGAAAAACGATTGACTAAACTAAATAAAACCACAATGAATTATATCTTATTTGGAGATCAGACCCGTAACCATCTGTTACCCTTTACTTTTACAAGGCCCATTGCCGATATCAGACTGGGGATACTTACCATCAGAGAGAAATGGGAGAAAATGCTGAATGCCAAAACTTCAACCCTTACCGAGGATTACCTCAACAATAAATACCCACTGGTCAAAAAAGCAGACAATATTTTGATCAACAGTAGTATTTTGCCCAATGCAAACCTTATCAATGAAATACATCAACTTTCGCCCAACCAGACCCTTATTACAGGCGAAACCATTATTGCATTGCGATTAAAAGAGGAAGATATAGAAAACCTTGACTGGAGCCTTATTGATTCTGTTACCCCCATGCAAACCGAATCTGAAGTGAGAAAGATAAATTATTTGTGGGATTTGATTGAAATGAACGAAGAAGCCTTGTTAAGCGACTTCAGTTTGTTAACCCACAAGCAACGATCAGAACCTATTCCCGATACTGTACGGACAAGTGCACCTGAAAAAGTTTTTATTGAAAAGGGCGCTGTACTCGAACACGTTATTATCAATGCTACAGAAGGTCCGGTTTACATTGGCAAAAACGCTCACATCATGGAGGGAGCTATACTGCGCGGCCCCCTGGCCATTGGAGATGACTCAAAAATAAGAATGGGTGCCAAAATTTACGGCGCAACCACTATAGGTCCCCATTGTAAGGTGGGAGGAGAAGTTAGCCATTCGATTATTTTTGGCTATACCAACAAAGCTCACGACGGTTTCCTGGGTCATAGTGTTATCGGTGAATGGTGCAACCTGGGGGCTGATACCAATACCTCCAACCTCAAAAACAGCTATGAGAACGTAAGACTCTGGGATTATCAGGAAGAAAGTTTTGTGAAAACAGATATGCAGTTTTGTGGAACCTTTATGGGAGACCACTCTAAATGCGGCATCAACACCATGTTTAACACCGGCACAGTAGTAGGCGTGGGAGCACAAATATTTGGAGCAGGATTTATGCGCAACTTTATTCCCAGTTTTTCATGGGGAAGCGTGTCAGGTTTCTCTGTTCATAATATTGAAAAGTCTATTGACATTGCCAAAAGGGTATTTGCCCGCAGAGACCTGGAATTTACGGCAGCAGATGAAGCCATTCTCAGATTCATCTACGAACAAACCCTTAGCTATCGAAACGTTTAAACAATATTTATTCCCTTGAGAAGCTGCCTTTTTAGCCCTCCCATCCTGGTGGAAGCTAAAAAGGCAGCTTTTATTTCTGGCGCTCACAAAAACAGTCATGTTGTTAATTTTACTACATTCACCACGAAACATACGTTTCAAAAAAAAAAAACGCTGCATAATATTTACATTAAAAAAAGCCTAAAAACCCATTGTGGCACATTCATTGACCTACCAACAACTGAATTAATGCATACAGCAATTGGTCATTACCTTCACGGGTTCTACGTATTGATTATCCGCTTTTTAAAAAAAAATAAACAGAAACCATCACTGCCACATAAGGTGACAGTATGACTGACTTTTTTACAATATAAATGTCAAACTGACTTGATTTTTTATGGACAATTTTCTTGATAAAAACACTTTAGATTTTTCGGGCATTATGGATGCCGAAACAGAATACATTCCGCTGCTCTCTCCTGAAGAAGAAGAGCAAATGACAGCAGAAGAACTTCCCGAAACCCTTCCCATTCTTCCCCTCAAAAACACCGTTCTTTTTCCGGGAGTGGTCATCCCTATCACCATCAACCGGGACAAATCCATCAAACTGATTAAGGAAATATACAAAAAAGATAAGATTGTAGGGGTTATTTCTCAAAAAGATGACAACATTGAAGAGCCCGAATATTCTGATTTAAACGAGATCGGAACAGTAGCCTATATCCTTAAAACACTCTCCATGCCCGATGGAAGTACCACTGCAATCATCCAGGGAAAGAAAAGATTCAAACTGGAAACTGTAGTGGAACAGGAGCCCTATTTAAAAGCCCGGATTTCCTCGTTTGACAAAGCAACAAAAGGCAAATCGGACAAAAATTTCAAAGCCCTTATTGCCACCATAAAAGATTTGGCCATTCAGATTGTAAATAAATCACCGCAAATTCCCAGTGAAGCGGCATTTGCTATAAAAAACATAGAAAGTCCTGTTTTTCTGGTCAACTTTATTTCTTCCAATCTCAATATTGAGGTGAAAGAAAAACAAAAGTTGCTCGAAATCCTAGACATCAACACCAGGGCCAAAACCGTGCTGGGGCACTTAACAAAAGAGTTACAGGTAGTTGAGCTCAAAAACCAGATTCAGTCTAAGGTTAAGGTTGATATTGATAAGCAGCAAAGAGATTATATACTCAACCAGCAACTTAAGACCATTCAGGAAGAGTTGGGAGGCAATCCTCACGATCAGCAAATACAGGGACTCAGGGAAAAAGCGAAAGAGAAGAAATGGACCCAACAGGTGCAGGAAGTATTTGAAAAAGAGATCAATAAATTGCAGCGCATGAACCCCGCTGCGATGGAATATTCGCTGCAACTCAATTACCTGGAAACCCTTACAGAACTGCCGTGGAAAGATTTCACCCCGGACAACTTCGACCTTCCCAAAGCCATGAAAGTGCTCGATAGAGACCATTACGGGCTGGAAAAAATCAAAGAACGAATCCTGGAATACCTGGCTGTTTTAAAACTGAAAGGAAACATGAAATCACCCATTCTGTGTTTTGTGGGCCCTCCCGGAGTGGGCAAGACTTCATTGGGCAAAAGCATTGCCGATGCCGTAGGAAGGAATTATATCAGAATGTCATTGGGAGGTATAAGGGATGAAGCTGAAATACGCGGACACAGGAAGACATATGTAGGAGCCATGCCTGGAAGAATTATCCAGAACCTGAGAAAAGCCAAAAGCTCCAATCCTGTTTTTGTACTGGATGAAATTGACAAAGTAGGTCATCAGAGCATAAACGGTGACCCGTCATCTGCCTTGCTTGAAGTTCTCGATCCGGAGCAAAACAATACCTTTTATGATAATTTCCTGGAAGTAGATTACGACCTGTCCAACATTATGTTCATTGCAACAGCCAATACGTTATCTACCATACACCCTGCCCTGCGCGACCGAATGGAAATCATTGACCTCAGTGGATATATTGTAGAGGAAAAAACAGAAATTGCCAGAAGGCACCTTATTCCCCGCCAGTTGGAAGCACACGGCATGAAGGCTTCTCAGATATCTTTTAGCAAGGCTGTGCTGGAAAGAATAATTCAGGATTATACCCGGGAATCCGGGGTACGCCTGCTGGAAAAGACACTGGCTAAAATCATTCGCTACAAGGCCAGGGAATTTGTAATGGGTCGAAGTTTTTCCAAAACGCTAAAAGCGAGTGAACTTTTTGACATCCTTGGCACGCCCTCTTATTCCAGAGACTCTTCCATCATCAAAAACAAAGCAGGAGTAGTTACCGGCCTAGCTTGGACCCAGAGTGGCGGAGAAGTGCTGTTTGTGGAAGTTTCTGTGAGCAAAGGGAAAGGGAACCTTACCCTCACGGGCAACCTGGGAGAAGTAATGAAAGAATCTGCCACACTTGCTTATGAATATCTCAAAGCACACGCTTCGGAGCTGGATATTAATCCAGCCTTTGACAAGTACAATGTGCATATACATGTTCCGGAAGGTGCCACTCCCAAAGATGGTCCCTCAGCGGGTATAACCATGTTTATTTCGCTTGTATCGGCGTTTACCCGCAGAATAGTTAAACCTGCCGTGGCCATGACCGGAGAGATCACCCTTAGAGGAATGGTAACTCCTGTAGGAGGAATCAAAGAAAAAATACTTGCTGCCAAAAGAGCAAATATAACCGACATTATTCTGTCGCACGAGAATAAAAAGGATGTACAGGAAATCAAACCCCTGTACATCAAAGGTTTACGCTTTCATTATATTAAAGAGATGATAGAGGCCGTTGAACTATCCCTCGATACAGATAAAGTATCAACTCCCCTACCTGCAGTAGATTAAGCTGCAGGAAGGGCAGTTCTACCCCTTATTTCTTTTCGACTTTCTGAATTCTTTTCCTTTACGGGAAATATGCTGCGACCATGCTTTCTGGTTATCAGTGGCATCCCCCTGGTAAATGTCACCATGCGGTTTGTTATCCTTCGCTGGAGTTTCCTTGCCGGCAGGGTTTGCAGGAGCAACCTCCTCTTCTGCGGGTTCGCCGGTACTTGTCTCACCATGCGGACCATCTTTAGAGGGCGGTGGGGACATGGATTCCGTTTTATCAAATTTAGACAAATCCGAAAAGAATCCTGTAAAAAACACTTCTTCACCCATATGTGTTTCAACAATGGTAAGAAATACAGGATGGTGTTCTCCTGACTTTCGCAGTAGTTCAATTTTACGTCCTGTTCCAATGATTTTTTCTTGCCCTGTACTCAGATAGTTAATCATAAAGCTATCATGGTGACGGGAATAAGAATCGGGCATCAGCATTTTTATGTCCATGCCCAGCACTTCATGCCGGGAATATCCCCAAAGTTTTTCTGATGCTTTGTTGAAAAAGAGGATAGTTCCTGACTTATCCGATTTAACGACTCCCTCAGGACATTCTTCCAGGGTATCAAGCATCTCTTGTTCTTTGGCGTGAATTTGCTCAACCCTCTCATGGTTTTCCCGGGTAAGTTGCTCAATGGTATCTATATTGTCCCGTTCTTTTTCCGCCATAGCCTCCTGGGTAGCTGTCAGCTCTTCCATGTTTTGTCGCATTTCCTCCTCCTGAGCCCGCATTTCTTCAGCTTGCTGTTGTGATTTTTCCAGCAACATGGCTGTTTGGGTGTTGATTTTGACACTGGAAATGGTAGAGGCAATGCTTTCGCCAATTTTTTCCACAAAATCTATTTGGTATTTCTCAAAGGTTGTAAAAGAGGCGAGTTCTATCACACCATATATTTTCTCATTCACCTTCAAGGGAATCAGCAAAAGTGAGTTGGGATTTTCCTCACCCAGTCCGGAAGTTATCCGGATGTACTCCTGTGGAATTTTCGTAATATAAATCGGCTCCTGCTCAAGGAAACAAGTACCCACCAACCCTTCGCCGGGATGAATTTTTTTCTCGAGGTATTTTCTGCGATCAAAAGCATAACAGGCTGTCATTTCCAGAAATTTGTTATGTTCATCATCATTATTATAAATGAAGATACCCCCCTGGTTCACGTTGAGGTAATCCACCAGGTTTTTGATGATATCGTAGGAAAGTTCCCCGAGATTATCATTATTCTGTCGCAAAATATCAGCAAACCTGGCCAGTCCCTGGGTAGTCCAGTTGCGCTTTTCTTCTTCTGTTTTCCTTATTTTTTCTTCTTCACTGGCAGTTTTCAGATTCTTGCGCATATCAAGCAGGGCATTGCCCAGTACGTCTTTTTCACTGAGGGGTTCAAAAGGATGATCAAAATTATTCTTCCCTATTTCAGAAGCAAAAATCGCTGTTCGCTTAAGCCCCTCCACAAGTTCATTAACCGACCGAACCATTTGCCCCACTTCATCTTTATACGGATAATGAAAGGTATCTGCCAGGCTTCCTTCTCCCAGTTCCTTCACCACTTTTACCAAACCATTGATGGGTCGGGTAATGGTTTTCATGATATAATAGTTAACCAGAGAGAATACGAGCCAGGTAAAAATCAAAGCAAACAATAAAATTTTCAGGGTGTTAAAAACAGGATGGGTAATAAACTCATGTTTTTCAAGGGTAGCAGTAACATAAAGATTCAGGGGTTCATAATAGGTATGATACTGATAATTGACTTGCCCAGTTACAGGATCTGTATACACAATCTCTCCCCTTCTGCTGCCCTTCATTCGGTTATACCAGGCAGTACCTGAAATGTCCTGCCCCTGCCTGACCCGACAAATAATTACCTCGCCATCCTCAGCAACCAGGGAAATAAAACCGGTATTATAAAGTTCTCTTTGCCGGATGACGTTTTCAAGGTCTTCCACCGGTCTGTCCTGCAAAAACCCAAGCAACGTTGTCACCTGCTTTAATTCATTTTCTACCAGGGCTGTAGCATCCTTTTTCTGAACATTTATTCGGTTTATGGTAGCAAGAATTGAAATTATGACAATCGAAATAAAAATTGCCAGGTTCATGCTAAAAATGACTCTGTTAGATAAATTTATGTTCTTATACCATGTGATTAACTGCTTCATACTTCCCAAAATTGTTTTTAGGTGCTTACTTTATATAAATAACTGACCTTCAAAAATAGTTAAAATTGAGAGGGAAACATCTCCGTGAAAGACTTATTTTAACAACTTTCTTAAGAGCTGGATAAAAGGACAGATATCACTAAAACCCAATACATTTATATGCCTGAAATTGTTTAAACAAGCCAGACAGCACATCGGCAAATCTCTTGAATGCTGACAGGCAGTTGGTTTTCTCAATAGTCGAGCTCGTACCCGTTTAAAGTTAATCCCGTGTATTTCTTCTGATAAAAACTTGATTTATAGTTTTTTATTTGGTGATAATTTGTGTAATTTTGCAATCCCAAAAAAGTGGGGCTAACTCAATAAATTGTTGAACCCGGTAACTCCGGTTACCACAGTATTTTATTAAATGTCAGAAGAAAACAAAGACTTGGCAGCCAACAACGAAGAAGAAGCTGCAAAAAAAACCACCGAAGAACAGGTAGAGAATGCTGCTGAAAAGCAGGAAGAAGCTCCCCGGGAAGAAACTCCGGGAGAAGAAATCAATGATGCCACTGCAGAAGTAATAGATAAGAAAGTAGAAGAAGCAGTAGAAGCAAACGAATTGCCGGAGCCTGGCGATTTTGACTGGGATGCTGTAGGGAAGAAAACGGATAATTATTCCAGTGATGAAAGACAACGCATGGAAGCACTGTACGATGAAACCCTTAAAGCTATTGGTGAAGGGGAAGTAATTGACGGAACAGTAGTTTCTATGAATAACAGAGAAGTTGTTGTAAATATTGGCTTCAAATCAGATGGTGTAATACCCGCTGCTGAAGTACGCTACAACCCCGATCTGAAAATCGGAGATCAAATAGAAGTGTATGTAGAAAGCCAGGAAGACACAAGTGGTCAGCTGGTGCTTTCACATAAAAAGGCACGTACACTGCGCTCATGGGAAAGAATCAACAACGCTATGGAGCAGGATGAAATTATCAATGGTTTTGTAAAATGCCGCACCAAAGGAGGTTTGATTGTAGATGTATTTGGCATCGAAGCCTTCCTGCCCGGCTCTCAAATTGACGTAAAACCCATCAGGGATTATGATATTTATGTGGGCAAAACCATGGAATTCAAGGTTGTGAAAATCAACCATGAATACAAAAACGTGGTTGTATCTCACAAAGCCCTTATTGAAGCAGAACTGGAAATCCAGAAAGCGGAAATTATTTCCAAGCTTGAAAAAGGGCAAATCCTCGAAGGTACCGTTAAAAATATCACCTCTTATGGTGTATTCGTTGACCTTGGTGGTGTTGACGGATTGGTTCACATTACTGACCTCTCGTGGGGCAGAATTAACCATCCGGAAGAAATCGTTGAATTGGATCAGAAAATCAACGTGGTTATCCTTGACTTCGACGATAACAAGAAACGTATCGCCCTTGGCCTTAAGCAACTTACTCCTCACCCATGGGATTCATTGGATCCGAATCTCAAAATTGGTGACAAAGTAAAAGGTAAAGTAGTTGTGATTGCCGATTACGGTGCATTTATTGAAATAGCACCCGGTGTAGAAGGACTTATCCACGTTTCTGAAATGTCTTGGTCTCAACACTTGCGCACTGCTCAGGACTTCCTGAAAGTAGGTGATGAAATAGAGGCCGTTATCCTTACCCTGGATCGCGAAGAAAGAAAAATGTCGCTGGGCATTAAGCAACTCATTCCCGACCCATGGGAGAACATCCACGAAAAGTATCCTGTCAACAGCAAGCATACTGCCACCGTACGCAACTTTACCAACTTTGGTATTTTTGTTGAACTTGAAGAAGGTGTTGATGGCCTGATTCATATCAGTGACCTGTCATGGAGCAAGAAAATCAAGCACCCCGCAGAATTCACCAAAATTGGCGAAAGTATTGAGGTGGTTGTATTGGATGTGGACAAAGAACAGCGTCGCCTGAGCCTGGGACACAAGCAACTGGAAGAAAATCCCTGGGATGTTTTTGAATCTGTATTTACCCTTGATTCCGTGCACCAGGGAACCATCGTAGGTTCGTCTGATAAAGGTGTTATCGTAGCACTTCCTTATGGTGTTGAAGGATTTGCCCCCACCCGTCATATTGTAAAAGAAGACGGTACAACAGCCAAAATGGATGAAACTCTTGATTTCAAAGTCATTGAATTCAACAAAGACAGCAAAAAGATCGTTGTTTCACATTCAAAAGTATTCCAGGATATTCACCATGCTGAAAAGCAAGCTGCTGTGGCAGAAAGAAGATCCCAGGAAAATACTACCAAGAAAGCTGTTAAGAAAGTAAAGGAATCAGTGGAAAAAACCACTCTTGGCGACCTTGACGTATTGGCCAACCTGAAGAGCGACCTTGAAAAGTCAGAAAAGACTCCTGCTAAAAAATCTGTAAAAACAGAAAAGCCGGCAGAAGAAGCTCCCAAGGAAGAAACTCCTAAGGAAGAAACTCCTAAGGAAGAAACTCCT
>CAZBGI010000026.1:0-13266 GCA_964491395.1 uncultured Bacteroidales bacterium | reverse complement strand
AAGGAAGAAACTCCTAAGGAAGAAACTCCTAAGGAAGAAACTCCTGTAGCAAAAGAAAAGGCTGAGGAAACTGCTCCCGCGAAAGAAGAAAAGAAGGAAGAAAAAGCGGAAGCCTCCGGGAAAGAAGAGCCTAAAACTGACGCTGACGACAACGCTGACGAAAAAGAAGATAAAAAAGAATAATTCTTTTTGATTTTCTTATCCCATCTAAGAGCACTTTGCTATTGCAGAGTGCTTTTTTTTATGGAAATATCCAGTTTATCATTGGTTCGCAGCAAACCTCATTCTCTCTTGAATACTCCCAATCCGGTTATCGAATGCTGTTCGGTTTGCCAGGAAACAACTTAAATCAACTTTAAAAGAATAATTCAGGTTTCAACCCACAATGGTTTCCGGTCATGCGCTGGTTTTCTTTCATCGCCATAAAAATGCGTGCTGAAAGCCGGGGAATGAATTCAGGATATAATTCTGTTTTGTTAAAGCAAAACGATTATCAGAAACAAAAGGTGGTGATTTTTTCTTTGGCTTCTTCATGACCCAAAGAGGCGGCCTGACGCAAATCTTCACATGCCTGGCGCGTGTTATTGAGTTGAGCATGAATAGCAGCCCTGAGGAAAAAAGTATCGGGGGTGGGTTTCAGTTTTATGGCCTGGTTAAAATCTTCCAGTGCTTCATCGTGTTTGCCCGATTGGAAAAGCATCTCACCCCGCTTTTGGTAAGCAAGGGTATTTTGAGGATTAAGTCTCAAAATGATCCGGTAATCACCCATTGCCTGCGACTCCCTGCCCAGCAGATAATAAGCCTGGGCCCGGTAAATATAAGCAGTTTCATTGCTGCGATTCAAACCTATTGTACGAGTGAAATCGCGTGCAGCAGCTTCATACTCTTCGGCATAAAAATAAGACATGGCCCTTTGGTAGTATGTCTTTTCGTTTCTCTGCCTGTATGTATTGATAAGTGCAGTGTAGTCCTCAATGGCCTGTGTAAATTGTTCGCTTTTAAAAAAAGCATCTGCCCTAAACTGAAACAATACCTGCCCGTTGGCCCGGTTATTAATAGCCACTGTCAGATCTTCCGCTGCTTCTTCAAACATTTCCCTGTCAAGAAAAATCATGGCTCGTTCAATCCTCAATTCACTATGATTGGGATCTTCATCCAGTGCTTTTGTAAAATCTTTAAAAGCCTGATCAGGTTCATTTTTCTGAAGGTATAATTTACCACGGTTGAAATAAACGTTGGGATTATTATGACCCAGTTCTATTACCTGGGTCAAATCATTGATGGCATCATCCACAGCACTGTTTCTGATGAAAATTTCTGACCGTTTGAGCCAGGCATTAACGTTATCGGGATTGACTTCAAGGGTTGCAGAATAATCTTTCAGGGCTTTATCATGCTTGCCAAGGGTGGAAAAAGATATTGCCCGGAAATAATAGGCTTCTGCAAACTCTGGATTATCCTTCAGGGAGTTGGAGAAATCGTCAATTGCTTCGGTATGATTTTGTAATTGCTGATAACATCTCCCTCTTTCAAAAAAAGCTTCGTAAAAATGAGGGACAATATCAATGGCTTCAGAGAACTGTTCAATGGCCATGGAGTAATTTTCTGAAGCAACCAGCTGCAGTCCCCTGTTGAAAGAATCATTGGCAGTTTGACTTTTAAGCGCAAAAACTGAAGAAACCATGAAAAAGAAAACTACAATGGTTTTGGGGAACCAGGAAAAGAACATGGAGGTGTACGGTAATAAATTGAATAATTGATGGATTTTTCTGCTTAACAAAATTAGGCAGAAATATTGACTTGCAAACATCTCCAGTCAAAATAATTAATTATTTAATAAAGTTTTGCAAGAGAATTTTTACGATAAACCGCTGACAATTTTTATTTTTTTTGAATACAGGGGCAAATCCTCTCCTTCTTCCTAACATCCGGGATTTAGATGTCTGATTACCTTTGGGCCCGGACAACGAAACACCCTAACATTGCTACCCATATATATTCCACAAAAACCCGTCGCAGGCTCCTGAAAAGGGTTTCTTTTCAAAACCTGCGACGGGGAATGCATTATCCAACACACCTTACAGGATGACCAATAAACTGATTATCTGCTAATGACAATTTTTCTGTTTTCTAACCCATGTTCCGTTGTAAGTCTCAGAAAATAAATTCCTGCGGGGAAATCTGACAGCGAAATGCGCAACCGATGATTCATGACCGGCTGATTCATCAATTTCATTCCGTTAATATCAAAAAAGGAACATTCATAGATGGTTCCCTGCGATGATATTTCAAGATGAGAAGATGCAGGATTGGGGTATACATTGATGGAATTGTGGGTAATCTCTCTCAGTTGGGTAACACCCCAGTAATCGTCAAAAATTGTATCGGAAAGCACTTCTATACTCCGGTCTGAGCCAGGTTCAGGGTTATCTATTCCGGCGTTACGATAGTACTTGTAAGTATAAGAGCCTTCCTCAAGCTCCATGGTATTGGTGTAAATTAAGTTATCGCCGGGTTCCATGGTTTGCTCGTCAGGCAATGTGCCGGGAATGGCATTATCAAACATGGAGCCTGTAATAAAAACCTGGTCTGTTTCAGGGTCAAAGTCAGGCGCATTGCTCATGTCTACCCTGAAAGTGACCATGTAAACCTGAGTATCAGACAATACCTCTACCATAATCGAAGCCATAAGATTGTCGGGATTTTCAATGCCCTGAACCAAAACAACCTCTCCTTCCAACTGATATACAGCGGGCTGATTTCCGTTGTAATCTCCCTCCAGCCAGTTCACTTCCAGGGGAATAATCGAGTCATTGTTCAAGGTAACATCCACCTGCGCGGGCAAATCCAGCGCGTCAAAGGTCGTTCCTTCATCCACAATAATCACCTGATCAATGGTGTGTACGCTCACAATTGTAAAAGGCTCAGCCTCTTCTTCCACAAAAACAGTAACCTCAGCATGTATATCATTGTCATTGGTTATTCCCGGGGGAACAACAAGGTCCCCGGTAAGGAGATTTTCACCAATTACATCTCCGTCGTATCCACTCTCATCCCACATCACGTCCATGTTTAGAACCTGATTGTTGCTAAGGGTTACGGCTACTTCTTCAGGCAAATTCAGCTGCTCAAATAAGGTACCTTGTTCAACATATAAATCTTCCGGGTTTTCCACGGATACTACATTGGGAACAAATCCTGATTCAATGCCTTCCACAAAAAGGTGGTCCATACGACTGGTACCGGTTGATGCCACTGAGCCCTCATTTACAGAAACATTACTGGTCATGATCCAGCGAAGAGCAACCTGAACCTGTTCTTCCATTTCCTCCGGAAGGGGCACCTGCAACAATACACCAGAAGAGAAATTATTGGCCACAGTAATATCAGTATTGGTCACATCCACCCAATCCCCGGCAGCTACCCGGTATTGGAGTTTGAAATCCCTGGGGCCTGTATTGGAACTCCGCTGGGCACTACTCACCAAAAGATCTGTAAAACCAAGCGTTGAAAATTGTATCATCCAGTACCTGCTGTTTTCTCCGTCGCTCCAACCTGTAGTAGAAATGCTTTGCCCCGTAATGCCGGCCGGGTACGAATAACTTCCATCAAATCCTTCCTCCCGCACTATTAAATTACCCATATTCCCTTCTGTACCCATATTGGCACCCTGCTCGCCCTCTTCAGGAAAGGTGTAGCCAATAATGGGATTTTCAGGCATAAATATCTCTTCCAGAACAACCACCCCAATTTGCGGCTGAATATCATCAGGATTAACAATTCCCTCCTGTAGCTGTAATTCTCCCTGCAAGGTATAAAAGCCGGCTGTAAGCTCATCGTAGTCTCCCTCTGACCAGTCAACTGAAAGGCTTATTGACTCCTCGTTATCCAACATTACATCCAACTCTTCAGGCAATGGCAGATCTTCGAATGCGGTTCCATAATCGACTGTAACAACTCCGGGATCCTCTACACTTGTTATGATCAGATCGATATCCGGATCCAGCACCTGGTACGAAAATATCGATGAGAAGACAGTAAGATCATTGGCATCAGTAGCTTGTACCCGATAAAAAACAGAGGTATTGTGGGGTTGAGCCGGGATATCTTCATCCGTAGAGAAAGTTTGTCCTGTCTCTAATGACATGACAATGGTATTATCCATAGAAGAATCATCCAGACCCCACTGCAGAGCAACTGAAGAGATAGGAGCATCACCAGGTGCAACATCAGCCGAGACGGAAACGCTTTCTTCAGGCGTTATATTCTCTGACGGAAATTGCACAACCTGGGTAATAGAGGGTGGTAAACTTCCTTCTCCCTCCAGCCACACACTCACATTATCAAAAAAGGCCGTCTGATTTGCGGCGGTAGAGCCTTGCCAGTAAGCACCGGTATAATTAAGGGGTATGCTGGTGAACTCATTATCTACGGCACTTCCCAGCAAGGTAAGATCACCCTCAAGGGGGTCTTCAAAATCACTTCCATCCAATCGTCCCCAAAGCTCCCACGTGTTTGTTTCAGGATCAAAGCTTACTCCTATGCTCATGTAATTATTGGTTGGATCCTCCAGAATGTCAGATGCCGTGATAAGGCTTTCGGTTGTTGTTCCCAAAGATTGAATCCCGCCGGAAAATTTCACCAGCCTTACAGGATCAGGAGTACCTGAATTGCCAAGGAGTATGGCATAGCCGCTTCCAGAGTCAGCAACATCCGTGTTATCGGCGCCCAGAACAAATGCTACACCATATGAGTTGGAAGAAAAGCCCGCAGGATTAGACCGAATCTGGCGCATATTGAAGTACCAGCTTACAGGTTGTGGGTTGGTACCTAATATCGGACTGAAAGGGGCTTCAAACTCTTCCGCATCCAGGTGTGTGAAAATCCAGCCGGCCTCATTGCTTGCAGAAGAAGCCGTATTGGTGTGTTCCAGTATGTTGTTATGAATCCTGGCGCCCCAGTCGTCTCCGGAACGGTTTACGGCCCAGGAAGAAGAACCTATTGTTCCTGTGGTAGAAAATTCCTCTCCCTGTGAATCGTTAAAATCTGAAGAGTAGATATTTGTCTGGGCTGATGAAGTTACCCAGAAAGTCATGAATAAAAGCAGGCCCATGAGGCTTTTAAAAGTAAAAGTTTCTCGCATAATGTTTTAATTTTTTTAATTGGGTTTGCAATGGATTTGTTTATCGTGGGTTCAAATTTACATAATATGTAAGTATCCTATTTGAACAGAATGTTAATTCAGGAAGATATTTGCCTTCTCTTTCCGCGGGGATGGAAAGAAATCAGGTTTTCTCTCAGGTATTCCCTGTCCAGGTGAGTATAAATTTCGGTGGTGGTGATTGACTCATGCCCCAACATATCCTGCACAGCCCGTAGGTCGGCACCTCCTTCAACCAGATGAGTGGCAAAACTGTGACGCAGCGTATGAGGACTGATATTCTTAGAGATGGATGCCTTGGCTGCCAAATCTTTGATAATGAGAAAGATCATTACCCGGGTAAGCTTTCTTCCTCTTTGATTAAGAAATACGTGATCTTCAAACCCCTTTTGTACAACAACTTGTTTACGGTGGTTTTCCAGGTATATTTTCAGCTCTTTGGCAGAAGGGCCTCCCATGGGAACCAAGCGCTGCTTGTTGCCTTTCCCGGTTATTTTCAAAAACTCTTCCCGGAAAAAAATATCTGATATTTTCAGTTCTACTACCTCTGACACCCTCAGTCCACTGCCATAAAGCACTTCAATGATGGTGCGGTTGCGTTGGCCTTGCGCATGGCTCAAATCAACAGCGGCAATCATCTTGTCAATTTCTGTTGTGGAAAGTACCTGGGGAAGTTTTCTGCCCATTTTGGGCAGGGTAAGCAAGGCAGCAGGATTTTTATGGATGACATCTTCCAGTACCATGTATTTAAAGAAGGCCCTGATACCTGAAACGGTGCGGGCCTGAGAGCGGGCAGATAAGCCCAGTCCGGCAGCCCAAAGAATAAATTCGGAAAGAATTTGTTGATGGATATGTTCAACTTCTGCTGCAAGTCCCTTGTAGTCCAGGAACTCCCTGAGTCTTTGCAAATCGCGCAAATAGGCTTCTATACTGTTGGAAGTCAGTGATTTTTCCAGCTGCAAATACGTTTCAAAATTCTTAACATGACTTTCCCAGTTCATATTATCCTGTTTGATGTAATAAAGATACGGGTTTTTAATTATTCACTAAAGGATTGCTTTGAAAAACAATTTAAAGCCCGGATAATTATTGTATTTTTGCCCGCTGAAAATAATGACACTATATAGAAGAATAAAACAACGTGGATATATACCAACTCTTAGCTACTATCCGAATCCTTCTGGTTCAACCCGATAAAGGATGGCATTTAATCAAGGAAGCAGGTTACAGCTGGCAGCAGATTCTGGGGTATTTTCTTATGCCTTTGGTTTTTGCCAGTAGCCTGGCCATGGTTTTTTTTATGGGAAATCAACTACAGGATACTCCACTGAGTCCCAACCAGATGTTTTTTATCACTTTTGCAGGGTCAGTAGTGGCAATTTTGCTAAGTGCATGGATGATTGCAACCATGGCGCCAAGATTTAAAGGAGAAAGTTCCCTGGATGAGACCATCGCATTGATCGCTTTTTCCTATACCCCGGTTTACCTGGCTTCAATTATCGCCTCTCTTCATGAAGCTTTACAGATTTTCAATCTGGTTGCCATGGTGTATATGCTGTTTCTGTTTTTTAAAGGCACAGCGGTTATTATCAAAGTTCCGGCATACAAGCAATTGGGCTTTACCATTACATCGGTCATCATCCTGTTTGCTGTAAGATTATTGATTTCCCTGCTTTTGGCCGGCATTTTAGGAGGGTTTGATATGGCAAGTTAAACTTACTTCTTGCCGATGGTAAGTTGGATATAGGCATCAAGTTGCTTATACCATTCTTCTCCGTATTTTCTTGTCAACGACTCTTTGAGAAATTCATAAATGCGCACATTCAGCTTCTTCCCGTTTTTTCTTGCGCAATCGCATATAGGCCAGCGATGATAATTTATTGCCTCATAGTTGGAATATTTGGTGACCCGGATAGGATATAAATGACATGAGACCGGCTTTTTAAATTCGATCTCTTTTTCTTCCCACGCTTTTTCAATGGCACATTTGGCCACATTGTTTTCATCAAAAAATACATACGCACATTCCTGTTTATTCACAAGAGGAGTGGTAAATTCTCCATCAATATCTTCCACGAAAGTTCCGGTATCATCAACAACATCAATCCCCACAGTGCGCATATAGGGTTTTACTTTGGGGTATATTTCATTTAAGATGGGTATTTCATCTTTTTCCAGGGGAGCACCGGCATCTCCGTGCACACAGCATCCTCCATGGCAAACGGGAAGATCGCAAACAAAGCATTCTGTATAGATTTCGTCGGAAATCAGGGTGTCTTCAATAATTATCATGGAGGCAAAATTACGCAGAATTTAGTTTGGAAAGATTCTAAATAAACCGCCCCTTAAGAAGGAAATTTTTCCCATTTTTACACAAAAAAATCTCCGGGGAAAATCAAAATCTACCCAACATCGTTAGCGGTTTATGCATGATGCTGGCCAATTGGAAGGTGTGTCAAGTTAGAATAATCGTGTCTTAAAAGATTAAACAAGGCATATAGAAACTTTGAATACATTTAAATTATTTTGCGGTATAAAAAAAATGCTTTTACTTTACGCGTTTTTTAAAGCTAACCAAGCAATTTATAAGCAAGCCCATGAGCCAAACCACTCGTCGACCCACTCTGTTTCTGGCATTAATTCCTGTACTATTTCTCACCTCGCTGATATCCATCAATGTATTTATTTTTGGCGATGATTCTTTATCGGGTTCCAACCAGATTGTGCTGATATTGTCAGCTGCGGTGGCCTCTGTGGTGGCCATCAGGCTGGGGCACAAATGGACCGATTTGCGGGCAGGAATCGTAAAAAGTATCGGATCGGCTATGACTGCCATCCTGATACTGCTGCTCATTGGCTCTCTTGCGGGAACCTGGTTGTTGGGCGGTATTGTTCCGGCCATGATATATTATGGCCTGCAGATTCTCAACCCCACGATATTTCTGGTGGCAGCTTGTGTTGTAAGTGCGGTGGTTTCGCTGGCAACGGGCAGTTCGTGGTCAACGGTAGCTACACTGGGCGTAGCATTGCTGGGTATCGGAAGAGCACTGGGCATGCCCGATGGCGTTATCGGCGGAGCTATTATTTCAGGAGCATATTTTGGCGATAAGATGTCGCCCCTGAGCGATACAACCAACCTCGCTCCGGCCATGGCTGGCACCGATCTCTTTACCCATATCAAATACATGGCATGGACCACCATCCCTTCCATATCCATCGCCCTGATCATTTTTCTTATTATGGGACTAAGAACTTACAGCGGCAATGTATACAATGACATTGAGCCTGTACTGGATGCTATATCGGGCACTTTCACCATTACTCCCATTTTATTTGTAGTGCCCGCGCTGGTCATATTTTTGATTATTAGAAAAGTCCCCGCTTTACCGGCCTTGTTTTTCGGAACCCTTGCCGGGGCCATATCGGCCTTGATATTTCAGCCACAAATCATTCAGCAAGTCAGTGGCATGGACGATAAATTTCATGTGGCAGCCTACATCGCCATCATGAAGTCAATGTATGCTGATATCAGTGTGAACACCAATCATGAAATGGTAAACAGCCTGCTGTCATCGGGCGGAATGCGCGGAATGCTCAATACTGTATGGCTGATTTTGTGTGCCATGATTTTCGGAGGCATCATGGAGTCCAGCGGCTTACTGCACCGCATTACGGAATCGGTTATTAAACTGGCTCACAATACGGGCTCTCTGATAGCTTCCACGGCTGGAACGTGTATATTTTTCAACGTAACAGCCAGTGACCAGTACCTGAGTATTGTGGTCCCCGGCCGCATGTTTGCCGAAACTTACCGCGAAAGATTGCTCAAACCCCAAAACCTGAGCCGGACCCTGGAAGACAGCGGAACAGTTACATCTGTCCTGGTTCCCTGGAATACCTGCGGTGCTACGCAAGCAACGGTGCTGGGAATACCTACCCTGGTATTTCTGCCTTATTGCTTCTTCAATATCATCAGTCCTTTTATGACCATTCTTTTTGCCTACCTGAACATCAGGATCTCACGCTATAAATCAAGGGAAGAAGCAAAAAAAGTTGTATCCATAGTGGTCTGATTTACGTAAACCCTTTCAGAAAAACCCGTTTATCCTGTATAAAACAATAAAGTGTGAAGAGAGCTTGTGTTTCGGTAACCAATGATCTGGCCACCGATCAGCGTGTATTGAAAGTGTGTGATTTTCTGACCCGACTGGGTTACAATGTAACAATGGTGGGAGTGAAACGCCCGCGCAGCTTGTCGGTGCGGCATCTTCCCTTCAAAACTTTCCGCTTCAGGATGATGTTTCAGAAAAGGTTCATGTTTTACGCAGAGTATAACTTAAAACTCTTTTTCTTTCTCTTTTTCAGAAGGTGTAATCTTTATGTATCCAATGATCTGGATACTCTGCTACCCAATTACCTTGTTTCGCGATTAAAATTCTCACCCCTGGTGTATGATTCTCACGAATATTTCCTGGGATCCACCGAAATTATGGAACGGCCCTTTGTAAAAGGCTTCTGGCGCACCATTGAAAGGATGATATTTCCGCGCTTGAAAAACGTAATAACCGTCAACCACTCCATTGCCGATTTGTATGAAAAGGAATACGGCAATCGTCCCCGTGTTGTGCGTAATCTTCCACGACGTTACAATTGCCATTCCGGCCTGAGCCGGAAAGGACTGGGGTTGCCCGAAGACAAAAAAATAATCCTGATGCAGGGTGGAGCCATCAATGTTGACAGGGGTGCAGAGGAACTCATTCATGCCATGAAGCCTTTATATGGACTTGAGAATGTGGAATTGTACTTTATAGGTGGTGGTGATGTGTGGGAAAAAATCAAAGAATTGACCAGGTTGCTGCACCTGGAAAGAAAGGTACATTTTCTTCCCAAAATGCCTTACCGGAAAATGATGGAATATACCTGTCTGAGCGATATAGGTGTGTCGCTGGATAAACCCGTCAGTCTGAACTATAAATACAGCCTGCCCAACAAACTGTTTGATTACCTGGCTGCCGGCACACCTGTACTGGCATCTCCACTTGTAGAGGTGAAAAAAGTCGTTGAGGGGTATAATGTAGGGATGTGCATTGAAAACCATGACCCCGCACACTTGGCTGAAAAAATCAAGGAAATGCTCAGTGATGAAGAAAGATACAACAAGTGGAGAAAAAACGCCCTAGCCATCTCTGAACAACTCTGCTGGGAAAATGAAGAAACAGTTCTGGCAGATATCTACGGGAAGTTTGTATGATTAGAGGCAGTGCGGTTAATTGACCTTCCATTCTGAAATCTGCATTCTGAAATCTGGACTCCTAAAAATCTCTTGTTTCTGCTCCCGTTCCTTCAATGCGCTGTCATCGCGATACTTCCTTGATTATATTCTTAGCGCAGCGCAGATATTACCCTGCGACTTTTCTTTATAATCCTGTCACTCCTGTCGGAGTTGGGGATAGTGCAGTCTATTGACCTTCCCTTTCTGAAATCTGCATTCTAAAATCTGCATTTTTAGCTATTAGCCGTCGCGTCTTCCGTCTCCTGTCTTCCGTCTTCCGTCTCTAGTCTCTACTCATTAATTTCCTCCTCCCTGTTCTCATAAAAATCCGGGTTTAAATCCACCACTTTGCCACTGTCGCAGCGAAAGATTCTTCCGGGAAACTTCTGGAACATGGTATAATCATGGGTTGCCATCAGAATAGCCCTGCCTGTTTTGCTGATATCATGCAAAAGTTCCATGATCCCCAGGCTGGTTTCCGGATCGAGGTTGCCGGTAGGCTCATCGGCAAGAATAATATCAGGATCATTGATTAGTGCCCTGGCAATTACCACCCGTTGTTGCTCACCTCCCGAGAGTTGGTGAGGCATTTTGTAACCTTTGGTATGCAAGCCTACTTTCTCCATTACTCCTTCAAGGCGTTCTTCCATGGCTATTTTATCGCGCCAGCCGGTGGCTTTCATGACAAAAAGCAGATTTTCCTTCACGCTCCGGTCAATGAGCAGCTGGAAGTCCTGGAATACAATACCAATTTTCCTTCTTAAGAAAGGGATTTGCTTCTCTTTAAGCTCATGCAGATTGAAACCGGCTACCCGGGCCTTTCCGTCCACCAAAGGCAAGTCGGCATAGAGGATTTTCATCAGGGAGCTTTTTCCACTTCCGGTACGACCAATAAGATAGCAAAACTCTCCCCTTTCTATTTGCATACTTACATCAGAAAGAACAAGCTGGTTCTTTTGAAAAACGGAAATTTTTTCAAGGTCAATAATGGTGTCGAGAGGCATAGAAGAATATTTTTAGAAAATGTAAAATTACAAAAATTAAGATAAGAGCAAATCCTGAGCAGAAGACAACCACTATGGCAGAACCATTGCCAAAGCTGCCATAAGGTTCTTTCCCTGAATTCTTCAGCCATTCCCGAAAACGGCCGCCATAACCGCTATCCGGATACCTGTTTCCATACTCCCAAAGGGATTCTGCAAAGCCTTTCCCCTCCAGGATGGCGTCAGCAATGGCAACGGTAAGCACAGTATCATCGGTAAAACAAGATTGAGGCTGAAACAATGGAAAGTCTTTTGTTTTTATATTTTTCCATTCATAAACAGATCCAATGACATCTCCTGCTATGGCTGAAAGGATTTTAGGAGTCTTTTTCATACGCTGGATTTTTAACCATTCAATATTTTAAAACAGAATGATGGATAGAATTGTCAGAAAATAATGGTACAAACCTGAATCATGAATTCAATAATAATAGGATGAAAGCTTCCACAACAAACTTAATAAAATATTGTAAAACAGCACATTAATCCCGAAAAAGATCTTCCCTCAAAATCCCATAGGGGTCGAAAGCCCTGCGGGCACTAAAGAACAGTGACAATGCAACACTGATGGTAATTGCCGTAAAAATGGCCAGTACTATGGCAATCTGGTATTTGATGGCAGTCTCAGGATTGGCACCTCCCAGAATCTGACCAGTCATCATACCGGGCAACGACACCAGCCCCATGGTGGCCATGCCGGCCATGAATGGTTTGAGGGCAGCAAGAAAGGCATCGCGGTAAAAAGGCAACAATGCTTCGGTCTGCCCTGCACCCAGCGACAACAAATACAAATACCGTTTCTTGTCTTTTTTCAACGATTCATAAAAATGAGAAATACCGATAATGGTGCTGTTGAGCGAGTTGCCCAGCAGCATCCCTCCGACTACTACCATCAGCCGTGCAGAAAAGATATTGCTGTAGTTTACGATTACCGAATTGAAAAACAACAGCACCAATCCGGTTCCCAGAAAATAAGAGATAAACACCGGCCCAAAGAAATACCGGAAGGAAAGTTTGCTGTTGACCATGGCTGAAAGACAGGCAAAGAAAATCATCATTACTACCCAGGCAATATTGAGCCAGGGATTGTCCCACTGAAAAAGGTAGATCAAAACAATAGAAACCAGGAACAACTGTCCTGTCATCCTGCCGGCAGAAATCAACAGTTGCTGAACTATGCCCAATCGGATATACAACGACAAAGCGATGGGAACAATCAGCAGTCCGAATGCCGCTATAAGCCGAAAAAAGGTTATTTCAGGAGCTGCGTCCATTGCTGGAAAGGTTTAAAGTGGTAAAATCCTGTTCATGCCAAATGGCATCGTGAGAAGAGATGATGAGGGTTTTATCTTTCAGGTTGCTGAAATAATCTGCTATCAACTCTTTGAGGGGTTGATCCAGAGCAGAAGTCACTTCATCCAGCAAAAAGATTTTCCGGTTAAGCAACAGGGTTACAATGATGGTAAAACGCTGCAGCTCTCCTCCTGACAAATCTTCCAGATTTTTGCCCAGGGTATCCCGGTCAAGTTGAAAATCTTTGAGCAATGCTTTTACCTTATCTCTGTCGTAACTGAGAAAACGGTTGTTGCGAAAGCCCAGAATTTCTTTGATAAACCCTTCGGCAGTGCCCCTTCCAATCTGGATATCCTGACTCACATAAGCCATTTTTTGCCTTAACTGCCAGACATTATCCACAGTGAGTCTTTCCCCGTCAATCAGCACATCGCCTTTATCGGGCAGCACAAACCCCAGCAGCATGCGCAGCAGCGTAGTTTTACCCGTTCCGGAAG
>CAZBGI010000025.1:44139-46544 GCA_964491395.1 uncultured Bacteroidales bacterium | reverse complement strand
CCTCAATCCCGCATCCCTGCGGTCGCGGGACTTCGCCCTCAGCCCCTGCCCTGAGCATAGTCGAAGGGTCAGCCTCAACCACCCTCGCGCCGGCATCCCCATTCTTCTTCTCCGCAATAACTTTTCCGGCGCCAAAGATGATGGTAACCCGCCAGGCTATCGACATTTTGCCCCTCCGGGGCAGGTGCATTGAAATACAGTGCATTAGGTTGTCAATCCTTTGAGCTCCTTCCAGCTTCCCCCTTCCAGCTTCCAGCTCTTCCCCCTTTCACCTTTGAGCTTTCACCTAATCGCCAAAGTCCAATCTCCATTACCCATCCTTCCCCCTTCCAGCTTCGATCTTCCAGCTCTTTCACCTCTGAGCTTTGAGCCCTTCCAGCTTCGAGCTTCGAGCTTCCAGCCCTTCCAACTTTCACCTCTCAGCTTTGAGCTTTCGTCTTCACCCTCAGCCTCAGCCTCAATCAAAACCCCAATCCAAATCCCACCTCCAGCACGTTGTTCTTACCGTGCAGGTATTGGGGTGAGAAGAGATCCAGGTAGTATTGTGCGGTTTCTCCATCCACCTCGTACCCCTGGATATCGGAGAGGGAATATTTGGCAAACATCCTGAAGTTGGTCATGGGTCGGAAGGTGGCTTCGAAGGTGAGGTTGCGGTTTTCCCAGGTGATTTCCTCCATCACGGGCATCTCGTCTATGCGCGGGTCGCGCCGGCCGCGGATGTACTGGTAGTGGTTTCCTTTGCGGGCATGGGTGTAGGAGACGGCCAGCTCCAGCGTGCTCACCGGGTAAATGCGCAGGGTGGCGAAGAACTCTTCGGCGTTGTCTTCCAGGTAATGCCCCAGGTTGTAGCGGTTGGAGCGAAACCGGGTGGTAGGCTCATCGTGCAGGTAGGTAATGGGGTTGGTAAAGGTATATTCGGTGGCCAGGTAAATGTTGCGCACCGGCCAGTCGGTGAGCGACAATCCCCCCTTGAAACCCGTGAAATTGTGCCGGGTAGGATCCTTGATGCGCCGGATGGAAAACTCGTCGATGAAGTAGGTGGCATGCAGGTGCAGGTGTTTGATCTGGCGTGAACTCAGGTTGAAATACATGGCGCTATTCTGGAAACTGCTTCCCCAGTGAAGGGTATGCACCAATGATTTGTAAAAAAACACCGGAATGAGATACGCCGGTTGCACGGGCATATCGCCATACACGATAGAATTGCCAAAGGAGAAATGCAGCCTGGAAAAGGGTTTTACCGTGATCATGTTGGCGGCAATATACATAGAGCGGTTTACCGTCCGTCCGGGGCCTTCATCCACGAAATAGGACCGTACACTGTCGGTGGCTTCCGAAACCAGCCACCCGTGGTAGTAGTTGAGTTCGATCCATTTGGCCGGGTTGGCGTGGAGTTTTATCATGGGGAAGGAGGGGGTTCGGCCCGAGAAGATGCTGGCTCCGTTTTCATTGTCGCCCCATTGCACATGGTCTTTTACCAGCCCGAGGGTGCCCCATTTCCAGTTATAGGTCACACCCCCGCGCATTTCGCTGAACTCGCCCCCTTTGCCGCCGCCGGTTTGGGCCTTATAGGTCCCCCCGGGTTCCTGCACCAGCCAGGTAGGTTGTGCCAGTTTCTGGTCGGCCTGGTAGTTGTCGCGCAGGCTGGCATACACCGTCCAGTTGTCGCCGATATAACCGAGGGCTTCCGCACCGCCGTAAGTGGCCCAGAAATTCTGGTTGCCTCCTGAAAAGTGGCGGTAGCCGTACACCGGTCGCATGATCATGCGCAGCAGGCTGTCGCGGTAGGTGATTTCCGGCGGAAGCAGGTGCACCGACGAGGAGGTATCGCCACTGTAGAGGGGCCAGCTGCCACGTTTCAGCTCATTGCGCTCCATGGCGTATTCCTGCAGGTAATGGTCCAGGCGGGCACGTTGCGATGCGGTAAGCTTCGACCATTGCTGCTCGGCCTGTTGCAGTGCCAGGGCGATATCTTTTCGCGAATAAGGTTTCACGGCCGTGGTGATATCGATGATATGCCTGCTGGCCAGCTCATCCACGAATTGGTAAATGCCCCGGTCGCTCACATGCTGCCAGGCGGTTTGGGCAGGGGAGATGCTGACAAGAAAGAAGGCCAGAATAGCTGTGATAAGCAGTCTTTGCATGATTTTATCTGTTTTTCAGGGTGCCAAATTAGTGAATTATTTCGAATCTTTTTTCCGTGATTCTTTGTTTTGACTCTGCTAAGCGGCATTTGTAATGCCGATTTCCTCATCTTATCCGGAAGCTTCCAGTTCTTTCAGAAGCTGGAAGTTCCTCAGCCCTCTTTTCTTCCAGCTTCCAGCTTCCTCCTTCCAGCTTTTCACTTTCACCTTTGAGCTTTCAGCTTTTTCTCCCTTGCTGAGCGGAATTTGCAATTCCGCTCT
>CAZBGI010000025.1:5348-44039 GCA_964491395.1 uncultured Bacteroidales bacterium | reverse complement strand
CCTTTGAGCTTTCAGCTTTTTCTCCCTTGCTGAGCGGAATTTGCAATTCCGCTCTGTCGGTTGTAATGCCGCTTTCCTCCTCCGCCTTTTTCAACGATTCAACCCTTTTCTCCTTCCAGCCCCTTTCTCCTTTGAGGCATCCTTGCGCCGGCATCATCTTTGTTTCTTATCCAAGCAATTCTTTCCGGCGCCCTAAATTTTGGTCACCCATTAGGCTATCGACATTTTGCCCCTCTGGAGCAGGTGGGATTAATGACGGTTTTCGCCCTTTAACCGGAAGCTTCCGGTTCTTTCAGAAGCTGGAAGTTCCTCAGCCCTCTTTCCTTCCAGCTTCCAGCTTCGAGCTTCCAGCTTCTTTCCCTTTCACCTTTGAGCTTTCACCTTTTCTCCTTCCAGCTTTTTCCCTTTCACCTTTGAGCTTTCAGCTTTTTCTCCCCCATACACTAAACAAAAAATTCCTATCTTTACTACACAATTTCCCGGGCTGGTTTTTTTGAAGTCAATAAATAATATTTGCCTGCCGGCCCATGTAACCCAAACCCATAGTTTATGAAGAAAGTCATCAGTTTTGCTGCTTCACCACAAAATCTACTAAAGATTACATCCATAGACAAAGCCTTTAAGAAATACCGCAAGGAAGTGAAACACATCATCTGCCATGCCGGCTACGAAGAGGATGAGAAGTCATCTCTTTCTTCCTTTAAAGATTTGGATTTTCCCAAAACCACTCATTACATTCCCGTAGTGTACGGCAGCCATGCTGCCCAGACAGCGCACACCATGCTAAAGGTGGAAAGTATTCTGCTGGAGGAGAAGCCCGATCTGGTCATTCTCTCGGGTTACCGGGATACCACCCTTGCTTTTGGCATTACCGCGTCCAAGATGCACATTCCCATAGCCCATATCGATGCCGGTTTGCGCAGTTACGAGAAATACAATTCCGAAGAGATCAACCGCATTCTTACCGATGTGTTGTGCGAATACCATTTCGTGAGTGAGCACAGTGCCATGAAGAACCTGCGCGACGAGGGGAGCGACAGCAACAACATCCATTTTACCGGCAACACGCTGGTGGATGCCCTGGAGTTGTATTGGTCAGACATGGAAGAGTCCAGGGTGCTGGACAAGTTGAAACTGGGAGATGACAGCTACTTGTTGGCCACTTTCCACCAGGTTGAAAACCTGGAAAACGAGGAGAATTTGCAGGAAATCATGGACATGATCAAAAGGTTGAGTGAGAAATGCAAGGTGGTATGGCTCCTCCCGGGCTATATACACCAGCGGTTCACGAAAGAAAAGCGGTTCAAAGATTTGCCTGCCCGGGTATTGCACACCGGTCCGTTGCCCTATATCGACTTCCTGGCGCTGATGTACGGTGCCGAGGCGGTGATTACCGACAGCGAGAGCATCCAGGAAGAGACCACCTACCTGAGTGCACAATGCATCACGGTAAAGAAATACACCGAGCGGATTGTTACCCTGGATGTGGGCACCAACCAGCTGGTAGGATTTGATTTTGAGAAGGCCGAAAAAGCCGCCGAAGATGTATTGAAAGGGACCCTCAAGCCGGGTCGTATCCCTGAAATGTGGGACGGCAAAGCCGCCAAACGCATCGTGGAGATTCTGATAGAGGAAATGGAGTGAGTGAAAAGTGATTAGTGAAAAGTGAAAAGTTGCCTCCGGGCAACGCTGAGCGGAATTTGTAATTCCGCTTTTCTATTGATAGGCCTGACCCACCCTGTCCTTCGGACATCCCTCCCTACAAGCAGGGAGGGGGCGCATTGTAACAGCTATTGCAGGATGATAATTCCCGGCAATTGCTATAGCTACATTTTCAGACTTTTTGATTACATGTTTTGACCTTCAGGCCAGCACTACCCGAACTCTCCTCCCTGCGTGTTTTCACCTTTTTCTCTAATCTTACTCCTGCCCGCCGAAATTGGTTATCTGCTCCGTCAGTTCAAAATCGAAATCAGGATATTCGTAGAGTGAAGGGCGGGGTTCGGTTTCTCCAATGCTGTAGCCCCAGATGGATTCGTATTCCTTGCGGTCCTCGCCCATTTCTTCCAGTTGTTGCAGGTAGGTGCTGATGGGTTTGGATTCGGCAATTACGAATTTGCCCAGTTTCTCAATGATGGGGCTGTGGCTGCGCGTATGGTCATGGTCAAACTCAAGAATGCGACGGCCATTGCGGGTGATGCCGATAACCCGGTAAGTCATGCTTTTGCCTACCGCGGGCAGGTTAAGCACATTGCGGTCGGTGGCCAGGAAGGGGAGGTCAGCCTTTTGACGCAACTCGTTGATATGTTCGGTCATTTTTTCCGCTGTAAGAGGAAATTCTTTCACTGCCGCAAGGTATTGCTGCGGAATCTCACCCAGTACTTTCTCTTCCATCTGCTCTTGTGAGGCCCGGGCGTTGGTGGCAAACTTGGAGCTGTTTTCCATGTATCCTTTTACGGAAAAAGTATAATAGGGCATCACACCAATGTCGTTAAGTTCTTTCCTCAGCCGGGCGGTATGTCCGCGACGGGAGGCGGGAGCTGTAAACACCAGCTGGTTGGCCACCATCCATCCCGCGCCTCTGAGCCTTTCAATTCCCAGGCGCGCTTCCGGGGTGATTTCCATGGGAGACTGGAAGTGGGTTTGTACCACAAACTCCTTAATGCCGATGGCCGAAGCTTTTTCTTTGAAGCGGGCCAGGATGTCGGCCAGGTTGGGCGTGATGCGTTGAGGCAGGTAAACAGGCAGCCGCGTACCCAGGCGTATCCTGAGAATTTCAGCATATTTTTCCCCGGCTTTGCGCTGCTTGTTGGCTTCTTTTTTGCGCAGCGCCATGTCGTATACTGCATTAAGAATCTTTTCCAGCGAAGAATCGGAACTCATCAATGCATCGCCACCGGTAATCAGGATGTCGCGCAGCCGTGAATCTTCCTCCCAGTATTTCATGATTTGTTGCAGTTTCTCGTCCCAGGTTTCTTTGGGTTTGAGCTTGTCGAGATCAAAGTTCAGGTTGCCCCGCTGAAAATCGTACATCCGCTGGCAGGAAGCGCACAATCCGGCACAGGCTCGTCCCATGGTGTCGGGAATGAGGATGGCCACTTCAGGATATCTTCGGTGCACGTTGTGCTGGGTGGGCAGAATCCAGCCGGCGGCATTGGGTTTGCCGGGCTCCACAATATCTTCTTTTTCCCACGCCACGATGTGCCCGAACTCATCTACCAGCTGTTTGCTGTATAGCACATAGTAACGGATGGCCAGATCGGCTCCTTGTACATGTTCGGGTACGTCAACATTGAGCAAGGTGAGATAGTAAGGGTTGATGAAAAAGGGGATGCCCCGTTGTTTGGCTCGTTGCAGCACTTCCATGGTTTCTGCATCCAGAGAATTGCCCAGCAGCTCGTTGAGAAGCTCAGGGCTGCGCACCGCAAAGCGAAGATGGAAAACATGATCTTCCCACCATTGATGCATTTTTTCTATTTTTTCTTCCCAGGACAGGGTTTTGGGAAAGGTAAATTTCGGGCTTTTTATTTCGCCGGCATCAATCTTCCGGGCCAGCACTTCAATGATGCGCGCTTTGTTCTTCTGACGGATTTGGATGATTTCTTCTTCTATACCCGAGGGATGTCGTTCCATCCAGTTGATCACCTGATCCCTGGCAGGCATATGACGCTGTGTTTTACCGCTGAACTGCCTGAACAAATGGATCATATCTCTGAAAAAATTGCTTTGGGCTCCTCCTTTGCTTTCACGGGCACCCAGCCAGAGCATTTTGAAAGGTTCTGAAACCGTTTTCTTCCCCCGCAAATTCAGGTCTTCAATTTGAATGCCTGCATGGTCAAGGTAGTCCAGGATACGAATGGCTCCGTAATCTTGCCAGTTGAGCTTTTCCATGGCCTTTCTGCCATGGCTTTCATGCTGATAGAAAGACCACGCTGAAGGATTCTTCTCCATATATTCCATTACCCATTTTCGCATCGCACTCCTGACATCTTCAAGCTGATCATGATTCAGGAGAATCTCTTTCAGTCTCGGGTTTTCTTTGAGGAGCTGATGGAGAAGCTTCTGAGAGGATGCAGATAGAGATGTGTTGTCTAATGCAGTAAACGTTGAATCTAATTGTGTTTCGAGCATATCGGATAAATACAATAATGGTGACTAATGACTGAAGCAAAGAAATATTCTGAATGTGTTGAACCCGCGGAAGCAGGAGAACAGGGAAAAATCGGGAAGGTTTCCGGTAAAATGAATCAAGGACAGTGCCTGCAACACTTTACAAAAATTCAGGTAAGATGCAACCGAAAAATTACCCTTATTTGGGCACAAAGGTACAAAATTCCCCTAAAAAATAAAAGCTGCAGAGGGGTTACCTTTTCAGAAGCTTTCTCACGGCAGGCTTTAGGGTTTCTCTTGCCTCCCGGTCAATGGCCAGCACAGCAAAAGCGAATGCTGCCAGAAACAGGGCGCTCAGGGTATAGTCAACCAGGAAATGAATGGTGGGGATAAAAGCGTGAACACGATAAAGCAGCAGTGCTGCAATCATAAAGAGGAATATACGGCCGATATCGTAGGGTACCGGGTAATGTTTTCGGGCCCATCCCCATGAAATCAGGGTCATAATCATGTAACAGGCCAGGTGTGCCCATGCAGATGCGTAATAGCCCATCACCGGGATGAGCAATACGTTGATCAGGATGGTGATGCCTGCTCCGATAACCGCGATATAAGCGCCGTAACGTGTTTGCCCGGTGAGTTTGTACCAGATGGAAAGGTTAAAGTAGATACCCAGGAAGATGTGCGCCATCAGCAGAATAGGCACCACATCCAGCCCCTCCCGGAAGTCTTTGCCGATGAAATACTGGATGATGTCCATATAAAGCATGATCCCCAGGAAAATAAACAGGCAGGTAACTACGAAAACTTTCATAACCCTCGCGTAGAGTGCTTTGGCATTTTCGTTTTTGTATTCGGCGAAAAAGAACGGCTCGGCAGCAAACCGGAATGCCTGGATAAAGAGCACCATCAACACGGACACACGGTAACAGGCCCCGTAAATTCCCACCTGCGACATGGCAATGTCCTCGGGCAGCATGTACTTGAGCAGAATTTTATCCAGCGCTTCGTTAAGAATGCCTGCCAGTCCTGCTATCAGCAAAGGAAGGGCATAGAGCAGCATGTGCTTCCAGGTGAGAAAGGAGAACACAATTCTGCCCCGGAAAATCACCGGCAGGAGCAATACTGCTGTGATGCTGCTGGCCACCAGGTTGGAAATAAACACATAACCCACACCGATGTCGGGGTTATAAACGGAGGAAACCAGGGAAACTACCCCTGGACTGCCGTTCTCCATCAACCAGGGACAGGCCATTACAAAAAACAGCACCAGGCTGATGTTGACCCCTATACCCATGAGTTTGATGAAGGCAAAATGGATGGGACGGTTTTCAGCCCTGAGACGGGCAAACGGGATAGACATGAGGGCATCCAGCCCGATGATGATGCCAAACCACAACACATATTCCGGATGATCGGGATAGCGCATCATCTGGGCAATCTGCTGGCTAAAGGTCGTGGTAAACAATACAAACAGGGAGGCGACGAAAAAAACCGACAGCAAGGCAGTGCCAAAAATTTTATTTTTCTCTTTCACTTCCTGTTCGGAAAACCGGAAATAGGCCGTTTCCATGCCGTGGGTCATGATAACAATCAGGATGGCAACGTAAGAATACATCTCGGCAATAACACCAAACTCATGGGTGAGAAAATAATTGGTGTACACAGGCACCAAAAGATAGTTAAGCAACCTCCCAATGATGCTGCTTACCCCGTATATTGCCGTTTGCCCTGCCAGGCGTTTGATTGCGTTTGTCATGGCCCTTGTTCAATGGTGCAAAGGTGCGAAAAATATCTGAATCCTTCGCGATCAAGCTTTGTACACACACGAGGATGATTCTGCGTTGCGGAAAGTGCGCCGGCCTGCAAGGGCAACTTTTACGCTGCCCAAAACCATTGTTGCAGAAAATTTTCACAAATAAAACACCACCGTTCACTTTGTCTGAACCAGCAACCAACTCTGGGGAGAATTTCTTTGTTGTTGCCGCTCGAAAACCTTGGCAAATTAGGGTTTTCAGAAACAGTGTCCACATTCGGACGGTGTATGACCTGTACCGTACACTAAAGCACTGTTTTTCCGGGGATGGTCTCGCTTTGCTATCTGTAACAATCAGAAAAACAGCGCAATACGAAAAATGGCACAGAAAATGAATAGGTTATGACAGATTACAACTTGAAAGAAACTTAAAAAATTAACCCATAAACCCTACAAAGATGAAAACACTTACAAAAATTACCCTGACCGCCGCGATGATGATTTTTTTGTCCAACGGAACCTTTGCAACCCATTTTACATCTTTCCGAATGGTCATTTCCGAAGGAAAAACCATCGAGATATTATCCAAAGTGGAAGCCGAGGTAGAAGAGAACATACCTGTTGTGCATAACATTTTGTGGAAAGAAAGAATGGAAGTCGTGAACCAGCCTCTTGTCCTTCCTGTAAAAGAAGAAAAAGCCGTAGAAGAGGATATTGTTACGGTTCCTGTAGATGAGCACCGTGCAGCACCGGAATACCTGGGAGCTTTGGTCAGACAACTGAGCCGCCCCGAGAAGGAAGTCAATGACCTGGATTTTGACACCCGGGAGGTTTTTGAAAACTATATGGCAGATAAGTACTTCGAACTTACCCCCGACGACCTGAGCCAGTTTGTTAAAGAGGAGCCGGAAGTCACAGAAGACGCCGCTTTTCAATCACTGATGCAGGCATTTTCCAAATAATCGCAACATCCTTACCGGTTCGATATCCCACAATTTGTAACCCCGGCAACAAAACCCAATCCCATACCACAAGTTGACTGGCCCATTGCAACCTGAAAACAAGTTGACACCTTCTGCTGACCACAGAGGGTGTTTTTTTTTGCTTTGTAAGGAGTGAACCATCGTCATACCCTGAGACCTTTCAACCAAAAGACGCAAAACAATTTTACAGCCAGCCCTGTTTATTCATAAATTTAAACCAGGGTTTGAAACGCCGTGGGAAAAGTACTTTTCCCGATTAATCAGCATTTCAACGCTGAAAATCATTGTATCCCATTATTTTCACCCATAAAAAAACATGCCCATGAACAGATACCTGATTTTATCCGTTTTCATAACCGGCTTTCTTTTTCTTGCTGCCTGCGACAAAGAAGAGGAAACATCCGATCGTTTTACTTTGCTCACAGGAGCTACCTGGCAGTCCGACAGCCTGCTTATCAATGGCGGGGATGCCAGCGGCCCGGGAGAAATGCTGGAAGATTTTCGTGGAACTGCTCACTTTCGGGAAGATTATACCGGAACTTTTGGCAACTATGAAGGGAGCTGGGATTTTGCCCAGAACGAAACCGAACTGATCATCCGTTCCGACAGTTTACCCATTCCAATGTTGAGCACCAAAATTCAGGAGCTAACCCGGGAATCGCTCAAAGTAACTACATCATTTCCTGATTTGCAGAATCCCTCAGGTCCGGCATTACAAATCAGGTTAACCTTTACAGCAGAATAATGCGGTTGTTGTTTTTCGGGTTGATGGTGGTTTTTTCATTCACTGATACCCTGGCTCAAAACGGTGTTGTGCAGGGTTTCATAACAGATGCCCAAACGGGAGAATCTTTGCCCGGTGCCACCATTATTTTTGAGCGCAATCAGGGTACTGTCAGTGATTCGGAAGGTTTTTACCGATTCAGCCGACCCCCGGGCAAGGCCGTTATCAGGTTTCAATACGTGGGATACAAAAGCACCGGGGCAGAAATTCTTCTTTCGGAAGGAGATACCCTTACCCTGGATAAGGCCCTGGAGCCCGATATCACACAGATAGATCAGGTGGTGGTGAGTGCCGGCAGGGCAGAACAAAGGGTGGCTGAATCTACCGTTTCCATGAGCATCATCACACCGCAGAAATACACCGCGGTCCATATCACCGAT
Organism: uncultured Bacteroidales bacterium; assembly: GCA_964491395.1. GTDB lineage: Bacteria > Bacteroidota > Bacteroidia > Bacteroidales > UBA7960 > SKVR01. The sequence continues at coordinate 36,026 of CAZBGI010000025.1, read as the reverse complement.
AGCCGGGAGCTGATCACCAAAAGCCCGGGTATTGAGGTGATTGACGGACAGGCAGCAGTAAGAGGGGGAAGCGGATTCAGCTATGGCGCCGGCTCGCGTGTACTCACCCTTCTTGATGGTTTGCCCGTGCTGGCCGCTGATGCAGGCAGTATCCGATGGCAGTTTCTTCCCCTGGAAAATATCTCCCAAATCGAGATCATCAAGGGTGCCTCCTCCGTTTTGTATGGCTCTTCGGCGTTGAATGGAGTGATCCATTTTCGTTCGGCCAGGGCTACCGAAGAGGGGCGTACTGCTTTTTTCCTGGAAACCGGCATCTTTGACAACCCCCCTAATCCGGATTTTAAGTGGTGGGCAAGCCCCCGACTCTTTCACTCGGCTTCGCTTTCTCATCTTCAGAAATACGGAAATGCAGAGGTGGGCGCCGGGGCTTTCATCTCGCTGGATAAGGGATACCGAAAACTCAATCACGAGGATACTTATCGGTTGAATCTTAATCTTCGTCATGATTCACCTGATCGGGATGGCTTTCATGTGGGATTGAATACCCTGGCCGGTTATACGGATAAGCGTGACTTTGTGCTGTGGGAAGATGGCGATACGGGGGCTCTCAGGCAGGATGAAGCGACCTCCATCAACCTCAGGGGAACTTTTCTTGCCATAGACCCCTATGTCGGATTGCATTCCGAAGGAAACTACACGCACGATGTGCGCATGCGTTTCCAGCTTACCGACAATCAATACCCCGATGCTGTCAACAATGAAAGTACTGCTCTTTCCTTTCTCACCGAATATCAGTTCTGGTATAATGTGAGCCCTTTGATGAATCTCAATGCAGGGTTACACCAGCAAACATCCAGGGTGCAATCTGCCTTTTATGGGAATCACGATGCCACAAACCTGGCCGCCTACTTCCAGGGAGACTTTTCTGTTGAGGAGAAGCTGAAGCTGGTGGGAGGAATCCGGCTGGAGCACAACACCCTCAATGGGATTGCGGATGATGTGATTCCGTTGTTCAGGGCTGGTGTCAACTTCATGGCAGGAAATTACACGTTTTTACGCGCCAGCTGGGGGCAAGGGTACCGCTACCCTTCCATTGCGGAAAGGCATGCTGCCACGACCCTGGGTGCTGTGCGCATTTTCCCCAACCTGCTGCTGCAATCCGAAAAGGGCTGGAACAGCGAAGTGGGGGTGAAACAGGGGGTAGTAGCACTGAACTGGGACGGCATGGTGGATGTAGCCCTTTTTTATTCGCGGAATAAAGATCTCATTGAATACCTGTTCGGGGTCTTTCCCGACCCTGTTAGCGGGCTTTCCATGCCTGGCTTCCGGGCCGACAACACGGAATACTCCAGGGTGTACGGAGTGGAGACAGAATTTCTCTTTACCCGAAAAACCGGCTGGTTCGAACATACCCTTTCCGGGGGGTATCTTTATACCTATCCCGTGGTGTTCAACCCGGCAACGGGGAAGAATACCCATACATGGCTCAAATACCGGCGGAAGCATTCAGCCCAACTGAGTATTTCCTCCACGTACAAAAAATTTCAGCCGGGCATCGACTTCTTTTACCGATCCCGTATCCTGAATATCGATGATGTTTTTCTCAATCCGGGAACCCGCGAAGATATCCTGCCCGGATTTTATGATTACTGGCGCAGCAACAATACAGGCCACTTCCTGGTAGATGTGCACCTGGGATATCAAATCAACTCCCTGTACCGTATCTCTGTGGCGGTAAAAAATCTTACCAATACGGAATATATGGGAAGACCCGGCGATATCAGGCCTCACAGAAATTTCAGTATAAGATGGAGTGCCATGTTTTAAGTTGCCCTTTTTTTCGTTAAATTTGCGGAATGAAACCGGATGACTATCAGCGATATTAATGACCATTTCCATCAATCCTGTTATTATGAACAAGTATACCATTATTCTTTTGTTTCTTTCCACGTCTTTTCTCTTTTCGTCTTGCTCCAAAGAAAAGGAAGATGTGCTCCAGGGTACCTGGGAAAGGGTAAATATTGAAAATATCAACGATCCCTACACCTACGAGTGGGTTTTTTCCGAAGGAGAACTGACCATGTACCGCCGGCTCAAATCAGACCCATCGGATTTCACCATTACCGATTCAGGGTTTTATCTGCTGGAAGCCACTCCCCTGAAAACCACCCTGCAACTGGTAGAGACTTCCAATGAAATATGGAATGAAAAATGGGATGTGGTAAAACTGGATGACGGACAACTGGTCATTAAGCTCGACATCGAAGGAGGGATCATCATGCGGGAGTTTGTAAAAAAAATATGACACGCAATAAAAATTTTTGTACTTTTAAAGTCTTGTTTTCATGGTTGCAAAGGGAAAACCCACATCGCTTTTAAGCATTCGGTTTTCCCTTTCTCTTTTGGATAATACCGATATATGGCCAAAATAAAAACTGCATTTTTTTGTCAGAATTGCGGGGCACAGTCTGGGAAATGGATTGGGAAATGCCCCAGTTGCGGCGAATGGAACACGTATGTGGAAGAGGTGGTGGAAAAGTCTTTGCCCGGAAAGGGGTCATCGGTAAAACAGCGTGCCACCGCTGCCCGGCCACGCCTGATCAATGAAATAGAAGCAAGGGAGGAAGAACGGTTTTCCTCGGCCAACCAGGAGCTGGACCGTGTGCTGGGAGGAGGAATTGTGCCCGGAGCACTCGTGTTGGTGGGTGGGGAGCCGGGAATCGGAAAGTCAACCCTCATGCTGCAGGTGGCCCTCAATATACCCCACAAAAAGGTGTTGTACATCTCGGGTGAAGAAAGCGAATTGCAAATCAAGATGCGCGCCCAGCGATTGGGGCTGCTCCATTCCAACTGTTACATCCTCACCGAAACCAACACTGAAAATATTTTCCATCATGTTCATGAGGTTGCTCCGGATTTGCTGGTGATAGATTCCATCCAGACCCTTACCACGCCATCCATTGAATCATCTGCCGGAAGTATTTCGCAAATCCGTGAGTGCTCTTCGGAGTTTCAAAAATACTCCAAGGAGAATGGTATTCCTGTATTTCTTATCGGACACATTACCAAGGAAGGGTCCCTTGCAGGCCCCAAATTGCTGGAACATATGGTGGATACGGTATTACAGTTTGAGGGAGATCACAATCATGTGTACCGCATCCTGCGTTCGCAAAAAAACCGTTTTGGCTCCACCTCCGAACTGGGTATTTTCGAGATGCGCAGCGATGGGTTGAGGGAAGTTTCCAATCCTTCAGAAATACTGCTCACAAGCCGCGACGAACCCCTCAGCGGCATCACCGTGTCTTCTACCATTGAAGGGATGCGCCCCATCCTGATTGAAACCCAGGCTTTGATCAGTACTGCCGCCTATGGCACCCCGCAACGCTCATCTACTGGGTTTGACGTGCGCCGGCTCAACATGCTCCTGGCAGTGCTGGAAAAAAGATGTGGCTTCCGCCTGAGCATCAAAGATGTTTTTCTCAATATTACCGGCGGGTTGCGCGTGGACGACCCGGCCATAGATTTGGGTGTCATCTGTGCCATTCTCTCTTCCAGCGAAGATATTGCCGTGAGCGACAAAACCTGCTTTGCTGCCGAAGTGGGTCTTACGGGAGAAATACGCCCTGTTACCCGCATAGAGCAACGCATTGCAGAAGCCCAGAAACTGGGGTTTGACGAGATGTTTATTTCCAGGTACAGCCTCAAAGGGATTGACCCCAAAGCTTATTCCATCAAATTACATCCTGTTTCGAAAGTAGAGCAGGTATTTTCGTTGTTGTTCGGGTAGGAAAACAATTCAGGGTTATTCCTGCAACAAATCTTCCAGCGCACTTTTTAAATCCGGAAAATGGAATGTAAAGCCTTCATCCTGCAGGTTTTTGGGAAGCACATGGTGTCCTTTCAGCAGAACTACTGAAGCTTCTCCGTAAAGCAGCCGGAGCGCAAAACCGGGCACCCTGAAAAGATTGGGACGATGGAGGGTTTGGGCCAGCACAGAAGAGAACTCTGCATTGGAAACGGGGCCTGGCGTGGTAAAATTGAAGATGTTGACCTTAGGGCGTTTCTCCATCAGGAACTCCACAGCTTTCAGGTAATCCTGGATGTGCAACCAGGAGGTCATTTGTTTCCCATTGCCCAGTTTGCCCCCAACGAAAAGTTTAAATGGAAGTGCCATCTGAGGCAACGCTCCGCCGTCTTTCCCCAGGATGACTCCGGTGCGGATGATATAAACGGGGCAGTGGATTCGTGCCCGAAGTGCTTCTTCTTCCCATCGCTGGCACAGGATACCCAGGAAATCCTCGTCATATTGGTTGTTTTCTTCTGTATGAACTCCTTCAGGGGCATATATGTCTACTCCCGAGGCTGAAAAAAAAGCTTTGGGCCGTTCAGGGGCTTCTGCAACAGCATCAGTGAGGGCTCGCGTGGTGAGGATGCGGCTGTTCCACAACTTCTTGCTGTAACTTCTGGTCCAGCGCTTAATGATGGGAGCACCCGCGAGGTTGATCAAATAGTCGGTTCCTGAAATCAGGGAAGCCAGATGGCCCGTTCCCTTCTTAAAGTCTTCTCTCCCTATGCCTGTTATCTGATGTCCCCGGGCGGTAAAATGGTCTTTGAGGTGGCTGCCAATAAATCCTGTGTGCCCGCTGATTGCAATGTTCATATTTTCTTTCCTTTTGTTTTTAATATAGCTGTCACTACTGTCCGGTTATAATGTTAGAGGTTCTTTGAAATGCCCATTATTTGTGGTATCCGTGCGGGATTTGTATCATAAGGGCTCACTTGTAAACTATAAACACCTCACTTCTGACGGGATAAGTTGTAAGGAATGCATTTAAGTCTGATCCCACAGGGATGAAATGCTTATGGCAAAATGATTTCCGCAGGAACGAAACAATTCAACCGGACAACAATATATATCTATGCAAAAAAAACAATCCGTTACATCCTTTTGTTTGGTGGTTAAACTTTAAACTGTCGTTGGCTAAGGAAGAGATTGGTTTATTGCCAAATATATTAATGAATCAATGTAACAATATGAGTACTTTGGTCGTCCAATTGAGTTGATTCCCCGGAACGGGAAATTTTGTATCAGCTCGCAACCAATAGTAAATTCCAAACAAAACGAAAATGCAAAAATCATTTTATCTGTCCGTATTTTTTTCTCTGATTCAACTCATTTTCTCTTCTACCCTCTTTAGCCAGGAGAACCGCACTTTTTCTCTTGAACAATGCATTGAAACGGCATGGGAAAACAATCTGCAGTTGCAGCAACAAGGTCTTTCGGTAGACCTTGCACGGCAGAACTTATTGCAAAGTCGTGCCTCGCGCTTTCCCAATCTTAATGCCAGTGCCTCTCACAATTACAGCTTTGGCCGTTCGTTGGACCCCTTGACCAATGAGTTTTCCACAGAAAGGGTGCAGTCCAATAATTTAAATATAAGTAGCAGCGTGAATCTTTTCAGTGGCTTCCAGGTGCATCATACCATTCGCCAGAATCGTCTTGAACTGGAAGCAGGCAAATATGATCTGGAAACCAGTTATAATGATATTGCTTTGATGGTGGCTTCAGCTTACCTGGAAATCCTGTTTAATATGGAGTTGTTGGATATAATTACCGGGCAGGTGGAGATAACTCAACAACAGGTAGACAGGACCGGGAAGCTCGTGGATGCCGGAACGTTGCCCCGGGGTTCTTTGCTTACCATCCAGGCACAACTGGCTTCTGAAGAGTTGCAGCTTGTGAATGCAGAAAATCAACTGGAACTTTCTCTGCTCAACCTTCGGCAAATAATGTTTTTGCCCGAGGATGCTGAATTTGAAATCGTTGTGCCGGAAATTGACCCTTTGTCTGAAGATGAAATGCCTTATACCCCTTTGCAGGTTTACAGCATAGCCGTGCAGGAACAGCCCGAAGTAAAATCGGCAGAACTGCAGATCCAAAGTGCCGAACGGGGTGTGTCGGTTGCTAAGGGGGGGCGCAGCCCGCAGTTGTTGATGAGAACCTCTTTTGGCACAGGTTATTCAGAAGCTTACATGGATTTTTTAGGGAATAGTTTGTCCTTCTCCGAGCAAATAAGAGAAAATCGCAGCACCAATATTGGTCTTACCCTGTCTGTTCCTGTATTCAACAGTTTTCAGACCCGTACTTCGGTGAGCCGCTCGCAAATCAATCTGGAAAATTCCCGTCTCCAGCATCAGATTGTCCGCGAACAACTGTTCCAGACCATCCAGCAAGCTCATGCAGATGCTACAGCCGCCCTTAAACGTTTTACTTCCACCCAGAAAAATGTGGAAGCATTGCAGGAGGCTTTCCGCTATACCGAACAACGCTTTAATGTGGGAATGGTTAACTCCCTCGAGTATAATGATGCCAAAAACAAGCTCTCTGCCGCAGAATCAGAATTGATTCAGTCGAAATATGAATATGTTTTCAGAATTAAAATTCTGGAATTTTACCGCGGAGAACCCCTGAGTTTTTAAAGGGAGTGCCAGCTGAATTTATGGATGCAATGAAAACCATTGACAAGCATAGAAAATTAACCAATAACCTATTATAAACCATGGCTATGAAGCAATCAAAAATTTTAAAAATCCTGGGTGTAATCATCGGGCTGCTGCTGTTATTTGTCATCATTGGTCGCAGTGCCGGATGGATTGGAACCTCCCAGGGGGTGAGGGTGACAGTGGAAGCTGCCGAAAAACGTACCATCGTGGAAACCGTGACCGCCAGTGGGAAAGTGCAGCCGGTTACCGAAGTAAAAATCAGCCCGGATGTGTCGGGAGAAATTGTAGAGATTACGGTGAAGGAAGGAGATTTTGTCCAAAAAGGAGATTTGCTGGTACGCATCAACCCGGAAATTTACCTATCTGCCCTTGATCGGGTAGAAGCCTCACTGAACAGCAACCGCGCCAATCTGGCCAATGCCCGTGCACGAAAGGCCCAGGCCGAAGCCCAGTTTATCAATGCCAGTGCTGAATTTGAGAGAAACGAACAACTTTTTGACCAGGATGCCATCTCTGAATCAGAGTTTGACACGGCACGCTCGCAGTTTCTCGTGGCGCAAGCCGAGGTGGAAGCAGCAACCCAAAACGTGGTAGGGGCAGAATTTCAGGTGAAAAGTGCAGATGCCACCTTACGGGAAGCACGCGAGAATCTTACCAAAACCAACATTTTTGCCCCCATGGACGGAACCATATCAAGGCTGGATGCCGAGCTCGGGGAACGCGTGGTAGGTACATCTCAGTTTGCAGGAACCGAAATCCTGCGCATAGCCAACCTCAACGAAATGGAAGTGCTGGTGGAAGTGAATGAAAATGATATTATCCGTGTAAATGAACGTGATACAGCTTTTATTGAAATTGATGCTTACCTTAATCAGCAATTTCAGGGAGTGGTTACTTCCATTGCCAATTCAGCACTTGCAGAAGCTGCCAACGTGGATCAGGTGACCAATTTTGAAGTGAAAATTCAAATTCTTCCCGATTCTTACCAACATTTGCTTAAAAAGGACAGCCCACACCTTTCTCCGTTCCGTCCCGGAATGTCAGCATCGGCCGATATCCGGACCCAAACTGCCACGGACGTGCTTTCGGTTCCCATCCAGGCCGTGACCACACGCACCGATCGGGAATCGGAAGAATCAGAAGATGAGAATGAAGATGAGCAGGAACAGCTGTCTGACAACACTACCGAGCCTGAAGAAGCGAAAGTTCAGGAATATGTGTTTTTTTATACCGACGAGGGTACCGTGAAAATGACCCCTGTGGAGTCTGGTGTACAGGATAGCAATTATATTGAGATTTTATCCGGAATAGAAGAGGGAGATAAAGTGGTTACAGGTCCATTCAGGGCTGTATCACGCACCCTCAGCGACGGTGATGAGGTAATGGTAGTAGAGAGAAACGAGCTTTTCGGTGACAGGTAAAAGGAAGAGTTTTATGACTTAATTCTTTCCAAAATCCGGCGCAGGATGTTAATTTTGCATCGCATTTTAATTGTACCCCTATGCCCCATATTCTTCTGATTGAAACTGCTACCAGGGTTTGTTCTGCCGGTATTGCCGGTGAAAACGGGTTGCTTTCCCTTCGGGAAGACCGCAGCATGCAGTATTCTCATTCTTCGCAACTCACCTCTTTTATAGAAGAAGTGGTGAAAGAGGCAGGCCTGGCATTCAAAGATCTGGATGCAGTAGCTGTAAGCAAAGGACCGGGTTCTTATACCGGTTTGCGGATTGGGGTTTCCACTGCCAAAGGGTTTTGTTTCGGACTCGACATCCCGCTTGTATCTGTCTATACACTTCATGCCCTGGCGAGGGTTGCTGATCAAAAAATGGCTGAAAAGCCCGATTTTTTTGTTCCCATGATAGATGCCCGACGCATGGAGGTTTACAATGCTGTTTTTGATAAAAGCCTCCGTCCGGTAAGAGAAACCATGGCAGAAATTGTTGAAGCAGACGCGTTGCAGGAATTTCTGCAGCAGGGGAAGGTAGCGTTCTTTGGTGATGGGGCTGCAAAGTGCAGGGAAATTCTTACTCATCCCAATGCCCTGTTCGTGGACAATGTGGTCCCTTCAGTGACCGGTATGACGGATATAGCGATGGAAAAATTCAGCCTTCAGCAATTTGAGGATGTGGCGTATTTTGAACCCTTCTACCTGAAAGATTTTGTGGCAGGAAAACCCAGGGTAAAAGGGCTGGATTAAAAGAAAATCATTTACCTTTGTATTTGTACTGCCGGAATCATCCCGCTGCTGACAGAACCTGAATCTCCGGGGTGAAAAAATGAGTGATAGTCATACACCAAATATGCAGGCCATGTTAGACAAAATCCCTTCTTTCCTGAAAAACAAATACATTATCGTGTTTCTGGGTGCATTGATTTGGATGCTTTTTTTCGATCAGAACAATTTCATACAGCAATACAGACTCTCACGGCAGATAAAAGAACTGAAGCATGAGAAAACCTATTACCTGCAGGAGATAGACCGCGATAGTTTGAATATCGACCGCCTGAAAAATGATCCGCAGGAACTGGAACGCTATGCCCGCGAAAAGTACCTGATGAAAAAAGAAAATGAAGATATTTTTATTGTAGAATAACACCTTTCATACCCCGGGAAACTCTACATCACATAAGATTCCTTCCTTAACATCATCCCGGATCCACATTCACCTTTAATCTCACTGCTTTCCATTTGGGGTCAACATGAAATTGTTGCACAATAGACTTCAGTGCCTCTTTTTGTTGCAGAAACCCTGCGTTACGATTGAGTTTCACCATGATGTTTTTCAGGTATTGTGCTTTGATGCGGGCAATAACCGGGAACTCGGGCCCCAGCACCTGGTCTTTGGGCAAAGCTCCCCGGAGCCGGCCGGCCAGAAAGGCTGCTGCCCCGTTTACTTTTTGCGGATCAGCATGCATGAGCGTAAGCATGACCAGGCGATAGAAAGGGGGGTAATGAAAATTGCGCCGTTCCAGGATCTGGTGCGAATACATCTCTTCAAAATTGTTGTCAATAACCTGTCGTATGACAGAATGCCAGGGGTCCATGGCCTGGATGATTACTTTACCCCTGTCGTTTTTTCTCCCTGCACGGCCACTTACCTGGGCCATCATCTGGAAGGCCCTTTCGTGGGCCCTGAAATCGGGAAAGCTAAGCATACTGTCTGCACTGAGAATGCCTACCACCGCTACGTTTTCAAAATCGAGTCCCTTGCTTACCATTTGGGTGCCTACAAGGATGTCAATTCTTTTTTCTTCAAAATCGCTGATGATATTCGCATAAGCATTTTTAGCCCTTGTGGTGTCCAGGTCCATGCGTTTGATGGTTTTTCCGGGAAAAATCAGTGGCAGTTCTTCTTCAACCTTTTCGGTGCCAAAACCTTTGAGGGCAATATCGGGAGAGCCACAGGAGGGGCACTGATTGTGTGGTGTAATGGAATACCCACAATAATGACATTTGAGCTTGTTGATTCTTTTGTGATAAACCAGGCTTACATCGCACTGGGTACAGGTGGGGATATACTGGCAATGATCGCATTCCATGTGTGGGGAAAATCCTCTGCGGTTTTTGAATAGGATGACTTGTTTCTCCTCTTCCAAAGCTTGTTGTATATGGTTATAAAGCAGTGAAGAGAGATGAGATTTCATCTTTTTCTCGCGGGTTTCTTTTTTTATGTCCGCCACGAGAATTTCGGGCATTTGCATTCCTCCATGGCGTTTGGTGAGCGATACCAGACCATATTTACCTGCTTTGGCATTGAAATAGGTTTCTATGGCCGGGGTTGCCGAGCCCAGCAAAACTTTAGCGCCATGTTGTTGGGCCAGCCAAACAGCAGCATCGCGGGCATGATAACGGGGCGATGGGTCGTGTTGCTTGTAACTGGTTTCATGCTCTTCGTCCACAATGATCAAACCCAGGTTTTTGAAGGGAAGAAATAAGGCAGAGCGGGGTCCCACCACCAGCTGATAGGTAATTTTGCTGTTGGCAGTTTGTATACCTCCCAGTACCAGGTTGTTCCACACCTCGGTGCGCTCCATCTCATTAAATTTTGAATGGTACACCCCGGCCTTTTCCCCGAAATGGTGCTGTATACGACGGGTAATCTGTGTGGTAAGGGCAATTTCGGGGAGCAGGTACAAAACCTGTTGTCCCCGGGCCAGTGCCTCTTTGATCAGCCGGATGTAAATCTCTGTTTTCCCGCTGGAAGTAACCCCATGGAGCAACACACAATCTTTCTCTTTCCACTGCAGGTAAATATCTTCCAGGGCTTTGAGCTGATATTCATTGAAGGTGATTTCTCCGGCCGTTGGTTCCATGTGTTCAAAACGACTTACTGCTTTCTGATAAGAAGTAAAAATCCCTTTGGATACCAATGCATCGATACCCGACTGGGCATTTCTTACCTTTTCAGCAATCTCCTTCACCGATACTTCTTTTAGGGTAGAATGGTACCGACCGGATAAACGGATATAATTGATGAGTACTTCCAGCTGTCGGGGTGCTTTTTTTTCGGCATAATCAAAGGCTTCTCTGAGTTTTTCCTCACGCTGGTATTCCTCGCTCAATTTTACAAATTTCTGCATTTTGGGGCGGTAGGGATTTTCCAGCTCTTCCTTAAGCAACACTACCCTTTTGTCCATCAGATTGGTGATAAGGGAAAAGACCTTTTGCTGTCCGGTTATTTTGCTTACTTCGCTCAACGACAGGGTTTTCTGTATCTCAAGGGCTTCAGCAATGAGATATTCCTTTTCATTGAGATGTTCAAGGTCACCGTCAAAATCGGGGTTGAGGGCGATTTTTGTTTCACTGGCCAACTTCATGGCCGGGGGAAGGGCGACGTTCATGACTTCCCCGGGAGTAGCAAGATAATAGTCTGCTATCCATTCCCAGAAAAGAAACTGTTTTTCCGTTACCATGGGGAATGGATCCATGGCTGAAAGGATATATCTGGCCTGGAATTTTTGTGGAGGAGAAGAATGTACTTTTCTAACCAACCCGGAATAAATTTTCCTGGCACCGAAGGGAACCACCACTCTGATACCCGGCTGCATCATGTTGTTCATGCTGGCCGGAACACGGTATGTAAAATATCCCGGCAGGGGAAGGGGAAGCAGTATATCGGCAAAGAGGGATGTATGGTCCATAAATGGTAATGCGTTACATGCCGTAAAGTTAGAGAATAATTCGGGTATATAAAAAAACTGCAGCCCGACGAAAGCTGCAGTTTTTCATGAATAACGCGCAAATAATACGGTTAGTCGCCCATGCAAATGCCTACTCCTCTGGCTGTTTTGACCAGGTCAGAGGTAGGGTCTACAAAGTTGTAATGGGCAATTGCCTCTTTAAAAGGAACAGAAACAATATTGGGGTGGCGATAGGAAACCATTTCGCCATATTTCCCTTCCAGAACCATCTCAAAAGCTTTCACCCCAAACTGGGTGGCCAGCACACGGTCATAAGCAATGGGAGTTCCTCCCCGTTGCAGGTGACCCAAAACGGTTTCACGCATATCGGCTTCCAGGCCTCCTTCTTTCAGTTCTTTCATGAGTTTGGTAGCTACACCTCCCAGCCTGACGTTTTTGTATCCGGTTTCATCGCTCTCTTCATAATACATCTCACCATCTCTGGGTTTGGCACCTTCGGCCACTACAATGATAGCAAATCCCCGGCCCTTATCAAAACGCTGGTATATGCGTTCTACTACTTTGGGAATGTCGTAAGGGATCTCGGGAATAAGACAAACATGAGCTCCTCCGGCTACGGCAGAGTGCAGGGCAATCCATCCGGCATATCGTCCCATCACCTCGAGAATCAGCACGCGGTTGTGGCTGTCGGCAGTGGTTACCAGTTTGTCTACAGCGGTGGTAGCCTCCTGTACTGCTGTTTGAAATCCAAAAGTAAAATCGGTGGAAGAAAGGTCGTTATCAATGGTTTTGGGAACTCCAATAATATTGAGCCCCTTTTCGTAAAATCTTTGCGAGATGGATTGGGAACCATCACCTCCGATGTTGATAACAGCATCTACTCCCAGGTACTGCAATCTGCGGATCATCTCATCAGAACGGTCGGCGCTTCCCCAGGTACCATCAGGATTTTTGATGGGCCAGGCAAAGGGGCCCCCTTTGTTGGTGGTTCCGATTATGGTGCCTCCACGAATGTGGATACCTCCCACTCTCTTATCATCCAACACAACAATCTCATTGGGCTCATTCAAAATGCCATCAAAGGCGTTGATACTTCCAATCACTTCCCAGTTTTTTTCCTGCGAAGCCCTCAGGGTAATGGCCCTGATTACTGCATTCAAACCGGGGCAGTCTCCACCACCGGTGGCAATTAAAACTCTTTTCTTCATCTATCAATAATTTTTTGTAAGTGCTCAGATGCAACGCTTTGCAAGATTGTTGCTTTGGGGGTAAAGCATCCTTTTTAGCGGGGTCATCCTTTTTTCTTTATTTCAATAAAAAAGCAAAATAGTAACCAGCCGGAACCGGTTAGATTTTGCCTGGTTTATGAGTTTTATTTATTCGTCTGATTTTTAAAAGGGTTGAATTCTTTAAATGGTTTTATCAACAACCTTTTTTAGGGGGGAGTTTTTTCCTTTCACCCATTTAAAAAAACAAGGAAAAAGGAAAAAATGCCGCGAAGGCAGATATTGCAAATTAGAAATACAATACGAGTATTGAACCTTAGCATTTGCGAACAGTTCATGCTTTCTGTACGGCAAATTTCCTTTTTTTCCTAAGTTCGCGTGTTTCACAACAAGCGTATCACCCTTAAATCCAGGTCCAAATCTTAGCTGTCATATAAGAAATGAACCCTTGGATAAAAACAACACATTTTTATCCAATTTATCAAAACACCTGCAAAGGTAATGAAAATTTGTACAAACAGGGTCAGGCCAATGTTAAATTTTGATGATCAAATAACCTTATTGGTCGTTTTTGCGTCCCGGCTTCCTGAAATCTCTCTTCTTGTAAGGGCTTTCTTCCTTGTTTTCAGAGCGTTTTTCAGGCTTGCCTGTCTTGCTGAAACCACCGGGGTGGTCTGATTTTTTTTCATCTCTTTTAAAGGGCCGCTTGCTGTCTGTTTTATAAAAAGACCTTTCTTCCTTTTTATCTCTCTTGTCCGTGTTTTTCTCTTCTCTTTTTCCCCACGATTTTTTATCATCTTTTCTCTCCCATGGTTTGCCGCCTTCCCTTTTTTCCCAGGGTTTTTTTTCCTCTCTTTTTCCCCAGGGTTTTTTCTGTCCGGGGTGGTCTGTACTGTCCTCCCTTTTTACATAAACTCTTTTTTCAGACTTTTTGTCAGCGGACGAATCTGACCGGCGAAAAGTTTTATTTTCTCCTGCCTCGTCTTTTCTGTTGTCGTATTTTTTATAAGGTTTTCTTTCCGGACGTTTGCCCCGATTGTCATCCTGTTTTCTGTAGTTTCCTTTTCCGGATGATTCCTTGTCTTTGTATTCACCCCTTTTGTGCGGCGTTAATTCCGTTGAGTTTGTTTCTGTTTTGTGGGTTTTCTTTGTGCCCTGGTAGAGCTCATATCCTAAAAATCTGCACTCCAGTTGCCCGTTAAAAACGATGGTCTGTGAACTGTGGCGCAACCCTATTTTGTGGGTAAGGGCTTTGTCAGGACTGATGATCCATGCATCAAACCCGGTGAAATTGTGCTTTAGGGCGGTACCGATTTCCTTGTAGTAATTATGGATATCGTCACTTTGCAATCTTCGGCCGTAAGGGGGGTTGAGGATAAGCATTCCCTCGCTGTGAGAGGGTTTGAAGGAGAAGAAATCCTTCTTTTCAAGTTTAACCCTGCCCAGCAATCCTGCTTCCATCAGGTTGGTGCGTGCGGCATCCATCGCATTGTTATTGATGTCGGAAGCAATTATTTCGGGTATCTTTTTTCGTTCTTCCTTGCGGGCCTGCTCCCTGAGTGCTTCCCATAATTCCGGGTCATAACCTTTCCAGTGCTGGAAAGAAAAATGGCGGCGAAAGATGGACGGTGCCATATTCAGGGCCATCATAGCGGCCTCGATGCTGAAAGTAGCGCTGCCACACATAGGATCGTAAAACGGTTTTTTCATGTCCCAACCCGAGAGCATGATCAGGCCTGCAGCCAGCACCTCATTGAGAGGAGCCTGCACATTCTTCCTCCTGTATCCTCTTTTGAAAAGGGGAGCACCGCTGCTGTCCAGTGAAACAGAACACTGGTTACCATTGATATAAATATTGAGTTTTACCTGGGGATCCTCCAGATCCACGCTGGGCCTTTCACCGGTTTTTTCGGTGAAATAATCCGCAACCGCATCTTTTGTACGCTGGGCAAGGAAATGCGAATTGGTAAACCCGGAGTTGAAAGCAATGGCATTGATGGCGATGGTTTTATCTACCTCAAAAAGTTCATCCCAGGCGTAGGCCCTGAGGATTTCGTAGTATTGTTCCTGCGATTCAAAAGTAAAATCAAATACGGGTTTCAGAATGCTTAAAGCCGTTCTTGACCACAGGTTGATTTTATACATGAGTTCAGTGTCGCCTTCAAACTCAACCGCCCTGTTTTGCGGGGTTACATTTTCAGCCCCCAGGGCTGAAAGTTCTGATGCCAGAACACTTTCCAGTCCGGTTAGCGTTTTGGCAATCATGGTGGTTTTTGCTGTTTCCAAATTGGTGGATTTAAATGATAATGCGTAATTCTATTGAATTTGCCCGTTGATAATAACCGTTTCTACCTTGTTGCTACCATAGGCATAGGGCATAAACTCATATGAAGGGATTCTTTTGGTAATGAACAGGTTGGCTTTTTTGCCCAGGGAAATGGTTCCCAAATCTTCCTGCAAATCCATGGCATAGGCACCGTTGAGGGTGGATGCATTGATTACTTCCTCGGGCAACATCTTCATTTTCACACAGGCAAAGGAGATGATCAGTTGCATGTTGCCGGAAGGAGAAGAGCCGGGATTGTAATCGCTGGCCAGGGCCAGGGGTAAGCCCGAGTCGATCATTTTCCGGGCGGGAGGATATTCCATTTCCAGGAAAAAGGCTGCACCGGGAAGCAGACAGGGCATCGTGTCGGAGTCCAGTAAGGCTTTAATTTCTTCATCACCGGTAAATTCCAGGTGGTCAACACTCAGGGCGTTGTATTTTACGCCCACCTGTATCCCTCCGGAAAAATCAAGTTCGTTGGCATGAATTTTAGGCTTGAGGCCATATTTCATTCCGGCCATCAGGATGCGGTCGGTTTGCTCTTCGGTAAAGAAACCGCGATCGCAAAACACATCGATGTAATCGGCAAGATCTTCACCGGCTACCTCGGGTATCATTTCATTGATAATCAGGTCTACATATTCATCCTGTCGCCCTTTGTAATCAGCCGGCACGGCGTGAGCCCCCAGGAA
The DNA here is from genome assembly GCA_964491395.1 of uncultured Bacteroidales bacterium. Taxonomy (GTDB): domain Bacteria; phylum Bacteroidota; class Bacteroidia; order Bacteroidales; family UBA7960; genus SKVR01. The sequence goes on along the minus strand of CAZBGI010000025.1, from coordinate 20,136 downwards.
AGTGGATTTTATGGTGAGAGGGCTCAACTCCTTGAGTTTGCGGATAACCCGCAACATTTTCATTTCACTTTCGGTGGTAAGGCCGTAGCCACTTTTGATCTCTACAGCACCCGTACCCAACATCTTAATTTCGTCCAGCCTTTCCAGGGCTTGTTGCACGAGCGACAATTCCGATGCTTCCTGCATACGGCGGGCTGAGTTGAGAATGCCACCCCCCCGTTTGGCGATTTCTTCATAAGATAATCCGCGAATCTTGTCAATGTATTCTATCTCGCGGCTGCCATCGTAAACAAGGTGCGTGTGGGAGTCGCAGAAAGAAGGGAAAACCATTTTCCCGGTGGCGTCAATCTCCTGTACTTCATTTCTCGTGGCCTGATTGTAAATATCGCTCTGGGCAAAGGTTTCCATTTTTCCAAATGCCCTGATAAGTCCGTCCTCTATAAAAAGGTATGCATTTTTTAGGGTTGGCAGATCGGCCATGTCTTTGCCGCTGACTTTTTCACGCGAATCGTACGTTACCTGAACAAGCTCCTTGATATTTCGGATCAATATTTTCATGTTTGTTTTGTATTTAAGGGTTTAATAATTCTGTGCCGGGATGGGTGCAATCTTGAAATCATTGTATGAATATACCCATCAACAAAGGTATGAAAGTTTTTGTTTGGGTTTTTGCTCATGAATGAGCAAGTCCTTGAATTTGCAGGATGATCTTAGGAGTTGGCCGGGAAGGGGGTGGGGCAGAAGGAGGAAAAAAAAGCGGACTTAAGATCATCCTGAATTTAAGTCCGCTTTTACTTAGGTTATTGAGAAGGTTTATTCGGGAAGCTCCACCGTGTTGACATCCACCGTGATTTCATCCAGTCTTTTTGCCACTTCATCTGTCATGCTTTCCTGGTACCTGCCTCCCAGGTGCTTGGCAAAGAATCTCTCCATGGCAGCCACAAAAGCCATGTTGTTGAGCGGACGGGCAAAGCCATGGCCTTCATCGGGAGCATTGAGGTATTCAACGGGGAACCCGCGTTCTCTCAGGGCTACCACAATCTGGTCTGATTCTGCCTTGAGTACCCTGGGGTCATTTTGCCCCTGTACTACCATCAAAGGAGCAGAAATACTGTCAGCTGCATTGAGGGGTGAGGCCTTTTTAAGCCATTCCTGGCCTTCGGGCGTTGCAGGGTCTGCCATGCGGGTGTGCAATGTAATGCGCATGGCTTCCCAGTAAGGAGGGATGGAATTGAGCAAAGTGTTAAGGTTGGAAGGGCCAACAAATGAAACCCCCGCGGCATACAGGTCAGGTGTAAAAGCCAGTCCGGCCAGGGTGGCATATCCACCATAGGAACCGCCGAAAATGCCCACTCTGTCCGGATCGGCAATGCCCTGATCTATCAGGTGCTTCACCCCCCAGGTTATGTCATCCTGCATGAGCTCGCCCCATTGCTGGTTGCCGGCATTGAGGAACTCCTTGCCAAAGCCGGTGGAACCTCTGAAATTGGGTAACAACACGGCATATCCCCTGTTGGCCAGAAATTGTGCATACGAATTGTAACTCCAGTAATCGCGCGCCCAGGGTCCGCCATGGGGAACAACAATTAATGGGAGGTTGCTTTTCTCCATTCCTTTGGGCAAAATGAGATAAGCCTGAATTTCCAATCCGTCAGAGGAAGGATACCGAACACTGGTCATGGGTGAAAGGTGTTCGGTGGGTAGCTCGGGACGGGGGTTGTACTGAAATGTTAGTTCACTGGTTTCTCTGTCGTAAAGATATACGCTGCCGGGATTGGTATCCGACCAGGCATTTACCAGCCAGTATTGTTCATCGCGGGTGGGGCTGAAAAATGTAACTTCCATATCTCCCAGCTCTTCCTGCACGGTTTTGAAATGCTTTTCGTATTCTTCGTCTTTAAAATATCTGCGGGTACGCTCATCTGTGTATGAGGTATATAATACTTCCAGTGTTTTATCTGAAATGGCCAAACTGCCAAAATCGGCTTTATTTTCAGGGTCTTTCTCTACCAGCTCCATTTCACCCGTTTCGATGTCCATGAGATAAAGCTGGGTGAGGTTTGATCCTTCTTCGGCATTGGTAACCAGGTAGAAGTGCTGATTGTCGGCTTTGAAACCGTAAGGGTTGGCTGATTCGAGTACACTCCATGAATAAAGCATCGTTTCGTCATCTTCATCCAGTCGCCAGAGTTCTCCTGTTCCATCCTGGCGGGAGCGCGAGGCCATACGCAACTGATCGTCATGGTCAAAAATCCATGAGGTATATCGGTTGGTGTTTTCACGTACTTTCTCCAGTTCACCGCTGGAGATTTTTAATTTGTAGAGATCGTGCCATGCGCGGTCCCGGTCATTAAGTCCTACAAACATCAGATCAGGATCTTGTCGGGAAATATGATAAATCTGTGCTCTTACATCGTCCATGTTGGTGATGTTGCGTGCTTCCGGGATGGTTTCCTGGCTGGCTTCACCCGCATTTACGGCGTAAATATTGAAGTTTTCATCGCCTTCATTATCCATTACATACAGCAGAAAACGTCCATCTCGCGACCAGAAATAGTTCGCGATGGGTCTTTGGGTTTGATCGGTCACAGGAATGGCCTCATCAAAAGAGGCATTTCTTTCTTTGATCCAGATGTTGCGGGTGTCGTTGTAGGGTCGCAGGAAAGAAATGTAAGCTCCATCAGGCGATAAACGGGCTGTGGAGATTTCCGGATCATCAAAAAACACCTGCCTGTCAATTAAAGGGGGTGTTTGTTCTGTAATTGGCATGTTACATGATTGGGACCATAATGCTATGGTCAACACTGCAAGCATCACTTTTGTTTTCATACGCAAACGATCTTAATTGGTTAAGAATTTGGAATTCTCAAAGATAATAAAAATAGATTTAGCATCTTGTTGTATTTCAACAGGAAAAAGCTTTTGAAAACAATTGTGTTGCAGGTTAAATCACCACATTCACTATCTTTTTGGGTACTACAATCACTTTTTTGGGTGTTTTACCGTCCAGCCATTTTTGGGCTTCCTCAGCTTTTAGTACCGCGGCTTCCACTTCCTCTTTCGAACTGCCTGCGGGCAATTCTATCTTGAAACGGGTTTTACCGTTGAAAGAAACGGGATACATATCCATGGCATCGGCCATGTATTCTTCTTTCCATTGAGGAAAAGAAGCGAAAACAATGCTGCTGCTGTTGCCCAGTTGATGCCACAATTCCTCAGCAATGTGCGGGGCAAAAGAAGAAACCACGATGGTGAGCGGAGAGAGAATCTCTCTTTTATTGCACCTGAGATCGGTAAGTTCGTTTACGCAAATCATAAACTGACTTACTGCGGTATTGAAGGAGAATTTTTCAATATCCTCACTGATTTTTTTGATGGTTTTGTGCAGTATTTTCAATTCCGCCTCAGAAGCTTTTTCTTCAGAAATCTCAAAGTCGTTCTGGGGGTTGTGGAAAAGTCTCCAGAGTTTTTTAATGAAACGGAAAACTCCTTCAATGCCGTTGGTATCCCAGGGTTTGGCATATTCCAGCGGACCGAGAAACATTTCGTACAGCCTGAGGGTGTCGGCACCATACCGTTGAATCAAGTCGTCGGGGTTAACAACATTATGAAATGACTTGGACATTTTCTCCACTTCCCAGCCGCAGATATACTTCCCGTCTTCCAGCACAAATTCAGCGTCCCTGAATTCAGGGTTCCATTTTTTGAAAGCTTCGGTGTCAAGAATATCGTTGTGGACAATGTTCACATCCACATGGATGGGCATGGTATCGTATTGCTTTCTCAGCCCGTGAGAAACAAATTGGTTGGTTCCTTTTACGCGGTACACAAAATTGGACCTTCCCTGAATCATGCCTTGATTGATAAGTTTTTTAAAAGGTTCTTCCTTCACACTTACCCCGATATCAAACAGGAATTTGTTCCAGAAACGTGCATACATCAGGTGTCCGGTAGCATGTTCGGCTCCCCCGATATAAAGGTCCACATCCTGCCAGTACCGGATGGCTTCTGAAGAAACCAGGGCTTGGTCATTTTTGGGATCCATGTACCTGATGTAATAGGCACTGGACCCGGCAAAACCAGGCATGGTATTGGTCTCGATGGGATAACCTTCTTCGGTCTGCCAGTTTTTGGCTCTTGCCAGCGGGGGTTCTCCGCTTTCGGTGGGCAGGTATTTGTCAACCTCGGGCAGTTCCAGCGGCAACTGGCTCTCGTCCATCATATAAGGCATCCCATTTTTGTAATAAACCGGGAAAGGTTCTCCCCAGTAACGCTGACGGCTGAAGATGGCATCGCGCAGGCGGAAATTGATACGCTTGTGGCCTATTCCTTTGGCTTCCAGATGTTGAATGACCGTTGTAATGGCCGTGGAAACATCCATTCCGTTGATAAAACCGCTGTTGATCAGTGTGCCGGTTTTGGCATCGTAGGATTCTTCCTCAATATTACCACCTGCAACCACTTCTGTGATGGGCAGGTCAAAGTGTTTGGCGAAAGCGTAGTCCCGGCTGTCATGTGCCGGAACGGCCATGATGGCACCGGTTCCGTATCCTGCTAGCACATAGTCCGCAATATAAATGGGGATGGGCTTTTGGGTAAAAGGATGCTCGCAATAAGCGCCTGTAAACTGGCCGCTTACGGTTTTTACTTCTGCCATGCGCTCTCTTTCCGATCGGTTGCGGGCTGCTTCGGTATAGGCTTTTACTTTTTCGCTGTATTCGGGTGTGGTAATTCTCTCTGTCCATTCGTGTTCAGGAGCAATGACCATAAATGTAGAACCGAAAATGGTATCGGGGCGGGTGGTAAAAACTTCCAGTGAAAGGTCATGGCCTTTGAGCTTAAAAAATATGGTAGCTCCTTCCGACCGGCCAATCCAGTTTTTTTGGATTTCTTTCAGCGAATCGCTCCAATCAACCGTATTGAGCCCTCGCAGGAGTCGGTCAGCATAGGCGGTGATGCGTAATGACCATTGCATCATTTTTTTCTTTTCTACCGGATGGCCGCCACGTACCGAGAACCCTTCTTTAACCTCATCGTTGGCCAGCACAGTACCCAGCCTGGGACACCAGTTTACCATGGTTTCAGAAAGATAAGCCAGTCGGTAATTCATCAGCATTTGCTGCTGTTGTTTTTCGCTCATCTTTTTCCAGGCTACCGCGGTGAATTCTTCTACCGGGTCTGAAGCTGCTTCTACGCCTATATTTCCACTACTTTCAAATATTGCCACCAAATCATCTACCGGGCGGGCTTTTTGTTCTTTGTTATCAAAATAATGGTTGTAAAGCTGGATGAATGTCCATTGGGTCCATTTGTAATAGTCAGGGTCGCAGGTACGCACTTCACGGTTCCAATCAAAGGAGAATCCGATTTTGTCCAGCTGTTCACGATACCGTTTGATGTTGTTCTCAGTGGTAATGGCCGGATGTTGACCGGTTTGGATGGCATATTGTTCGGCGGGCAGCCCATAAGCATCATAACCCATGGGATGCAATACATTGAAACCTTTCTGCTTTTTGTATCTTGCATAAATGTCGGAGGCAATATATCCCAGCGGGTGACCTACATGCAACCCCGCACCCGATGGATAGGGAAACATATCGAGTACGTAAAACTTGGGACGACCCGGATCTATATCGGTTTGGTAGGTTTTGTTCTCACGCCAGTATTGTTGCCACTTTTGTTCGATGGCAGAAAAGTTGTATTCCATTTTCAATGCAGATTTAATGCGTTTACGATTAACAGTTTATAATTTGATGAATTCGGTTTCCCCCTCAAGCGGGAGAGCCCGCCAACCATAGCCCAATCGTATGTTTTACCTTGTTGTAAAATTATCATCATACGGGTGGGTCAAATAGTGATTGCAAGGGCCAGGTTCAACTTGCGAAATTAGTAATATCATGGGAATTATCTAACAATGTTTTTAGGGAGAGCTCCGGGATAAAATACAACAATCCCATTACTGCATTGCACAAAGAAAGCAATATTGTTTTCCCGGGGGATGGTTCTATCCTTTTTTGGGCAGGGTAAACCAGAATTTGCTTCCTTCACCGGGGGTGGTTGTAAAATCAAAAACCCCCTTGTTTTTTTTCACAAAATCTCTGATAAGCACCATCCCCAATCCACTGCCCCGCTCGTTTTGTGTACCGGGTGTTGACCGAAAGGGTTGGTTGATTTCACGAAGTTTTTTCGCTTGTTCGGGGGGCATTCCCACGCCATGGTCCGTAATTTCAACCGCGATTTCATCTCTTTTTTCAATCACAGTAACATCAATGGTGTCTCCTGCGTGCGAATACTTGATGGCATTGGAGAGAAGATTTCTTAATACAGCTTTCACCATTTCCATATCAGCCAGTGCCTGGAAAGATTCTCCATGAGATTGGACGTCAATGGTAATGTTTTTTTTCTGAATTACCGGTCTGAACAGGGCTGCTGACTGATTGACCAGCATGACAATTTCTGCCGGAACCGGATTGTAGTTGATATTTTGCATTTGAGAACGTGACCAGTCGAGCAGGTTCTGCAACAGGCTGAAAGCTCTGCGGGCAGAATCATGAATAACTCCTGCCATCTGGATTATCTCTTTTTTTTCAAAGTATTCTATTTCCTTTTCTAAGGATTCGGTGCCAAAAAGAATGTTGTTGAACAGGTTCTTCATGTCGTGCGAAATGACAGAAAAGAGTTGGTTTTTTACTTCGTTCAGCCGGGAAAGTTCTTCATTTTGCCGGGTTATGACATCACGGTTGTGCTTGAGTTCGAGATGGGTAAAAATCCTGCTTATCAGCTCATTGGCATTGAAGGGTTTGGTAACATAATCCACTGCCCCTTTTTCCAAACCCTGTATGACATCCTCCTGGTCCACTTTGGCAGTGAGAAATATAACAGGGATATGGGATGTTGCCGAATCGCTTTTGAGTTTTTCACATACTTCGAAACCATCCATGCCCGGCATGGAAACATCCAGCAATATCAGATCCGGAATGTTGTTTTTTATGGCTTTCAATGCCTTGATACCGCTTTCGGCATAATTAACTTTTAACCCTTTTTCATTGAGAAGATGTACAAGAATCTGAATGTTTTCAGGTACATCATCTACAATGAGTACCCTGAAAGCATGATCCCGGATGAGTTTTTCCTGCTCTGTGGTCATGATGTATCGCTGTTTTACTCTCTCAATTTCTCAAAGGAGGAGAGCATTTTGTTGATTTCTATAACATTAAAGGTGCTGGCACATTTTTTCAGTCTGTCAGAAAACTCCCGCAGGTAATCCAGTTCTTTTTCATGGGCTATCTTCTGAAGAATTCCTGAGAATTTCATCACTTCATCAAAGCCCAGGATATCCGCTATTTTATCATATTCAGACCAAATTTTCCTGTACATATATTCTTTGGCCTTTTCTGTGGAACCCAGGGTTGCAGCAAGTTCCTGCAAAATCATCCTGGAAAGGTCCTTTTGTGATTCGGAGATCGGGGCTCCCTCTTCGGTTGTTTCTTTCTTTCGGGAGGGGAGTTTGATGGAGTCTTTACTTTCAGATGCAGGGATGCCGGGCAGCAAGACAGAAAATTCGGTGCCCTTATTCATGCGTGTGCGCACGGTTATTTTTCCGTTCATCATCCCGGCAAACCTCTGAGATATAGCCAGTCCGAGGCCTGTGCCTTCCTGTTTGAGCGTTCCTTCTGGTGGTTTCTGGAAAAACGGTTCAAAAATAGACTCCAGATCTTTGTCATTGATTCCCGGCCCGGTATCAATAACTTTCAGGGTAAGGTCAATGCCGTCTATCATGCCTGTTGAAGGCCGGGCTATTACATCTATGCTTACACTTCCGGTCTCGGTAAATTTAACGGCATTGCCTGTCAGGTTGAACAGAATCTGTCTTACTCTGAGTTCGTCCAGTAAAACTATGTGGGGAATTTTCCCGTGGAAATTCACATTAAATTGTAATCCTTTCTGTTCGGCTTTGAGGGAAAATATCTGACGCACATCTTCTACCAGTTTGGTTAGGCTGAAAGCCGATGGGTTGAGTTCCATCTTTCCTGCTTCCATTCTGGACAGATCAAGAATGTCGTTGATGAGCGCCATGAGCGCTTTGCTGCTTTTTTCTATGCCTGATAAAAGCGAATTGAACTTATCATCAGTAACCGGAAATTCTTTGAGTATTCCGGTAAAACCCATGATGGCATTGAGGGGAGTTCGAATTTCATGACTGATATTGGCCAGAAACTGGCTTTTCACCTTGCTGGCCTCTTCGGCCTGTTCTTTGGCAATCTTAAGTATGGTTTCCGTTTCTTTGGCTTCGGAAATATCACGGGCAACGATACCCATCAGAAAGGAACGACCCGATTTTACAGGAAATGCAACAGATTGAATGATTTTGGTCTGGCCATAGGCGTCTTTGATTTTGTTCTCGCTGACTTTTTGAAACCACTCGCTGCTTCCCGATTGCAAGGCATGTTGTATCTGGACTTTGTCAAAAAGCGACTGTGGACTTGTCGGGGTATCAGGCAAGGTGCGGCTATCAATAAAGTCCCATATTTTTTGGCCGATTACCACTTTTCTGGGGAATCGGAAAATGATCTCACATCCTTTGTTCCATTCGATAATCGAACCGGTTTTATTGACGATAATAATGGCATCGGTGGAATTCTGGACTATATTTTTAAATTTCTGTTCGGTTTCTTCCTGCGCCTGTATACGCTGGGTAATGTCAGAATAAACAATAGCTACCCCCAAATTGGGCAAGGGGATGGGGGCTGCGCTGACATTGATCCAGGTGATTTCCTTGCTGCTTTTCACAATCCCCATTTCCAGGTTTTCCAGAATCTTGTTTTCTTTCAGTGCTCTCACACTGGCGTATTCTTCCGAAGGCATGGAACTCATGTCTTTGCGGATGATTTTCCAGTTTTTTCCCGCAAAATGTTGCACCAGGTGTTCTTCTTTTTTAAGCCCCAGCAATTCTTCTGATGAAGGGTTGCAATCTATAATATTGCCTTCAATGTCCGTAACGGTAACCCCAACAGGGAGGATTTTGAAGATCGTCTGCAGCATTTCATGGCTTTCACGTTTTTGATTCTCAGCCTTCATTTTTGCGGTAACATCTTCAAAGATAATGGCTACATAATCCAGCTCGGGTATAAAGGTGTATATATTTACATACAAATTATCATTGAGGTAAAAACTTTCCATTTTCTGGTTGGTTTTCTCTTCAACCGTTTTATGAAGGATGGGAAGAATTTGAGCCCCGACCTCAGGAAAAATATGCATAAAAGATGCTCCTTCCATTTTCCGCGGACTGATTCCTGTAATTTGCTCGAATGACGCATTGGCACGGAAAAACAGAAAGTCCAGTGGTTTCCCGTTTTGGAAAACAGGTTTCAATACGAGCAACCCGTTGATCATGTTTTTGAAAAGCAGTCGGTATCTTCGTTCACTGTCGCGCAATACATCTGCCTCCTTGAGCTCTGATACATTGGTTGCTGAAAGCCTCACAAACCATTCTCCCTGATCTTCATCTTTGTAAGGTTGGCTGTTGATGAGAAAATACTCAAATTTACCCTCTCCTGTACTCAGGGCAATCTCAACATTGGCAGAACACTTTTCTCCCATTATCTTCTGCCAGTAAAAATAAAAATGGTCCTGGGAGGAGGGATCGATAAGGCGGGTGAAAGGTTGATTCTTGAGTTGCTCCCGGTTTTTTTGCAGTTGCAGAGAAGCTGTCTTGTTCACCTGCGTAATCATGGCTTCACTGTCAAGCACATAATATCCCACGGGAGCATTTTCAAAAAGTTCTTCCAGTTTGCGATTTTGTTGTTCCAGTTGTTGATTGGCTAGCGAAAGCTCTTCTTGTTGAAGCTCCAGCTCAATTTTATAGATATTGTACTCTTCCACCAGCTTGTCGATGTTATCAAGTAATTCAGGATTGTTCTGCACCGTTTTCCGGCCAAGCAGCTCAATGGCTTTTTTTCGGAGTTTTTCGGAGTTACTTTGCATGTATTAAAGCCTTCTTGATCAAGGTTTTCGTTGTCTGTTTTTATCCAATTCACAGAGGCCCGGGTGAAAAGTATTCAGGCAGGAAGCCGGTAAATTGGTGGCATAAATGTATAACTTTTTTTTAATTTTTTTGGGGTCTGTGGTTGCTTTATCCACCCCGGACCCGGACGGGGTCATATTTCTTCACCAAAAGGCCTGATGCTCTTGATTTTTATATTAATTTTGCCCCTTGTTTACTTAATTTTGTGTGTTTGAAACCCATAAAAATATTGTTTTATGAATCAAGATAAAAAACCCGGCTTGTTTGGTGATTTTCCCGGTATTTCTACCGCACAGTGGGAAGAGAAAATCCATCAGGATTTGAAAGGGGCCGATTATGAGAAAAAGCTCATTTGGAATACCGTTGAAGGAATCCGTGTAAAGCCCTACTACCGTAGCGAAGATCTGGAAAATCTGGAGCACGTGAATTCGTTTCCGGATCAATATCCTTTTGTAAGAGGCAACAAAACCCGGGAAAACCATTGGGATGTGCGCCAGGACTTTGACGAGGAAAATCCCGGAAAAGCAAATCCGCTGGCCCTTAACGCCCTCTCGAGAGGTGCGGAAGCGGTTGGTTTTAATGTCGCACAGATAAAAAATCCCGAACAACTCGCTCTCTTGCTCCATGACATTGATCCTGCAAAAAACCCTGTGCACCTGATGCATGCCAAAAATTACAAACCCTTGTTGCGCGATTTTGTTACACTAGCAAAAACCAACGGATGGATCAAGGATGCAGTGAAGGGTTCGTTAGATTTTGATCCATTGGCTTTTTTCCTGCTTTATGGAAAGTTTTACGGTTCTGCAGAAGAAAACTTCCGCGATGCCGCTGAATTGCTCAAAGACGGAAAAGATTATCCTTCCTTCCGCCTGATAGGCGTCAACGGACAGAATTTCCACAACGCCGGAGCACACATCGTACAAGAGCTTGCTTTTATGCTCTCGCAGGGAAATGAATACCTGGCAGCACTGACAGAAAAAGGAATTCCGGTAGATGATATAGCACCCCGCATGCAGTTTACCATTGCAGTGGGTTCCAACTATTTCCTTGAAATCGGCAAACTCAGAGCCGTAAGGATGCTTTGGGCCAAGATTGTGGAACAATACAAACCGTTGAGGGCGGAATCCATGAAAATGAACATCCATGCCGTAACTTCTGGCTGGAACAAAAGCATCTACGACCCCTACGTAAACATGCTTCGCACCACCACTGAAGCCATGGCAGCTGCCATTGGCGGGGTGGACTCCATGACTGTAGAGCCCTTCGATGCTACTTACAGGAAAGCCGATGAATTTTCTTCCCGCATAGCCCGCAACCAGCAGATTATACTGAAGCATGAATCTTATTTCAGCAAGGTGGCTGACCCGGGTGCCGGCTCTTATTACATAGAAAACATTACCGACAGCATCGCCGAAGCCTCGTGGAACCTATTCGTGGAAATGGAATCCATGGGTGGATTCATCAAGGCTGTGGAAAACGGATTTATCAAGGGTGAAATAGAAAAAACCTGTCAGAAGCGCGATATGGATATTGCCATGCGTAAACAGGTATTCGTTGGGGTAAACCAATATCCCAACAACCAGGAAAGAATGCTTGACAAACTTGCTCCTACCGCCAGACTTAGCGATTTGGGAGAGTTGAAAATGTATCGCGGAGTGCAGGCTTTCGAAGCCATGCGCTTGTCAGTAGAAAACCACCAGAAGAAAGGTTTCTCCATCCCCAAAGTGTACCTTTTTACCTGGGGCAACCTGGCCATGCGCAAAGCCCGCGCCTCTTTTGCATTTAATTTCTTTGGCTGCGCCGGTTATACGCTTCAGGAGGCACCCATAGTCAATAATATGGAAGAGGCGATTGAAAAGGCTGTGGAATCGAAAGCAGAAATTGTGGTTCTGTGCAGCTCCGATGATGAGTATCCCGATTTGACCGGAACCATTAAAACGCTCAGGGAAAAACTTCCGAAGACCCGCATCGTGGTAGCCGGAAATCCCAAAGATGCTATGGAACAGCTCAATGAAGCAGGGGTGCAACACTATATCCACATGCGCACCAATGCTCTGGAAACCCTGCAGCGATTCAATGACTTGCTGGGCATTGCCTGATCTGAAGTGTCAGATTTATCAAGTCTGACCCCATGTACCCAAAGAAAATATTAAAATGTAAACGAAGCTCATTCTTTTACAAAATCCATAAAGATTATGAGACCTGATTTTAAAAACATAGATTATAAAGCTGATATAAAGGATGCCGCCGATTCCGGCCAATGGGAAAAGGAGCAAGGTATTCGCAGAGACTGGTGTACCTCAGAGCAGATACATGTAAAAGGAGTGTACCTTGACAAAGACCTTCAGGGCATGGAGCATCTGAACTATGCGGCAGGGATAGCCCCCTACCTGCGTGGCCCTTACAGCACCATGTACGTGATGAAACCCTGGACCATCCGCCAATATGCCGGTTTTTCCACCGCCGAAGAGTCCAATGCTTTTTACCGCCGCAACCTTGCTGCAGGACAGAAAGGACTTTCTGTGGCTTTCGACCTTGCAACCCACCGCGGCTATGACTCCGACCACGAACGCGTGGAAGGGGATGTAGGAAAAGCAGGAGTGGCCATCGACTCAATCCTCGACATGAAGATTTTGTTTGACGATATTCCCCTCGACAAAATGTCGGTTTCCATGACCATGAACGGTGCAGTATTGCCTGTGCTGGCATTTTACATCGTGGCAGCCGAGGAGCAGGGGGTTCCCAAAGAGCAACTGAGCGGTACCATCCAGAATGATATTCTGAAAGAATTCATGGTGCGCAACACTTATATCTATCCTCCGCTGCCCTCCATGAAAATCATTGCTGACATCTTCGAATTTACCTCGAAGAACATGCCCAAATTCAACTCCATCAGTATCTCGGGCTATCACATGCAGGAAGCTGGAGCCACCTGCGACATCGAACTTGCCTATACCCTGGCCGACGGGCTGGAATACCTCAGGGCCGGTATCAATGCGGGAATGGACATTGATTCATTTGCACCCCGCCTCTCTTTCTTCTGGGCCATCGGCATGAACCATTTTATGGAAATTGCCAAGATGCGTGCTGCACGGATGTTGTGGGCAAAAATCGTAAAACAGTTCAATCCCAAAAATCCCAAATCACTGGCTTTGCGCACTCACTCACAAACTTCAGGATGGAGTTTGACCGAGCAGGATCCCTTCAACAACGTGGCGCGCACCTGTGTGGAAGCCATGGGAGCAGTATTGGGCCACACCCAGTCGCTGCACACCAACGCGCTGGATGAAGCCATCGCCCTGCCCACTGATTTCTCTGCACGTATTGCCCGTAACACGCAGCTTTATATCCAGGACGAAACCAACGTAACCAAAGCCATTGACCCCTGGGCCGGCTCTTACTATGTTGAAGCATTGACCCACGAAATAGCCCACAAAGCCTGGAAGCTCATTGAAGAAGTGGAAGCACTGGGCGGTATGGCCAAAGCCATCGAAACCGGTGTGCCCAAAATGCGCATCGAAGAAGCCTCTGCCAGGAAACAGGCTAAAATTGATTCCAGCCGCGATATCATTGTGGGAATCAACAAATATCGTCTGGAAAAAGAAGATCCCATTGAAATTCTGGATGTGGACAATACGGCTGTTCGTCAGTCGCAAATCAGACGGCTGGAAAAATTAAGAGCCGAACGCAACAACGACGATGTGCAGGCGGCGCTGGACGCCATCACGCAGGCAGCGGAAACGGGCAAAGGCAATTTGCTGGAGCTGGCAGTAGATGCAGCGCGCAAAAGAGCCTCACTGGGAGAGATATCCATGGCATGCGAAAAGGTGTTTGGCCGTTACCAGGCCGTTATTCGTTCCATCTCAGGTGTATATTCTATGGAAATTGAAAACAACGATAGTTTCATGAAGGCACGCCAGCTGGCAGATGAATTTGCTGCCCTGGAAGGACGCCGCCCCCGTATCATGGTGGCCAAAATGGGCCAGGATGGCCACGACCGGGGGGCCAAAGTAGTATCTACCGCCTATGCCGATATGGGTTTTGATGTGGATGTCGGGCCTTTGTTCCAGACACCCAAAGAAGCAGCCCGCCAGGCTGTTGAAAATGATGTGCATATCCTGGGTGTTTCCAGCCTTGCCGCCGGACATAAAACCCTGGCACCCCAGGTTATCAAAGAACTCAAAGCCATGGGCCGCGACGACATCATGGTCATCGTAGGCGGAGTAATTCCTGCACAGGATTATCAGTTCCTTTATGACGCGGGTGTGGTAGGTATCTTTGGCCCGGGAACAGTAATTTCCGAGGCAGGTATCAAAATGCTCAACATTTTGATAGAGAGCAGAAAATAGGTTTGTTTCCACTAATAATTAAAAAAAAGATGATCTCATGTAATGGGATCATCTTTTTTTTTATATTTTTGGCTTTGCCAAATCATTTAACTAATAGCATTCAACAGACAGATTTATTATTTGGATGTTCAGATAGTGAGTTCAGGGGAAGAGAGAGTTCATATGAAACATCTTGTTTGTTATTATCATCTTATTTCCATGGGGAAATAAAAGAATCGATATATTCTACTGATTGCATTTGTAAGGAATAAATACGTGAAATATTACCATAAATAACATCTTTAAAATGAACCGGGCCTTGATAAAAGTTATTGACACACGTGGATGATTATATCACATCTGCCCGAGATATCGGTGATCAATATTATTGGCAAGCTCCCTCTGACCACTTTAATAAAATTTTAAACAGATGAAA
>CAZBGI010000025.1:0-5248 GCA_964491395.1 uncultured Bacteroidales bacterium | reverse complement strand
ACAGATGAAAAAAAAATACTGGAATTTTGCTGTCGCACTTGTAGCCCTGTTATTTGCAACCCAAACCTCTCAGGGACAGTTTAAGAACAAAACAAGCGTCCATGATAATCATGTCAATTTAACATCAAAAAATCATGGCATTTTTGGATTTACTGAGAGACTTCATAATTCTTGTCCTGATGACAGGGAAATGGTGACTTTTGAAGAAAATTTCAGCTTCAATAAAGATGATTACGATGAATACTTCGCAGGAGGAACTGGCACAGCAGAGGATCCCTGGTTGATTGAAACTGCAGAGCACCTTAACAATATCAGACTGGTTTTGAGCTGGGAAAGCAAGTTCTATAAGCAAGTTGCCAACATTAATCTGGGCGTTGCTCCATGGAATGAAGGCGAAGGCTGGGAGCCCATTGTTGCCGGGAATAACAGTTTTCAGGGAATTTATGATGGAAATGGGTTTGTCATTGATCAGCTTACCATTAACAGACCTGATTCGGATGAGTGCGGATTATTTGGTTATATAATGGACTCCCATTTAAAAAACATCCAGATAACAAATGCCAGTATACTTTCCAACAGCAAAACAGGAGTTTTGGCAGGTTCGGGCATATGGTCAATCATTGAAAATTCTTCTTCAACAGGGAATATTTTCGCTATGGGCCCCAATGCCGGAGGTTTAATTGGGGAAATCACTGATTGTGAAGTGGGTGGTTGTTTTAGTGCTGTTAATATTGAATCAGATGGCACCTCTGTGGGTGGACTTTTCGGAAAAGTTACCACAAGTTTTGAAGGGTTTATCGAAAACAGCTATGCTACCGGAAATACTTCCGGTACATGGAATGTTGGAGGACTTATTGGGTGGAATATTGGTGAAACACCAGTCATCAACTCATATGCATCGGGCTATGTAAATGCATCGGGTCGCGCTGGTGGACTTACAGGAAGCGGCTCTGCTTCTCATACAATTACCAACAGTTACTGGAATATAGAAACAACCGCGCAGCTTACCAATGAAGGTGGTGAAGGGAAAAATACATCAGAAATGATTAGTGAAGATACCTTTGTATCGTGGAATTTTGAAACTACCTGGACTATTGCAGAAGGGGAAACCTATCCATATCTCCAATGGCAGGGGGCTCCCGGTGAGTTTAATTATCCGATAGTATTGCTATCTCCAAATAATTTTATTGCGGATGCGGAAGATGAGGCGATCATTCTACATTGGTTGCCACCAAGCATTGATGGGTATATAGGATTTAACCTGTATCGCGATGGTGAACTAATTTACACATCGGATGGTGAAACGCTGGACTATATAGATACAAATGTTGAAAACTTTTTGGACTATACTTATTCTATAACCGCAGTTTACCCAGGAGCTCAGGAGTCACATCCTTTAATCAGAAAGATTTTTGCAACCCCTGGCTTCAGCCAGGGTGACGGTACAGAAGAAAATCCATACCTGGTATCCAATGCAGCTGAATTGTTTACGGTAAGAAATGATTTATCTGCGTATTATGCCCAAACTGCCGATATTGATCTGGGAGTGGCTCCATGGAACATAGATGGAGGCTGGAAGACAATTACCAACATTAATTATGAGCCTTTTAAGGGTCATTACAATGGAAATGATTATACCATATTCGGTTTAACCATCAACAGGCCTGATGAATTCTCACAAGGCCTGTTTTATGGTGTAGTTGACGGATCCATAACGAATCTTAAAATTTCTGACAGTCACATCACCGCAAATAGTTCTGCAGGAATATTAGCAGTAATGGTGGGGGGCGCTCACATCAGCAACATAATCATAAAAAACAGTTCGGTTGTTGTTAATAGTACTGGAGGTGGTCTGGTTGCTCAGGTTTCCACTGGCTCTCTCGAAAATATTGAATGCCATGTAGATGTCACTGTAACTAATTCTGGATCAGGAGGTATTGCCGGTTCGTTACAATCAGGTACTCTCAAAAATGCAAAATCTTCGGGTAATGTTTTTGCAGGTTCTGAGGCAGGTGGGCTGGTTGGCTATATGAGTTACAGTTCTACCATCAGCAATGCCTACAGCACAGCTGATGTGAGTGTAGAACATCAGACAGCAGGAGGTTTGGTGGGGTTTATGTCAAATAGTCATTTAAACAACTCATACGCAAATGGGAATATTGAGGGAGACAAGGCAGGTGGCTTAATTGGAAACATCGTGCTTGACAATTGGCAACCGTCCACGGTTATCAATAATTACTCAACAGGAAATGTTAACGAGGGAGTAGAGACTGGTGGACTGGTGGGAAGTATTATTGAGCAGGGGCCAGTTCCAGATCTATTATTTGACTTCCAAAACAACTACTGGGATATCCAAAGCAGTGGGCAACACGAATCTGCCCTTGGCGAAGGTTTAACAACGGAGGAGATGCTTGTTCAAACCCATTTTAACAACTGGGACTTTGCCGAAATATGGAGCAATATTGAAAATGAGACATACCCCTACCTTCAATGGCAGGGCGAACCCGGACTCCATAATTACCCGGTGCTGGAACACCAGGTTACCTTCCATCTCAACATGGAAAATGCCGAAGATTTTAATCCCGATAATGATATAGTTTACATTACCGGTTCTATGTTGGAATGGGCAGAACCCGGGTCTGATTTGGAACATCAGCAATTGTCAAGGCTAGGCACAACCATGGTGTGGGAAAAAACCCTTACCCTTTCCACCGGCGAATATTCTTACAAATACTTCCTCAATGAGGGTTGGGATAGTGGAGAGTGGACCGATGCTCCTGACCGGCAAATAACAATCCTTAGTGATACCACTATAGTAAATACCTGGGGAGTGCCCGAAGGTGGGACATTCATTGATAGGGTTAAGCCAGGCAGTGCTCATGTATTCCCCAATCCTGCGATAGATTATTTAAACATTCACGCAGGTTCAGCCATTAACCGGATCAGGATAATGGATATTACGGGTAGAATCGTTTTTAATCAGCCATTTAATCATTCAGCTGTTCAAATACCCGTAGTTTCCTTCGAAACGGGTTTGTATGTTGTTCAGGTTTATACCCTTGATGGATTGATGACAAGGAAGCTGATGATCAATTAATGTTTAATTGTAATTCAAATTAGCAGTAACAGAAAAAAACCGGGCGGCATACAAAGTGTGCTGCCCGGTATTTTTGTTTATATCCATTGCATGTATTCGGTTTCCAGCGTCATATGCAGCAACGAATCAACAAAACTTTAGTTTCCCTCACAACCTTTTTGCATAAATCACCTTATCGTCCCCTTCAAGGTAAAAGTCTTTCAGCCGGGCTTCTTCTGAGTATCCTGCTTTTTGATAAAATTTGCGGGTAGGGAGGTATTTGTCAGTAGAGGAGGTTTCAATGTAAAGTTTCCGTGCGTGGATTTGCATCAGCTCCTGCTCTGCCTGCTTTAGAAGGAGAATCCCCAGCCCTTTTCCCCTGAATCGAATGTCTACCACAATCCAGTAAAGGTCGAAGGTTCCCATGGTGCAGGGAGTAGGGCCGTAGCAGGCAAAGCCACAGGTTGTACCCTCATGTTCCATCAGGATAAAATGATAGCCGGATGCTTCCTGCCCCTTCAACAGGGCCTCCTGTATCAGTTCGACTGCCACCTCTGTTTCATCCTCTCTGAAAAAACCTGTAGAGGTGCAAATGTCTCTGATGATATCCGCATCATCATCGTGGATGCTTTTCCTGAATTTTATCTTCATGGTGTAGTACCCGGTTTGGTTTTACAGCCTGGCCTTGAGGCAAATGCATTATAATTCTTTTTACAGTTTCGGTATCGCTTAAACCTTCCATCCGTGCGGCAGCCACAAACCCACTGTCTTCAGAAATGCAGGGATTCGCATTGATCTCCAGCACAAAGATGTTTTCCTGATCATCAACCCTGAAGTCAACCCGTGCGTAGCCACGAAGTTCAAAAATGTCGCTGCACTGCAAGGCGATGGACTTCAGCCTGTTGATCAGGGAACGGTCATCAGGAGAAAAGGAAAAAGTTCTGTTGGTGTTCCGGTATTCGAAGGAGTTGGTATCCCATTTGGCTTTATAACCCAGAATATGAGGCTTCCCTGAAGGATAGCTGAATACGAGCTCGGCCGGTGGAAGAACTTGCATTCCCTGAGGCCCCTCAATGAGGGAGAGGTTGAACTCACGTCCATGGATGTATTCTTCACAAAAGTACTCTTCAGGGTTGGGCTTTGTGGCCCAGTTTGCCAACAGCTCTTCTTTGCTTTCAAACAGCAGGGGATAGTTCTCGTGGAGGCCAAAAGATGCATGCTCCCAGATTGATTTTATCAAAAACGGGTTATGAATTGCCTTTGCAGGTGCATGCTTCAATCCTTCCCATGAAAAGTAGCGGGGCGTTTTGATTCCATGGGCCTGCATGAGTTGCTTTGAGAGGACTTTATGAGAACTGATATACATGGCATGAGCACTACAGCCGGTATAGGGGATCCGGATGTGTTCAAACAAAAATGGGGCAAAATGGACCAGTTTTCCACTGGAGAAAAGTGTTTCCACCAGGTTAACCACGAAAATGGGCTGCACTGTTTCCGTAAGTTTCATCAGATCTTTCTGGTGGTAGGGAAAAGGTTTGGTAATAACCTTAAAGCCCGTTTGGATCAGTGCATCATGAAAAAAAACAGCCTCTTGCAACACATCTGTTTCGTCGGGAGGAGCCCCTTCAGGCAGCGGACTATGAAATATTATAATGGCGCTCATGTCTTTTTGCTTTCTGTACGATTGGTTTGGTTTGTTTTGCAGGAATTCTTTCTGTTGCCGAGTTCATAATCATGCCAAGCAACCTGGAGTAGGATATTCCTTTTTTACGTGCCAGAATGGGGAGATCGCTGTGCAAGGGGTTGAGTCCGGCTAGCGGGTTTACCTCAATAAAGTTAGGCACTCCCATGGCGTCCATGCGAAGGTCAATGCGGCCACCATCGCGGCAATTCAAAGCATTCCATGAGGCAAGGGCCACTTTGCTGCAGGCATCATAAACCTCTCTTTCCGGGATGGAATAATCAATAAAATGCTCGTAGTTGGCTTTGTTTTCATAGGAATAGATTCCGGTAGATTCGTGTGCCCTGTAAATCACTTCCATCACTCCAATAACTTTGGCATCCTTACCGCTTCCAACGATTCCGGCCGTAAACTCCCGGCCCGGCAAAAACTCCTCAATGAGCAAACCCTGGTCAAACTGTTTGATCCTGTCTCTTACAGCTTTGCGCAAT
>CAZBGI010000024.1:0-46737 GCA_964491395.1 uncultured Bacteroidales bacterium | reverse complement strand
ACTCCAGCTTCTCCATGGCCTTGATGGTGTGGTTGATATTGGGATCGGTAACCATAGGGTTTTCTCCCATGATGTAAAGGCCTTTCACTTTTCCATCATAGGCGGCCTGCATGATCTCCACGGTACTGAGACCTTTTTCGCCATCCAGGCTTTCATAGGGCACTCCCCAGATTTCTGCTACACGCTTTCGGTTTTCGTCGTCTGTTACAGAAATATAGCCGGGATAGGTAAAGGGTGATGCCCCCACGTCGGAAGCGCCCTGCACGTTGTTTTGTCCGCGGGGTGGGTTGAGTCCTGCGCCCACTCGTCCGATATGGCCGGTAATGAGGCACATGTTGATCAAACTGAAAACGTTGTGCGTACCCGTAACCTGCTGGCTGAATCCCATTCCGGTGGCGATAAGGGGTTTTTTCGCTTTGGCATAGATGCGGGCAGCTTCCTGAACCAATTCTCCGGAAACGCCGGTTATTTTTTCTACATGTTCAGGAGTATATTCTTCCACCAGTTCTTTGAGGGCTTCGTAGGATTTCATACCGCCATCCACACGTTTTTCAATGAAGTCTTTGTCTATCAGATCCTCTTTAACGATGGTGCGAATCATTCCGTTGAGCAGGGCCACGTCGGTACCCAGTTTGGGTTGCAGCCAGATGTCGGAGTATTTTACCAGCGGGGTCCATTTGGGGTCGATGATGATGATTTTTCCTCCTTTGCGCTTGCCGGCTTTTACGAAAGTGGCCGTTACGGGGTGGGTTTCGATGACATTATTGCCCGTAAAGAGCATGCAATCGGAGTTTTCATAATCCTCGATGGAGTTGCTGCCGGCGCCGTCGCCCAGGGCGCGCAGCATGGCGGTTACGGTAGATGCATGACACAGACGGGTGCAATAGTCCACGTTGTTGCTGCCAAAGGCAATACGCACCAGCTTGCTGAAGATGTAGTTGTCCTCATTGGTGGTTTTGGCAGAGCTATATCCTGCCAGGGCTTTGGCTCCGTGTTTCTCTTTGATCTCTTTGAATTTGGTGGCAATCAAATCCAGGGCTTCCTCCCAGGAAGCTTCCACGAATTTTCCGTCTTTTTTGATGAGCGGGGTGGTGAGGCGTTCTTTGTGCTGGTTGTACTCGTAGCCAAAACGTCCTTTCACGCAAAGGCGTCCGTAGTTGGGGCTTACTTCCTCCACGCCGTTGGAGCGGACGATTTTACCATCCTGCACCCATAGTTCCAGTTGACATCCTACTCCGCAATAGGGGCAGATGGTCTGTACCTTTTTGATTTCTTTTTCCACGTTGATTGTATCGGCATGGGGTTTCTCCACAATGGCTCCTGTGGGGCACAACTGGATGCACTCGCCGCAACCATCGCATTCCGACTCTTTCCAGTGGTTGTATCCTCCAATAATATGGGAGGTGATGCCTCTTTGTGCAAAACTGAGCACATTTTTACCCTGCACTTCATCACAAGCCTTGATGCAGCGGAAGCATTTGATGCATTTGGAAGCATCGTATTTCAGTACCGGGGAGGTATTGTCTACCGGGTAGTTCAGTTCTTTCCAGATGGATGGGAATTTGCGGTTTTCAGGTTTGTCAAGGCCATAGCGGATTTTCAGCTCACGGAATTCATCGTCATAATTGCCATCGTATTGCTCGTTGTGTTCCGAAAGGAGATAGTCCAGCAGGTAGGTACGGGCTTCTTCCAGTTCGGGGTCAAAAGCGGTTACTTCCATACCCTCTTCCACTTTGATGGCACAGGATGCTACCATGTGGCCGGTACCTTTTATTTTTACCAGGCACAG
The DNA here is from genome assembly GCA_964491395.1 of uncultured Bacteroidales bacterium. Taxonomy (GTDB): domain Bacteria; phylum Bacteroidota; class Bacteroidia; order Bacteroidales; family UBA7960; genus SKVR01. The sequence goes on along the minus strand of CAZBGI010000024.1, from coordinate 44,948 downwards.
GCGGCAGGCACCGGTGGGGGTGAGCTTCTTGTGGTAGCACAGATGGGGAATGGCGATACCGTTATCTTTGGCCACCTGGAGCAGGTTTGCTCCTTCAGGGGCTTTGATTTCTTTGTTGTCTATTTTGAGGGTGATGGTCTTATTCATGAGTTCTCGTTTTTTTTTATTTTTTTTCTCTCGCAGAGCCGCAGAGGCGCAGTTTGGTTATTGCTGAAGCAATAACATAGTCATTATCAAAGGCCATTTGCGATTCTTGTGATACCGTCTTTTAACAGGGCTTCATTAAAGTTTATAAGGAGACCTAATTTCATTCCTGTAATTTTCAGATAAGTGAGTAGTTGCTTCTTATTTCTTTCTTCAATTTGTTTCACTGACTTTAATTCTACAATCACCTTGTTCTCAACTACTATGTCGGCTTTAAAACCTACATCCATTATTAATTCGTCCCAGAATACACTAATAGGCTTCTGAGTTTCAACCTTCAGGTTTATTTTTCTTAGTTCGTAAGCCAAAATTTCTTCATATATCTTTTCAAAAAGTCCGGGGCCAAGTTCTGAATGAATTCTGAAACTTGTATTTACAATAATTCCGGATATCTTGTTCTCTTCCATCTGTTTAAAATTTGATGAATTCGGTTATATTCAGCTCGCCAACATCATTTATCACAGCTATTTTGTCTCGGTTCATTTTCTTTTTTCTTATTCTCTCGCAGAGACGCAGTTTGTTGTTTTTGTTGAAAAACAAACGGGTTCATTCCAGTATTATCTTTTTCAATTAGCTTTTTCTTCTTTCAAAAAAATCATGCAATGATTTTTAAAAACTGCGTCTCTGCGCCTCTGCGAGCCATTAAAAAATCAACTCAAAGAACAAAAATCCCTTACGCCACCTTAGCGCCCTTAGCGCTACCCTTGGGTTCCTTGCGGTTCAGGAAACCAGCTCAAGCGTGAAATACCGCGCCGCCGATTCCATGGGCAGGATGGGTGACTGGCCCAATGGGCAGAGGGAGGTGGAAGCAATCATTTTACTGTCTTTCACCAGTTTCTCTACAAGGGCTTTCTTGTCGCTGACGCCGTTTTTCAATTTTTCCAGATCCTTCACCATCAGCGTGGTGCCCACCCGGCAGGGGACACACTTGCCGCATGACTCGTGCTTGAAAAACCGCAGGCAAGAGTGCAACACTTCGTAGATGGAATCTTCTTCAGCCATCACAATTACCGCTCCTGAGCCCAGGGTTGCCCCTTTTTCCTTAAGATTGTCGTAGGTCATCTTTTCGTCGAGCATGGATGCATCCACGAAAGTACCGGCGGCACCACCCAGCAGAGCTGCCTTGAAGGGTTTGCCATCCAGCATTCCGCCGCATAAATCATCTAACAACTGCCGCAGGGTGATGCCCATTTCTACTTCATAGTACCCGGGTTTGTTCACCTGTCCGCTGACAGTAAATATCTTGGTGCCGGGTGAACGTTCTGTTCCGAACTTGCGGTACCATTCTTTGCCGTTTTTGATAATCAATGGGACGTTGGCCAAGGTCTCCACATTGTTAACCAGGGTAGGGGCTCCAAAAACTCCTTTCTCGGCAGGGAAGGGTGGTTTGATACGCGGATTGCCTCGTTTCCCTTCCAGCGATTCGAGCATGGTAAGTTCTTCCCCACAAAGGTATGAACCGGCACCCAGACGAATCACCACCTCGCAATCAAAACCAGAGTCCAGAATATTTTTTCCCAGAAAACCCTTTTCATAGGCATCGGCAATGGCTTTGCGGGTTCGGGAAATGGAATCGGTATATTCGCCTCTCAGGTAAATAAAGGCTTTGGTAGCCCTGATGGAGTATGCTGCAATGATGGTTCCTTCCAGGTAAAGATGTGGATCCTGTTCCATGATGACCCGATCTTTGAAAGTACCCGGTTCGCCTTCATCAGCATTGACCACCACGTAACGTTGCGGACATTCCTGGCAGGATTTACTGGTAAACTTCTGCTTCATCCCGGTGGAAAAACCTGCCCCTCCCCGTCCACGCAGACCGGCTTCCAGCATCTCATCAATGATGGAAAAGGGTTTCATGGTCAGGGCTTTCTTCAGCCCCTCATATCCCCCGGTAGCGATGTAGTCATCAATGCTTTCGGGATTGATTTTTCCAATATTTTTGAGTGTGACTCTGGTTTCTTTTATCATGATTCTGGGTTTTATTCGCAACAGGCACAAAGGATGCGCATAGAATTTATTTGTATTGAGCGATGATTTCTTTGATACGTTCTCCGGTAAGGTTGTTGTAAACCTTTTCATTGATCATCATGGAGGGTGCTTCCTGGCATTGTCCCAGGCATTCGGCTACCTCAATAGTAAAAAGCTTGTCGGGAGTGGTTTCTCCGGGTTTGATGCCCAGTATTTGTTCAAGGTGTGCGAGCATACCATTGGCTTTTTTGATGTGGCATACAGGTGATATGCATAGTCTGATAATGTGCCTGCCTCTGGGTTGTGTGCTGAGCATGCTGTAATAGTCCACCACGCCATATACCGAACTTTTGGTCATATTCAGATACTGCGCCACTTTATCCATGGCTTCGCTGGTCAGGTACTGCTCAGGATGATTGTTTTGCAGATCGTGTAGAATATTGAGCAGATTGTCCTGGGTACGTGGATGCTTGCTGATGATTTCTTCCGGGGTCATGGTGTTGGTTTTTATGTCTGCACCAGATGAAAGAACAACACTTTTACGGGATTAAGGTACTTAATGGCCTGAACAGTACCAACCTTTTACACAATGCGGAAGATAGGCTGATTAACAGGGACTGATTCCCGCCTTGTGTAATTACTTCCGGTAAAAGAACTATGGTCTTTCGCGTCGATGCAGAGCTGTTTCGGACGGTTAAAGTACAAATATTTTTTTAATGCCACCTTTCCACCAAGAGGAAACATGGGAATATTTGTTCATTTCTTATTTAGACTAATTCCACATTGTTGTGGTCGAGATATACCAGGTATTTTTTTACATCGGTATATCCCATTTTTTCAATGATGGAGGCATAGTTTTTAATTTGTACCTTGTGAGAGGGATGGGGGGAGCCGGTTTTATAATCTATCACCACCGCCGTGTTGTTTTTATTGAGTATTACCCTGTCAGCCCTGAAAAACCTTCCTTTGGCGTCATACATTCCACATTCGTTTTTGGCATGGATTCCTTTAGCAAACCAGGGTTTAATTAAGGGATGGCATACGATAGCCTGAATCTTTTCCTTGAGTCGGCTGCTCTCTTCCCTGTCTGCGTGTCCGGCAAGGTATAGTTTTTCCAGCACAACTTCTACATCCTCTTCCGTATGAATGTGCTCCATGATATCATGGATGCGGGAGCCCCTTTCTGATGCGGTGGTTCGGTCTTCCTGCAGCTCCAACTGCTGCGAACGCACGGATATTTTTCCTGCCCAGGGAGAACTGATGTAAGCTACAAATACCGAATCATTTTCCCCTTTTTTTTCAGTTTCTTCCTTTTCCTTTATCTCTTCTTCGCTTTCCTTCCAGGGTCGGTTTTCCCCCCACGAATACTCCATGATCGATTCCTTCCACAAGTTTTCCTGCACCAGGAATTTATGAAGGATCCCCGCCAGGTTCTTTTCAGAGAATTTACCTGAATCCGGGTATCTTGAAAGTATAAAAAGTTTGTCAACGGCTCTCGTTAAGGCCACGTAGGTGACATTAAGCATGTCCAGCAGGGTTTTTCCTTTTTCCTTTAGCCAGATGCTTTCCCAGGGGGTGCCTTCCATGGCTGATGATATACTTATCCAGGCAGTATCCAAGGGACGGGTTTCTTCCATGTCGCCCAGTTCCACCCATTCACCCTCCTTCCCGGGTCTGGAAAAATCCTTGTCGGCAAAGGGGTAAATCACTACTGGAAACTGCAACCCCTTGGATTTGTGGATGGTCATTACCTGGACTGCATCAATGCCTTCCGGGACTACTACTGAATGTTTGTGCGAGTTTTCCTGCCACCATTCCAGAAAATCAGAAAGAGTGGAAACAAACCGGTTGTTGTAGTCATACAACACATCCATAAAAAATGCAATGAAGGGATCCACCGGTTGTTCGTCAAAAAAACCCCGCACAATGGTTTCTCCCAGTTCATACAGCCCGAGGTGCAAACATAGATCAAATGAGAAATGAATGCCCTGTAGTACAAGAAAGTGTTCCACTTTCTTCAGGGTGTTGGGTTTTCCTTGGTCAACTAACAGATCCTGTTTTAGTTGCTGTAAGGATTCATGAAGCCCGATGGAGATTCTCCCGGTGCTTGTCAAAAACTGAAGAAATTCCGTCAGACTCACCTCATCGCCGGGATGGTTGATGAGTCGCATGACCGAAAGGATAAAACTGACTTTGGGCGACTGACTCAGCAACAGCGATTCCGAAGAGATGACGCTGATATTGTTTTCCAGCAGGTACCGTGCAATGGTACTCGCCTCGCTGTTGGAACGGCACAGAATGGTAATATCGTTCAGGGGGTGGTTTTTGTCTTTCAGTTCATGAATGATGTCCAGCACTCTCTTGCGTGTATTGTCTGCATAATCAAGGCCATGATCGGGTGTATTGGAAGAAAATTCTATTCTGATATAACCCCCGGTGGTATTGGGGCGTTTTTTTTGTGAATGACCTTCATAAATACCCTTGAGTTCTTCAGGGAGATACTGGCGGGTGAACTCAAAAAACCGGTTGTTAAAGTCAATAATTTCAGGCAATGACCGCCAGTTGGTATCCAGGGGGAAAGGATTGAAGGCTCTTTGCAGGTTTTGCTGCCATAAGGCACGTGATTCGGCTGTGATGGAAGGGAGTAGTTTGGGCAGTGCCGCAAACTGTTCTACATCGCCGTTGCGCCACCGGTAAATGGCTTGCTTTCCGTCTCCCACTACCAGGTTTACATGACTGGATGCAAGGGAGTTGTCGATGAGCGGTAAAAGATTTTGCCACTGCAAGCCCGAAGTATCCTGAAATTCATCAATCATATAATGTTGATAACGTTCACCTATCCGCTCGTAAATAAAAGGGGCTGATTCTACCGATACAATTTCCGATATCTTTTTGTTGAAATCAGAAATGTGCAGCAAGGAGTACTCAGACTTGATGTCGTTCAGCACCTTCTCCAGCTCACATAAAACTGCCATGGGGAAGAGATGCTTTTTTATCAGATGATGCATTTTGTAACGCTGCAGTCGGGATTGGCTGAGTTTGTCAATCTGTAAATACTTCTCTTTCAGCTTATCGCTAATGGATTCAATAGCCGCCACTAGGGTTGCATCTGCCTTGCCTGCTGTCCACTTGTCATCCTCAATAGTTTTCTGTACATAGGAGTTGGGAATGATTTTTTCTCCAATATTGCCATTGGCCAGCTCCCTGAACCAGGTCCCGATCCCGGGTTTACCACGGTAAAACATTTCATCGGGGATATTGTGGTCTTCAATCAGTTTGCGTGCCTGAAGGGCTATTTGCTGCACCGAGCTTTCAAAATCGCGAATACTTTGGGCCAGGTTGCGGTGTATCCGTCCAAAATCATCCAGGGTAATATCTTTAAGCCGGTCAATATAAACGTTGCCTTTTTCATCCATGAGGGTTTTGGCCAGGCGGGCCATGTCATATTCGATGTAGTGGCTTCGCTCCTCATCGGTGCGCAGTTCGATATACTCCACCAGCAATTGAGTGAGAGCCGGTTCTTTTCCGGCACGGCTCACCAGCAGATCGATGGCCTGGTTCAGTAGTTGATCCTGATCAAGCTCCACATCGAAATTTAACGGTAGCCGAAGGTCGAAGGCAAAGCTGCGGATGATGCGATGGGCAAAGCTGTCAATGGTGCTTACGCTGAAATCGCCGTAATTGTGTAAAATGAGGGTAAGGGCAAGCCGCGTGTTTCGGATAATTTCCGCACTCCCCAGGGTGGTTTCTTTAAGCAGGTTGTCCAGCAGTGCGGCAGAAGATTTTGGGCGCTGCTCCTCGCTCATCCCCGCCAGGGATGATAACTCACCAAGGGCTTTAATGATTCGCTCCTTCATTTCGGCTGCAGCAGCATTGGTGAAAGTAATGGCCAGAATATTGCGGATTTTGGTGGGATCTTCCAGCACAATTTTCAGGTACTCTTTTACCAGGGTATAGGTTTTGCCACTGCCGGCCGATGATTTATATACATGGAAGGGTTTTTGAATCATGAGAGTTTGTTTTGTGTATTTGTTGAATCGTCTAATCGTTGAAAAGTTGAATTGATTTTGGCTGTTGTTCTTTTTTTCGGGTATAGCAGATAATATTCCGGTAGCCTTTAATAATACCGGCTGGCGAATTCAGCGGAGATAAAATTATCGTAACTCATGCAAACCTCTGAAGCAAATGCGATGGCATAACCGATGATTTTTCTCCATTGTTCACTGGTGATATTCTCCAGGTTTCCGGGTAAAACGTTTTCTTTAACAAGACCGTAAATCAATCCCGCATTGAAGTTGTCGCCGGCCCCAATGGTGCTTATCACTTCAATTCCTGGTACCGGATAGGTGTCTGAGTGTGCGGGGCTTTTCAGAAATACTCCCTGCGTGCTGCGGGTGAGAATAAGAACTTTGTTTTGAAGACAGGGAATCTGCGCAAGCTTTTCGGCAGATGCTTCCCCAAAAATGATTTCCATATCTTCATGACTGGCCCTGACAACGTGGGCTAAATCCATGTTTTCCAGAATGAAGGGACGAAGTTCTTCCAGTTGATGGGCGTGGGGTTTGCGGAAGTTGGGGTCGTATACAATCATCCCTCCGGCATTTCCAGCTGCCTTCACCACGGAAAGCACACTCTCCCTGATGGCCGGATCAATGCCAAAATAGGAGCCAAACAGCAAAATATCGCCGGAGGTAAATTCAGGCAAGTTGAGTTGTAAACGATTTTCAGGATAGGATTTGTAAAAGTCATACGCAGCATCTCCTTTGTCGTTGAGAAAGGCAAGTGCAATTGCTGTTTTTCCTGTGTTGTAGCGATGAATGTATTGTGTTTGCACATGATTTTTCTCCAGGAAATCTGCCAGGAAATCTCCGATCTGGTCTGTTCCAAATTCGGAGAGAAAGTTTATATTCATACCGGCGCGTCCCATAGATACAGAAGAGTTGAGCATTGAGCCTCCCGGACGGGCGGCTTTTACATCGCCCTGGCCGAAAATTATATCGATAAGGCTTTCCCCGATAGCATAAACTTTTCTCATGCTCACAATTGGTTTGTTGAAGTACAAAAGTAGAAGATTTTGAGGTAGCAACCTTTTCAATCCTTGCTATCTTTTTCATTATCGAACTTTTTTTGCCAGGTTGATGAAGTTTTTGGTTATTTTCGATGGGTGTAATCCAGGTGATAAAAACGATTTAAATTCATAAGTATGAGAAATTTGATACTATTAATGACTCTGGCTTGGTTTTCCTGTGGATCAATGGTTTTTGGCAATGAGAGTGAACTTCCCGAAAAATTTCGTAAGCATGTTAGCATTCTGGCATCTGATTCCCTGCAAGGCAGGGGGTTAGGAACAAAAGGGGCTGAGTTGGCAAGGGAGTATATTGTTTCCATGTTTGAAGAAGCGAAAATTCAACCCTTTCCTGAGTTGGGCGGTCAATTTTTACAGCCTTTTCGGTTTCGGCAGAATATTGCATGGATAGATGCCTGGAATATTGTCGGGTACATTGAAGGATCGGACCCTGTTTTAAAAGATGAATTTATTCTTATTGGAGCCCACTGGGATCACCTGGGCTATGAGTTACAAAATGAGGATCAGACCATTTACCCGGGAGCTGATGATAATGCATCCGGCGTTGCGGCCATCATTGAACTGGCGCGCTATTTTGCTGAAAATCCTCAGCTTCTGGGACGAAGTCTTATCCTTGTCGCTTTTGATGCTGAAGAAAGCGGATTGATTGGCTCAAAGCATTTTGTGGAAAACAGTCCGGTTCCTTTATCAGATATTAAGCTCATGTTTAGTTTTGATATGGTGGGAATGTACGAAACCAACAATGGGTTGCACCTCAGTGGAATGGGTTCCCTGGAAAACGGTAAGGAGATGGCAGCAGCCCTTGCTGCCAAACATGATCTGAAACTACACAAAATGAGTGGTGATATTGAACGCAGGACAGATACAGCCCCTTTCGGTGATAGTGGAGTGCCTGCGGTGCATGTTTTCACCGGTTCTAAATCACCCTATCATAAACCTGAAGATCAATACGATTTGCTGGATTATGAAGGGATGGAAAAGATTTATCATTATATGACGGATGTGTTGTCTTCCCTCTCTGTTGAGGCCGAAATTCCTCCCTCTTCCTCTCTGATAGATGCTACGGGAAAAAACAATGGCAACACGAGTCGTGTTAGCGCAGGATTATTGATAAACACAGGTGTCGGATTTCATCGTTACGATGATGAATTTTTCCGGGCCAATTCATCTTTTGCCGGGACTGCAGGGTTTTATCTGCAAATCCCTCTTAACAAAATCTTTACCCTTCAGCAGGAGTTGTTGTATGATGTTAACGGAAGCAAAATGGAGAGTGGCGATTTCCGGCGTCATTCAGTAACCCTGCCTTTGAATCTTCAGCTGGGAACTCCACGGACCTTATCCATCCCCATTAGGTTCTATTCTTTTGCCGGTGCATGGTTTCGCTACAATTTTGCAGGCAATCAAAACGGAAATTCACTGGACTTTGCCATTTACAATGACCAGGAGTGGGGGTATAGTTTGGGTTTAGCTGTGGAGATATTTATGGTTACGATAGGATATACGCACCGGCGGGCAATTACGGGTATTTACAAGGATACCGGGCTAAAAATTTATGACAGCAATGGGTATTTTACCCTGGGATACAGGTTTTGATTTTAACAAAAGAGAATCCAACAGGCAGACTCAGGAAAACATTTCGCGTACTTGCTTAAGAGCCTTAATCAACTGGTCGATTTCTTCCTTTGTATTGTAAACAGCCAGGGATATCCGTACGGTACCAGGGACACCAAAAAAATCCATAACCGGTTGAGCACAATGGTGTCCTGTTCTTACAGCAATACCCAGTTTGTCAAGGATAGTGCCAGTGTCGTAGGGGTGAATGTCTTCAAAGACGAAAGAGACCACTGAGGTTTTTTCAGGGGCTGTGCCAATAAAACGAATGTTGTCAAGCGTTTTGAGTTGCTCAACAGCGTAATCAAGCAGTTCTTGTTCGTGAGCTGCAATTTCATCTAATCTGAGGTAAGAAATAAACCGGATAGCTGCCTCCATTCCTAATACATCCCCTACATTGGGTGTTCCGGCTTCAAACTTGAAGGGGAGTTCGTTGAAGGTAGTTTTTTCAAAAGTTACCTCTTTGATCATTTCCCCACCTCCCTGGTAGGGAGGCATCTGGTTGAGCCAGTCTTCTTTACCGTAAAGAGCGCCCACTCCCATGGGTCCGTAAAGTTTGTGTCCTGAGAAACAGTAAAAGTCGCAATCCATCTCCTGCACATTCACCTTTATATGCGATAAAGCCTGGGCACCATCTATGAGCACTGCCGCGTCATTTTCATGGGCCAGGCGGGTTATTTCTTTTACAGGGTTGATGGTTCCCAGTGCGTTGCTGACATGCGTAACAGCCACCAATCGGGTTTTTGGGCCAAGTAGTTTTTTGTAGGCCTCCATGTCCAGAACACCTTCCTTGTTCATGGGAATTACCTTTAGCACTGCGCCATAGTCATCACAGGCAAGCTGCCAGGGTACAATGTTGGAGTGGTGTTCCATGGCCGAAATGAGGATTTCATCTCCTTCTTTTACAAACTTTTTAAAGAAAGAGTGGGCCACCAGGTTGATGGATTCAGTAGTGCCACGGGTAAAAATGATTTCATGTTTGAATGCTGCATTGATAAACATCTGAACTGTACTTCGGGCCTCTTCATAGGCTTCTGTGGCCTGTTGGCTTAAAAAGTGGGCGCCGCGATGTATGTTGCTGTTTTCCTGGCTGTAATACTGCATGACCCGCTCAATTACCGCTTTCGGCTTTTGCGTGGTTGCCGCATTATCGAAGTAAATGAGGGGTCTTTTGTTTACTTCCTGATGTAATGCCGGAAATTCTCTGCGTAACTGTTCAGTGTTAAAAGGCATGGATTATAATTTGCTTACATCGATGTTAAAAACGGTGGGTTCTTTGCTGTTGCAGTGCAACACACATTGATCACAGATGGAAAGCTCTCCTTGAAGACGTTTTTCTACCAGATGATCAATTCTTTCTCTCAACGGGTCGATGGCAATACGTTGCACGACCTCTCCTGCAAAGGCATACATGAGCAGTTGTCTTGCCGTACGTTCTCCAAGGCCTCTGGAGCGCAGATAAAACATGGCTTCCGGGTCAAGTTGTCCCACGGTGGCTCCATGGCTGCATTTCACATCGTCGGCATATATCTCAAGTTGCGGTTGGGCATTGGCCTTGGCCTCATCGGTGAGAAGAATATTTTTATTGTTCTGATAGGCCAGTGTTTTCTGAGCATCTCTTCGCACCATGATTTTTCCATTGAAAACTGCTGTGGCTTCATCATCAAGTATTCCTTTGTAGAGTTGCTCACTTTGGCAATGAGGAGAGGCATGGTCAATAAAAAGCTGGTTGTCAACATGCTGGTTGTTATCAACAAGATACAAACCATTAAGGACTGCATTTGCTTCGGGTTCCATCAGCTCCACGTTGACAATGTTTTTGGTAAATCCTCCGTTCAGAATCAACGAATGAGAGTTGAGGTTGCTTTGTTTTTTCTGTTTGAAATACGCATTGTGCACAACGGCCGAATTGTGTCCCTTATTCTGTATTTTGTAAAAGTCCAGAAATGCTTCTTTTTCCAGGAATGTTTCCGACAGACTATTGGTTAAACTCACGTTATGTGTGAGTGAATGGTCGCAATGTACCAGGGTAAGCTTGCTTTTTTCCTCCTGAATTACCAGGTGACGGGGATGGATCATCAGGGGCTCGGATGAGTCAATGATGTTAATAATCTGAATGGGTTTTTCAACTTCTACTCCCTGGGGCACGTATACAAAAATACCATCCTGAAAGAATGCAGTGTTGAGTGCTGTAAGTCCGGGCTGATCGAGTCGGGCAGTCTTGCCCAGGTATTTCTCTACCAGCTCAGGATATACCTCCATGGCTTTGGCCAGACTCCCAATGATGGTCCCATTGCTCAGCGTTGTGAGCGGAGCATTTTGATAAACATACCAGCCATTCAACAGGGTGATGCTGAAAGTATCCAGATCATACACGTCGCAACTAAAAATTTTGTCAATATCAAAGGGGCGGCTCTGGTTGGTAAAATCAAAACGGTAGGGTGTATGAAAGAGGGGGTCGAGGTTGGTAAAACGCCAGTTTTCGGTATCTGTATCCGGAAAACCATGGGTTTCCACCTCTTTGATGGCTTTTTGTCTCAGGGCAGTGATGTTTTTGGGTTCATTGGCAACGATGGTTTCAAAGTTTTCCCTGAACAGATTGATCATCATTTGTTCTGAGGTAATATTTTCAGTAATATCAGGCATTTTGTAGAAATTATTTGTTACATGGGTTCTTCAATACCCGCTTCTTTTCTAATCCATTCATATCCTTTCTCTTCAAGTTCGATGGCCAGTTCTTTGCCTCCGCTTTTCACAATGCGACCATCAAACAGTACATGCACAAAATCAGGCACAATATAATCCAGCAAACGCTGATAGTGGGTGATTACAATGGTAGCGTTTTCGGGCTTTTTAAGTTTGTTTACACCATTAGCCACCACTTTCAGGGCATCAATGTCCAGACCCGAATCGGTTTCATCAAGGATGGCAATCTTGGGTTCCAACATGGCCATCTGAAAGATTTCGTTTTTCTTTTTTTCTCCTCCTGAAAAACCTTCGTTAACCGATCGATTGGTGAGTTTGGAATGAATTTCAACAAGTTTCTTGCGTTCTTCCATAAGTTTCAGGAACTCAGCACCGCTTAGTGGTTCCAGGTCATGGTATTTTCTTCTTTCGTTGATGGCTGTACGCAAAAAATTGGCCATACTTACCCCTGGAATTTCTACAGGATACTGGAATCCTAAAAATATGCCCTCGCGTGCACGAATTTCCGGCTCCATTTCAAACAAATCTTTGCCCAGGTATGTAATCTGCCCTTTGTCTACATCATACATGTCGCGTCCGGCAATTACTGAAGCCAATGTGCTTTTACCGGTTCCGTTAGGACCCATGATGGCATGTATTTCCCCGGGATTTACTTCCAGGTTGAAATCTTTTAATATGGGTTTTCCATTTATGGATACCGAGAGGTCTTTTATAGTTAACATTATCGTTCTATTTTATTATTATCGATCATACTTTTTATTCGTTCAAGATTGGAGGCATATTTCTTGAAAAACTGCTGAGCAAATTCATTAAATGCTGAATCATCAAATTCCTCCAGCTCTTCTATCATAACAATTACCCTGACATCTTTAAGGTTCATGTCTTTGAGATCGGCAAAATGTTTTTCAGGAACGGGTATTTTATTGTTCTCTATTTTTGATTTAAAGGCTATTGACTTCATCAGAATATTATTGTATTAAGAAATGGGTTGGTTGAAATTGCAATTAAAACGTGTTATTAATCTTTGTGATGGTACTGCTGATACACAGCTAATACTCTGGCTTCTTTTTTGTGTGATTTCAGGTTTATCCTACACTCCCTTCCAGGCTGATAGATAAAAGTTTTTGAGCTTCCACAGCAAATTCCATGGGAAGTTTACTGAGTACCTCTTTGGCGTATCCGTTAACAATAAGCCCAATAGCACTTTCCATATCGATTCCTCTTTGCAGACAGTAAAAGAGCTGATCCTCGGAAATTTTGCTGGTGGTTGCCTCGTGTTCCACAATGGACGAACGATTGCCTACTTCTACATAAGGAAATGTATGGGCTCCGCACTGATCTCCCAGCAGCAAAGAGTCGCATTGAGAGAAATTTCGTGCATTTTCAGCATTGCGGCTGGTTTTGACCAGGCCCCGATAGCTGTTGTTGCTTCTGCCGGCAGAAATCCCTTTGGAAATAATGGTGCTGCGTGTATTTTTGCCCAGGTGTATCATTTTGGTTCCCGTGTCTGCCTGTTGCATATTGTTGGTAACCGCCACAGAATAAAACTCACCGATGGAGTTGTTCCCCATGAGCACTACACTGGGGTATTTCCAGGTTATGGCAGAGCCGGTTTCCACCTGTGTCCAGGAGATTTTTGAGTTATCTCCCTCACATAAGCCACGCTTTGTAACAAAATTATACACTCCGCCTTTCCCTTTTTTATCTCCAGGCCACCAGTTCTGAACGGTAGAGTATTTTACTTCCGCATCTTTTTTGGCAACAATTTCTACAATGGCAGCATGGAGTTGGTTTTCATCGCGTATGGGGGCTGTACAACCTTCCATGTAGCTAACATAACTGCCTTCTTCTGCTACAATAAGCGTTCTTTCAAACTGACCTGTATTGGCTGCATTGATACGAAAATAAGTAGACAACTCGAGCGGGCTTTTTACTCCTTTAGGGATATAGCAAAAAGAGCCATCGCTGAATACTGCTGAATTGAGAGCTGCATAAAAATTGTCAGTGTAAGGAACAACCGATCCGATATGCTTTTTTACCAGTTCAGGGTGTTTTTGAACTGCCTCACTGAAGGAACAGAAAATTATCCCTTTTTCCTCCAATGCACCGCGAAAAGTGGTAGCCACAGAAACACTATCCATTACTGCATCTACAGCAACCCCGGCCAGTTGTTTCTGTTCCTCGAGCGGAATACCAAGCTTTTCGAAAGTCTCCAGTAATTCGGGGTCAACTTCATCCAGGCTCTCAAATTTGGGCTTTCTTCGGGGAGCGGAGTAATAAATGATGTCCTGGAAATCTATGGGGGGATAATTTACGTGGGCCCAATGGGGTTCTTTGAGTGTTTTCCAGTGACGAAATGCTTTGAGCCTGAATTCTAACATAAACTCAGGTTCATTCTTTTTGGCCGAAATAAACCGAATGGTATCCTCCGTGAGCCCCTTGGGAGCCTGGTCCATTTCTATATCTGTGTAAAATCCATACTTGTAATCACTTTGGGTGAATTCATCAAGTATGTCGTTGTTTTTATCTTCTGCCATGGGCACTTATTTTTGATGTTATGCGTGTGTCAACAAATAAATAGCGAATCTGTTGGATTTTCATTCTTATTTAGAATGATTTTAAATTGGAGTGCAAATATACGAAACACCCTCCACATTTCATAAGAAAAGGCTTAACAGTTTCCTATTAGTTTTTCTGTATGTTACCAAGGATTGAGTTTGTCGTGTTTGTTTTAATAATTCATTCAGTAGTGACCGGTAAAATCATTGGTTGTTCCTGAAATCTCTTTTGTTTGTGCCGTCCCTAAGGGATTAAGGACAGAGGGGTATACTATATGCTCATGAACATTTTACTCCTAACGGAGTTTAAAAACGATGTTGGCAGGAGGATTAATCCCGTGGGGATGAAATGGAAATCCATAGGAACGGAACATTTTAACCGGACAACAATGTAATTCATTAATGCATACCTGAAAATAAAAAACCGGGCTATAATGTTTTGCACACCATAACACGGTTATAAATTTTAGAGAGCGGTTAATTGCGCTACAGAAAATATTTTAACTTACATCATTGTTTTCATTTACAATGAGCTTGAATCCTTTTCCATGCACATTGAGTAGTTCCACGTTGGGATCTCTTTTGAGATATTTTCTCAGTTTGGCAATATAAACATCCATGCTGCGAGCGTTGAAATAATTGTCGTCAAGCCATATTTTTTTCAGCGCCAGAGACCTGTCAAGTACCTCATTGGTAAAGTCACACAACATTTTCAGCAGCTGAGCTTCTTTAGATGTCAATTTTTGCTCTTCTCCTTTGTAGGCCAGTATTTGGCGGGCAAAATCGAAAGTATAATCTCCGATATGGAAGAAAGTTTTTTGAGAGTTGGAAGCATCATCCAAATTGGAACGCCTGATGATGGCATTGATTCGAAGCAACAATTCCTCCATGCTGAAGGGTTTGGTAAGGTAATCGTCTGCGCCGATTTTCAATCCTTCAATAATATCTTCCTGCATTGTTTTGGCTGTAAGGAAAAGAATAGGAACCTTCTTGTCAATTTTCCGAATATCTTTTGCCAATGTAAAGCCATCTTTTTCGGGCATCATTACGTCGAAAATGCAAAAGTCAAAAGATTCTTTCAAAAACATATTTTGAGCTTCCACACCGTTAACAGCCAGTTTTGCAGGAAAACCTTTGGCTTCAAGAAATGCTTTGAGGATGGTACCCAGGTTAGGGTCATCTTCTGCCAGCAAAATTTTAATTTTTTTATTCTCCATTATAAAACCTCCTAAATTATTGTTCGTTATCGTTGTATGATACTATTCAAATCCGAAAGGGATGAAAATGCTGAAGGTAGAACCTTTTCGGATTTCACTCTCCAGATTTATATATCCTCCATGCATTTCTACAATTGCTTTAACGTAACTCAATCCCAATCCGAAACCTTTTACATTGTGCACATTGCCAGTTGATATCCGGTATAAGGTGTCAAATATTTTTTTTTGGTTGGCTTTGCTTATACCCAGTCCTTTATCACTAACATGAATTAATATTCCCTTGTTCACATTTTCTGTTGATATTTTTATCTCAGGGCTTTCCTGAGAGTACTTTATGGCATTGTCGAGCAAGTTGAAAATCACGTTTTGTAAGTGTACCTTGTCGGCTTCTACAAAGCTGAATTCGGCAGCAAGCGTTGTTTTTATCTTTCCATGCCTTGATTTAAGCTGAAGATCGATTTTTTTTATGGCATCTTCGATAACATCATGTAAATTAAAACCCACCTTGTTTAAACGGAGCTTGCCCTTATCCAATTGTGCCGTTTGCAACACTTTTTCAGCCATCATGCCTAATCGTCCGTTTTCTTCATTTATTACATTGATGTAATTTTGATACAATGTTTCTGACTTCTGAACGTCTTTGTCCCTAAGTGCCTGACAGGCAAGCGAAATAGTTGAAATAGGTGTTTTTAATTCATGAGTCATATTGTTAATGAAATCATTTTTTATCAAAGATAGTTTCTTTTGTCGAAATATGGTAATTATTGTGTAAGTAAATGAACTAATGATGACAAGAATAAAAATGGTAGATATGGCTGACATTATATTCATCTGCGTCAGCAAATATTTTTTCTGACTGGGAAAGTACAACAGCAAAAACTCCGGGTTGGCAAAAAGAACATTGGGGTATAGGCTGTAAATGTAATTGGACTCCATCAATTCTTTGGTGTATTTGCCGGTTTTTTCCGCCAGCATCACATTATAATTATGGTCGTAAATGCCAAATTCGAAAGAGATATTGATGCCTTGTCTTTCCAATTCTGTCTTAATTAGTGAATCCAGTGTCATTTGACTCGATTCTGAAGAAGAACTCAGCAAGATGTTGTTGGAAAATAAATCATCAAAAATTTCATTGACAATTTTTGTTCTCTGGAAAAACTCCAGAAGGGCATCATAGTTACCCGACATGCCGGGACTTGTTGCATATCCTTTATGGGTAGCATTATGTTGCCTGTTTTCACCATATATCGTGTCAAAATTTTGTTGTGTTCCTCTCCCGTATATATCTGCCTGCTGTTGAAAAGGATCTCCTTCCCAGCCTGACAAAAGATCGTCTATGGCATGATTTTCTGAATTGACAGCTCTGAGCACATCCAGGTAATATTCCCGGTTGATAGAATCGAGGGCACTGAAAAACCGGTTAACCTGGCGATCCTGTTCTTGCTTACGAACAATGGAATTGGCCATTTCAAGTTTGTTGTATTTGTAGATGGCATTGGTAATAGCCTCACTTACGCCTCTGCTGAAATTGGCTTCTTTTACAGACAGCGCACTGCTAATCCAGTAAAGTTGTATGCCAATGAGTCCTACCAGGGAGATGGTGATAATAACAATGACAAATATGATGACATTTTTCTTCATGAACAGTCTGATACAAATACGGCTTTTTTATATTGAAGATGCTAAAATTACAAACTCTAAAAGGCTTATGTTCAGTTTTTAACATAGTTTAATGTGCTGTTTTGCTATCATTTATGTCCTGCAAGTCAAGTAGCTGATTGTTTGTTGGTTACATTTACAGGGCTGACATGTTAATCTAAGTTAACTACAATTAACATTTTTTGGATACACATATAAGTAATTTCAAATACTTTTGTTGTCAAGGCAAACAAACATTAGTTAACCATCGTTTATTGGTTATTACAGTGTATTAGTTTTTGTGGTTATTTAATTGTGGATTGAACCGGTTGGTGTGGTTACCAGCCGGTTTTTTTTGTGCCACAAAATCCACAAAACGAAACTGAAGCAATACCCGTGTTTTCCTCCCGAACTTTTACATTATCCGCATAAAACGATTGCAGATATTACAAATTGCTAATGAGAAACCCCGGTGTATTATTCTTCAGTTCCGTTTTTTAAAATTCGCTTTTGGAATCAGAATTTTTCTGCCACTTTCTTCCAGTCCACAATTTTCCAGAACTCAGAAACATAATCAGGACGGCGGTTCTGGTAGTCCAGATAGTAGGCATGTTCCCATACATCGCAGGTGAGCAAAGGTGTTTTTCCTTCCCGCAAGGGGTTTTCTGCATTAGGGGTTTTGGTGATTTCGAGCTTACCCTCGTTATTTTTTACCAACCATGCCCACCCCGAACCGAACTGGGTTGCTGCGGCCTGGGCAAACTCTTTTTTGAAATTGTCGAAAGAACCAAAAGAATCTTTAATGGCTTCCATGAGTTCTCCTTCCGGTTCGCCGCCACCATCGGGTGAAAGGCAATTCCAGTAGAACGTGTGGTTCCAAACCTGGGCACCATTATTAAAAATAGGTCCCTCTGCTTTTTTGATAATTTCCTCCAGGCTGCTGTTTTCAAACTCAGTTCCCTCAATAAGATCATTGAGTTTGTTTACATAAGTCTGATGATGTTTCTCATAATGAAAACCGATGGTTTTCTCGCTGATAATTGGCTCTAATGCATTGGATGCAAAAGGTAAAGCCGGTAATTTGTGTGTCATAAGTGCCTTTTTTTTAAATAAAACGTATTTAGCGAAGATAAATAAAATTCAAGTTTTTAACAAGTTTCCTTCGGCATAACGTTGGTTTTTTTGTATTTTTAATTTTTAATTTCAGCGGGTCCGGATATCCCATTTATTATACTGCAAACAAAAGAAAGCGTGTAGGTTAAACAAAAAATATTTTTCTGGCTGAAACTTATTATTCGCAGAATTTTGACAGGATATCAGTATGTTGATGAATTCAATTGCTTTGTTGATTTACGTAAATTCATAATAATCATTTCAAAAATTAATAGAATGATCCCCATTAGGAAAAATGTCATTTTGCTTTTGTTCGGCTTTTCATTGTTATTTTACTCCTGCGGCCCTTCTTCTGAAGAACAGCGGAAACAAGAGATAGAGGACAGTTTGAAGCTTGAGCAGGATCGTCGCGAATTGCTGGAACGCGCCAATAAAATGATGGAAAGTGATTCCGTTAACGAACAAAAAGAAGCAAAGACAGAAAAAGAGGAATAACGGAGATAATGAGGTTGCCGCAAAACCACAAGTAATCTTCAAAAAGCGATAGAACAAGTTTCAGTTGATTCTCCTTTTTGTTGCTTGTGAGTTTTCTGATTTCATTTTTTACCTGAATTCAGCATCGGCGCAAAAAAAAATTAGGCCGGGTATTCTTCGCCCTGTTAGTATTTGATAGGGTCGAAACCTTTTCCGTATACGCCCATGACATTGGATATGGAAATAAAGGCTTCCGGATCAATTCTTTTGATGGTGCGAAAAATAAGGTTGGCTTCATGTCGTCTTACCACCACCATTAAAATATTGCTCTCTGTTTTGCTATACCACCCTTTTCCGTTGATCAGGGTGACTCCACGACCGATTTCATTGGCTATTTGTTCGGCAATAACTTCGTGCTGTTTGCTGAAGATAAACATTTGCACACTTTGCCGGTGCCCCATCAGCACCATGTCGATGGCATAAGAGGCCACAGACATAAAAACAAAGCCGTATACCAGCAATTCAATAGACTCAAACAGGAGGTAAGAACTTGAAATGATAATAACATCCATGTAAAGAATTAATTTTCCCGGGCTTATATTGCGGTATTTGTTTATGATCATGGCAATAATGTCTGTCCCTCCTGTGCTACCTCCCTGAGAAAACACCAAACCTACACTGGCTCCCCCCATCATGGCACCGATAATGGTAGCCATGAAACGGTCAGAAACAAAAGGTTCGGTAATGTATTGTTGCAAAACACTTAAAAAAACAGATATTACGATGGTTCCGTAAATGGTACGGATGCCAAATGCCAGACCGAGGTTTTTGATGCCAATAATGATCAAAACAATGTTGATGAGAAAAAAGGTTATCCCCACAGGAAACCCCGTAGCATAAAAAATCAGTGCGCTTAAACCTGTTACACCTCCACCCACAATTTCTGAAGGTATAATAAAGGCAGTCCAGGCCAATGCATTGATAAATAAACCCAGGGTGATTATGGCGTAGCTCTTTATTGAACTCCAGATCGGATAATCAAATTTCTTTAACTTCATAATTAATTAGCAGCTAAAACGTTATGCGCAAAAATAGAATCGTTCTCAGGGTTGCAAAAGTAGTAAATCACAATGAAACTTGCATGAATACTGTACGCCCAAAAAGAAATAAACAAGATGAGCTGTGTAAGGTGTTGCATGTCAGTTATATAGCTTGTGTGTTTTCTGTTTAAATTATTAATAATAAATCGTTAAACTGTGTGAGCAGCGTTTTTCGGATAAGTGAAATGATTTTACTCCCCAACCTCGTTTCAGGTGATTGTCTGGACCTGGCTTCGCTTCACCCTGGGTTTCTGCTGTAATAATCAACACTTTTTTGAAGCAACAAAAATGGTCTTATTCTTTTGTGCCAATGAAAACTTAAAAAAAGTTGTGGGTTTGATTGCGAATTCATTTTTTTGTATTTTTGAAGATCAATTTTATTCAAATACGATTAAAGCTCAATGTGCGTTTAATTAAAAAAAACCGAGCCATGAAGACAAAAATTTTCCTTATAGCCATATTGTTGATTAGTTATACTGCCATTTTTTCTCAAAACACCGAAACAACAGGCCCGGGATTGTTATCCGGCGACTACCGTGTAATGGATAAACGTTTCGATTTTGGAATGGAAATGGGTTCCTCATTTACTACTGGTTTTGGCGGAGGATCGCTGTTTTCTCAGTCTTTTGCTCCACACATTCAGTTCAGGCCCGGGCAAAATTTCAGCCTGGTGGTAGGAAGTGTTTTTTCCACAGGCTCTTTTGGCGGTAATACGGGGTTATCTTTTCAGCAAGGTGTTGAAATGCCTCAAAGATTATATTCTACTACTGTTTATGCACTCGGAGCTTACCAGGTAAACTCCAGGCTTGTCATTACCGGGGGAGCATGGACGGAAAAGAACAATATGAATATGATGTTTGCTCCCGCTATGAACCCGCAGGCCTTTGATACCAACCCTCGCGGCATGATGATGGGAATGGAATATAAAATTACAGATAACCTGAGATTCGGAGCGCAGATCAATGTATCTCAAGGATATAACCCTTTTAATCCTTACATGCAGTCAGGGCCTTTTCAATCTAACCCTTTCCATCGCAGAAGCCCCTGGTAGAAAAAACATTGAGAAAGAACCACCGGTACTTCTAAGTTTTTCTGTTGCAAATTTCCCAAAATGGTTTTAAGGAGATTTGTTCTGAAACTTTTCAGTGTCATCCATCCTCAACTGAAGATGAATTTGCCTGTTACTTTCCCGAGGTCATGAGAGGATCAATGCTATATTTTACAAAGGGCAAGAGAGAAAGAAGTACTCTCCGGACACTGGCAGGAGGAACTTCAAAAGTAAAGATGAGATTACCTTTTGATGGATGCACAAGCATCTTTCATCCTGTTTTAAAGTAGGTTGAACATCATTAGTTAAAAAAACAAATTTCGCAAAATAATTTTGTTATTTGCTGAAAAATTGTTACTTTTCAGAGCTGAAAATTTTAATCATTTTTTGGTTGTTTTTATTGGTTAATGTTGTTTTTGTTTTGGTGGTTAAAAGGCAATAGGCGGGTGCAGGGCTCGCCTTTTGTTTGACCACCAAAATTTTTTATATCCCTGGGGGGGAAGCCCAATAAAAGTGTTAAAATGGTGTAATTGTCATTCATGCCTGGTATTTTTCTCAACTCCTTTCATGCTTTTGCTCAAACCTTGCTGCCGCACCAGGTGTCATGGTTGTTAAATACCCACCACCTGAAAGATGATGAAAAAATTGCTGTGCTTCAGATTTTGCATCATAACCTGCTTCATCCTCAAACCCCCCGGGCTTTTCCTCCGCAAATAGATAAAAGAAAGTATTCCTATCTGAAGAAATGGATTCTCAAGCGTCTGGAAAGCATTGATGTGGATGCTTTTTATGAATGGCTTTGCGAAATGGACAGAAAAATCATGACGGATGCCCTTTCGCAGGAAGATGAAAAGGACATTATTCGCTATATTAAAAACTATTCTCATCCCACCTATTATTTTCTACGATTTTACGAACTGATGCAGAACTACCGGCATTTTCTTCTCATTCGTGTGCGTCATGAAAATTATCATATGATAGGAGAGTTTCTGCAAAACTATGAAAGTGAATACCGCAAAGGGCGGGTTGTGTACCAGGAGTTGCATGATGCTACCCACGATATTGTTTCGCAATACAAGTTTATGGCCGACAATAGCCGGGTATGGGAGGAAAAGCTGGTAAGGGTTTTTGAGGATGAGAGTCTGGATGGGCTCAACCGGTATTTTGCCATAGTAAGGCTCACCTTTATGTATTACGTGTACAAGGAGTATGACAGATTGCTGAAGTTGTTTGATAAACTCGATGTATTGTTTGAGCAGGGGAAAATGTATTCTCCGAGAATATTGGTCAATTATTATGGAAACCGTCTTCTGGTGCATGCCCGTGAGAATGATTTAGCCAAAGCCAGTTATTACGGTTATCTTTCTATTCGATACAAAAGCAATGATTTTTTACAATACCTCAATAACCTGAGTGCTCTTCTGATGCGCGACGGAAGACATAAAGAGGCTCTTGACTTGTTGAGGAAAAGTTTTTCCGATTTTAAAAAAACGCTCAGTTCCCATAACCGAATCGGCTTTGCCTCTTTTTATACACAGGCCCTCATACGAAACAACCACGCCCGGGAAGCTGTCAGTTATGCTTCCGGTTTTCTCGATAGTTATCGCGAAGATATTCTCAAAAACCGATGGCATATATTTTTTACATCGTATGTATATGCCTTGCTGGAAGCAGAAAAATACAGCAAAATTTTATCTGTTGAGAAGAAATATAAACTACTTGCCCGGGAAGAGGCATACCGCAAAAAAGCTGGATACATCCCTTCTTTTATCTGGATATTTGAACTGGCCCGCTACAAAGAACTACTGGTTACCTCAGAGCAACTTTTTGAAACGCTTTACGAAACCAGCCTTCCGTACATACCTGATAAACATAAATTCAGACTTATGAAAGAAATGTGCACTGAACTCCAGGGGCATGAACCGGAAACTTTCCGCAAACTTTTTGATAAGTTATTCAAACAAGCAACTTATAAAGTCACACCCGGTTTTATGGCTTAAAAAACACGGTTAAATAGCATGTTGAGTGCTGTTTTATCGACTTAATATTTTAAAGTCACACCCATAAAAATTGGATTTGCAGTTTTTTTCACTCCTCCTGTATGTTTTATTTGCAATCGTTTTCGTAACAACAGAAAACCCTGAAGTTTTTCCGGAGTGTTTTGTATTCCTACTCATTTCATAGATAGGCGATGGTCTCCGGCTTAATTTGTTAAACCCGAAAATACATAAATATGCAGTTAAAGGAAGTATGCATTGTGTCGGCAGCACGAACGGCCATTGGTAATTTTGGAGGCGGACTTGCTTCCTTATCGGCAGTTGAACTTGGCGTACATGCAGCCAAAGAAGCGATTAACAGAGCGGGGATCAGTGCCCGTCAGGTGGATGAGACTTTTGCCGGAAATATATTGTCGGCAGGTGAAGGGCAGAATATTGCCCGCCAGATTGCAGTCAAGTCAGGCGTACGACAGGAATCACCTGCTACTACCATCAATCAGTTATGTGGCTCTGGCTTGAGGGCGGTTTGCCTGGCTGCACAGAGCATTATGCTGGGGGAAAATGAAATTGTACTGGCCGGTGGTTCCGAAAGTATGAGCAATGCTCCCTACCTGCTGCCCAAAGCCCGTTTCGGTTATAAAATGGGCAATGCATCCATGGTTGACAGCATGATTCATGATGGTCTCACGGATGCGTTCTTTAACTATCATATGGGAGTAACGGCAGAAAACATTGCAGAAAACTGGAACCTGACCCGTGAAGAGCAGGATGAATTTGCCCTGAAAAGCCAGCATAAAACTGAGCAGGCTGTCAACAAAGGTACTTTTGATGAAGAGATTGTAAAGGTGGAAATCGTGCAGAGGAAAAAAACATTGGTGATAGATAAAGATGAATTCCCCCGCAAAGGCCTTACCATAGAGCAACTTGCCGGTCTGAAACCTGCCTTCAAAAACGGCGGAACAGTTACTGCCGGCAATGCCAGTGGAATCAACGACGGTGCAGCCATGGTGGTTGTGATGAGTGTTGACAAGGCCCGCGAACTGGGTCTGCAGCCTCTGGCAAAAATAAAATCCTTTGCCTATATTGGTCTCGACCCGCAAATCATGGGCTATGGCCCGGTGGAAGCTACCCGAAAGGCTCTGAACAAGGCCGGGATGCAAATAGAAGATATTGAACTGGTGGAGGCCAATGAAGCTTTTGCCGCCCAGAGTCTGGCCGTGGTGCGCGACCTGAAGCTCAACCCCGACATTGTAAATGTAAATGGAGGAGCCATTGCACTGGGCCATCCTATTGGAGCTTCCGGTGCCAGGGTGCTTACCACCTTGCTGTACGAAATGAAGCGGAGAAATAACAAAACCGGTCTTGCCACCCTTTGCATCGGTGGTGGTCAGGGAATCGCCATGATAGTGGAAAGGGAGTAACCCGGCCTGAAAAATTGATTGTACCAACCTGAGTTAGAAAAAAAACATCAACAATGGAAAGATTTAAAAACAAAACTGCCATCATTACCGGCGGTGCCGATGGAATAGGAAAAGCAGCCGTAGAGAGATTTGCTGCTGAAGGAGCCAGTGTTATTATCTGGGATATGAACGAGGAAAAGGGAAAAGAAACAGCGATGAATCTTGCCGGGGAAGGGCATAAGGTAGTTTTTGAAAAAGTAAACACTGCCGATTTTGAGGATGTGAATCGTGCTGCGGAGAAAGCCATCAAAGAGTTCGGACAAATTCACATTCTGATTAATAATGCCGGCATTACCCGCGATTCTACCCTGAAAAAAATGACGCAGGATCAATGGCAGCAGGTTATTGATGTTAATCTCAGCGGTGTTTTCTATTGTGCCAAAGCTTTGGGTGTGCACATGACGGAGCATGGCTACGGACGTATTATCAATACCTCTTCCGTGGTAGGGCTGTATGGAAACTTCGGACAGACCAATTATGTTGCTACCAAGGCGGGTGTAATTGGCATGACCAAAACCATGGGCAGGGAGATGGGCCGAAAAGGGGTAACCGTAAATGCTGTTGCCCCAGGTTTTATTGCCACTGAGATGGTGAAAAAAATGCCGGAAAATATCCTGCAGGGAATGAGCGACAAAACCCCCACAGGCCGCCTGGGTAAACCGGAAGAAATTGCTGCAGCCTATGCATTTCTGGCTTCCGACGAAGCTGCTTTTATCAATTGTACCGTATTGAGCGTAGATGGGGGTATCACTATTTAACGATTACTCCAGACTTTGTTTATCAAAAAAAACTGAAATTGATGCAAAATGCCGTTTTACATTCCATAGGAACATCCGTTCCCAACAGGGTGGTTCCCAATTCTTATTTTGATGAATTGTTGGGAGAGCCTGTAAGCGAGTGGCTGGAAGAAAATGTACACATATATGAACGTCGCTGGCTGGAGGAAAATGAAAGTGTTTCTGATCTTGCCGTAGATGCCGCGCGCAAGGCGCTTGAGCATGGAGGACTACAACCCAAAGACATAGATCTGCTGATCATATCTACCGATACACCGGAGTTTATTTCTCCTTCTACAGCAAGTAAAGTGCAATATCTTACCGGTATGACCAACGCCGGAACTTTTGATATCAACACCGCATGTGCAGGTTTTGTAACAGCAATGGATACAGGTGTAAAATACATCCGCTCCGACGAAAACTATCGCTACGTGATGGTGATAGGGGCATATGCCATGAGTAAATACCTCAATATGCAGGATAAAAAGACCGTTACCTTGTTTGCTGATGCGGCAGGTGCAGTGATTCTGAAAGCGGAAAAAAACGCTGAGAGGGGCTTTCTTACCTCACAGCTGATTACCCAGGGCCAGTATTATGACTATATGGGAATTTATGCTGGTGGTTCGTTTTGTCCCACAACTGAGCAGGTGGTGAAAGATAAAGGCAACCTTTTGCAGTTTGTGAAAAAATTCCCCAAAGAGCTCAATCCTGAAATGTGGTCCATGATGGCCAATACCCTTTCGGAACGGATTGGTGTGAGCCCCGGGGAGGTAGACCATTACTTCATGACCCAAATCAATATCAATTCTATCTGGGAAACCATGGACATTTTGGGTGTTGCTCGTGAGAAAGCTCCTACGGTGATGCATAAGTTTGGATACACGGGTTCGGCCTGTATCCCCCTGGCTTTGGATGAAGCATGGCGCAAGGGAAAGCTGAAATCGGGAGATTTGCTTTATTTTATCGGTTCAGGAGGAGGGCTGGCGTTTGCCAGTGCAGCTTTCAGGTTCTGATACCCCGGATGTTAAAGGAAATTCTCACAGTAAATCGTTTTTGAACGATAGTTATTTTGAAATAAGATATGATTATAGCCTCAACATTTACAACTGGAGTAATAGCCTTACTGGCAGTGTATGCCCTGGTGGTTTTGTTATTTGTCATTAAAGGTGCGTTGAAAATCAAAAATATTTCCGACTATGCAGTAGGAAATATCTTATTCTCTCCCTATGCCGTGGGGCTATCCCTGGCTGCTGCCATGACCAGTGCTGCGACTTTTGTTATCAATCCGGGGTTTATCGCCAATTTTGGCGTCAGTGGGGTGTTATCATACGGGATTGTGTTGCCCTTTGCAGCAACGGCAAGTCTTATTGTACTTACCAAAAGTTTCCGCAAACACGGTCAAACCGTGAAGGCTCTTTCCCTGGCGCAATGGATTGGAACACGTTACCACAGCCGGAACTATTCTTTTTTCATGGCCTTGTTATCCTTGCTGCTTGTTACATTTATTGTTTTAATAGTGGTGGCGATCGTGAGTGTAATTGCCACTGCGCTGGATGCCAATCCGATTTTCGTGTTAACTGGTTTAGTTGTTTTTGTGTTTGGTTATATGATGTATGGGGGTGCCAACTCCATGGTATATACCAATACTTTGCAGGCATTGGTAATGCTGGTGGTAGGATTTATTTTGCTTTTCTCAGGTTTTGAGCATTTCTCAGATGGCATAGGAGGTTTTTTCCGCAAGCTTGCGGATATCGATCCCTTGCTGGCAAAACCTGTAAACCCCGTCAGTCCGCTGTTTCGTGATTATTACGAAATAATTTTTGCCCAGTTGGTAATTGGGATTGCCATTGTTGTGCAGCCCCACATCATAACCAAATCCTTATTGCTGAAAAAAGAAAGGGATGTCAATAAATTCCTGGTTACCGCCGTGATTGTGGAACTGATCTTTTTCTTCGTGGTATTTGCCGGGCTATATGCCCGCCTCGCCTTCCCCGATCTAACACTGGATGGTGTCCCCCTGAGAAATGACGAAATTATCCCCACTTATGTGGTATGGCTTTTCTCTGATACCGGACTGGGTGTGGTAGTGGGTTTGCTGGTGGTGCTGGGATTGATTTCTGCCGGCATGTCGACCCTGGAGGGTTTGATCCAGTCGGTGTCTACCAGTATTACTTCGGATATTGTTAAGCCATTGGTAAGAAAAGGTACTCTTAAAGACCATCAGCTTATCCTTGCCAATAAAGCGGCAATTGTTGTGCTGGCCATTGTAACCTGGTTCATTGCACGCGACCAGATTCTCAATCCGAACCTGAGTGTTGCCATCCTGGCCCAGAATGGGGTGTATGCTTATTTCTCGGCAGCCTTTATTCCGGTAATTTTTGGCATATTCTTCAAAAACATCCGCACCCATATTCCGTTTACAGCTTCGGTAACGGCTATTGTTGTCCACTTTACCGTGTATTACGCAATGGGTATTATGGTAGAAACCTGGGAAATCGATTTGGGCTTCTTTACCAAATTCGTAGTGGGTACGGTGAAAAATCCCGCCATTGCAGCTTCTTCTGCCATTGTTATTTCTACCCTGGTGGCTCTGATACTGATGGCTTTTGATAATAATAAAAAACAACAATCATGAGTACTTTCGACTGGTTTGGTAAATGGAATATTTACAACCCCACCAAGGTGGCAGTGGAAGAGTATGAAACCCGCCGCTCGCTTACCTACGGGCAGGTGCATCAACTGGGTTCATATCTGGCTCAGTGGTTGGTTGAAAAAAAGAAATTAAACAAAGGCGATCGCATTGCTGTACTGGCAGAGAATTGCCTGGAATATGTAGCTTTGTTTGCTGCTGCCCAGAAAACCGGATTGATTCTTGTTCCACTGAATTACAGACTAACGCCCAGGGAAACGGATTTTCTGATTTCCGACTGTAAACCTTCCATGATTATTTACAATGAAAAATATAACGACAAACTGAGGGATTCGGATCAATTTAAGCGCATTGACCACATTGTTACATTGAGTGAATTTTCGAATTTCTGCCTGGATTTTGTTTATGATGACCAGAAAGCAGAATTTGAAAATATCCCCTTTGATGAGAATCATCCGCTGTTTATTATTTATACCAGCGGCACCACTGCATTTCCCAAGGGCTCGGTTTATACGCACAAAATGTTGTTATGGAACGCACTCAATACCGAAATCAGGCTGGATATTACCAGTGAGGATCGGTCTGTTAATTGCGCACCACCTTTTCATACCGGCAGCTGGAATGTTCTTATGACTCCCTTTTTCCTGCATGGCGCCTATACGTTGCTTATGCGCAGCTTTAATCCCGACGATATACTTCAGGTTATTGAAAAGGAAAACATGACCATTTTCTGGGGAGTACCCACCATGCTGAAAATGATGTCGGACAGCCCGTTGTTTGAAAAAGCCCGGCTTGACAGCATGCGTTACATCATTGTAGGAGGAGAGGCCATGCCTATTCCGCTCATTGAGCTCTGGCACGGCCGTGATATCTCCATCCGCCAGGGATACGGTCTTACGGAAGTAGGACCCAATGTAACCTCGCTCAATCATTCCGATGCCATTCGCAAACAAGGATCGATTGGTACACCCAACTTCTTTTACCAGGTGAAGCTGGTAGATGAAAAAGGAATGGAGCAGAAGGGAGCGGCCACAGGTGAATTACTGCTCAAAGGCCCCAACGTTACCCCGGGGTACTGGAACAATGCTGAAGCTACCCGGGATACGATTAAAGATGGATGGTTTTACACCGGTGACCGGGTAAGGAGAGACGAAGAAGGATTTCTTTTTGTGGTCGATCGGATAAAGAATATGTACATCTCCGGAGGAGAAAATGTATATCCCGCCGAAGTGGAATACCTTTTGCGCCAGCATCCCCAAATTGATCAGGCTGTGATTATTGGTGTGCCGGATCCCAAATGGGGAGAAACAGGAAAAGCTTTTATTGTACCAAAGAAAGGAAAGCAGATTACCAAAGATGATATTTGGGCATATTGTCGTGAAAATCTGGCCAGGTATAAAATCCCGGTTCATATTGATTTTCTGGAAGAAATGCCGAAAAACGATGCCGGAAAAATTGACCGTAAGAAACTGAAAAATTTAAACCCTGCAAATGAATGACGGCTTTTCAAAAATTCTTGAATTCTTTCATGCATTTTGCGATTTATTTACTCAATCATTATTAACAACTAAAACCTCACAATTATGAAAAAGAAAAATTTGTTTTCACTGGCCCTTATGTTGATGGCCGCTGCTATGCTTAGCTTTACTTCTTGCGACAAAGAAGAAGATGACGATCCTATTGATGAAGAACCTACTCCAGAAGGTCTTGTCGGGAACTGGATTTCTGAGGGTGAAAATGTGGCTCCCCTTTTGATTGATTTCAATATTGCTAAAATTATTGCAGATTTTGATGAAAACGGAACTTATGTGGTAGAGTCTTATGACCCTGATGATGTGATGACCGAACTGGTAGGTACTTATGTAATGGAAGAATCCGAAGTGGAAGATATCTGGAACATTACTTTATCGCAAAGCTCACCCACATCGCTCACCAGCGAAGGTATTTTCCAAATCATTGAAACAGATAATGGCCGCGAGATGAGATATGAAGTGGTTCAGACAGACCCCAGTCTGGGTTTTGCTCCTCCCACTGCTGAAGAGGGTTTCGGAAGCACCGGTGGCGGTGATCTTGGCGAAACAAACGTTCAGTATTACGTAGAGATAACAGAATAATTGCAGAATCTTGATTTTAGTTGAACCGGAGGTTGTCTGAAGTTTGGATTCTAAAACAACCCGGCTTAGGACAACCTCTGTTTCTTGAATGTATTCTTAATTGAACCATAAAATCCCGAAATATGAAAAAACATGTATTGCCCGGGCTACTGGTATGTTTCTTTTTGCTGATGTCGCCCGGTAGTATTGCCCAGCAATCGGCACGGGTGTTTGATACAGAGGTTCCGGGAGAACCTAATAAGGAGTTTCAGTTTCTTGCTTTTTATATCAACCAGGGAGTTTCTTCCAATTTTTTTCCTCAGAATGAGTTTCTCAGGGGGCAGGTGCTGGGGCGCATGTTTGGCCGTAATTCTGTAATGACCAGCGATACAGCCACTACAGGTTACGTGGAACAACGCTTGATCCCGTTCTTTATTTATCAACCCAGCCTTTTTGATGGCAAAGCTGTCCTCAGGGCTGTTTTTGAACTGGACTGGACCTGGGGCGATGTGTCTTACGGCGCCGGGCCTAACCAGGGAGGTGCTGTTTCGGGGCATCAGGTAAATCTTCAGACCCAAAACATTGAGCTGGAGTTAATTCCTGCATTGGGATGGTCAATTAACCTGGGTCTGCAGCGTATGTATGACAACCCTTACAATCCTTATCGCACCCTGGCAGATAAGATGCTGGAAAATGGTTTCAGGATGACTTATTTCGGCACGCATGCTGTGGGAGTTACCCTTTACAGAAATGCAGACTTTCACCGTTTCAAGGCTGGTTTCTTTAAGTTTTATGAAAACGAGCTTTTCAAAGACGATGATGTCAATATGTTTGAGTTTCAGTATGAGAGAAATATAAATACCCTTTGGAGGGCAGCCCTTTCAACGCATTATGTCAGAGATCGGGGCAATGGCCGTGGTGGAGTATCTATCCTTGGGCAAGGTTTGAACTCGCAGCTTGCCGAATACAATGGTGTATTCCGGTTTAAATTTGGGAGTGCTCCTTATGAATCAGATGTTGTATGGTTGGGAACCCATTTTTCCCGCAATGCGGATTACATGCAGGACAGGTTTTCCCTCAATGGTTTTTTTAATTACAATGTAGGAGTTGTGAATGTACTGCGCGAAGCAGGATGGCGAAAAGGTGCTGAGATCAGTGGTTTTGCCGCCAATTTACGCTTAGGATACCGCTATGGTCAAACTTTGCAGGATCGATTTACGGCAGATGTAATGTATACTTCCGGAGATGAAAACGGACTCGACGATAGAAAGTATAATGGTGTCATGACCGGCAATACCTGGGCTGCTCCGGGAGGATTCTTTATCAATTCAGGAGCCTATCTGCTTTTCCCCCATGCCAATGTTGTCAATCGCTTTACGCCGGTAATTGCTGATTTGTCCAACATAGGTTACGGATTCACAGGCGGTACGCTGAATTATTCCAAAGGCATTATCCCCAACAGGCTGCATGCAAAAATTGGCACCGCCGCTGCCATAAGCAATGCCACACCCATAGGTGGAGGCAGTTTTATGGGTGTGGAAGCCAATGCCGGAGTGGTCTATAATCTCGGACCTTTCATGAGTCTTGAGTTACATGGTGCCAGTCTTTGGCTGGGCGATTTCTTCGACAGTGCCGACGACAGATATGGGGTTGCTGTTAATGGTGGAGTGCAGGGAGAAAGACCTGCGAACCCATGGACCGTTTTTGTGGTTTACAAATGGCTTATGTTCTGATAAATATTTGATGCTATGCGAAAAATATATTATTTCTTTGTACTATCAGCAGTTGTGCTGCTTTTTAACAGATGTGAAACCATGAACCCGGCAAACTGGCACCCTTACAGCGATATCGAACCCCTTTCCTCTTTTATGGAACTGAATTACCCTTTTAAAACTCAACAGGTGGAATTGCCGGGAGGTGAAACCATTGCCTACGTTGACCAGGGAGAAGGGGAACAGACAATCATTCTTATTCACGGCCTGGGAAGCTATTTGCCGGCATGGAAGAAAAACATTCCTGAATTGAGCAAACATTTCAGGGTCATTGCCATCGATCTGCCCGGCTATGGTAAATCCTCCAAGAATCCTCATTCGGGTATGATGACTTATTATGCAAGGGTGGTGAAAGAATTTATTGAAGCCCTGGGGCTGGAATCCGTTGTGCTGGGTGGTCATTCTATGGGTGGCCAGATATCAATGGTCACTGCATTGTATTATCCTGAAAGGGTAGAAAAACTTGTCCTTACTGCACCTGCAGGGTTTGAGAAATTCACCGAAGGACAAAAAGAATGGTTTCGCAGTGTGATGACCGTGAGAGGCGTTATGCTTACGCCGGTGGAGGATATCATTTCCAACCTGGCATACAATTTTTACGAACTGCCCGATGATGCCGGGTTTATGATTACCGACAGGATAGCCATGCGTGAGGCTGAAGATTTTGAAGCGTATTGTTATGCTGTGGTTCAATCGGTAAATGGCATGGTGGATGAAGCTACTCATGAGTATTTGCACAAAATCCAGCAACCTACGCTTATTATCTTTGGAGAGAAGGATAATCTTATCCCCAACCGGTTTCTTAATCCCGGTTTTACCAGAGATATAGCCAATGTGGGTGCAGAGCGAATTCCCAATAATGAGTTGCACATGATTCCCCAAAGCGGGCACTTTGTGCAGTTTGAATCAGCAGATCAATTCAATCAGATTGTTGTTGATTACCTGAATAAGTAACCCATTATCAAACTAAGAAAAAGGCTTGTGGCAAAAGAAGGTTTCTGTACCTGAAACTTTTTGCCTCAGGCTTTTTGTTTTCTAATCCTCCGAAAAACAGCTCTTTTTCTTCTGCATTTTGGGGGGAGAATAAAAAATCAATCTTTTTCACTTTACACTCCCTGCAACCTTAGATTGGTTAGCCCCGTATTTTTCGCAGCATCAACAACAGCCGCGTATTCCGCCTGGGTTATGCGGCGCGATATTTCCGGATATTCATGGGCCTGGAATACAGGTGTGTATTGCGACATGATGTTCACATAGGTATTTTTGGGTAGGTTGTCGGCAATCCAATACATCACTTTCTCAGAGTGGGCTACATTATTGGGCATCACCAGGTGGCGAATCATCAATCCCCTGTTGATAATACCCCTGGTTTCGGGCTCAGGAACTCCTACCTGCCGGTGCATTTCCAGCAAAGCTGTTTTGGTTATTTCGGGATAAGTGATGGCTCCGGGAGAGTATTTGTTGGCGGCCTGTGGGTCGTCATATTTAAAATCGGCCAGGTAAACATCCACTATTCCGTCAAGCATTTGCAAGACATCCGTTTTTTCCCATCCGCAGGTGTTGTACAACAGAGGAAGTTTGAGCCCCTTGCCGGCAGCTTTGTCCAGGGCTTTGAGTATGTGGGGCGCGTAGTGGGTGGGGGTTACTACGTTGATGTTGTGACAACCCATGCGCTGCAGGGTAAGCATCATGTCGGCCAGTTCATCAATGCTGTATTTGCGGCCCTGGCCCATCTGGCTGACGTCGTAATTGATGCAAAACACACATAGAAGAGAGCAGTTGGTGAAAAAGATGGTGCCCGAACCGTTTCTCCCCACCAGCTCGGTTTCTTCTCCGAAATGGGGAGCAAAAGAAGATATTTCAAGGTCTGCACTGGCATTACAGTCTCCACGTCTTCCCCTGATACGGTTTTTCCCGCATTCACGCGGACACAAATCACATCTGTACATTCTGTCCCATAAAATATCTGCCCGTGCCTTCAGGCTGCCGTCTTTGTGCAGCTTCAGGTAGCCGGGTTCAAATCTGGTAAGCGATACATCTGTCATAAATTCCTTATTTGAAAATAAAAATCCTGCAGAACCAGTTGCCGGAAGCACTGCTCCTGTCAGTATAATTCCCCCAAAACTGCGAAGAAATTTGCGCCGGTTGATACAATGAGGTTTAGGCATAACGTCAAAGTTTAAAGGCTAAATATACGATTCCTGCGTTTAATTGTCAAGTGGGTGCGCTTAATTGGAATTTTATAGATGTTAAATCACCTTTGAAGAAAGTTATTTGTGATACTTAGAGCGTTTTTTCTTATATTAGAATGTTAATTTGTAATCAGTCTAAATAAAAATCGTTTTCTTCCCAATCCCCTATGAGCAAGAAAAAATGCCACCCTTTTCAATATTTGATGTTTGCGATGGTTACGTTCCTGACAGCCTATTCTCAGTTAGATGCACAAAATAGCATGGGTTTGAAAGCCGGTGGTAACTTAAGCTATCTCGGACCTACTTTTGAAGAAGACTATAGGGAACGACTGGGGTATACTTTGGGTGTAACAGGTCATATAAAGCTTTTTTCCAACTTGTATCTCAATCCGGAAGTCAATTATACTCAAAGGACATTCAGATTTATTACGCCTGAATTTCTGGACAATACCCTGGACAATACCGACCTTATGATGGGTTTAAATTACCTTGATATCCCGTTGAATGTGGGATATGGTACATATACAAAAGAAGAGGGAGGAGCTGATATGTTTCTGCTGTTTTATGGAGGTCCGCAATTTAATTTTCTGCTAAGCCAGAACAATCGATTTAAAGCCACCAGGGGTAGCAATAGTGTTGCGGTTGACCCTGGTGAATTTAAAGACATCAGAAACACAGATGTGGGGTTCAATTTTGGCGTAAATCTGGGTCTCAATCAATGGCTGTTCGATTTGCGTTATTACTTTGGTTTTACCTCCCTGTTTGAATTTGAAAAAGATGCTGACAGAATGACCTTGGTAAGTATTGCTGTTTCTTATAGATTTATTTCGCGATAGCATTGTTTCTTACCTGGATAGACTATCGGGATTAGTGTCACGGTAATTGCCCAAAAGTGAAAGCACTATATTGTTCTTTTGCAGGTTTCAACGACTCACCAATTCAACAATTCTACTCCCAGTTCTTAAACGGATTTTGCTTCAGCATGGCATTGTAATATCTTTTGTCTCCCGTCACTTCTTCTCCCAGCCAGTCAGGCTTTTCGAAGGTTTCCTCTTCGGATTTCAACTCTATTTCTGCCACCACCAGTCCTTCATTATCTCCATAAAACTCATCTACCTCAAAGGTGTGGCCTTTGAAGTCCACCAGAAAGCGGGTTTTGTCAATAATGCCGGGTTCGCAAATCTTCAGCAGTTCCTGTGCATCGGCCACTGGTATCTCTTTTTCCCATTCAAATCGACTGGCCCCCGATGCACTGCTGCTTCCCTTTATGGTGAGATAGGCTTTATCTCCTTTTATCCTTACTCTTACGGTTCGTGAAGGGTTCGATGAAAGATAGCCCTGACTGATGCGGAACCGGTCATGGGCATCTTTTTTGAAATCTCCTTTTACCCTAAACTTTCTTTCTATTTCCATCATAATGGTGCATGTTTTATTCGTTCATCAGTGTTTTATCGGACAACCCCGTTACCCTTTTTATGGCCTGCAGGTAATTGATGTTTTCCCAATCACTTATGCCCAGTTCTGACAAGACCTGCACCACATCTTCTTTCCGGGTTGATTCGGCACTTATGGTTTCCACCCGGTCACCATTTATCCAGATATAGCCAAATTCGCAGATAACATCGTTGATCATGTAACCGAAACGTTCTTTTTGTACCCTTACAATTTTCAGTTCCGGGATTTTCCTTATCATATCAAAGAAAGCATCCAGGGAATACGTTTCTTTTTCCATAATGAAAGGGTAGGACAGCAGGACAGGAAAAATGCTCTGTGCAATGACTTTTCCATTCAAAGGGAATGGTTCTTTCAGGAAAACTTCCCACTGTTCGAGGCCCTCTTCTGTGCGCAGCAGTTTTTTGATATCGGCTTTTTCATCTCTTATTTTGCAATTAAAAGAATCAGTGGAAGGTGAAACGATATAGGTTTCGCGGGAAATACGTCTTTGGAATTCTTTGGGAACAGGTTTTGACAAAGCCGCCATGCGTTGATGAACAGGCTGAAAATCCTGTCCGAAAGAGCGAAACTCAAATCTTGCCTCCGGTTGTTTTTCTTTGTTAGGTTTTTCCATGGGTATATATTGCTTATACGAGCTGAAGGTCAGGTTATGGTTTGCCTGAATATTTGTGGAAACAGCAATACAGTTATAATAACAAGCCAATTAAATTCACGTTAGTCAGAATTGATGGGCTCATTACTTGTTTAATGCATGTTTTTCTTCACCTCAAAGTTATTCATTTTTTGTATAAACTTGTAAACGAACAAATTGAAGCCCGTTTAGGACCCTAGTGCCGGCTCAAAAGATTGCACTTTGAAGCAGGCACAAGCAATCAGTTTTATCCAGGCAGTTATGATCCAGGGAGGAGAATTCTCAGGAATAAAAAATGAGCAAATCCGTTACTCTTCCAGCGTGGAAATATTCCCCGGATCTACTCCCAGGGCCTGGGCTTTCAGCACCCTGCGCATGATTTTACCACTGCGGGTTTTGGGCAGCTTATCCACAAACTCAATCTTTTCGGGCTTGGCAATGGGTCCTACTTCATGGCCAATATGGGCTCTGAGTTCTTCCATGAGCTGTTGTGAGGGCTGCTGACCGTCTTTTAATATTACGAAAGCACTGATAGCATTTCCTTTGAGTTTGTGCGGAATGCCGATAGCCGCAGCCTCTGCTACAGCCGGATGACTTACGCAGGCACTTTCAATATCTGCGGAGCCCAACCGGTAACCAGACACCTTGATTACATCATCAACCCGGCCAATGATCCAGATATAACCATCCTCATCCATCCGGGCACTATCGCCTGTAAGGTACATCCCTTCAAACTTTGACCAGTATTGTTGCACAAATCGCTCATCATCGTTAAATAGGGTTCGCACCATCGCCGGCCAGGGAGTTTTTATTACCAGAAAGCCTTCCTGATTTCGTTTAACAGGCTTACCGTTATCATCTACTATCTCCATTTTTATTCCCGGGAAGGGCTTGCCACCTGAGCCAGGTTTCAGAGGTTCTGAAGGGAAAGGTGCTATCATGTGCATGCCGGTTTCCGTCTGCCACCAGGTATCGACAATGGGGCAACGTTCTTTTCCGATTACCTTGTGATACCATTTCCATGCTTCAGGGTTGATGGGTTCACCCACCGAGCCCAGTATTCTTAAAGAAGAAAGGTTATGCCGGTTCACCCAGCTGTCGCCAAAACGCATAAATCCACGAATCGCTGTGGGTGCCGTATAAAGGATGTTGATGCCATATTTTTCAATCATTTGCCACCAGCGGTTGGGGTAGGGGTGAAAGGGGGCTCCTTCATACATAAAAATGGTACCCCCATTGAGCAGTGGTCCATACACAATATAGCTGTGCCCCGTTATCCAACCCGGATCGGCCGTGCACCAGATGCGATCCTCTTCCTGCAAGTCAAGGTAATATTTGGTCGTTACGTAAGTTCCAACCATGTATCCCCCATGTGTATGCAAAATGGCTTTGGGTTTGCCTGTGGTGCCGGATGTATAAAGGATAAAAAGCGGGTCTTCCGAATCCATGATTTCCAGCTGGCATGTATTATTGGCCACCGGAAACTGCACCAGCTCATGATACCACATGTCACGGCCCGGTTGCATGAAAACTTCTTCCTGGGTTCTCTTTACTACAATTACATGCTCCACCGTGCCTGCCCGTTGCAAGGCTTCATCTGCAATCTGTTTCAGCGGAACGATTTTGCCTCGCTGGTAGGCCCCATCGGCCACTACCAGTACCCGCGACTGGCTGTCTTCAATCCTTTCGGTGAGGGATTCCACCGAGAAGCCCCCATACACCACAGAATGAATGGCTCCTATGCGGGCGCAGGCAAGCATGGCAGTTACAATTTCAGGAATGCGTCCCATGTAAATGGTAACCCTATCCCCCTTTTTTACACCCATACTTTTCAGCACATTGGCAAACCTGCAGGTTTCCTGGTGCAACCGGAAGTAGGACATGGTTTCAGTTTTACCCTCTTCACTTTCCCATATCAGGGCCAGTTTGTTGCGCCGGAAGGTTTTCAAATGACGGTCAAGGCAATTGTAGGAAATGTTGGTTTCTCCTTCGGTAAACCACCTGTAGAAAGGTTTTGAGGTGTCATCCAGCACTTTATCCCAAGGGGAGAACCAATGCAGTTCCTTAGCAAACTCTTCCCAGAAACCTGTATAGTCATCTTCTGCTTTCTGATCCCACACTTTTCTGTCTTTTACCTGCGCTTTTTCTGTTGTCCATGGGGTGGGGAAAAATACTTCACCACTTAGTTTCTTTTCGCTCATTGGATAAGTTTTTTTGTTAATTGCTTGTTTAAATATAGTAACAAATCAGGTGAAAAGTGCCATGAAAGATGAATTTTTTTCATCGACACCCCGAAAAATTGCATATCAGATGGTTTTTAGGATGATGTGTAAACAGAAATTTGGTGGATTATAGGGGAGGAGAATCGCCATCTATCAGGACTGACAGGATTTTGGTATGAAGTTGAAAAGTCATTCTGTCAGAAGCCACTGATAGTCAAACTATGTGAGAGCTTGCAGGAAATGGATATATCATAGGTGGCAAGAATTTTAATAAATAATAGGATATATTTTGTCGATTTATTTTGTGGTTTTCACAAATAGTTTTTACTTTTAAGCAACGAAATACCAAAATTAATTTAAAAATAAAAAAGCTATGACCAAACTGAGAACCACCTATATGGGGTTAGAATTGAAAAACCCTTTGATTTTAGGAGCCTGTAACTTAACTCTTGACCTTGATACGGCCAAAAAAATTGAAGCCGCCGGAATCGGAGCTATCGTGTTCAAATCTCTTTTTGAGGAACAAATCAACCTGGAAAGCATTCAAATGGAAGAAGAGATGACCGAGTATGCCGAAAGGCACGCGGAAATGGTAAGTCTTTATCCTCAACTGGAGCATGCCGGCCCCACAGAGCACCTTGATAAACTGGCCAAATTAAAGAAAGAACTCAGTATTCCGGTTATTGGCAGCTTAAACTGTGTGAACCATTCCACATGGGTGGAGTATGCACAACAAATGGAACAAACCGGCATCGATGCACTGGAATTAAACTTCTATGCTAATCCCAAGGATAAAAACCAAAGTGCAGAAGACATTGAAAAAGAACAACTGGAAATCCTGAAGGAGGTTAAAGCGAAGGTGAAAATTCCCGTAAGCGTTAAACTCAGTTTTTTCTATACCAATCCATTGCAGGTTGTCAACCAGATGGACAAAGCAGGGGTAGATGGATTTGTATTATTTAACCGTCTTTTCCAACCCGATATTGATGTCGACAAACAAGATCTCTACAGTCCTTTTAATTTGTCGCAACTGGGCGATTACAAAATGCCTCTTCGTTATACAGGCCTGCTTTACAAACAAATCAAAGGAGACATTTGTGGCAATACCGGTATATTCACCGGAGAAGATGTTGTACGTATGTTGCTTGCCGGAGCGCAGGCTGTGCAGGTGGTAAGTACGGTATACAAGAATAAGATTTCGCAAATTACTGCTATGCTTGGAGATCTTGAGAAGTGGATGGATAAAAATAAGTTCGCATCATTGGATGATTTCAGGGGCAAAGTTGCCAAAGTCAATTCAAAAGACCCGTTTGCTTACCGCAGGGCGCAATATGTTGATTTGCTCATGAAACCTGTGGAAGTAATGAAAAAGTACCCACAAGTATAAATTTATTCTTACACCTTAAGGTACTATTACTTACCAAAACCAATAAACCCAAAGCGGTCATCCGTAATGTCGGATGACCGCTTAATTTTTGCAGACACTTTACAGTCAGTAAAAATATTCAAAA
Organism: uncultured Bacteroidales bacterium; assembly: GCA_964491395.1. Classification (GTDB taxonomy): domain Bacteria; phylum Bacteroidota; class Bacteroidia; order Bacteroidales; family UBA7960; genus SKVR01. Next base: position 5,466 of record CAZBGI010000024.1, on the reverse strand, counting down.
GTCTGCTAAAAGTAATTATCGGGAGGTATTAATCAATTTGAACGTCATAGGGCATTCTCATTAAGATACCTGAGTTTTCTGTTGCCTGATTTAATTTCTGGTATATGGGATAAGCATTGCCAAGTTTGGCTTTAACATACCTTGCTTCTACCGAACCAAAACCTTCCATAATCTGTTCAAACAAATCTTTTTGCTCGGGATATTCAATTGTTCTGTATGACTCTATATCAGCTAATTCCGCTGCTTGCTCAATGGCAAAATTCAGCCCTCCAAAATCATCAATCAGTCCCACTCTTTGGGCATCGATACCGCTCCAAACTCGTCCCTGAGCAATACTGTCAACCGATGCTACCGTCAAGCCTCTTCCTTCTGCCACATGATGAATAAAGGTTTCGTAAACACGATCAATTTGCTCCTGAATAATCTGTCTTTCACTTCTGCTTAAAGGACGACTTACAGAACCTAAATCGGCCAGTTCATTGGTTTTTACGTTGTCAAATGTGACGCCCAGTTTGTCATTAAACATTTCCTTCATATTGGGAACAATGCCAAAAACACCAATAGAACCGGTAATGGTATTGGGGTTGGCAATGATTTTATCAGCATAACATGCAACATAATAACCACCACTGGCCGCCACATCTCCCATACTTACTACCACGGGTTTCTCTTCTACTGCCAGCATTACTTCTCTTAGCATAACCTCAGAAGCCAGGGCACTACCTCCCGGAGAATTAACGCGAAAAACAATGGCTTTTACCGTAGTATCTTTTCTGGCTGTACGAATGGCTTTGGCAACCCGATTGGCACCCATGGTAAGATCGTTATCGGATTCCATCACAATGTTGCCTGATCCATAGATAATGGCAATTTTCTCTCTTTTGCCAGTGGGTAACATACTGTCAGGCAGGGGGGCTTTCTTATATTTTGTAAAATTGACAAGGTTAACTTCTTTGTTTTCGTCCAATTCAAGCCTTGCTTTCATATTATCCATGATCTCATCTTTGTAAGCGATTCCGTCAATCATGCCCGCTTCTAAAGCTCCTTCCGGTGTCCGGGTTTGGAAAGCGTCGGCAATACTGTTCAGTTCATTTACTGACATGTTGCGCTGTTCCGATACATCTTTTATAACGGCATTCCACATAGAACTGAGGTAAGCCTGCATTTGATCCCTGTTTTCTGCACTCAGATCCTCCCTGAAGAAAGGCTCTCCCGCACTTTTATATTTGCCGTAGCGGATAACCTGCATGTCTACACCAATTTTTTCCAGCATGTTTTTCAGGAATACCACTTCTGCATTTAATCCTACAAAATCTATGGCTCCTTCCGGATTGAGATACACTTCATCTGCCACACTAGCAAGGTAATAAGCTCCTTGCGACAAGAAATCTCCATACGCAATGATAAATTTGCCGCTTTCTTTAAAATCCAGCAACGCATTCCTTATTTCATGCATACTAGCCCAGCCTGCCATGGTAAAACTCATGTCCAGAAATATTCCTTCGATGTTTTCGTCCAGTTTGGCTTTTTGGATGTTTTTCAGCAAATCATTCAATCCAATGGTTTGAGTAGGAGTAAAACTCATGGGGTTGAAGTTCTCGAAAGGATTGTCCGAACTTCGTTCTACTATTTCACTGTTAAGCTTAAGGTGAAATATGGAATTCTCAGCCACAGGTTGGGGTTCCGACTTTCCCAGGGAGGCTATCATACCCATGAATATGAAGAAAATGATGAGAAATGTTAGAAATACCCCTAACACCGTGGCAAGCAAAAATTTGAAAAACTGTTTCATAATGGCTAATTGTTATTGAATAATTGTTGATTTATTGGGCTAAACAGGATGCTAATCACCCGGCAATTTCCAGATATATCTGATTAGACGATAGAAGATGGGTTTTATTACAAGCCAACAAAAAAAGAATATTTTAGTTTTTGTCAAACCGTTTTTTTTGCTGAATTTTGCGCCACCAAAAGGTGGAGTAGGATCCAATATTTAAGGATTGAGTTTTCAATAATTTAGATTGTTCTGTTTGCTCATAGTGGCAAGCTATTTGTGGAGGTTGGTAAGAGAAAAGAGGAAATGAAGGAAGCATATCAGCTGTAAACCTGTCATTTTACGAATTACGGAAACTGCTTTTTGATCATTATGAAAAACCAGGTATATATTTTATTGGGAGGGAATCAAGGCGATGTAAAAAAAACCTTTGCCCGTGCTAGGGCTCTTATTGAACAAGAGGCCGGTGAAATTAAAGCTTTGTCAGCCTTGTACAAAACTGAACCGTGGGGGTTTGAAGCCAAAGAGCATTTTCTCAACCAGGTACTGCATGTATCTACCCATTTGGATCCCGGCTCCCTGCTTGAAAAATTGCTTGAAATCGAAACAACCTTGGGTCGAACCCGAAGCGGAGAAGGATATTCATCCAGGAATATTGACATTGATATTTTATTCTACAATGATTGTATTCTGGAAACGGAAAAACTTACCCTGCCTCATCCCAGGATGCATTTGAGAAATTTTGCCCTTGAACCTATGACTGAAGTCTCTCCCGGGTTTGTGCATCCTGTGCTGAAACAAACCATTGTTGGTCTCAGAGATGCTTCGCCGGATGAAAGCCGTGTTTTTGCTCTTCCTGAAAATTCCACTACCTAAATTCTGGTTTGATGCAGTATAATTATCTTGCCATAGAAGGTAACATTGGGGCAGGGAAAACCACCCTGGCTAAAATGATTGCTGACCAGTTTAATGGCAGATTGGTCCTGGAGCAGTTTGAAGACAATCCTTTTCTGACCCGGTTTTATGAAAATCAGGAAAGATATGCCTTTCCGGTAGAGCTTTCCTTTCTGGCTGAACGCTATCAGCAACTCATTACCGAATTGCCACGGCAGGAATTATTTTCTGATTTTACCATCTCGGATTATTTCCTGAACAAATCAGTGATTTTTGCCCGCAAAACCCTGAATGAAGATGAGTACCAGTTGTTTTCCAAACTCTTCACCATCATGAATGCCAATCTGCCCAAACCGGATTTGCTGGTGCACTTGTATGTTAAAACAGAAAGATTGCAGACCAATATACGAAGAAGAGGCAGGGACTATGAGCAAAAGATTCAGGACGAATACCTTGAAAACATTCAGTCGAGTTATTTTGAATACCTCCGGCAGCAAACCCACCTCAAGATTTTATTACTGGATATTAACCATCTTGATTTCGTTGCCAATCCTGAACATTACCAATTGATTGTGGATGCCATTTTTAAATCCTATCCTGTCGGAATTACCCGCATAGTGCCGGGAATTGAATGACATAATTCCGGTTGACGTTATAAAGGATGAAGTAAAGTATTCAAATTAACGATTCAGCCTCTGTCATTCCGATTACTCCTTCATGGTTTGAAAAACAAACTTTGTTTCTTGTTGATACTTCTCGCCTGCCTTTAGAAGGGTAGAGGGAAATTCCGGATGATTGGGGCTGTCAGGGTAATGTTGAGTTTCCAGGCAGATGGCCGAATGTTTTTCATATTTTGTTCCATTGTGCCCGGAGTGTTCTCCGGTTAGAAAATTTCCCGAATATATCTGGATAGCTGGCTGGGTGGTGTAAACCGATATCTTTCTCCCCGTGGGTTTGTGACTCAGCCATGCCACAGGTCGGGCAAAATCACGGGCACGACTCAGCACAAAGCAATAATCCAGGCCGCCGGGAGTCTCTTTTACCGGAGGTTCCAGTATTTCCTCGTAGCAAAAGTCAAGTAAAGTGTTTTGCGTAGGTAATAGTCTCCCAGTGGGAATATTGTCCCTGTCCATTTCAAGGTATAGCTCTGAGTATATCTGAAGATGGTGGTCGTATATTGGTGACCGGAATCCTCCCAGGTTAAAATAAGTATGATTGGTAAGGTTTACATGGGTATCAGCATCTGTGCCCGCTTCATAAAGAATGGCAATTTCATTGGAGTCATTGAGAGTGTAAGTTACCTTGGCTGACAGGTTGCCCGGATAACCCTCCTCCATATCCACACTGAAGTAGTTCAGTTGGAGGCTGGCTTCAGAAGTGCTTTCCTTTAATTCATAATCCCATAACTTCTTGTCAAAGCCTTCCAAACCTCCATGTAAATGATTGGGGCCGTTGTTGACGGGCAGGTGATATTCAGTATTATCTATCCTGAAGCGTCCTTTGGCAATGCGGTTGGCATACCTTCCCACAAGAGCCCCGAAATAGGGGTGGTCATTTATATATCCTTTTAAATGTGGAAAACCAGCGGTTATTTCTTCCCGCTTTCCCTGCTTATCAAGCATTTGAATGGAAGTGACAATGCCTCCATAGTTAGTGATTTTTACTGTGATACCTCCAGCGCTTTCAAAATGGAAAAGTTTTGCTTCTCTTCCATCAGCAAGGAGTCCGAATGTCTGGGTAGTAACTTCCATCTGTTGGGTTTTTTGGTTCTTTTTGCCTGACCAATGGGCCATTATGCGATCATTCCTTTAAGATAGCAATAATCAAATGTAAAGAATTATTGGGTGAGATGAAAGATTTTTGGCCGGATGTTTGGTTTTTTCATTCAGTCCCTTCTTACAAGAGATTGAACGGTACTCTTCTTCTAAGGATTTTGAGTCTTTGACCTTGTCTGAAACTTGGGCAAAACCGTTTTATACATACTAATCAGGAGGGGAGACTTATCAACTACCGACTCGTTAATGTCAGTACTTCAGTCTTCTACAGATTATTTTACTTATTGCGAACAAAAAAACTTTGAAGGGATAAAAAAGTGTGTACCTTTGCAGTCCGCAATTGAAAGGGGTTGCAGTAATACAAACCCTTCATAAGCAGAAAACGATACTTGATATAATGCAAATAGAGAGCATGTAAGGTTGAAAGTCTTGTCTTTTAGGAAGATTATTACTGTAAACAGATGTACAGGCCTAAAAGACAAGGTATTAAGAAAAGTTTAATTTATTTTCAAAAAAACCTTGTCAAAAACAAAAAACTCTCTACCTTTGCAGTCCGCAAATGAGAGGGGTAACCCTGGAGGGAGGAAGAGAGAAAAAGCGGACAACGATATTTGACAAATTGTAAAGAAAGAACAAGATTAGGCAGGCATAAAGAATAGATATTTTATCTGTTTTGCCGGCAAATCAGCATATAAAATTGATTTACAGCCACTTGAAGAAAAACAATTTTTTTCAAAAAAAAGCTTGCCAGAAACAAAATAGTTCTTACCTTTGCAGTCCCAAACGAAAAGACAATCTTTCAACGGAAAGATTCTTGAAAATACAGAACAAAAAAGTTCATTGACATTATTGATATCAACCAAAAAGAAGCAAGCGAGTACCCGTTCAATTTTCTTTAGAGAATAGAACGATAAAATAAGCCAGGGACTCAGACAACATTTTCCTTTAGAGATAAAGGGATACCAAACTTTCACAACGGAGAGTTTGATCCTGGCTCAGGATGAACGCTAGCGGCAGGCTTAA
>CAZBGI010000023.1:36096-47579 GCA_964491395.1 uncultured Bacteroidales bacterium | reverse complement strand
AGTACCAGAATGTGTTTATCTGAGGGTGCAATCTGCTGTTCTTGTTTTGCGACATGGATCCTGCCTGTCGATCATGTATGAAGAATATGCTCGCCTTACGGCTCATGAAATCAATGTTGTGCGCGGTAAATTTCTGCTTCATAGGGTTTGTCAAACCTTTTACTAAATGCATTATTTCTTTTCAGGTTACTAATCCAGTAAAAATCAGTTAATCCTGTTTTGCTAATGAGTTCAAATATCAATCTTCTCATAAGCGACATTTTAAAAGGTTTTCGCAACCTGTCTTGTATCCCGGTAGAGAATGTTTCGGTTTTTGCAAAGTACTCACCTAAATCCTCAAAGCTGCCAAATAATTTCCTGGTCATGAAAGGAGGCATAATTTGAATTCCCTCAACTCCCCCTTTAATAATAGTTCCCAGATATTCGCATTTTAATCTCTTCGTCAGCTTATTCAGGTATCGTTCAACAAAGATTGAGTGAATTGCCTCTGGAAACCCCGACTGAACAATGAAACCTACTTTTTTGGAAATTGAAAGCTCCAATTGCACAATACTTTCAAAGAATTCTTTTACGATTCCCGGCATGCAATCAGTATAAAGTGGAAATATTACAATGACAATATCAGATTTTCGGAAAATCTCTTTCTGTTCTTCTTTCTGCTGGCGGTTTGCCAGATAATAGACTGGCACCCGTTCAGAACAGATTTTGTTATAACCGCTCAGGAAATGTTCAATAAGTATTTTTGAATTGCTCTTCTTGTTCCTCGGAGAGCCGTTAAATATTACAAGTTTCATAGATTATATCCTCAACTTTATCATGGTCAATGTATTTAACGTATTGCTTTTTGCAATGAAAATTTAAGGCAATCCTGTCATAAATATCATTTATAATCTCCAAATCTTCATTATCTGTATCTGCTTCTTTTTCAACAATAAGTCCAAAATTTGGATAGTTGATGTATCTCTTTCGATGGTGACTCTCTCCGTTATTTAATTCAATATACGGATGGAGGAGTACAATTAACCTGTCTGTAATCTTTTTGAGTGCTGAGCTTGTAAATCCTGCTATCAGAGGTGATGCGAAAATAAAAAAGTCAGAATTAATGACGGATTTAAAGATTTCTTCGCCATCATCATTAATTGAACATCTTCCCGGGGTTTTCCACCAGCAACTCCAACATCCTGTACAATAATGCAAATTCATTTCATGAAGTGAAAATACATCTACGGTGTGATTTATACGAAATTCTTCGGCCAATTTATCAAGATATGCCTGGAAAGCACTTTCTCCTTTCCGCATATTTCCATTAAGAATTGTAATTTTCATTTTTTTCTCCTTTCATTGCACATCAGGGTTACCGGCATAGCATCGTTTCGGGTTCGGAGTTACTGCGCTGACAAGATGTAATAACTCCTGATGAAATGGGTCCTGATTCAGATGTTGTTTTTCATTTTCTTCTATACGCCATTAACATTTACTATCTTGTCTTTCTCTGTCATACCCGTCACTTCGCAAAGAATTAGGTACGAAGTTTTGGATGTTTTTTTGTTTCTTAACGGTATTTTTCGGAAAAAGCAGTTTTACCAACCGTCAGGAGAACTCTGTATTTTCCTTTCAAATATACATGTAAAAAACAAATATTGGTTAATTTTAACAGGAAAATTTAGGTGGCTCACAGCGAAAACCTGGCTCAACTCCGGCCACTTGCCAAAACCTCAGGGGGGTCAGTATGGGCCGGAATAAAACTTTTTGTTTTTGAAAAGAGTAGTCGGTATTCACTGGAATGGCAGATATTATTTTCAATATTGGATTTATGAAGCAATGAACTACGTCGGAATTGCTTTAGGTAAGCCTGAGTGATAAATAGATTATACCAATTCCAAAATTACTTGTCAGATATTTCAAGTTTCAAAATGACATTCTCTCCGTCAATATGTGTGTATCCAATCCGAACCATTAATCCATTTCTATCTATTGGGCCACCCTTCTTTGAGGTAGTATGATAACCTTTGGTAATAAAGTAGTCTGAATATCGAAATTTAACACCGTTAACAGTGAAACTTTCAAAATGATTTGAGCCTTCCTGAGGCGCTTCAAAATCTTCAGTTAATCCTTCTAAGGTCAGATAGGTCTCGTTTAGTATCATTGACTTTAATTCTCTTTCACTTTTTAAAATCCCAGGGATTTTGGTAAGAAAAACAATTAACATCACTAAGCTTATAACTCCGACTGACCACCCAAAGACAAAATTACTTGCCGAAATATCGAAAAATTCTTATAGGATTTCTTAATTAGGTATACAATCCCAAATCCAAAAATAACAAATGATAATATCCCGAAGGCATGCCAGATGTCACTCCCACTTACACTGTATTCATATATTGTGATGTACTCACTCATACTATTGTTGATAACGCCCAGCTGTATGCGGTCGCCCGGGGCATTTTTGCCAGTTATGAAAGTTTCTGGCCAAACGCAGGTGACAAGGGGAGAACGAAACCCGCAATATGCTGTCAGAGTCCGAAAATGTGTCCACGTTAATTGTCTACTCAGTGCGTAGACAATTTCCCTTTCCTTAAAAATCTCCGCGAAGCGCAGACAATGTCTTAATTGCTTTTCGCTCCAACCTTTCCCAAATTCTTCTGTCCATTTTTTTGATAGGGCACGTATAATCTGTTGTCCGTAATCAGCGCGTTTATTTTGAAGAATTTCATTATGAATGTGGAATAATCACCCCGCTGCACAGTATTGTGTTTTGTGCTGCTGTGCTTTATTTAATGCTATTAAAATCCCTTTTGTTAATATGGAGATAAGCTAAATAAACCATATCATCATTTATCTCATAGAATATAGTTGTTTGTTTACTCAGTACTGCTTTTCTCAGACCGTCTTTTATTGTCGAGGCAGGAAACATGTAAGGCCGATGAAGTATTAAGTCAAGTTGATGACTCAATTTAATTTTAAAATTATCGACTTCTTTATCAGTCCATTTAAATTTGATATCCTCAAGAATATCTTCAAGATTTTTAACAGATTCGTCTGACCAACGTAACTTATAGACCATATCTACTTTTTACTTCATCATGAGATATTGTCCGACCCTTTTTGATATCATTTAATCCTCTCTCAATCCCCTTTTTTTGCAAGTCAGATAAATCATCCCACCAATCATTATCGTTAGATTTGGAGTCTTTCACAATTTTCAAATATTCAATTGTTTCACTGTCATCAAGCTTTGTTAGCCATTCTATAAGTTCTAATTTAATCGCTTCCTGTTCCATGATATTTTTTTATCAAAGTTACAAATATTATCAATATTGTCGGTTTGTTCCTTACAGTAGAACGTCCAGGTAGTCGGGCAGGCAAGGGGAATTTATAAATAAAAAACAAATATTTGTTGGTTCTAACAGGAAAACCCAGGGAGGCTCTCACATCGAAAATCTGGCTCAACTGGGCCTTAATTCCTGTAATGTTTTTACCAGAAACATGTAATCAATCGCAATTTTTTAACCCTTCTTCAATCACCGAAAAAACAGGGTGATTATTTTCAAATACTTTACTAAACTGATATTTGGCTTGCAAAAAATAATCTCTTGCATTTTCATTGTCTTTGCCCAGGTGCATTTTAGCAAGACTAAAATTTATATTTCCTAATACGTGATAGTTATCAGCAAAATTGTCAAACTGGGCATTCAGAAAACTATTCAAAAAGGTTTGACCTTGTTCAGAATGATAAATTTCATTAAGGTCATTATAAATTGTCGGATTATCAGGCGCTAATTCGTAAAAACTGTTTGTCAGGTCAGTAGCTTTCTCATTTTTCGTTTCCACATATAGAGAAAGTAAAGGTTTCATGTTGTAATAATTATCGGGATCAATTTTATTCGCCATTTCAAAAAATGGTATAGCATTTAAATAATCATTAATATCAATGTATAAATATCCTGCAACTCTTGCAGCGTCACTCTTATACTCAATATCATCATACAACTCAACTGCCTTTTCTGCATGATTAATGCCACTTATTGGATCAGCAGCCTGCATAAAAGCAATCGCTAAGTTATAATGTGACGCTGCATAATTGTCATTCATCCTGATAGAATTGTTGAAATGCTTTATACCTTCAGGGAATTTCCCTGGATAAGATGGCCCATTCCAAGGATGAAAGAGGAATTGTAATCAGAACATCCAAGATTATCAGCTTTGGAAAGATATCTGATTTTGTTGTCAATTAACTCACTTTCGCTTATTAACCAATTACCGCCATACTTGTCATACACTTCATAATAAAATTTACCTAACCCTTTGTATAAACCACAATTTTCAGGGTTTTCTTGTATCAAGTGAATTAGTGTAGAATCAATTGAAAATACATGTAAGCTATAAACGCCTTCTTTCCCCCTGTAATCATAAACATCTTCGCTCTCTTCTAAATCTTTCAAAGCAAAAACCTGATGCATTATTGATGAGACAAAGTATTCAAGGCAAATATCAGCTTTAAATAAGGCTAATTCCGGCACTGAGTTGTGTGGATCTATACTATCCAGAAAAACATATGCAGAATTGTACTGTTTTAGTTCAACTAATTCTCTTGCATATTGCAATACTGTTTCTTCGGATTGACATCTTACAGATAATGTAACTAAAATAAGGACTATTAATGCTGAAGTTTTTCTCATTTTTTTTTGTTGTTATGATTCACCAGGTTTTTGTTTCCATACTAACTTACTGCCAATTGAGCCAGGATGACCAATTACAAAGCTCCGGTTCTGCTTTCAGCATTCCATCACCATTCATCTGAGGCTTCGCCGAAGTCTAAATTACAGCATGCAGAACTATTGAATTGCCGATGCTCTGCTTCCCGGTGCACTACCTGCAGTAGCGGATTTTCGGGCTTCGTCGCTTTCCGCCGAGACAAAAGCCCAAGCGGAGCAGAGACCCCAAAACTACCACCTTGCCCCGCTATTGTTGGCTATATCAAATTGTGCATTGTGCCTTTTAATTCCAAGTTTGGCTATTAATTAAATCGGAAAAAGACACAAAATGGGTAACTTTTATTTTCACATTCAATATTATGTCGTTTTTTAAAATCCGGAAGTTTAGTTGTATATTCATCAAACATATCCATGACAATCCTATCCGTATCAGGGCCAACACTTTTTGTTATAACGTATGAAATATTGCATTCTTCGTTTTCAGTTAGTTCGACGCAAACGGATACATTTTCACCTATTTCTATAAGTTCGTCAGGAAATACTTCATACCGAAAGGAATGTGGAGTATATACTTTATAATCAGTTTCTCCTGTAATCAAATTGGTGGTTGTTAATGCAGAAAAGCTGAAATATTCATGCCTTTCAAATTCAGTAAACTCTTCTAAAATAGCGCTAATTAGCTCACCATTGTCATACTCTTCAGTTTTTTTGGTAAGAAAATTCCTGGTATTTGTAATCCAGGTACCATGCTTTAAACTATTCTTAAATTGTCTTCGTTGCAATAATCTATTATTATTGTGAAACTCTCTATGTATAGTTATTCCTGTAGAGTCTGCATGTTCTTCTATAATATTACCCTGATGGTCAAACCTTTGATGCCAAATCACTTCACCTAATCTATATTTTCTCTTTTCTAATATATTTCCGTTAAAGAGAAAACTCTGATATAGTCCATGCTTTGTTCTCTCTTTAGGTCTAAATGTAAAATAAAGTCGTGGCCTTATCACGTAGTACTTTTCCCTAATATTTTTCTCTCCATGGTCATATCTTACGACAACTCTTTTCAATCGATAATTGTCCTGTCCCAATAAGTTTAGGCCGCTAAAAGCCAAAAAGAAAAATACTATTAGTGTTTTCATATTCCCTTGGTTATTGCGTTCAGGCATTAGGCACAACGTGCCTGCTATGCCTTCACTTGCAGATTAAGGGGTGCTAAACTATCTCCCGATACGAAAGATAATGCGAAGCAGAAACCCCAAAACCTTCGCTGCACCCGTCCCCTTAGCGGGAACAGGTATAGCATGTGCGTAGTGCTATTTAGTCATGTTCGTCGTCTGTTTCGTATATTGTTTCTTTTGCAGCACTTTCCATAAGTTCCTTTCGTGCTTTTATTTCCTTTTCTGTCTTAAAAATCAAATATAATATTATGATTGGAACAATATTTACATAAAATATAATTTCATGCATTTTATTCGCAAAATAACTCATCGTCCAACCCGATATACCGTATTTTAATGAAGGATTGAAACTATCTGTCCATTCAAAGCCGAACATGAAAAATACACCCGAATAATACCTAAAGCCAATCCCCAAAAGTCCAAATGGAAATACTTGCAAGGCTTGGTTCCATATCGAGTAACTAAGGCCTTTTAAATCTAATTTTCTCAAAAGATTTCCACAATAGATAGAGTAAGAGAAAAGAAATAAACCTATCAAAATAAAGAATAGAATAAATCCGCTAATCGTTGCTTGTTTGATTAAGAAATAAATTGTTAAAATAAGTCCAACTACTCCACCAATAATTTGATAGTAACCTATACTTTTCAATCTATTATCAATGGTCATATCTGTTAACCTCATATTTATTCTCAGTTTGTTTTTTAAGGTTTAATCTTCCAATATAGCTTATAGTATTGCATTCGAAGCATTACACACAACGTCAGTTCGTCTCACATCCCGGTTAAAATTCCAATTTTTTCTTCAAATATAAATTTAAAAAACAAACATTTGTTGATTTTAACATAAAAGCCCGAGGAGGCTTTCACAGCGAAAACCTGGTTCAGTTTCATCAAAAAAGATCTGAAAAACTTCAAATACTACGAAATAATGATTCCCAACATTCTAACATGTTAACATCATTCTATTAGTTTTTTATCAAAATATATAATCGGAATTTCTGTGCAACCTCCAATTTCATCGGCATCCGCATCTTCCATGCGTTCAGTTAAAATCCATTGTCCCCTTTTATGTTTAATAATCAATCCGCTAAATATTTCTTTTCCACCTGTCAAATTGGTTTTTTCTGTTTGCTCAATCGTAATTGTATTTCCCTTGATGATCACTTTGCATTCGGAATTTTCCATTCGACCGCCAAATTCGGCAAAGAATAATTCATATTTAAAAATTCCCTGTGGAATTTCTTGTTCTGTATTTGTTTGCGGTATTTCGGCAGAATATAAACTACCAAACATATTTAAACTATCATCTGGCAAATCATAATTTACCCAACTTGCGTCACCAGATGCAAATAAAAGAACGAACAGGACATTCATAAAAATTGAAATTTCAAAAATCGACTTTTTCATTCTCAAATATTTGTTTTAGCAAACCACAACGTCATATTCTGGTTTGTGCTCAATATATTTTGATTTATTCCATAAATCGTTTAAAATAATTAAAATCAATTTCAAAAACGACTTTAGGTATTAATCCAAGCTCAACCTTTTCGAACATCTTTATCAGTTTTTCGCCATCAACAAGTTCAACCTGTGGTGCACCTTCCCGGTTTGCTTCTTTAATGGCTTCATTAGAAAAGGAACCTGTGGTTAATATGATTCCCTTTTCTGCTCTTCCAATCATTGCATTTCTAAAATCTCCAACCTGTGCCCTGGATACTGCCCCTTTGTATCTCTTAGCCTGAAACAATACTTTGAAACTTACAAATGGATTCATTTCGAGAATACCGTATCCGTCAATTCCTCCGTCATGTGATCCTCCGGTTACTACTACATTTTCAAATCCATGTTCACGCAATAACTCTCTGCATAGTTTTTCAAATCCTGAGGGCGATAAACTTTGCAAAACCGTCAACAAATCAGTATCACTATCCGTCTCAAAGTCTTTGGGTTTACTCCCTTCTTGTTCTTCTATTATTGTTTTTTCAGATTTTGCTTTTCGCGCTTTGGTATGTATTTCAATCCATTTTAGAAATAATTTTCTGGAATCTTCCTCATTTAGTGTGGTCTGCTTACCTTTTTCCGTTAGTTTCCATGTACCATGTTTTGAGGAGTCAAGCAAACCTTCCCAAACAAGATACTGACGTGCCCAGGCTACCTGATTATGAAATTTATTAATTCCGGAATTCAGCGTCTCGTCAAGTATAGAATCGCTTAGCTTTTAATTCTCTGCAATTTTCATGGAAACTTCTTTTGGTCTTCCTGAATCCCCTAAGTCTCTGAGTGCGTCAAGTAAAGGACCAAACCATTTGATAAATTCTGCTTGTGATTTTTTCTTAGCCATTAGAAAGGTAGTTCGTCGTTTTCTTTATGTGAGTTGTTTTCATTGTTACTTGTCTCGATACTTTCCATTTCCTCATGAGTCAATCCATAAGGGACTCCATTGGATGTGTATCCCACGATAAATCCAAAATACTCATCTTTTTCAAAATCGCAGCTATTTTCTGCTATTGATTTCTTTACTTTTCGGATTTTATTTCTTCGCTTTTCGCTCATTTGTATGTCATAAAATAATTAAGCATATAAAATACTTTAATCGTTCGCTATGCCTTTCAACCGCAGGACGAAGCAGCGAATGTAAAACGACCATCAAGTCCCGTCCTGCAGCTGCGGGATGGGCTATTCCATGTTGGCAATAGATTTTAATTTACATTGAGTAGCTCACCAAATAATTGTTTTCTTACTCTTCCATACCATGTATTCGCACCATTGCCATAATTTGAGAAATGAACATTCAGGTTGGAAGAAGTGCTTTTTATATCTATTAGAGTTCCAACTGCATCATCTGAAAATATGACAATATCTATTTCTTCTTCCATTTCAATTATTTCATTTATCGATAAAATAGTATCATAATGAGGCGGTTCATAAAACCAGTTGAAAGAATCACGGTTTATTGACAACTCCAAAACCCTATGAATGAACAGATTAATTAACTTCTCATCTGCTAAAGTTAATATTTTCGTAATATCTGTTTTAATTTCCCTTGTGCCATTATCAAGTATAGCAGTTCCCCGTGAGGATATTATTTTGGCATCACAACAAACAGTATCCTTTGTGAAATTTGCTTTTATATGTTTATTTTCATCTCTGGAAAGAATTATTTTTTCTCTTCTACCACCCCACTCACCACAATCCGAAAACTCTACTGTAATTACCAGTGTGTCCCCATAAGTCACAGCGTGTGCAAGGCCAGTATTAGGTTCTTCAAAATCTGGGAAATTCATGCCGCTGAAATATTTAATCCTATCGTTTTCTTTGTCTTTTTCGTTAATTGAACAAGAGCAAAGAATTATCAGTAGAATTAAAAATGACATATTTTTTTTATTTCCCCTGTTTTCCTCCATGGTCTCTTAATTGATTTGTTGCATATTGATATAGAATAACGAATTGCTCCGCCTATCTCCTCGCAGAATAATTCGACAAGTTCAGTACAGGGTTATTCTAGTTTGTGTTTGATTTTTCAATGGCGTTCATGAGCTACGCTTCTCTCTTGCTCCCGTATCTGGTTTCTCTGTATCTACGTTTCGTTATTTTAATTCTGTATACAGCGAATACTGTGCCCAACAGTTTTTGTAGTATTATCATCTACCCTGGCCCATTCAGTTATATTCATTAAATTTACATACCAAATGTAATAAGTGCCATTGATTGTATATTCGTCAGATGAAGCAAAATAGGCTTGTTCATTGACGCCCCAATATTCAGTGTAGGAATTTTCGGGCATACTATGCAATCTCAGACCTCCTGGCAGCACTGAAAAACCGCTGAGATTAGTAGTATTTGGATGCACATTATTCCAATGTGCAGTAGATTTCAATAAATTCCCAGCCGTAGATAAACCCCCTAAATAATCTACTAAAGTTTGCCATTCTTCTTTTGTGGGAACATGCCAACCTACCGGACAAATATCTCTTTCATCTGTAACTGCATATCCATTATACAAGTATCCATATTTCTCTGTGTTGGCATGGTCATCATTGAACACGCAATATGCACCAGAATTATTTTCCAACCAGTCTGAATCATTCTGTAATGAAATATAGGGAATGGCATCACCATTGCTATAATGTGTCACTTTTAAATTTTCTTTCATCCACACCTGGTCACCTATCCTTACAGTTGAATAACTATTATTTTGAATGTCAGACACAGGTTCTTCAGGTTTATTTAAATAAAGTGTAAACGTAAGTTCTTCTCCATAGGCTAAACCTTCATTATTAATAGCATATGAACGAACATAATAATTAACATTTGTCCCCAAATTATTTATATCGACAGCAAATTCAGTAGTGCCATTTGAAAGGCTCTGCTCACTATTGTCAGAAATTGTAGGGTTAGGCTGTATACTCCAACAGACGCCCTTTTCAACAATACTGTCACCGCCATCCGAAATTATATTACCTACAACAGTTACTTTATTATACATTATATTAGTAACTTCATTTGTTTTTACAACAGGCAATTCATTGTTCTTACTACAAGCTGCAAAAAGAATCATTATTATAATGCTAACTCGTGTAGACAAAAACTGAAAGTATTTATTTTTCATCTCGATAAGGTTTAATATGTGTTTAGTATTAAAATTGTCTCGCTCATAATGCCCTCCAAAATCCAATTCACCGAATTCCTTCAAAACTTTTTCACAGCTCATTGCACTTATTCCTATCATCCCAAATCGTTTCCAGAACTTCACCCCCAATCACCCCGCCGTTAATCAAAATATAATACATAGCCCTTTCTGTTTCCGCCACCAAATATAAACATTTTTTAACATCACACGGGGGTTTTATTCGATAAACGCAAATAATTAATAAGGAGTGAAAAGAGTAAAGAGAAAAGTGAAAAGGTGAGTTGAGAGAGATTCCAGAATATGGCTTTCAGATTACTGGACTGCTGGATTGGATTGCTTAATTATAAGGCTATTGGATTAACGATTGAAGATGAAGATTGGGGAATGGGAAATAAGGAATGTGTCAAAGCAGAAAGGTGAAAGGTGGAAGATGGAAGAAAGTCGCGGCTATCAGGGCGATGCGGGATCGCTGTAAAGATTGTCGGGCGTACTTGGTAAGCAGGGGCAAGAGGGTTACACCTCCAGCTCCAGCAACTTCATACCCTCTGCCTGCAAAACAGCATCTATGCCGGTGCTTTCCGCAGCAAAGCCCAGCACGTAGCCTCCACCGCCGCTGCCGCAGAGTTTGAGGGTCCACCCGCCGGTTTCGAGTCCACGGCGCCACAAGGGACGGACGGGTTCGGGAATCATGGGTTGCATGTTTTCCAGCTGAAAAAGAGAGAGCTGGGCCAGGAAGTCGCTGAACAGGGTGTTGTCTTTGTGCAGGAGGGCATGAATCACTTCATTGCTCAGGGCTTTGAACAACTCCCCGTTGAGTTCACGGGTTGCCAGCTGTTTGCGGAAGCCTTCCACCAGGGGTTTGGTATTGCCGGTGATGCCGGTATCCAGCAGAAATACCCGGGTGTGGGTTTGCGGAAAAAATCCGGACAAATCCGGGAAGGTAATGTTGCCTGAGGCATG
>CAZBGI010000023.1:11673-35996 GCA_964491395.1 uncultured Bacteroidales bacterium | reverse complement strand
GGGTTTGCGGAAAAAATCCGGACAAATCCGGGAAGGTAATGTTGCCTGAGGCATGCAGGGGTTTTCCCAGCAGGCTGGTGAGGGGGTCGAGGCCGGAGGAGCTGCCGTGAAAATACGACTCCATCAGCGATAGCTGCTTCCTGAGGGTGCGCAGCGTAGCAGGGTCGTTGAATGAAGCGGGGTTGAGCCCGGGTTGGACAAACTGCGAAAAGATGGCCGCCACCAGTGCGCCGCTGCTTCCTGCGCCATACCCCTGGGGGATGGTGCTGCGAAAGAACAAGCCTTTGCCGATGGACGTCTCCAACTGATCCAAATCCAGGGGAAAGTCCATCTGAGATACGATGTGGGGTGTTTGCAGGTATTGGAGAAACTCACGGATGGCATGGTTGCTTTTCAGGGCAAAATCATTGGCATCGGTATCTTTTGCGGGGTATTGAAAGGAACCGGAAAACCGCTCCAACGGTACAGTAATCGCTTCCCCGCCAAGGATGATGCTGTACTCGCCCAGCAGCAGAATTTTGCCCGGAAAGGTTGCACGGTCAGTACTGTTCATAGGTATCAAAGATTTTTTCCGGCCCGTATCCGGTTGCATCCCGGATAAAACCGTGATGGGATACGGGAGATTGCTGCAGGATGGCTTCCACCTGCTCGCTGGCCTGACTGGGATACAACAGGTGAATATTGGCACCTGCATCGAGGGTGAAGGCCATGGGCACCCCGGTTTTTTCCCGTTGCTGCCTGAGGTAGTGGATCCACTCCACGGTGTTTCCTTTCCACAGCATCATGCCCCCTTCGGAGGCGAGCATGAGGGCATGTAGACTGAGGGCTTCGTTTTCGGTCACCTTTTCAAATGCTTTCCAGTCTCCTTCTTTGAGGGCCTGCAGCAACAGCGTCATGTTTTCATTCACCTGTTTGATTCTACCTTCCCGCCATGGGTGGTCATCCATCAGGCCATGACCGGCACGGCTGCTGATGCTTTTGGGTTCTTTGTCCACGATGATGATGGTATCGTGCAACCGGGCAAAGTGGGGATGCACATCGGTAACTTTCACGGCATATTCATGGGAAGAGCCGCGATAGAGGGGTGTTTCTCCCCACAGCACCCAGGGTCCGGTAACAGAGCGGGAGGCACTACCCGAACCCAGCCGGGCAGTATTGCTTTGCAGGAAAATATCTCCCGAGTCTTTCTGGCGCAGATGATTATCAATGGCCGACAGGCACATGGCCAGTGCACTCATGCCACTGGCAGAGGAGGCAATTCCTGCAGAGTGGGGAAAATTGTTGCGCGTTTCTACCCGCAAGGCAGTGTGGGCCAACCAGGGATAAAAAGCAGCAATTTTTACCATCCACTTCTCCATTTTGGCTTCAATCTCAGAAGCGCGGGCCCCTTCAAACCACACTTCAAAGGTAGGTGCCAGATTGTCTGCCGTTGTCCAGGCTATGGTGGTAAAACTGCGGCATTCGTTCAGGGTCATGCTCAGCGATGGGTTCATGGGAATCTGGTCGCCAGGCTCTTTCCCCCAGTACTTTATGATAGCAATATTGGACGGGCTGCTGTAACTTACTTTGCCTTTCAGGTTCATGAGATGGTAAATTTACATTGCGTTTACTTTGTGCTTTTTTTTGAAAGATGTTCCTGTTTTCTCCCGGTCGCTGAAAGACAGGGGCAAAGCCGGGTATCAAAAAAACTTTTTTTCCGTCAGTTCTTCCCAGCTCAAAACGGTGTCATACCCTCTGCCCTGGAAATACTTTTTCACAAATCCCGAATCCTGCTGACTAAGGGCCATAAAAAAGTCACCTCCCCAGGCTCCCAGCGATTTCACCTTGCCAGGGAAATCGCAGAACCGATGAGAAATGGATTCTTCGCCTATGGCCTCTCCGATAAGCAGCTCATGTTCGTAGATGATTTTCATGGCTTCCGGAAGGGTGGGCACCGAGATAAACCGGTATACATAGTCATTGGCGGTCATCCATGAAACGGCAGGACGCGCATGTGAGGAAAAAGATTTCAGGTGCGATGCCGTTTCCATTTTTTTCCCTGAATACACGAACCAGGTATTATCTGAAAAATGATAGTTGAACGGGATTTCCCAGGTTTGGGGGCCCTTATCGTCATTGCGGTACAAAAACCAGTTTTGGGCGGTGGTGCAGGCAATATCCGCGCCCGAGCCCCCCATGAGTTGCCGGTTTACTTCATAAGGGTTCAACCCTGCCAGCCGGCAAAGGGAAGAAATGGTAGCACTACTGCTGCCTAGTCCCCACTGTGGCGGAAAATCATTGACAAAAACAAGGCTTTTCCCGCCCGTGCGCAAAAAATCAGGGTCTTGTTTTCTTACCAGGTGCAAAAGCCGGAGGACCCAATCAGTTGATCCAGCAAGAATGGTCCGCTCATCCAGCGTTGCTGCATTCAGCGTAAAGTGCGCCAGTACATGATCTTTGTAAGTCCATTTCCAATGAATTTCTCCCGGGGTTGTATCGGTCACGGTAAGTTCCTGCCCGGTTTTCAGGGGCAGACACACGGCATCGGCACCATGCAGCACGGCGTATTCGCCCATGAGGAGTAATTTGCCGGAGGAGAAAAGCTTTTCCATGGTATCAAGTCTCTTTTAAAGATAGCAAGAAGGTTCTCACTGCAGCAACACTTACTGTTTTATCACTGAACCAGGCTACTGCTTTTTCACTTTCCTCTTTTGTGGCATGAAGGGAGCTGAGGATATTGCGAAGGTGCATTTTCATGTGGCCCTGCTGAATGCCGGTAGTGACCAGGGATGCCATGGCGGCAAAATTGTTGGCCAAACCCACTGCGGCGGCAATCTTCATAAGGGTTTTGGCGTCGGGTTGGTGCAGTATCTCCAGCGATTTGGCCGCCAGCGGGTGCAGGCGTGTCAACCCGCCTACAGCTCCCAGGGCCAGGGGCATTTCAAGCTGCATCATAAACGTATCGTTGGAGATTTCCACTTTGCTCAGCGAACGGTACATTCCATCTCTGGCAGCATGCGCATGTCCTGCCGCTTCTACGGCACGAAAATCATTGCCTGTGGCGAGTACCACCGCATCCACCCCATTAAATATACCCTTGTTGTGCGTCACCGCACGCCCGGTATCGTGCCAGGCAATATCGGCGGCCAGTTTCATTTTCTCCGCAAATTTCTGCGGTGCCATTTCCTGGTTCCAGACCATACTGCTTACAGGAGCTTCCAGTTGCAGCTTTACCCTGCTGTCGGGTGTGTGGTTGGACAAAATGGCCATCACAATCTCCGTCTCCCCGGGTCCGGCCATTTCATTGATCAATCCGGGTAAGGCCTGTCCCATGGTTTCCAGCACTGAGTTGATAAAGTTGGCGCCCATACTGTCCATGGTTTCTGCTTCCAAATCTACCTGGAAATAATTTTCTGGCAAACCCTCAATTTGCTTGAGCAAAACAGCAGTAATTCCTCCTCCCCTTTTTTGCATGTTTTCGGTAAGATGACCTGCGGTTTTGAGCAACCGGGCAGCTATTTCTGTCCAGCGGGAAGTTAAGACAGACTTGTCACCCCCGAACAAAAAATGAAGTTGTCCTTTTTTGCGCGTGGCAATCTCCACGGTAGTGAATCCTCCCCGTTGTGACCAGAACGAAGCGGCTTTGGAGGCAGCTGCCACCACCGAACTCTCCTCAATCACGACAGGAACATGATACAAAAAACCATCTACGGTCACATTGGGAACTATTCCCCATGGCAGATGATAATTGGAAAGGGTATTTTCGGAAAAATTTTCGAATAAGTCCTGAACATCTTTGTCAGGATGTCGGAATTTCTTCAGAAAATCATCCAGATTTTCATCAGTGAGATACTGGGAAAGCCATTGAACTTTCTCATCCCGGGCAAGTCGTGAAAAACCTTTGATGGGTTGCTGATTGTGCATCTACTTTGGGTATTAAGTGCTAAATAGTTATTCAGGGGTAACATTTCAGGGTCCCGGGACTGCGGTCCAAATCCATTGAGTTTTTAAGGGTATGGTTTATTGACCTTTCACCCGGAGATAGGCATGAGCCATTGTGAGACCGTCTATGTGTGACTTGGCCCAGTCCCTTAGTGATGAATAGCTGTCGCGCGCATGTTTAAGAAAACCTGAAGCCATGCCATAAGCGGCAGGCAGCGGACTGGTTTTGATAAAATAGTAGCCGTCCAGGTAATTTTTTATGCCCCCGCTGATGATCAGCATAGGGGTATTGTTTTCGGCGCCTTCTTCCATCAGGGATTTGATATCGTTGAGCATATCTGAGGCAGTTTGTCCAACGTACACCATGGGTTCAAAAAGTTCATGATCGGTACTGGGTCTTCTCATCATCTCTACCCGGGCAAAATTGGTACCCCCAAAAGCGGCAAACTCAATGGCCGCCAAGGGCAGTCTCATGAGTTCACGCAGACTTTCACGGCCCATACCTTGACCGACTTCTTTTACCAGCACAGGCACATCCAGCTGCGCCACCACCTCTTTGATGGTTTCCAGCGGCGGGTGCTTAAGCCTGTCTCCTTCGGGCTGAAACCATTCCTGCAGGGGATTGACATGAATCACCAGCCCGTCGCACTGCAACAGGTTAACCAGGTCGGTTACTTCTTTGAGGGTGTTTTGTTCTACCATTTGCTCCAGCTGCGCGATACCCAGGTTGGCCCAGAAAGGTAGTTGGTCACCAATGACCTTGCGCATGTCAAAATCGGGGAGGTGTTTTTCTGAATCGAGCAAAATTCTGCAGGAGCCCAGACCCATTCCCAGGCCAAACTCGTTGGCTGCCCGGGCAAGATTGGTATTGATATGGCGTGCTGCGCCACTACCCCCGGTCATGCTGGAAATCCACACGGGGTACTTCATGGTTTTTCCTGCCAGTTGAACTTCGGGAATTCCGGCAACAGAATGACCCGAAAGCAGGGGCTCGTAAACAAACCTTTCGTCTTTTTCTATGATTCCGGTTCTGTTGTTCAGGGCCAGGTTGATATGGTCCTTTTTTCGATCTTCCATAGGTGCTTTCTTTCTTTTTAGTTTCCGTAGGAAAACGTGTTTTTTGTCTGATTGAGGTTTTTCTGCCAGGACTATTTGTCGATATGTCTTGAGATGACCAGCCGCAATATTTCACTTGTCCCCTCTCCAATCTGGAGGATACGCTGGTCGCGGTAAAATCTTTCAATTTCACTGTCTCTCACCAACCCATAAGCCCCGTGTATCTGTACTGCTTCATCAGCTACTTCACGGGCAATTTCTGAGGTGTAGAGTTTGGCCATGGCAGCCTCTTTACCAAAGGGCAAACCATTGTCTTTGCGCCAAACGGCATTGTACAGGGTGTTGGCGGCCAGCTCAATTTTTACTGCCATATCTGCCAGCTTGAAGGCGATGGCCTGGAAATGTTTGATAGGTTTTCCAAACTGTTGTCGTTTATTGGCATAATGCTGAGCCAGTTCAAAGGCTCCCCTGGCCAGCCCCAGTCCCATGGCACCAATCGTCAGGCGTCCACTATCAAGGGTTTCCAGCATCTGCCGCCCTCCTTTGCCCAGCTCTCCCAGTAGATTTTCTTCCGGCACTCTTACATTGTCGAAATGCAACTTACCGGTGTCAGCGGCGCGCCACATCATTTTGTTGGTAATGCGTTCGGCAACATACCCGGGTGTATCTCTTTCCACAATGATGGTAGAAAGCTGTTTTTTTCCGTCCTTTTCGCCGGTAATGGCCTGGATGGTAGCACCCATAGACAAGGGAGAGGCAGCATTGGAAATAAAAATCTTTTCACCGTTAATGACCCATTGACCATC
Organism: uncultured Bacteroidales bacterium; assembly: GCA_964491395.1. Taxonomy (GTDB): domain Bacteria; phylum Bacteroidota; class Bacteroidia; order Bacteroidales; family UBA7960; genus SKVR01. The sequence continues at coordinate 30,213 of CAZBGI010000023.1, read as the reverse complement.
CACCCTTTCGGCACTTGTTTCGGTACCCATGGCATCACTGCCTGCATTGGGCTCGGTAAGGGCAAAGGCCCAGGTATGGTCTCCTGTGGTGAGCCGGGGGATAAGGCTCTTTTTCTGTGCCTCTGTACCGAACATATAAATCGGCCCAATCCCCAGGGAATTATGTGCCGCCAGGGTGGCAGCCTGGCTTCCGTCAATCCGCGCTATCTCCTCTACTGCCAATACCAGCGAGCGGTAGTCCCTACCATGACCGCCATACTCCTCAGGAATGTTTATACCAAACAGACCCAACTTGCCCATTGCCCGGGTCAACTCCACAGAAAACTGTTCTTTCTGGTCAAGTTCAGCCGCAATGGGGTGAATCTGTTCTTGAGCAAATCTCCTTACTTTCTGACGGAAATCTTCATGTTCCTGAGAAAAAAAAGGACTTTTAGTCATACGTTGTGCTTTTCTTTAGTTTGTAATTTTAATAGGTGCGGTTTTCAGGATTCAAAACTTATCAACACCTGCCCGTCACTTACCTGGTCGCCTTCTTTTACATTGACCCTGGAGATGATATGATCATCAGGGGCCAACAGGGTATTCTCCATCTTCATTGATTCCAATACCAACAAAGGTTCTCCTGATTTTACCCGTTGCTTTTCGGCAACAATTACCCGCAAAACCTTACCAAAGAGAGAGGCTTTTAAATCGGGCAATTTGCTAATGCTTCTTCCATTGATGGTTTTTGGGGCTACATCAGCCTCGGAAAAGACAACCTGGTAATGAACTCCGTTGATCAGGAACATGGCGTTGTGTTCCGAATAATTGAAAACAACAGAATATGGCTTTTTGTTGTGGTGAAAGGACAATTTATCTCCATCTATTAAGATATTTTCATAGGTATCATTGTGGTTGCCATGACTCAGCTGCAGACCATGGTCGCCCAAAGCGTAATAAAACAGTTCTTTCACCTTCTGATTTACTTGTACTTTTTCCGTGGCAGCCATGCGCCAGGCACCTGAACCGATAACTTTTCCATACCTTTCCATCCAGATAAACAGGGCTGCTGCCATCAGGGATGCTTTTTCATCTTCCCTGCTGAAAGACCATTTTTCCAGGTTATCAACAATACTGTGGGTATTGATTTGATTGTCATGATAATGCTTGTCTTTCATAATATTCTGCAGCAACGTGTTGTTGGTAGTAATACCATGAATGAGCAATTTATCCAACGCCTCTGCCATCTGAGAAATGGCTTGTTTGCGATTTTCTGCTGTGGCGACAATTTTCGCAATCATGGCATCGAAACTGGGATGCACATTTCCTGAATCCTCAATGGCACTGTCTACCCGGATTCCCTTTCCTGCGGGAAGTCTCAGTTTTTTGATGGTTCCTGCCGAAGGCCGGAAATGCTCTGCCGGATCTTCGGCGTACAACCGCACTTCCAGGGAATGTCCTTTGGCCCTGATATCATCCTGTGTAATCGTCAGGGGCTTGCCTTGAGCTATCTCCAGTTGTTCTTTTACAATATCGATACCGGTAATCATTTCCGTAACAGGGTGTTCTACCTGGATACGGGTGTTCATCTCCAGGAAATAGAAATTTCCTTTTTCATCGAGGATAAACTCTACAGTACCCGCACTTCTGTAGCCCACTTCCGCGGCAAGATTCACGGCAGCCTGATGAAGGGCTTTGCGGTTATTGTCATTGAGCGATACCGAGGGGGCCTCTTCCACTACCTTCTGATGGTTGCGTTGCAGGGTGCATTCTCTTTCGTGCAGGTGAACTATATTTCCGTGGTGATCAGCCAGCACCTGAACCTCTATATGCCTGGGATTGACCACGTATTTTTCAATATACACCTGGTCATCGTCAAAATATCGCCTGGCTTGTTCTGCAGCAGCAAACACTGCCTGCTCCAGCATACCGGGAGTATCCACCCGGATCATTCCCTTCCCTCCGCCTCCGGCAGCAGCCTTTACCAATAAAGGATATCCCAGTGTAGCGGCATTTTCTATTAATTCTGCCGGGGTGCCTTCCAGCCTGGGCAACAGAGGAATCCCGGCTTTGCGCGCGTATTGCGAGGCAATGATTTTGCTCCCCATTTTCTCGATGACATCACTTTGGGGTCCGATAAAAATGACACCTGCTTCTTCGCAGGCCTTGGCAAAACGGGCATTTTCCGACAAAAAACCATATCCCGGATGAATAGCATCCACCTGGTTTTCTTTCGCGATTTCAATAATCCGGTTAATGTTTAGCCAGGTTTCGGAAAGATTGCCATTTCCCAGGCTAAAAGCCTCATCTGCACTTCGCACGTGCAGGTCAGCTGATTCCATCTCTGTATAAAGCGCCACACTCTGTATATTCCTCTCCCTCAGCGTCTTCATGATCCGCAAGGCAATCTCTCCCCGGTTGGCTATAAGTACTTTTTTTATCATCATCCTTTTTTTTCTATGGACTGAAAAAATCCTGCTATTCTTTTGACTGCCTCCTCCGAGGTACGAACACTGGCAAGCAAAGCAGTAGTGTAGGAATCCAGGGGTTCTTCAATCCTGTTAAATATCAGATCGTTGCAAAGTTTTTTGGTTCCGGAAACAGCCCCGGCACCGGTTTTGTTCAAGGCTTCCAGGTAATCATCTATTACGCTCTGATCCTGTGCATGGTCAATGACTTCATCTACCAGTCCATGCTCGAGGGCTTTGTCGGTGCTAAATGGCATGGCCGTCAGCATGGCATTGCGGATAAACCGGCTCCGTGTTCTTTGCAATACAAAAGGAGAAATGGTAGCAGGTATCAATCCCAGGGTGACTTCCGAAAAGCGAAACCGGCTTTCAGCACTGGCTATCACCAAATCAGAGGCCGCTACGAGGCCAATGGCTCCACCTACCACGTTGCCATGCACAACAGCCATGGTGAACACCGGTAAATCAAACCACAGTTCAAAAACCTTTTGCAGTTTCATGTTTTCCCCGGCCAGCTGCTCCCGGCTCATATCCTGCGTGTTGCGCATCCAGTCCAGATCAGCACCGGCACAAAAATCTCTTCCTTTGCCCCGGATAACAGCCAGCCGCACCCCGTCAATTGCGGGGATTTCCCTTATCGCATCCAGCAATTCGTCCATGGTTTGCTCATCAATGGCGTTGCGCTTATGTTCGCGGTTCAGGGTGATGGTAAAAACGCCCCGATGAAAATGGGTCAGAATGTTGTTGTAATGTGCCATACTATCTTTCTTAATGTTCATTCATTTTACATGCGGTACACGCCGGGTTTAAATTCCGGCCATGGTCGTTGCGTAACAATATCGAGAGTCAGGGACAACACCCTTCTCGTATGTGCCGGATCGATAATGCCGTCATCCCAGATTCGGCTGGTGGAATACATGGCAGAACTTTCATAATCATACCGGGCTTTGATTTCCTGGTACAGCTGTTCATCTGACTTTGCATCGGGGTCGGCCCCATTTTTCCCTTTGCCCTTTTTCAGCTGGGTAAGTACCCGCGCTGCCTGATCGCCTCCCATCACACCTATGCGGGCATTGGGCCACATAAACAAAAAACGGGGGTCAAATGCTCTGCCTGCCATGGCATAGTTTCCGGCACCATAGGAACCTCCGGTCACAACCCCAATCAGCGGCACTGCACTGGTAGAAATAGCATGAATCCATTTGGCACCATCGCGGGCGATACCATCATGTTCGTACTTCTTTCCCACAATAAAACCGGTAACATCCTGTAAAAAAATGACAGGGATTTTGCGGAAATTGCAAAGTTGTATAAAATGGGCTCCTTTGCGCGAGGTTTCGCCAAACACGACCCCATTGTTGGCCACAATGCCCACCTGATAGCCATTGATACGGGCAAAACCTGTAATGAGGGTTTTGGCATACTCTCCTTTGAAAGGATAGAATTCTCCTCCATCTACAATATGCTCAATCACTTTGGCATGATCAATATGCCGACCCGCCTCAAGGGAGGCAAGACTTTGCAAATCACGGGCAGGCAAACGCGGCTCCCTGGTTTCGATGCGATTGACCTGCTGGGGTTGGGCAGGATGAAAACCGGAAACTATGTCCCTGCAAATTTTCAACGCATGAACATCATCATCGGCAAGATGGTCAACCACACCTGAAATGCGGGCATGCACTTCTCCACCTCCCAGTTCTTCGTCGGTAACTTCTTCTCCTGTGGCTGCTTTTACAAGGGGAGGCCCCCCAATAAAAATGGTGCCCTGATTTTTCACGATAATACTTTCATCGCTCATGGCGGGGATGTAAGCACCGCCTGCCGTACACGAACCCATCACCACCGCCACCTGGGGAATTCCCATGGCAGAAATGCGTGCCTGGTTGCTGAATATACGGCCAAAATCATCCTTGTCGGGAAAAACACGGGATTGTTCAGGAAGAAAGATACCTCCGCTATCCACCAGGTAGATGGCAGGCAGGTGATTATCCATGGCAATTTCCTGTGCACGAATGTGCTTGCGAATGGTCTCGCGGATATAAGTCCCCCCCTTGACGGTTGCATCATTGGCCACAACTACAACGTATCGTCCCTGCACTTTGCCAATGCCCGTGATAATGCCAGCTGAAGGAAACTGATCTTTGTACTGCCCTATGGCGGCCAAAGCCGACAACTCCAGGAAAGGAGAGTCTTTGTCCAGCAAAGTCTCAATACGTTCGCGTGCCGTGAGTTTTCCGCGACTGCGATGCAACGCAACGGCTTTTTCCGAACCTCCTGCCATAACCCGCTTGTATTTTTCGTAAAAATCCTTTAAAAGCAATTCTATGGCGGATTGAGTCCCATAAGATGCTTCTTCCTGTTCTATTTTTCCACTCTTGGACATAAACTGTTAATATTTGGATATAATACAAGGATTAAACCAGCATTTTCAGCATTTTGTTTAACAGACCTGACTGTTTTTTAAACAATTTGCCGGGGGTTAATACAAATATAAGGCATTTGCAGGCCGATGCAGAATATTTTAATGTAAAACTTCCACACACTCAAAGCCTGTATATACGCATATCATTGCAAACAGAAAGGTAAAACTTACCTTTATACACAAAACAACAAGAGGTCACCTCTTTTTTCTCCTAAAAAAAAACCCCGGAACCATCGTTATGATTCCGGGGCCTTTTTTTCCCTGCAGCATGGAACCCAGCCCATGCTCAGTTGCGATATTATTTCAATCCGCTTCTTTCCAGCAGCGCATCTATTGAGGGTTCACTCCCGCGAAAACGGACATACAAATCCATGGGATGTTCGCTGCCTCCCTTGGCCAAAATATTGTTTCTGAAAGATTGGGCGGTATTTTTATCAAAAATACCCTTTTCCTTAAACAACTTGTAGGCATCAGCATCCAGCACTTCGGCCCATTTGTAGCCATAATACCCGGCAGCATATCCCCCTGCAAAGATGTGCGAGAAGGCAGTGCTCATCATGGTTCCGTCAATCCAGCCAAACAACTGTACCGGCTCCATGGCTTTGCGTTCAAATTCTTCTGCTTTTATGGTGACGGGCTCGGTGATGCTGTGCCAGGCCATATCATTCAATCCAAAGCTCAACTGACGCACGGTTGCGTAAGCAGCATGGAAATTCTCAGTTTTAATAATCTTGGCAATCATCTCTTCGGGCATGGGTTCACCGGTTTGATAATGGCGGGCAAAAATATCGAGAAACTCTTTTTCTACGGCCCAGTTTTCCATGATTTGAGAGGGGAGTTCTACAAAATCGCGGTACACACTTGTACCGGACAAGTCAGCATAGGTAACTTTCGACATCATGCCATGCAGGGCATGACCAAACTCGTGCAAAAAGGTAGAGAACTCATTAAATGTAAGCAGGGAAGGCCGGGTATCGGTAGGTTTGGAGAAATTACAAACGATAGAAACCTGGGGTCTGAAATCTTCCTTGTTTTTCAGATATTGCTCGCGAAAACTGGTCATCCAGGCACCGGAGCTTTTGCCTTCGCGGGGGAAGAAGTCCATGTAAAGCAATGAGAGGAAGCTTCCATCTTCGTCGTACACTTCATAAACCACCACATCTTCGTGGTAAACGGGTATTTCAGTATTGGGCTTAAATGTAAAACCCCAGAGCCGGTTGGTTAAATCAAATATCCCTTCCGTAACTTTCTCCAGTTGAAAATAGGGACGTGTAAGTTCTTCGTCAAAATCGTATTTGGCCTGGCGAAGTTTTTCGGCATAGTAACTCCAGTCCCAGGGCTTTATTTCTTCCTCAAATCCTAATGTGGCAGCAAATTCCTGCACCTCTTTCAAATCTTTACGAGCAACAGGCAACGATGCATCGGCAAGTTGGCGCAGGAAGTCATTTACATTCCGGGCACTCTGGGCCATGGTTTCTTCCAGCACAAAATCAGCATGCGATTGATACCCCAGCAAACGGGCTCTTTCCAGCCTGAGATTGGCAATGCGCGTAAGGATTTCTGTATTATTGTATTCATTGTCCTTGTAAGCCCTTTTTGCATAAGCCAGGTACACTTCCTCGCGGAGGGTTCTGTTGTTGGCATATTGCATAAAAGGCATATAACTGGGAGCATGAAGGGTAATTACCCATCCTTCCAGATTTTTGGATTCAGCTTCCTGCGCAGCAGCTTCAATGGCTGATTCGGGAAGACCGGCCAAATCTTTCTCATCGGTAATATGCAAGAACCAGCCGTTGGTTTCAGCCAGCAGGTTATCGTTAAATTTCAGCGACAATTCGGACAGTTCACGAGATATGGCGCGCATCTTTTCTTTTTGCTCTCCTTTGAGATTTGCTCCGTTGCGTGCAAAACTTTTGTAGGTCTTTTCAAGCAACATGCTTTGTTCGGGAGTAAGAGCCAGGGTCTCCCGCTTTTCGTATACCTGCTTAACCCGATGAAAAAGAGGCTCATTGAACAAAATGTCGTTGGAGTAATCGGTCATTAGTGGAGATATTTCCCGGGCAATCTGTTGCATTTGCTCATCTGTTTCGGCGTGGTTTACGTTGTAAAAGATGCCGCTTACAAGGTCCAACCGCTCACCAGCGTAAGACAGAGCCTCAATGGTATTTTCAAAATCAGGTGTGGCTTCTTGTTGGGCAATGGCATCAATTTCCTCGCGAGCTTCCGCTATGGCCGCTGTAAACGCAGGAATATAATGTTCATGGCTGATCAAATCAAACGGAGGGGTTTGATAAGGTGTAGAGAAGGGTTGTAGCAAAGGGTTGGATTGATCCGTACTGCAGGCAGCTAAGGTGAATAGAATCATAAGAAGTAACAGGATTTTTTTCGTTTTCATTAGATTTCTGTTATTAAGAACAATTGAAAAATGATTAGGTTTGAAAAGGATAGTTTTTTGATTTTCAACAGCTTTAAGAAACTGACAATCAGGGTGCAATTTTAATCATTTTTTTTAAATTACAAGTAACGGATTTTGAAATACATGATCTATCATTGGTACGACAGAGACACCCCGGGTATCAGTGAAGCTAAATCTTAAAATATCCAAACGTACTTTTCTCCTGTTATCCATTCAGCCACAAACAGGTAAAATCACCTATCATAATTGGTAGAATTATCCAAGAAACACCAATGATTTATTGGCTACATTCGTAATGAGTTAATTAGCCACCATTTACCACAAAAAAGCCGGTGGCAAAAATCGGGTTTAATATTCAGGATATGGGCTTTTATTTGACAAAATTCCTCTTTCATTCATATCGCAACACATATCTCGGTGTGATGAATATTTTTGTCAGTTTTTTCCTCCCTCCAACTCCATCCTTCATAAAGGTTTCGGTACACATCCCCAAAAAAACAAATGGGTTGCCTTTTGCATTATTTCTTTTTCTCCTGGTCATCACCATTTTTTCTCCTCTGAAGGGAAATGGCCAGGAATGCAATCCCATTGACATCGACCTGAGTGCTTCTGCTGACGCAGAATGGCATGCCGCCAGCCCGGAAGCCTTTAATGGTCAGTGTTGTGGTGCGCCCATATCTGAGAATTGCATGGAGTTAAATGTTACTTTGCATGAAGATGCCAACAGTATCAGCGTTGTATTTACCTCAGAAACCGGTTCAGGATTGTATTACAGGGTAAATTGCGGACCGCAGCAATCCGCCGGCAACTCCAATATAATCAACATTTGTCTTGATAATGAGAATCCCGGCCCTCATTCCATCGTATTCTGTCAGCCGGGCCAGCCTATTTATGATTTCTCGGTGTATTCCAACACCCACGATTTGAATGTTACCCTCGACCCTTTCACCCCGGTTTGTCTCAACACTCCTGTTTTTATGCTTTCCGGTGGAGCACCTGCCGGAGGAACCTATTTTATCAATGGCAATCCCATGCCGTTGTTTAACCCATCGAGCCTGGGTCCCGGCGACCATGAAATAGTCTACCGGGTAACCCAGGGCGAATGTACCGGATTTGCCACCCAATACATTACAGTATCTGATCCTCAAATCTCCTGGAACATTGAAAACTTCTGCCAGGGAGAAGGAAGGGTACCTCTGGATATAGCCCAACCGGAGGGAGGAATCTATTCAGGGCCTGACAACCTTGTCAACAACAACCATTTCGACACTGACCTGGCTACACCCGGCGACTATATCGTTACTTATAATTTTACGGATGAATATGGATGCAGTGTTACCTCTTCAGAAACTCTGACTGTCCATGACATACCCCATGCAGCAACAGGCCCTGATATTTCGGTTGCCGCAGGAACAGCAACCCATTTGAGCGCTGAAGAGGGAGGTGCCGGCACATATACCTACACGTGGCAACCCGAGGGCAAACTGGTGGATGCAACAATACAAAATCCTCAAACCCTGCCCATGACCGAATCTACTTTGTTTACGTTGACTGTGACTGATGTATTCACCGCATGTGCAGCAAAAGATGAGCAGGTGGTAAATGTTACCGGAGGCCCCCTGCATATTTCATTCGTTGATGCTGCCCCCTCTACCGTGTGCCAGGGAAGTGAAGTACAGCTTTCGGCGCTGGCCGGAGGAGGTTCAGGAAATTATTCCTGGCAATGGACGGCAAGCACCACCGAAGCTGGATTCCCCACAAACGAACAATCCCCCACCGCTTTTCCCATGGAAACAACCACCTATACAGTAAAGGTGGCAGACCTGGACAACCCTGCCACGCCTTCTGTTACCATGGATATAGAGGTAACGGTAAACGACCTGCCCCAGGTAACCCTGGATATCCCCCCCACGGTTTGCGCAAACACTCCCGGTTTCGGCCTTACAGGGGGATGGCCCGAAGGGGGAACCTATTATTTCCTGGATACCGACACGTTGCACATCAACCTTCCGGATCTTGATCTGTCCGACTTTCTGCCCAATGATATAGGGCCCGGAGATTACCTGATTATGTATGAATACACCGATGCCAACGGATGCACCAATTATGACATTCAACCTTTTACCATCCTCCCTTATGTAAAGGCTCAGTTTTACATCAGTCGCGATGACATTTGCTTATCCAACGAGGTGAAATTCACCAACCATTCGGAGGGAGCAACCAACTACCGTTGGGAATTCAGCCATGGACCGGTATTTGAATACCAGGATGAAAATGACTTTCTCTTGTACTTCCCCGACAGCGTGTATACCTTCCCCGATGTCGATTATGTGGAAGAATACACCATTACCCTGATTGTTACCAACGATGAGGGTTGTGAAGACGTGAGAGTCAGAAAAGTAAAAGTTTTTCCGGGGGTTGAAGCCAGCTTTACCGCCACTCCTTTGCAAGGTTGCTCACCGCTGGAGGTAGAATTTACAAGCCAGTCAGAAGGGCCCATCCTGTTTCACCTGTGGGACTTTGGCGATGGCACTTTCTCGGTGCAGGATGATTACACCAAAACTTACCTCAACAATTCGGGAGCCGACAGCATCTTTACAGTCTACCTTACCGTTTTGTCGGAAAATTACTTTTGCCACGCCATGGACAGCATTGAGATAACAGTGCACCCGGGCATTGAAGCGGGATTTACCACCACCCCCTCATACGGTTGTGACTCGCTGGTGGTAGATTTCGGCAACCTGGCCAAGGATGCCACCACCATCAACTGGGATTTTGGCAACGGAGAAACCTATACCGGAGAAAATCCTCCCCAGCAGGTTTACTATAACAATACTAATGACACTCTCGTTTACATCATAACGCAGGAGGTCATCAATGATCAGCTATGCAGTGATTTTGCCATGGACTCCCTGGTGGTTTATCCAGCTGTAACAGCTGAATTTACAGCCTCCGAAACCGAAGGTTGTGGTCCGTTGGAAGTCGATTTTGAATTTTTGTTTCCTGACAGCACTTCCTATAATGTCACAGAGTTTACCTGGGATTTTGGCGACGGTGGTTCCTCTTCAGAACAAAACCCAACACATACCTTTGTTAATGAAACCAGTGCCACCCTTACCTATACGGTATGGCTAAAAGTACGTTCTGACTACTTTTGTGAAGACAGTGTCAGCATAGACATAACGGTGCACCCCGGGCTGGAAGCAGATTTCAGCTTCAACCCGGCCCAAAGCTGTAACCAGTTCGACCTGGAAATTACCCATGCTTCCAATGGTGCTGCCGATGATTATTTCTGGTATATTGATGATGTGCTGATCCATCACTGGGACTCTCCCCAGCCGGGTTTTACTCATTTCCTGGAGCATAATTTAAGTGTGCCCGTTGAATATCCTGTGAAGCTTCTTATCACCAACCAGGCCGGTTGCCAGGACAGCATCGTGAAACATTTTACCATGTTCCCCAAGATTACTTCCTCATTCACGCCATCGGCAACTCAGGGTTGCTCTCCGCTGCATGTGGACTTTGACAATGAAACCATCGGTGGACAAAATCATTTATGGGAGTTTGGCGATGGAGGTTCTGCAACCCAGGAAAATATATCACACATTTTTGAAAATGATTCTTACACCGATGAAGCAGTGTTTGATGTATGGCTTCACTCCGATTCAGAATTTCTTTGTAAAGACAGCATAAACCATCAGATTACGGTTTTCCCAAAAGTAAAGGCCGATTTTTCTGTGAATGAAAACCAGGGTTGCTCCCCGTTTATTGTTACAATTGAAAACCATTCCCTGGGAGCCCAGACACTGAGCTGGGAATTCAATGACGGCAATTCTCCCCTTGAAACCACAGACGATATTGTTACCTATGAATTTACCAATACTACTGATGCACCCATAAACTACGAAATAGAGCTGACTGCAACCAATGCGGATGGTTGTACTGATGTGATTACTCGTACCATAACGGTTTTTCCCGAGGTGAAAATCAGCAATAACGATTTCTTATCAGGATGCCATCCCTTTCAGACCACACTGGATTACCATATTGAGAATGCCAGTCATTACCAATGGGATTTTGGAGATGGAATCACTACCGATGAAGGAGATCCCAACCATATTTTCATGAATTTCAGCCATACTGAGCCGGTGGTTTATGATGTAAGCGTAATGGCTTCTTCCATCCATGGCTGTTTTGCCACCGCCACATCGCAGGTAGAGGTTTTCCCCAAACCCGATGCTTCTTTCAACATCACCAATGCAAAAGGTTGCTCACCCCACGAAATTGTCATTGACCACCAATCGGCGGGGGCCACGGGGTATCTCTGGAATTTTGGTGATGGAAGTGGTGATTTCAACTACAGTTCAGATACCATCACCCACTTGTACGATCATGACCCCGGCAGTGGTCCCGGCCATTTCCCGGTACATCTTTTCGTTTCCAATGATTTTAGCTGTCTCGACACACTGGAGCAAGAGGTGGTAGTTTATCCCAACATCAAAGCAGAATTTGAACCCAGCGTTATAGAAGGATGTCATCCTCTTACGGTAGATTTTACCAATGCATCCTTTGGAGCAACTGCCGAAGGTGCTTATTTCTGGAATTATGGCAATGGCCATACCTCTCAGACGCTGGAGGAAGAACATTCTCACACTTTCCGGAATTTCAGTCATACACGGGATACGGTATTTACGGTTTTGCTAACTGCTTACAACGAAAACGGCTGTGAGGACACTACATCCGTCAACATCAAAGTACACCCCAGTCCAAGGGCATTCTTCAGCATACCGAACACACCAGGTTGTGCCCCTCATGAAGCGATTGTTCATAACTTCTCCCTGGGTGTGGAGAATTACTTGTGGGACATGGGCGATGGAACAACATTTACTCACAACGACCAGCATTTCAACCACGAATACACGCAGCCTGCCGGAGAAGAACCCGCCCTGTTTACCCTCAACCTGGAAGTGGACAACGTACATGGTTGTACCGATTCACACACCCAGCAGATTGTCATTTACCCGCTTGTTTCATCCGAATTTGTTGCCGATACCGAGGGTTGTCATCCTCATACCACCACCTTCCAGAACTTAAGTGAAGGAGCCAATATGTATCTTTGGAATTTTGACAACGGAACCTCGTCACAATCGACTCATCCGCAACAAACCTTTACCAACTACAGCCACACCGAGAGTCAAACATATACCGTAAATCTTATCTCAGAATCTACCTTTGGTTGCGAAGCCACATCATCGCAGGAAATCACTGTAAGGCCGGTACCGGCACCCCTTTTCGAGCTATCGACGGTAAGCGGTTGCTCACCCTTTACACCCCGGCTTACCAACCTCTCAGAAGGGGGCGATGAGTTCAAATGGAACATGGGAATTGAAGAATTTGAAACGCAAGACAGTACGTTCTATTATACGTGGCATAACACCGGGGATGAGGTCATGCAACACGTAGTGAGACTGACCGCTTTAACCCAATACGGATGTGAGGCCAGCGTAGAACAGACCACTACTGTTTTTCCTGAAGTCACAGCTTCCTTCACTACAGAAAATGAAACCTGGGCGGGTTGTTCTCCTTTACCAATCAAATTTATCAACAACTCATCACTGGCTGAGACTTACCAATGGGATTTCAAAGATGAGAACACCTCTGCCAGTGCAGCACCATTCCATCAGTTTGAGAACCATGAGGTGGAAGATCAGGTATTCCCTGTGGAAATGATAGCCCAATCCATGTATGGTTGTACAGATACGCTGGTGCGCGACATCCTGGTTTATCCTTCTCCATTGGCTGCTTTTGATGCCAGCCCGCGGGAGCAGGCCTATCCCGATGCCACCATCACCCTGACCAACCAAACCAATCCCGGCAACTGGACCTTTGACTGGGAGTTTGGAGATGGCAATCATACCCAAACCAATTCCGCTCTTCCTTTCACCCACACATACATCTGGGATGAAGATGACATGAGCACCAAAGATTATGTAGTGTCGTTGTTTGTTCATAGTGAGCATTGTTCTGATCACCATACCCGCAGGGTAACCATCACCTCTCCGCTGCCCAAAGCTGATTTTACTTCACTGAGTGCAGGATGTGAACCTTTTACGGTTCAGTTCAGCAACCAGAGTATGTATGCAAACAATTTCCGCTGGGAGTTTGGAGATGGCAGTTATTCAACCGATCCGGCACCGTCGCATACTTTTGTGGATCACGGCCTGTATGATGTTATGATGGTAGCCATGGGAGACGGAGGTAGAGACACGATTTATCACCAGGTAGAAGTATATCAAAACCCCACTGCCGATTTCGAGCTGGTGAGTAACCAGATCAATATTCCTGAAGAACCCCTGAGGGTGGTCAACCACTCAGAACTGGCAGATTTCTACTTGTGGGATTTTGGGGATGGAAATGTAAGCTACGAATTTGAACCCGAGCATTATTATTCTGAACCCGGCATCTATGATATCACCCTGGTGGCAACAAGAAACACGCTGCCGTTATGCCAGGATACGCTGGTACTGAAAAATGCACCAAGGGTAGATGAAAGCTGCAGAATCATTTTCCCTGATGCCTTTATTCCTTCAACTTCCGGACCCGGTACCGGCCATTATGAAATGGAGAATCCATCCACCAGCGTATTTCACCCTGTTTATGAAGGAATCGACGATTATGTGCTGGAGATCTACAATCGTTGGGGCGAATTGATTTTCCGCACCACCGACATTGAAGTAGGATGGGATGGATACTACCGTGGCAAACTGGCCAAAATGGATGTCTATGTCTGGAAAGTTACCGGCAGATGTTCCGATGGGCGGAGCATCATTCAATCAGGTGATGTAACCCTTTACCGTTAATCATGTTGCCTGCAGAAGAGACCCCAAAATCATGAGTTTTCTCACTGGCCCAATCGAAGAGAATTATGCTTTGACCTGGGGTAGCGACATCTCCAGGGCCTCCCGGAGAAAATCAGCGGTATGACCACATTTTTTTTTCACGATTTCTTGGGGTGTACCGCTGCAAAGCAGTTCGCCTCCGCGAAAACCTCCGTCGGGTCCCAGGTCAATGATGTGGTCAGCCACTTTGATTACATCCAGGTTGTGCTCAATGATGAGTACCGTATTTCCCCTGTCAGTCAAACGATTGAGCACATCCATCAACACTCTTACATCTTCAAAATGTAGCCCCGTGGTGGGCTCATCCAGGATATAGAAAGTTTTTCCGGTATCGCGGCGCGAAAGTTCTGCGGCAAGTTTCACCCTTTGGGCCTCCCCACCTGACAAGGTAGTACTGCTTTGGCCCAGCGTGATATAGCCCAGCCCCACATCTCTCAACGTTCTGATTTTCTGCACAATGGCCGGAATGTTTTCAAAAAACTCCAGGGCCTGTTCAATGTTAAGATTCAGCACATCATTGATGGACTTACTTTTATAGCGAACCTCCAGGGTTTCACGATTGTAGCGCTTCCCCTGGCAAGCTTCGCACTCCACATGCACATCAGGAAGGAAATTCATCTCAATAACCTTTATGCCGGCACCCTGACAAGTCTCGCAACGACCTCCTTTAACATTGAAAGAAAACCGTCCGGGCTTATAACCCCTGATCTGCGCCTCAGGCAAAGAGGCAAACAATTTGCGAATCTCATCAAAAACTTTGGTATAGGTAGCGGGATTGGAACGGGGAGTGCGACCAATGGGTGACTGATCAATTTCCACTACTTTGTCAATATGCTCTATCCCTTTGATATCTCTGTATGGCAGGGGCTTTTTCTGCGAACGATAAAAATGACTGCTGAGAATGGGATACAGGGTTTCATTGATAAGGCTCGACTTGCCACTTCCGGAAACACCCGTAACGCAGATAAGCTTGCCCAGCGGAAACTCAACATCTACATCTTTCAGGTTGTGTCCTGTAGCACCTTTCAGAAGCAGTTTTTTCCCATTGCCTTTGCGCAGTTTCGCGGGTATAGGAACGTCTTTCTCCACCCGAAGGTACTCTGCCGTAATGGTATCCTTTTGCATGATATCCAGGGGTTTGCCCTCGGCAACTATCTCTCCGCCATGCAACCCTGCTCCGGGGCCAATATCTACCACATGGTCGGCGGCCATGATCATGTCGCGGTCATGTTCCACCACAATTACCGAGTTGCCGATATCCCTGAGATTTTTCAGGGACTCAATGAGTTTGTGGTTGTCTCTCTGATGCAGTCCAATACTGGGTTCATCAAGGATGTAGAGCACACCCGTGAGCCTGGAGCCAATCTGAGTGGCTAGGCGGATGCGCTGACTTTCGCCGCCGGAAAGGGTGCGGGCAGGACGATCCAGGGAAAGATAATCCAATCCTACATCCAGCATAAAACCCAGACGGGTATTAATTTCGCGCAATACTTCACGGGCAATATGCAGCTTGCGTTCATCAAGGTTCACTTGTAATTCTTCAATGGTTTTTTTCAGGGTTATCAGATCCTGCTGCGCTAATTCAGCAATATTGAATCCACCGATTTTATAGCTGAGTGATTCTTTTTTCAAACGCTGCCCATCACATTCAGGGCAGGTTTTCTTTTGCATAAAATCTGCAGCCCATCGTTTGATAGCGTTAGAGGGGCTCTCCTCATACTGTGAAGAAATAAAGTTGACAATGCCTTCAAAGTTGAGGCTGTAGGTCTGGGTAATACCGAGGTTTTCATTTTTCACCCTGAACACTTCATCAGAACCGTAAAGCATGGTACGAATCCCTTCCTCCGGGATCTCTTTGATGGGAGTATCGAGGTTAAAGCCAAACTTCATCCCGATGGCCTCCAGTTGTTTGGTAATCCAGGGATTTTTGGTGTCTTTCAAGGGAGCCAGTCCTCCTTTCCGTATGGAAAGTTTCCGGTCGGGAATAACTTTGTTAATGTCCATTTCGCTGATGGTACCCAGTCCGTTGCAGGAGGGACAAGCACCATAGGGAGAATTAAAAGAGAAAGTATTGGGCTCGGGGTCTTTGTAAGCGATACCTGATACCGGACACATGAGGTTTTTACTGAAATGGAAAACTTCACCGGATTCTTCATCCAGCAGCATGATCATCCCTTTGCCGTATTTCATGCCGGTTTGTACTGATTGTTCAATGCGCTTGCGATGGGTAGCATCCACAGCAATCTTATCCACTACAAGTTCAATATCATGAATCTTATAGCGATCCACTTTCATGTTAGGAGTTATTTCGCGCACTTCTCCATCTACCCGGGTACGCAGAAAGCCCTGCCGCTGCATATACTCAAAAAGTTCCCTGTAGTGTCCCTTACGCCCCTTTACAAGGGGAGCCAGCACCACCATCTTCTTACCGGAGAATTTTTCAATAATGAGATCGAGAATCTGGCCATCGTTGTATTTCACCATTTTCTCTCCGGTTACGTAGGAATGGGCGTCGCCGGCCCGGGCAAAAAGAAGCCGCAGAAAGTCATATATTTCTGTGACGGTGCCCACGGTAGAGCGGGGATTTTTGCCGGTGGTTTTCTGCTCAATGCTGATTACCGGGCTCAGTCCACTGATTTTATCTACGTCGGGTCTTTCCAGGCTGCCCAGAAACTGACGGGCATAAGCGGAGAAAGTTTCAATGTAGCGGCGTTGTCCTTCGGCGTAAATGGTGTCAAAAGCTAAACTGGATTTTCCGCTGCCACTCAAACCTGTAACTACGGTAAGGGTATCGCGGGGTATTTTTACGTCAATATTTTTGAGGTTGTGCTCCCGGGCACCATATACTTCCAACCATTCCTGGTTTTCAGCGGGGGATATCTGTTGCATATTCAAGCTGTTAAAAAGAACCTGCAAAGGTACGGATTTGCAATGGCAATTAACAGCATTGGGTGTGAAAAAGTTTAAACGTTGTGAGAGGTGTCAGTCTTACAGTGTATAAACTACATCACGAGGCAAATTTTTGGAGATATTCCAGCCTGCAGATAAAAAACTAAAAAATAAATACACCAAACGATTAGAAACAACTGCCTTGCAACCTTAAGTCATGTAAATCTTTTCGCGCATCATACTCATTAACATTGTAAAGAGTAGTTTTGACAATGGGTCCGGAATTCTGAAAAATCTGAACAAATATGGTTTCTCCCTTTTTCGTATCAACTTTTATTTCTGCAGCTCTTTTCTTCTTCCTGGATCCTGTTCTTTGAACAGCAATCGTATTCACTCCCGGTTCCATCAGCAATCTTACATATTTTTTATCTTCGATTGCACAAACCAGTTTATCGTTTACAAAAACCCTATACCTCAACGCAGACCCGGCAAATCCGGTATTTCTCATCAAAAAAAGGGTTGTAAAAGATTCTGAGTTTTCCAATAGGGGAACATCCAAAGGGGGTGTTCTTTCCTCGAGATAGTCAACATAAATCGCCGGAGGCCTTTCGAGACGTACCATTCCTCCTCCTTCGGTGCCCACAACAACTCCCCCTACTTTTCTTATAAATGAGGAAGTATCGTACATAATATGAAAGGAAACAAACTGGCTTTTGGTACGATAATAATAGGTTTCATAATGAGGCAGCAACTTTCTTGCCCTTGCAAGAAATTTATTTTCCAGCAAAGTCCAGTCAGTAGCCGATCCGGCAGTGAAATAAAAAACATATACTGCGGAGTCAATCTTTTCTACAGTAGTGTACAAATTTAACCACTCTGAAGGATCATCTGTAATTACAGCCTCTTTATCAAACAATTCTGACAACCCTCGCTCAATGGCTCTTCGGTAGTTACCTCGCACTACTCTTCTTTCTGCTGATTTTGTACTATATTGCCCCTGCTTTCCAAAAAGGTTGAAAATTAATAATTCATCATAATGCTGGTATTTTAAAAGCATATCGTAATCATCCGCATCTCTTCGCCCCTTATAATTAATGAAAGCTTCAAAGCCCATAGATTCTACCGCTCTTTTAACAGCAATATCAATATCTCCATGACTACCCAGGCAAAAATCAATTCTGACCGTTTGCCCCACCAAGTCTGCATGTATTATCATCAGGATAAATGCCCATATAAAAACCCAGTTTCTTGTATTATTTTTCATGTTGTTAATTTTTAAGTGTTTTCAAAGACTAAATATTTACAATCCAAAAAGGAATACTCAGCAATTAAATCCTATAATATTCCTGAAACTGTTCAGACACAAATCCTGTAGGATTTTTTGCAATTATTAACAAACACAAAAATATAAAATAAATAGCACAGAAAGAAAAAACACATAAAAAATTAAGCTATTTATTCTGCAGC
>CAZBGI010000023.1:0-11573 GCA_964491395.1 uncultured Bacteroidales bacterium | reverse complement strand
GTAATTGCGCTGTCCTCAAATGCCTTTCACCTCTCATGGCCTCTGCACAGCGCTTTTTTTTTCTGCCTTCTTCAAACCGTCGGCTAAAGCACGACGGCAATAGATAGTTGACAGTTCAAGTAATTCCAGGTGAACTTAACATTAACCTGAGTTTAATAAAACAAGAACTGCATAAAAAAAATGCAACTGGTAAGATAGCGGATATTCATAAAAAATAGCATGTATCAGGGGAAATTTACAAGTTTAGATTTGTTGATGACAGACCTCTCTCCGACAGGTGCGAGAGATAGGTGACAGGCCAATTATTTAATGAGTAGAGAGGACCTGGGGCGAAGAAAGAGATCTCAAACATTTAAGCGAAGTGCAATGAAAAG
The DNA here is from genome assembly GCA_964491395.1 of uncultured Bacteroidales bacterium. Taxonomy (GTDB): domain Bacteria; phylum Bacteroidota; class Bacteroidia; order Bacteroidales; family UBA7960; genus SKVR01. The sequence continues at coordinate 11,199 of CAZBGI010000023.1, read as the reverse complement.
ATTTCAGGATAGAAAATCATCAAAATCCGCTGTTCAGGGGAATAGTGAGAAATACTAAAGGGTATGTCTAAAAGTCTGAATGGATTAATAAACCAGAAAAGAAAAGGCATTCCTGAGAAACCCCGACCCGAAATTACAAATCCGTTTCTTTTGCAGGAGAACCGGTTTCCTCTCCTTCCTCCACTGTTTCGTCAGCAACCCCGGGCTGCACGTATTCAAACAGGCTTTCCTTGGCAATTTGCACCTCATACACTTTGCGTCTGGGGTTGTTGAGCTCGGGTTGTTTAATCCATGGATTGAGTGTTCGCAATTCCTTGTAGGTAATCTGGTGCTCATGGGCAAAAGCAACCCAGTCAGGTACAGAGGCATCAACGGTAACGGTATAATATTCGAAAGGGGGGTACAGATCTTCTTCCTTAAACTTGAAGCCATGCCCCCTGGGGTTTTCAAAAATGGTTTTAATGGCCAGAATCCTGAATACGTAACGGGAAGTTTCTTCATTCAGCCAGAGATCGTAATAATTGGTGGCCTGTTGAGATGAGAGTTGCCGGTTGAGTCCGGATCTTCCCATGTTATAAGCAGCCGCGGCAAGGGTCCAGCTATCATACAAGTCATGTGCATCGCGCAAAAATTCAGCGGCTGCCCGGGTAGATTTCTCTACATGATACCGTTCATCAATTTCACGGTTTACCTCCAGCCCCAACTCTCTGCCGGTACTTTGCAATATTTGCCAGAACCCTGCTGCCCCTGCAGGAGAAACAACATTCATCAGCCCGCTTTCAATCAATGCCAGGTATTTGAAATCTGCCGGAATTCCTTCTTCTTCGAGGATGGGTTCAATGACAGGAAACCAACGGTATGCTCTTTTAAAAAACAAGAGAGTCTGGGATTGCCAGTAACTGTTGACCAGCAACTCGCGATCAAAACGCTCACGTACATCAAAGTTATGCACAGGCACGGGTTCACCCGCAAAATTAAGGCTCTCGGGAATAGGCAATGCATTTACACTGTAATTGTGATCCACAGCGTTTAAATCAGCTGTACCTGGAACAAAGGTAAAAGACAGCAGTTTTACCATGAGAGCTAAAATAAAGGGGATGGATAATATCAGGAGAAATCTTTTGGATATTGTCATGGCGCTTGTACAATTAACAAGGGTAAAAAATTAGAATACTTTGCAAAACTAACGGAATTAATCCACCTGTAATTGCGTCAAACACGTAATATTGCGGAGAAATTGTTAAAATGAAAAATAGTCCGAAGCAATGAATTCTTTTTTGATTCTGTGGGTTATTGCAAGTTGGATTCTATATGGCAAACCCGCGCAGAATCATGTTTCAACGTCCTTCTTTAGAACCATTCTAATTAACTGATATTTTGTGGAAAAAGGCGAAAAAAGAGTTCCTGATATTTTAAATTTCGTAGTTTTGCCAAAGGAATAAATTTATACATATAAAGGAGATTAACTGTATGAACATCACGGATTTAAAACAGAATTACAAAAAGCTAAAAGAGGTCGATTACCAGTTGAAACCTTTAGATAAAGGATATACGGATAAGATACTCTATATCAACGTAGGAACCAACGAGGTTAAGGAAAAAGACGTGCCCGCCCTGATGAAAGAGAAATTCATCGGTGGCAAAGGGTATGGCCTCAAATTATTGTGGGATGCCACCCAACCCGACACCAAATGGAATGACCCCGAAAATGAGGTTATCATTTCCAGTGGTCCTGTGGCCGGTATTACCCAATATTCAGGAGCCGGCAAATCGCTGCTGGTAACCATCTCACCTCAAACGGACTCTGTCATGGACTCCAACGTGGGTGGTTTTTTTGGCCCTTTTCTTAAGTTTTCTGGTTTCGACGCACTGGAACTCCAGGGCAAAGCCGAGAAAGATGTAATTATTTTCATTGACGGTACCAGTAACAAAATTGAAATCATTGAAGATCCCGGCTTTGCCAAAGACTCCCACATTCTCGCCGAAGAACTTACCGAGCTTTTTGCCAAAGATGAAAAAGATGCCAAAAACCTGGGTATTGTCTCTACCGGCGCTGCAGCTGAAAATTCGCTTATCGGCATGGTGAACTTCACCTTCTATGACATGAAACGCAAGAAGATTCGTCTCAAGCAGGCTGGCCGGGGTGGTATTGGTACGGTATTGCGCGACAAAAAAATCAAAGCGATTGTAGCGCGTGTAGAAGGGGTAAGTGGCAACATGAACAATGTAGCCGATCTGGACACCATCAAGGAAAGAGGACGCAGATATCAGAAAGAAATGCGTGAACTGGACGATCACCAGTGCCAGATGCGCAAGAAAGGGACTGCTAACATCGTCAACGTGATGAACGATTATGACCTGCTCCCTACCCACAATTTCAAATTCGGGAGTCATGAAGATGGCCTGAAAATCCATAGTGACATTTTCCGCGACAAGTATTTCACCCAGAATGTACCGGATGGTTGCTGGATAGGCTGTGCCATGAGTTGCGCCAAAGGAGTGGATGATTTTGTATTGAAAACCGGACCTTACAAAGGAGAGGCGGTTATTGTAGACGGGCCGGAATATGAAACTGCCGCTGGGTTAGGTTCCAACCTGGGGATTTTTGATCCCGAAGCCATCATTGAGCAGAATTTCTACTGCGACACCTATGGTATCTGCACTATTACCTGGGGAACCATTGTGGCTTTCATCATGGAATGTTATGAAAACGGCATTCTCAACAAAGAAATTACCGGAGGACTTGAACTGAACTTTGGCAATTCTGAAGCAGCATTGGAGCTGATGCACCAACTGGCTCGGGGCGAAGGTTTCGGACTGGTAGCCGGTATGGGAGTACAAAAAATGAAAGAGCTCTTTATTGAGAAATACAATGCAGATCCCAGGTTCCTTAATGACATTGCCATGGTAAACAAAGGGCTGGAATATTCCCAGTATGTTTCCAAAGAATCGCTGGCACAGCAGGGCGGCTATGCCATGACCAACAAGGGACCACAGCACGACGAAGCGTGGTTAATATTCATGGACATGGTAAACAACCAGCTTCCCACATTCGACGACAAAGCCGAGGCGCTGCATTACATGCCAATGTTCCGTACATGGTTTGGACTGGTAGGTTTGTGCAAGTTATGCTGGAACGATGTGGTACCGGAGAGCAACAAGTATGCCGATGAACCCCATAAAATTCCTGAGCACGTGGACAACTACGTAGCCATTTTTGAAGCCGTAACCGGAAAACCTTTCAGTAAGGAAGAATTAATCCGCCAGAGTGAACGCGTGTATAACTTCCAGCGCATTTTCAACCTGCGTCGCGGGTATGGCAAACGCATTCATGATGCACAGCCTTATCGTGCCTGTGGTCCGGTTACCCAAGAAGAATACGAATCGCGCCAGGAACGTTATGACAAACAGCTGAAAGAAGAGGTAGGTTTTAACCCTACCGGTAAAACTACCGAAGAAAAAATGGCTGCCCTGCGCGAATATCGTGAAAACCGCTACGAACAACTGCTCGATGCTGTTTATGCCCGCCGTGGCTGGAGCAAAGATGGTATTCCCACCATCGAACATCTTAAAAACCTTGAGATGGATCTGCCCGAACTGGTTGAGGTGGTTCAGCAACATTTGAACTAATATCGCTCATACATTCGTTGAAAAGGGAGGCGCCCGGTAGCGTCCTCCCTTTTTTTGTTTTCCCCGGGGAGATGTATAGCGTTTTTTAGCTACTTTAGTCCAATGGTTTCGCTGCTGGATATATTCAAGGAATTTTTTCGACTGGGACTGATTGGCTTTGGAGGGCCCGCGGCACATGCAGCCCTGATAGAGACTGAGCTGGTAGTCAGAAAAAAATGGCTCTCAAGGCAACAATTCCTGGATTACCTCGGGGGAGTAAATCTGATTCCGGGGCCCAACTCCACACAAATAACTATGCTGGTGGGTTACCAGTTAAGAGGATTTTGGGGGATGATTCTTGGCGGAATGGGGTTTATCATCCCTGCCGCCCTGATTACGGGCATTATTGCCATCTTTTATGTACAGTACGAGCACCTGCCCGCAATGGAAATTGTGCTCAATGGAATCAAACCTGCCATCCTGGTAATCATAGCAGGAGCCATTGTAAAATTAGGGAAAAAAGCCATTAAGAGCTATCAGCTCGCCCTCTTGGGGGTGATTGTTGTCGTGGCAACCCTGGCGGGGCTCAATGAAGTTTTGGCCATACCTGGAGCCGGGATCCTGGGCATGTTATACTTTATGGCCAGCAACAAAACCCATCAGGGTCCATTAAAATCTGTTTTCCTGCCACTTTTGAGCATTCCACTGGTAGGCAGTTCCCTTGTATCGTATTCAGCGGCAAAGCTATTCTGGGTATTTTTCAAAATCGGAGCTTTTCTTTTTGGCTCGGGCTACGTGCTGGTAGCATATGTTAATGCAGAATTAGTGGAAAAGCTCGGTTGGATTACCCCCGGGCAGCTGATTGATGCCATTGCCATCGGACAGATAACCCCCGGACCACTGATTTCCTCGGCCACATTCATTGGTTTTTTACTGGATGGCTTCCAGGGTGCGGCCATTGCTACCCTTGCCATTGTTCTCCCCTCCTTTTTGTTTATTTTCATACTTTACCCTTTTATAAAAAAACTCAGGCAATCGCCCGTTTCTGCAGCGTTTCTCGATGCAGTTAATGTAGCGGCCGTGGGGGTTATGACCTCTGTGTTTGTGATACTGGGCATTGAAATATCAACCGGCTGGAAGCCCGCTTTGATAATGTTGCTGACCTCCGCAGCTGTATGGGGACCCTTCAAAATCAATACCCTTTGGATTATTGCCGGGGCAGCACTGGCAGGTTACCTGCTTTCTTTCGTGTAAGGAATGCAAAATTTCCGGTCATAATTTTACAACGGTGGTAACTCAAAACACTGAATCATTTGTAATTGATACTTTTTTTAACACTGCATTCCTTTCGATAAACAACCTTCATTCTTCAACGGGGTTGAAAAACTAAACATCCGTTTGTCTTTAACTCCGTAAAACGCTGATTATAATTACGTAAAGCACTGTTTGAATCCCCATTTCTTATCCTGATTTTTGTAGCAATGAAACTTGCATGAGCACTGCGGCTCACAAAAGGAAATGAAAATGCTCAGACATGCAAGTTCCATCAGACCAATTACTTAACCAGATTACTTTCTGATGAAATCAAAAAGCATACGAGCAGGGAAGCACCCTGCGGGTATGATTAAATAATTGAACCAAAAGAACCAAAAGAGCAAAAGCCATGCAAAAAGACGGACTTTCTAAAAGATTACAATCATGGAGTATTCGGCTAAAAATTTTCGCACCCCAGAACGCTTTAAACTTATTGCTGTTTCTGGTGATTGTATTTTTAATATACCGAACAGTTGATCAGCAACTCAACAAATATTTTGACAAGACCATTCGTACCCAGGCCGGGTTTATCGAGGATGAGATGAGCCGGTTGCAGCAAACTGCACTGCAGGCCGGAGAATGGTTTGAAAACTCGGCACGCCTTTCAGAAGCCCTGGAAAACAACGACAGGCAAATGGCTCTGGAATTGGGTCAAACGGCCATGAGTGCTTTTGGACTGCACTATTTTGTGGTAACCAACAACGAAGGAGATGTCCTAATCAGAGCCCACGCTCCTGAGAACCACGGAGACAATATTGGTAATCAGCGGAATGTACAACTTTCTTTGCAGGGACGCAAAAGTGTGGGGGTAGAAGAAGGGAAAGTGGTAAAGCTCTCCATCAGGGCCGGTACACCCCTGAGAGACAGTGTGGGCAATATTATCGGGGCTATTTCTACAGGGTTTGTTTTTGACGATACCCGTTTTGTGGATGATATCAAACGGGCTATAGGATCGGAAGTAACCATATTTACCGGCAGCACCCGTTATCAGACCACCATCAAGGATGAAAACGATCAAAGAATAGTGGGCACCAAACTGGGCAACCCTGAAATTGAAAATACTGTTCTTCAGCAAAGACAAACCTATTATGGCAACTCGACAATTCAGGGAGAGCCCTTTAAAGCAGCCTATATGCCTTTAATTGATTTAAACAATGAAGCCATAGGCATGCTGTTTTGCGGAACCAGCATGCAGGTTATTAACGAGCTCAACCGGGGTATCCTCTCCACCGTTTCTATCGTATTTATCCTGATTATCGTATTTATTACCTTGATTTTGACTTATATCATCAACCGGTTTGTGATAAACCCCATTGCCAAACTGGTTACTGCATCAGAAAAAATTGCGGAAGGCGACCTGGGGGTAACCATTGAGGTGGAAAGTGATGATGAAGTAGGAAAACTTGCCCGCTCTCAGAACAAAATGGTGGAATCACTGCGCAAGATAGTACAACAGGTCATTGATATTTCGGGTTACCTGTCCACGGCCAGCCACCAGATGAGTTCCACTGCGCAGCAAATTTCCCAGGGAGCCAATGACCAAGCCTCTTCTGTAGAGGAAGTATCTTCTTCAATGGAAGAAATGTCATCCAACATTTCCCATAATACGGATAATGCCCGCGGCACCGAAAAAATTGCCCAGGTATCGGTACAGGAAGTGCGCCAGGGCAACGAATCAACCATGGAAGCCGCCAGAAGCATGCGGGAAATCGCTGAAAAGATTTCCATCATCAGCGAAATAGCCTCACAAACCAACCTGCTGGCACTCAATGCCGCCGTAGAAGCGGCCCGGGCAGGTGAACACGGAAAAGGATTTGCTGTTGTAGCAGCCGAAGTAAGGAAACTTGCAGAAAGAAGCCATGTTGCAGCCGAAGAAATCAATAAGTTGTCTGATTCGGGGTTGAGTATTTCCGAAAAGGCCGGTGAAATGTTGAATAAAATTGTACCGGAGATTGAGAAAACAGCTACCATGATTCAGGAAATAGCTGCTGCCAGCAATGAGCAAAGCACAGGTGCTGAACAAATCAACACCGCGCTGGCCAACCTCAACCAGATTACCCAGCAAAATGCCTCGGCCAGCGAGGAACTGGCTTCCAGCTCGGAAGAATTATCAGCTCAGGCAGAACAACTCAAAGAAATGACTGCATTTTTTAAATTGTAAAGGTCTCATTCACTGAGTTGATTGCGTAGTTTTTTCGGCAATCCGGCCACTACCAAATCATATGAATCCCGGGTCCATTGTTTTAACAACGGATCCGGGATTTCGCCGTTGATAAGGATTGTATTCCAGTGTTTCTTGCTCATGTGATAGCCCGGCAGCACGCCCGGGTATTGTTCCCGCAACTCGGGGATTTTTTCCGGATCGCATTTCAGGTTAATGCTTTCGAAGGAATCGACATGGGTAAGGGCAAACATTTTTCCCATTACCTTAAATACCAGGGTTTCCTGATCAAAGGGAAAATCTTCGGTGGTCCCTTCCAGAGAGAGACAAAAATCGCGAAATTCTTCGATGTTCATAAAATGGTTTTTTACTGAAGTCAAATTATGAAACAAAATCCTCCAACAATTCAAACACCCTTCTTACATGCCTTTCTTCTGTGGTTCTTTGTCCCACAGAAAGGCGCAGGCAATACTTGCCATTGAGTACCGTATGGGTGAGATAAACCTCCCCTGAGGCATTGATTTCCGCCAGCAATTTCTTATTGAAATCATTGAGGGAGGCTTCATCAAGGCCAGGCTTGCGATAGCGGAAGCACACCAGGCTCAGGTTTACAGGAGCAAGAATTTCATAACCCGGCATATCTCTGAGCCAGGATGCAAATTTTTGGGCAAGGTCAACGTGTTTGCGCACCATGGCTGCGATGCCTTCCTGACCATAATAGCGAATAACAAACCACAGTTTAAGTGACCGAAAGCGTCGTCCCAACGGTATACCCCAATCGCGATAATTGTTCACTTTTTCATCCGCTGCGGTTTTAAGATACTCAGGCATGATGGAAAAAGTACGTTTGAGAATTTCCGGTTCTTTCACAAAATAAGCCGAACAGTCGAAGTTGGTAAGCATCCACTTGTGAGGATTGAAAACAAAGGAATCAGCTTTGTGAGTTCCTTGCATAAAACCTCTGAATTCAGGAGCGATAGCAGCTGTACCGGCAAAGGCAGCATCCACGTGCAACCATATGCCATATTGCCTGCATATTCCGGCTATTTCACCCACCGGATCCATGGCCATGGATGATGTGGTACCCAGGGTAGCCACCACGCAACAGGGAACAAACCCTTTTTGCAAATCCTCTTCGATCGCCTTTTGCAACATACCGGGCTTCAGGGCAAAGTTTTCATCCACATCCACGTACACCAGGTTTTGCCTTCCGAAACCGGCAATCTTCACCCCTTTTTCAATGCTGGAATGCGTTTGGGAGCTGGTATAAACCCTGAGGGTTTTATCAAATCCTTTTTGATTCACTTCAAAAGCGGTGACTTTTTCACGGGCCGAGAGCAAAGCACACAACGTGGCTGTTGAAGCTGTATCCTGGATTACACCTGAAAATCCTGCCGGCAAGCCCACCATATCCCTCAGCCAGTTCATCACCACTTCCTCCAGTTCGGTAGCGGCAGGAGAGGTATCCCAAATCATGCCCTGCACTCCCAGGCCGGCGGTGAGCATTTCGGCCAGTACGGAAACAGGACTGTTATTGGCGGGAAAATAGGCAAACCACCCCGGATGTTGCCAGTGGCTGATGCCGGGCATAATGATCTTCTTAAAGTCCGCAATGATTTTATCGGTGGCTTCGCCGTGGTCAGGAAAAACAGCCGGCAGATGTTTTTTTATATCTCCTGGTTGCACCCTGGACTTAACAGGATAATCTTCAATGGTTTCATAGTATTCTGCTATCCAGTCAACCAGCTCGTGTCCGTATTTTTTAAAGGCTTCTTTGTCCATACATCCTGCATTGTTGGTTCTGTATTAAAATAGTTTTTACGGAGTTTTCTCCTGCGGCTTTCCTTATTGCTCCATGTATTTTTCCTTCACTGTTTCATAGTCCGGAATATTTCGATGGTGCCATTTGGCAATTACTTTCCAGTCTTTCATCAGCACCAGCCCCGGATTAGACCTGACAATGGTTTTCAGCTTGATTGCATCAGATTGGTAGAAAGGATAAGCAGCCTGCACCTGGTGGCGGAAAACATCAATATCGTCCAGCGAACTGCCGGTGAGGGCAATGAAAGAAACATCATCTGCTTCTGCCTGAGCGGCAAAATCGTTGATGCGTTCTTCGAAAGCCTTTTCGTGGGTGCGTCGCACATCGTACACAATCAGCAAAAACTGATAGTCGGGATTGCCCAGGTACATGTCAGTCATATCAAACCCAGACTCATCCTGGATGACAAAATCATCAACAGGAGCTTCAATGTATTCCTGAATGATAATTTCTTTTCGATCCACAAACTCCCATCCTTCATCAGCCGAAGGAAGTTCATCCACGGCAAATTCTTTCTCTTCTCCTGTATTGGTATTTTTATAAGTAAAATAGAACTCGGCGATCTCCTCCTGGATGGGTTGCATTTGCTCCTGGATGTTATTCCCCACTTTCCAGGGCCGGAAATCCAAAATGGGAAGATTTCTCAGACCATACACCGAAACTGAAGTGATTAATACAAACAACAAAATTATCAGGTACCCATCTTTCTTTTCGGACCAGAGGGGTTTCACTCTTTCTCTGTATATAAAAATAAAAATGGCAGCAGCCAGGATAAAAATATTTTTGTAGAAAGTAGCCCAATTGCTGATTACCAGGGCATCGCCAAAACAACCACAGTCAGATACCGGATCCGCAATGGCGATGTAAAGTGTTAGAGGGGTAAAAAAAAGCATAAACAACAAACCTCCCAACGCACTATAGCGCATCCTGATACCCAGCAGCACTGCAGCACCAATTACAAACTCAAGCCCGCTCAACAATATCGACAAGGGCAAAGCAGTCGGAAAAAGCCACTCGATACCAAAAGCCATGAAATAATCCTGGAATTTGTAAGTAGAACCCAGCGGGTCAACTGCTTTCACAAACCCGGAAAAGATAAATACAACGCCAAAAAGGAGGCGGGAAATCCAAAGCAAGATATTGATCAGTGTATCTTTTTTCATAAAATACATTTTTGGTTAGGCAGTGCGAATTTAGTGAATATGATTGAAGATTAAATCATTTGAAAATGCAAAACAATCAAAAATGCCGGCAACAGCACCCGGCAAACAGCCTGGATAACCGACAGGAAGAGAAGATGCAGCAATCCATCCACAGGGGCGTTTTACCGGGTATGCAAGAAGCAGCTGGTCGGGGTATAAACCATACAGACCCTTCACATAACAAAAAAAGATTGACAGTCAGTTTTCTGTCAATCTTTTCTCTGGTCAGGAAAAATGTACCCGGAGAAGTTTAATGGGCCCTGGGTCCTGCAGAAGGTTCCAATTGTGAACCAAAAGATTCCTCACTCTTCTCAACCACCTGACCCTGAATCCGGAAAACCCTCATCCCTCTTTCATCATTGGACATGATACTAACGCGTCGACTGATTTTGTGCGGTCTGGGAGCCAATCTGAATTCAATGTTGACAATGCCCTTCTCACCCGGCATGATGGGCTGTTTGGGGTAATCTTTTATGCGGGTGCCGCAGCATCCACGAACATTGGAAATGACAAGAGGTTCATCTCCCTCATTGACAAATTCAACTTCCATTTTCACCGGCTCCAGATTATCCAGGGCTATCTTCCCAAGTTCTGCTTTTTCAAGTGTATATTCAAGGCGTGCTCCCTTTTTCTCCTGTGCTGTTGCAAAGTTGATAAACATGGCCAAAAACAGCAGTGTAGCAGCTCCCTTGAGAAAACCAGTGGACATAAAATTTATTTTAGAATGTTTCATGATAATTTAATTTTTGTGTAAAACATCAGATCGGGAGAACATAATTGTCAAATAGACCATCTGTAATTGGGATTGGCTGTAACTATTTGTCCTCAGCCAGCTATAATTACAGAAATATTTCCGTATTTGTTGAATTTCAATAACCGGGCCAAAACCCTGCTTTTTCATTCCGACCCGATGCAAACAAAATTAAACAACGCAAATATACGCTTAATAAATACACCATGCAACCGTAGGAATGCTTAGGATAAGTAAGATACAACCGGTGTATTTCTACGGGAAAATCGACGTTTAACATTGTGTGATTCTCAATACACTAAATTTAGGTTATTAAATCTTTCAATGAGTAATGGTTAAA
>CAZBGI010000022.1:26468-48560 GCA_964491395.1 uncultured Bacteroidales bacterium | reverse complement strand
TGAAAAATGTTTGCAAAGTTATATAATTTATTCAAATTCTGCTCTTAATATGCTTAATACTTCCTTAATAGTTTCTTCTTCAAGGTCAACTCTCAACACCAAATCTGAAAGAGATTGGTTGAGGATGCTTTTGGCAGTATCCAGCCCAACCACCTTAAACTGGTCGATGATCCACTGTTCAATTTCATCAGCAAACTCCTGAATGTCTACGTCTTCAGAATCCTGTTCAGTATCCCGGTAAACGTCTATTTCATAGCCGGTAAGACTTCCGGCCAGTTTAATATTAAATCCACCCTTGCCAATGGCCATAGAGACCTGGTCGGGCTTAAGAAAGACTTCCGCTCTTTTGGCTGTCTCATCAATAGTGATAGAGGTAATTTTTGCCGGGCTCAGTGCACGTGTAATATACAAATTCGGGTTGGTAGTGTAGTTGATAACGTCAATATTCTCATTCCTTAGTTCTCTGACAATCCCATGAATACGCGAACCTTTCATTCCTACACAAGCTCCTACCGGGTCAATACGGTCATCATAGGATTCAACTGCCACCTTGGCTCTTTCGCCGGGGGCCCTGACAATTTTTTTTATGGTAATCAAACCATCGTGTACCTCGGGCACTTCCTGCTCGAACAATCTTTCCAGAAAAACATTGGAAGTACGCGAAAGAATAATCAGCGGATTGTTGTTTTTTATTTCTACCCGGGCAACTACGGCTCTGATGGTATCTCCTTTATGAAACCTGTCAGAAGGAATTTGCTCGGTTTTGGGCAAAATAAGCTCAATATTCTCATCGTCAAGGGCGAGCAATTCTTTTTTCCATACCTGGTAAACTTCAGCTGTAATGAGTTCTCCCACCCTTTCCTGGTATTTTTTATAAACACTGTCTTTTTCCAACTCCAGCACTTTGGTAGCAAGGTTTTGCCTGATGGAAAGGATCTCACGACGTCCAAAATCAGACATTTTTACCGGTTCAGATACCTCTTCACCAATTTCAAAGTCAGGTTCAATCTTTATCGCTTCCGAATACTCAATCTCGCTGTTGGAATCTTCCACGGCACCATCTTCAACAATGATACGGTTGCGCCACACTTCAAGGTCGCCCTTGTCAATGTTTACGATAATATCAAAATTTTCATCAGATCCGTATTTCTTGAGCAACATGTTCCGAAACACGTCTTCCACGATAATCATCATTGTGGGGCGGTCGATATTTTTCAACTCTTTAAATTCTGAAAACGACTCCACCAAATTTATACTTTCCATTGGTCAGTTTTGATTAAAACAGATTCTACTACTTTTATTTCTCTTTACTTTTGAAAGATACTTGCACTTTTACTTCTTTTGCCGCATGATACGGAAAGGTTTGTACGGGATCTTCCTGGGGTTCTTTGTCTTTTCTTTTCTTTTTAGGAAGCTCTTTTTCGATGGTAAACCCCTGGTTATCTGCGTCCAGCAATCTTCCTTTGATTTTTGCCCCTTCTTCATTTACAAAGGCAATATCTCTGCCGGTGTTTTTCTTAAACTGCCGGGGTAGGGTCAGAGGTCTGGATACCCCTACGGAAGAAACTTCCAACTCATAATCTTCTATATCGCGATCAAACGTTTTTTCTATCAGGCGGCTGACTTCCACACATGAGCTGATAGGAACCCCTTCATCTCCATCCAGAAAAACACCAATTTGATTGCCTGAGGAAACCTTCAGCTCAACCAGAAACAAGGATGAGTTTTCAAGATGATTTTCAACCAGTTGAGAGATTTTATCTTTGTCTAACATATCTGTGCTAATTTCTGCCTGTAATGACGAATAGAACCTGCCGTTGAATAATTATACCTTGATTTTTAGCATCTTAACAAATCAACCCATTCATCCTCAATAAAACAGGGGACTGTAAGGTCCCCTGTAAGAGATAAATTGCATTTGCAAATTATGGTGCAAAGGTAATGAAATTTTATAATATTGCAAAAAATGTTCTGAATTTTAGGTATTTACATGCAAATCCTTAAAAATCAACATGCCTTTACACAAAAAAAACAGGCACCTCTGAAAGATGAAATACTCCTCTTAATCAAAAAATGTTCATATACATTTCATAATAGTATTCAAACAATTCACTGGAAGTGTCGGCAAGCTCGGCTTGTTGCTCCATTTCTGAAACATGACTGATACGCTGTAAAATGCCCAGCGATTCCTGCATGGCACTTTCCAGGTTTCTGAGACGGCTTCTGTCAAAAGAAAAATACCAGGCAAGGTTTTGCTCCTCCCAGTCAAGCATTCTTTCAAAAATTTCGTTCCCCTTTTCGAAGGCACCTGCCTTGTAATAAGTTTCTGCCATCAAAAGGCTGAAATAATTATAAGGCACCTGATCCTGGGGCATTTTCTCAAAAGCAAAATCCAATACTTCTATGGCTTTCTCCGGTTGTCCTTCATCCAGCAAAGCGTCAGCGAGCCTGTGGAAGATATTGCGAAAATTAACGGTAAGCCTGATATGATCTTCGCTGAGATAAACAGAGGGATCATCGATATTGCCCCACTGAAATTTATTCATAATATTGTCATACAGGATACGGGTATTGACCCTGCCGGGTTGAGCTTCCGAGATATCACTTTTAATGGGAACCAGCCTGTAAGCCATTCCTTCTAACTGGAAGTATTCTTCCAGCCCAACGTAGGCTTCTGCCCCTGTGGTGATGGCAAAATAAACGGGTCTTTCCCAGTTATTGGAAGCCAGGAAATCGAGCATCATCAGGTTGTTTTTCTGCAAACCTCCCCCTGAACCCGGGAATTCCCATTCAACGGCATCCACAATCAGGTGGGCATCTTCAGGTGCCACGGTTCCGTTCTCAACTACAGCAGCTGAATCTACCGGCAACCGGAATCTTCTTGTGGGGATGAAATTCTCCAGGCTGTTACCGATGCGCCTTTTGTTATCGCCAACGGCAAAATTCACAATGCTTTTCAGGTTCACATACTGTTCTTCCAGCCGGGGATCTTCAACAAAGTACAGGAATTCACGTGTACCTTCCCTATAATGCCTGGGCTCAAGACTAAATGGCACAGGGTTTGCCTCATAGGTCTTCCTTCGCATCATACCATCAATATACCAGTCGGTATTCAGCAGACTCAGGTTTACAACTTTTACATCCGTACGTATGCCTTCTACTTCCTGGGCATACCAAAGAGGAAAAGTATCATTATCGCCCATGGTGAAAAGAATGGCATTGGGAGCACACGACTCCAGATAGTTGACGGCGACGTCACGGGTAACATACCGTCCTGATCGATCGTGGTTGTTCCAGTTCTCTTTGGCCATAATGGTGGGCACCAACAAAAGACATAAAGCCGTACCGGCGATAGCAGCAAATTTTCCTCCCAGTTTTTTCTGCAGGAGATCAATGAGTGAAAGAGCACCCAGGCCGACCCAGATAGAAAAAGCATAAAAGGAACCAATATACGAGTAATCTCTTTCCCTGGGCTGATAAGGTGTTTGATTCAGGTACACGATAATGGCAATTCCGGTCATCAGAAACAATAATCCTGTTACGAGGGCATCATCAGGTCTTCGCCGGGCCTGAAACACAAGCCCTATGATGCCCAAAATAAAGGGGAGCATATAATACTGGCTGTGTCCGCGGTTAGAGGTTATACTTTCGGGAAGGTTTTCCTGGGGCCCGAGAAAAAGATTATCTATGGGTTTGATGCCGGTCATCCAATTGCCCCGGGTAATTTCTCCATGGCCTTGAAGGTCATTTTGTCGGCCTGAGAAGTTCCACATCAGATATCTCATATACATATGTCCAATCTGGTAACTAAAGAAGAACCTCAGATTCTCGGTAAAGGTGGGCTTGTTAATTACCTGTGTGGATCCATCACGCTGTTGCACTCTCATGGGTCTTCCCTCTACCTTGCCCCAGCTTTCATAGGCACTCACGTGGTGTCCTCTGCTGCTCCACATCCGTGGAAACACGGTCATGAAGTCAGGGTTATAAACAGGTACAGTATTTTCACTCCGACTGATTACCACATAGCGCCCCTTCTCCTCATCTTTTCTCCAAACGATATTTCCATCCTCAATATTGTCAATAGGAGCATTGTAATAGGGCCCGTAAGTTAAGGGCCAGGTACCGTATTGCTCCCTGCCCAGGTAGGCTTTGAGCGACAAGGCATTTTTAGGAGCATTTTCATTAATAGGAACGTGGGCATTGGAGCGAACTACCAGCATCAGAAAAGAAGTATATCCAATGAGGATAAACATGAATGCCAGGATAATGGTGTTAAATATTACTTTTTTCTTCTTGTGGGTCCAGTAGAGTCCGAATACTACCAAGGAAATGAGTGCCAGACCATAAAAAATGGTTCCCGAATGGAATGGCATTCCCAGGGTATTGACAAAGAATTTTTCAAACCACCAATCCAGGGTTAATACTCCGGGAATAAAAACATTCTGGACAAATCCCAGCAGTAACACAGCAAAGAAACCGGTAAGGATTATTCCTTTGCGTGTAGGTTTGAATTTTTTGAAATAATAGACAAAAACGATGGCAGGTATGGCCAGCAGGTTGAGCATATGCACTCCGATGGACAAACCGATGATAAAAGCAATCATTACCAGCCATTTCAAGGAGTCGGGTTCATGTTCTGAGGCTTCCCATTTTAAGATGGACCAGAAAACAAAGGCAGTCAGAAACAGAGAGGTAATATATACTTCGGCTTCCACAGCAGTAAACCAGAATGAATCGCTGAAGGTGAGGGTCAACCCACCTACTATTGCCGCACCCCATACACCCCATGTTTTGGCACTGGAAGCATCAGGAATAACTTTCAAAACCCGGTGGCCAAGCATACTTACTGTCCAGAAGAGAAACATTACCGAAAGCCCCCCTGCAACTGCCGACATAGAATTGATCCAGAAGGCAACCCGGCTTACATCACCAAGAGCCAACAAAGAAAACATACGTGCCAGCATCTGATAGAGGGGTGCCCCCGGAGGATGCGCAATCTGAAGTTTAAAGGAGGTAGCAAGACGCTCTCCTGCATCCCAGAAGCTGGCCGTTGGTTCAACCGTTAGCATAAAAACTGTTGTGGCGGCGATAAACATCAACCAGCCAAGAATATTGTTTACGCTTTTGAATGATTTGAAGTCCATTGAATTTGCGGAATTGATGTATAAATGGGTTGATTATTTGATATGCAGTTTATTTACAACTTGCGAAGATAATAAGAAATTCTCTCTCCTTGTTTTGATTTTAACAATCATTTGAGGATAAGGACTGCCTGGAGTTTTTCGAACAATTACAAAAAAAAAGACCGGCAGCCCTGATGCTTATTTTGTAAAGCAGGCAGGGCTGCCCATCCTGACATATAAAGGAGTTGCATTAAAAATACCCATTGGTCGCTGAGCACTTCGGGGAGCTTGTATTAACAGCCGGATAACCACTTCAACATGCTCAATGTTCAGATAAAACCAGAAAAGCAAGTCAACCCAGGGTATATGCTGATTTTAAAATTCTCTCATAAACAAATCATAATATTGTTCAAACACTTCTGCAGACTTTTGAGAGAGTTCTTCCTGTTGCATGAGCTCACTTAACTGGCTTATGCGCTGCACAATAATCAGGGATTCCTGTTTGCTGCTTTCCAGGCGCCTGCCCTTATTTCCTGAAAACGAGAAATAATACCGCAGATTCTGCTCTTCCTGTTCTATCATCTTGCTGAAAATCTCTTCCCCTTTTTCAGGCGCACCGGCATCATAATATACCTCAGCCAGCAACAATGTAAAATAGCTGTAGGGAATATTATGCTCAGGCATTACTTCCATGGCTTTGTCCAGCACTTCAATAGCCCTGGAATTATCACCTTCAGCCACCAGTGCTTCCGCCAGTCTGCGGAAAGTATTTCTGAACCCAGTGCTGAGTCTGACGTGATCCTCATTGAGATAAACTTGGGGATCATTCATGTTTCCCCACACAAACTTATTCATCATATTATCATACAAAATGCGGGTGTTAACACGTCCCGGCTCAGACTGATTCTCTTTAACTGTTCTTATCGGAACCAGTCTGTAAGCCAGTCCGTCGAGCTGAAAATATTCTTCCAGGCCGATGTAGGCTTCCGGCCCGGTGGTAATGGCAAAATATACCGGACGTTCCCAGTTATTGGCAGCCAGAAAATCAAGCATCATGATGTTGCTTTTTGTCACAGCCCTGGAGGGGAACTCCCACTCCACGAAATCTTCTATCAGATGTGCATCTTCGGGTGCAACAGTACCGTTTTCCACCACTGTTGCCGAATCCACCGGCAGGCGAAATCTTCGTGTAGGAAAATAATTGTCCCTGAACTGCCCGAAGTTTCTTTTGTTTTTATCGTTGGAGATAAAGCTCATGAGGCTTTGCAGATTAACAAACTGATCTTCCAGTCGCGGATCCTCCATTACGTAAAGAACGTCACGGGTTCCTTCGCGGTATTGCAAAGGTTCAAGCGTAAAAGGCAACGGTTCAGCCTCGTATGTCTTTCGCCGCATCATCCCGTCAATATACCAGTCGGCATTGAACAGACTAAGATTCACTACTTTGATATCGGTTCGTACCCCTTCAACTTCCTGTGCATACCAGAGAGGAAAGGTGTCGTTATCGCCCAGGGTGAAAATAATGGCATTGGGAGCGCAGGATTCCAGGTAATTGATGGCCACATCACGGGTAACATACCTGCCTGACCGATCGTGGTTATTCCAGTTTTCCATGGCCATAACAGCAGGCACCAATGCCAGGCACAGGGTGGTAGCTGCAATGGCAGAGAATTTTCCGTTCAACTTTCTCTGAAGCAAATCAGTCAGGGCCAGCACGCCCAATCCTACCCAAATAGAAAAGGCATAAAAGGATCCGATATAAGAATAGTCTCTTTCGCGGGGCTGCCAGGTTTGATTGAGATACACAATAATGGCGATACCTGTCATGAGAAACAATAACCCCACTATCCATGCATCCGCGGGATTTCTGCGATATTGAAATACCAGGCCTGCGATACCCAAAATAAAAGGAAGCAAGAAATAATGGCTGTGACCCGGATTTCGGGTAATACTTTCGGGCAACTGATCCTGAGGTCCGAGAAATACTTCATCTACCGGCTTGATGCCGCTCATCCAGTTTCCTTGATGGGGCTCTCCGTGCCCTTGAATATCATTTTGTCTGCCCGAAAAATTCCACATGAGATATCTTACATACATGTGCCACAGCTGGTAGGAGAAGAAAAATCTCAGATTTTCAGTAAACGTAGGTTTATTGATAACCTCCGTGCTGCCGTCTCTGCCCTGCACTCTTACGGGTCGTCCCTGCACCTTGCCCCAGCTTTCGTAGGTACGGATATGGCTGTTGCCTTGGTTGCTCCACATACGGGGAAAAATGGTCATGAACTCAGGATTGTACTCGTAATCCAGTGCACGATTGATAACCACATATTTCCCTTTATCTTCATCCTTGCGCCAGACCGGACGGGTTTCTTTCACATCTTCTACCGGGGCATTGTAATAAGGGCCGTATAACAGCGGCCAGCTTCCATATTGCTCTCGCCCCAGGTAAGCCTTCAGAGAAACAGCATTTTTGGGCGCATTCTCGTTGATAGGAACATGCGCATTGGATCGAACCACCAACATCAGAAAAGAGGTGTATCCAATCAGAATAAAGGTAAAAGCCAGGATAATGGTATTGAGAATTACCTTGTTTTTCTTATGGGTCCAGTAAAGCCCGAAAACAATGGCTGAAATCAATACCAGAAAATAGAAAATCGTTCCGGAATGGAAAGGCATACCCAGGGTGTTGACAAAAAACTTTTCAAACCACCAGTCAACGGTTAATACTCCGGGAATAAAAAGTGACTGGATAAACCCCAGCAAAGCGAGGGCAATGATACCGGCCAGGATGAATCCTTTACGAGAAGTTCTGAACTTTTTGAAATAAAAGACAAATACAATGGCTGGAATGGCCAGCAGGTTGAGCATATGCACGCCAATGGACAGACCGATGACAAAGGCAATGAGCACCAGCCATTTGAGAGAATCAGGCTCATGCTCGGTGGCCTCCCATTTCAGGATAGACCAGAAAACGAAGGCAGTCATAAACAAGGAAGTGACATATACTTCAGCTTCCACAGCTGTAAACCAGAAGGAATCGCTGAAAGTAAGGGTAAGCCCTCCTACGATTCCAGCGCCCCAGACTGCCCAGGTTTTTGAACTTCCTGCTTCAGCAGTCACCCTCAACACCCGATGTCCGAGCATGGAAATGGTCCAGAACAGAAACATAACAGTCAACCCCCCTGCCACGGCCGACATGGAGTTAATCCAGAAAGCTACCCTGGATACATCACCCATGGCCAACAAAGAAAACATGCGGGCCAGCATTTGATACAGGGGTGCTCCGGGTGGGTGCATAACCTGTAATTTGAAAGCACAGGCAATGCGCTCGCTGCAATCCCAGAAACTGGCGGTGGGCTCAAGGGTTAGCATAAACACGGTGGTGGCTGCAATAAAAAGCAGCCAACCCAGCAGGTTGTTGACAAATCTGTAAGATGTAAAATTCATCGTTGTACGATTAATGTTTTGTAATAGTAATTAAAGTAAGGGGTAACAGCAGTTATAGAATTTCTGATGTACTGATAATACCCTTGGTTGAACTTTCCACTTATTTTCTTTCTTTTTTTAACCCACGTGGGTTATTACTAAATCCGTTATCGTGAATATGCTCTTGATTTTCGCTGTCTACCTTAGATTTCTGATGGCCCGGTTTACATGTTCTTTGATCCGATCATACACTTCTTCTTTGTTGCCTTGTCCGTCGACATCTACCAGGATTTTATTGTTGCGATAATAGTTTACGATGGAATCGTTGCGCTGGGCATGTTCCTCCAGGCGGGCTACGATTGTAGCAGCGCTGGTATCGTAGGGCATCCGGTCAGCCGTTTTGCTGCGAGCGTCGAGTCTTTTTACCAGTTCCAGCTGTGGCACCTGAAGGTTAATCACACAATTGATAGCACAGTTTTTTTTCTTCATGATGCCATCCAGGATATAAGCCTGCACCAGGGTACGGGGATAGCCTTTGAAAACATAGCCCCGGTTTGCCCCGTCAGAATCCTTTAATTTTTTTTCTATCAGTCGAATCACGATTTCATCCGGAACCAGCAGACCTTTGGCCAGATAGGGTTTGATCTGTTGTGCCAGATGAGAGTCGGTTTCAGCCTCGGCCTTGAGCAGCTCGCTGGTAGAAATATAAGTTAAATTGAACTCATCAGACAGTTTTTTAGCCTGGGTGGTTTTTCCCGATCCCGGAAAGCCATACACCATGATATTTACCGGTTTGCTGTTGATTTCCTCCACCACATGATGGTTGATACGCTCGAATACTTCATCTGTTGTGCCCATGCCATTTACTTTAACCAGCTTATCCGTATCCTTGTAAAACTCCAACAAGGGCAGTGTCTTCTCATGATATTCCTGCAAACGGCGCTTGATAATGGCCTCATTATCATCGCTGCGATCCTGTTCCCTGGCTCGTTGTAAAAGCCTTTTGGTGCATTCTTCATCAGAAATATCCATGATAATGATTTTGCTCAGTGAAGTCTGCAACCCGGTGAACAAACCATCCAGGATATAGGCCTGCACGTAGGTTCTGGGAAACCCATCAAAAAGAAAACCATCACTGCTTTTTTCCGCATGGATGGCGTTACCAATGATTTGTACGATGATTTCGTCGTCTACCAGCCCCCCCGATTCAATGATCTTCCGGGCTTGCTGCCCCAAAGGTGTATTGGCCTTCAATTCATTGCGGAGTGCCTCTCCTGTAGAAATATAGGTAAGATTGTATTGCTTCATCAGCAAGTCCGACTGGGTCCCTTTCCCTGCTCCGGGCGGGCCGAAAAGTATGAGATTCAGCATAGTTGTGTCTTTGTTTGGAAATAAGGGTTCTGTTTTGATATGCTATGCATGCAAAAGTAAAAACATTATTCACATTTTGGAAAGAAAAATCATATATAATCAGGCCCTTTCATAAAACCGGAGCTGTGTGAAATTTTATTAACTTATCCATTTAATAAAAGTATGTTTGGCACAATATTTGATGTTTATATCAAATCATATTCTGTAATTTTTCAGGACTATACGAAATCACATCACCTGCCCGTGGCAATATCAATGGTTTTAGTGATATCCGGTTTATGCGAATCTTCTTCAAAGGGTTCAGCGAGCCTGTCTTTTGTCGTTTTGCAACGCTTGAACTGGCTGTTAATTAAGAATAATCCTCTAACTAATTAACCACTCATTCTAATGTATTTGATCTAAGTGAATGGTCAGATGCCTGTAACGCCATGCCACGGAATTCAAACAAATAAACCTATCAATTGCCCTTTGTGAGCGTGGGGTTTTCATGAAAGTATTATTCGGATAATCAAATAATACAATTTCTTATCAGAGAAGTAAGATTTAAGACATAACAGGAGGATTTTCTTCAAAAGTACAATGCTATTTTACAAATACGTCTGAAAAATTTAGCAAGTTTGATCATGACAACTTTGAAATTCGCAATATTTGCATATATTTGACTTCCCTAATCACTCTCCAAAGGGAGCATGGGCGAAGAATCATATTTATTTACCTTAAACCAACCACGATATGAAAACAATTAAACCTGTATTAACATTTCTATTGTTAATACTTTTCAATGTAAGCTTTGGGCAAAAGAACTATTCAACAGGCTATGTCATTACCCTGGAAAATGACACCATCCATGGCAAAATCCGGGACAGGTTTTCCTTTCGGTTCCATGCGG
Source organism: uncultured Bacteroidales bacterium (assembly GCA_964491395.1). Taxonomy (GTDB): domain Bacteria; phylum Bacteroidota; class Bacteroidia; order Bacteroidales; family UBA7960; genus SKVR01. The sequence goes on along the minus strand of CAZBGI010000022.1, from coordinate 37,751 downwards.
CACACAAAAAGATCAAAATCATTGATCAAAATGGAGAAAAAACCAAATTCAAAGCCAAAGATATCAAAGGTTACTCCAAAGCCGGAATCGTTGATTACATGACAGTGCAGGATGATTTTGGGAAAAGTTTTGCCAGATTGCTAATCGATGGGAACATCAAACTTCTAACCGTTCATAAATCAGGCACCCATTCTTTTTCCGACTCCAATGCCGTTGGTGGAATCAGCTCAACCCATGAAACATATTCTGAACATTATTACTACCTGTATGATTCTGCTACCAGCAAAGTAACAGAGGTAAATCCCTTCAATTTCAAGAAACAGATGGCAGAATATTTTTCTGATGATGAGGAACTTGCCAGGATGATAGAAAACAAAGAATTGCGAATTCAGGACCTGGAAATTATAGTAACCCAATACAACAACAAACATACGAACCAAAAACCTGCAAAATAATCATTCTTATAAATCTTATACAGGATATTGCAAAACCATTCCTTTCGATTTTCAGAAGGAATGGTTTTTTTGTGGCTGATACAATTATTGTATTGTGTGTAATGCATCCAGACATGTTGATGCCAGGTAAGGAATCCTGCAAAAAAATCCACACGTTTAATTTGATTTTCAAAGTAAGCACAAAGCTTAAAAGGAGCAAAAGCCTTAAAACAATGCCCTCAACTGAACCGTACCCGAATGTATGGCAGGTACATCCGGGGGTTTTCGGCCATTGTAGCGAAAGCTAAGCTGAAGATATGCACTAAGGTTGTGCTGCCAGTTGATGTTCCAGATATGGTTGGTGCCCTGGCGCAGTCCCTGCAGCATTTCAAAAGCAACGGGGGTATTGGGATCGTGGGGAAAGTCAATAACCGACAACTGGTAACGCCACTGCACCGTGCCACGGGCAGGAAAGCTCAAGCGGTTTTGCATCGCAATTTTATGGATAGCTGCCAGTTCATCTCCTTCGCGGTTATCCTGCTCCTGGTAACCATAAGAAAGGCTGAACCGCATATTGCCCGTTGGCTGAAAGGTAACAGAAGGTTCCATGTCGTAATAACGGATACGATAGTTGCGTTGCAGGAAAAATTCTGACTCATTGTGCTTTTCTCCCAATTCTCCCCGCCCATGCAGCGAAATCCTTTGATTAATGTTCCAGCGGGGTATGAAGGCATTAGACCTTACCAACCGGCTTTCAAAACCATTGCTCAGCAGATTTTTGTTGCGGTTATCCTGAAAAGTCCATTCGATGCTGTACACCGGATTTGCACGATTGAAAAACAATGAATTTCGCACCACGGCATTCAGGCTGATGAGCAAACTGTCCTCCACATCCGGCAAAAAAGGATTAAAGTTTTCCGGTTGCAATCCTCCCTCCTTTTTGTTGTCAATGCGATAATTAAGCCGGTTTGAAAACCGGGAAAGAAATTTCAGGGTTCCTTCCTTTTCCCGCCACTGTACTGCCGGGTCAATATTGATACTGTGGCTGATGGCTGTGGAGTAAACAGGAACAAACTCGTCGGTGGGGATAAAAACCCTGATAAAACTGGCTTCTTCGGGATAAGGAGAAACCTCAAACTCATCCAGCTCTTTAATCCCATTTTCGTTGTAATCATTCCACATGTACACTCCCTGTCCGGCAGGAACCTCCACATACATATACTCAAGCTTTCTCTCACGACCACTGGATGTTTCGTAGAAGATGTTGGAAGTAACGAACCCATCTTTCCATTTAGAGAAATAATCGACCCTGGCATTGAGACTCTTGTCGCTCTGTTCTCCGGGAATTCTTTGACGAAATATATCAAGCTCCCTGTAAGTAAGCTGAATACCTGCCCGGTGACTGGGATTACTTAAGTACTGATATTGCAAACCATAATCCCTTGATTGAGCAGCTTTTTCAAAGCCCTCGCCCGAGGGTAAACCATTGTCCCTTACACGATAAAACAGCCTGTAGGGGTTTACTGCCGTATCGGGCTGCGCAACAAAAAACTCCCACTGACTGAACTGCCCGCTGTTGGTGGAAAGGGTATCTACCCCTACACCCCAAATACGATTGTTCTCTGTCTGGTGCTCTATGCCGGCGCGCATTATCTTCAAATCGCGCACATACCTCGCCCGGTGCCTGTAAAAATCAGTATCCCGGAAACCGCTGCTGTTAAGAAGACTACCATAGTACTCCAGGTTGTTTTTTCCCAGCTGCAACCTGGTATCAAACTTATTGAGAAGGCCCTGGTATTGTTCATCCCTTAGATAGGCACGAAAAGAATACCCCACCATACCCAATCGTGGATGTTCTGCACGAAAGGAATAGCCGGGCAGATGCTCCCGGCTGGCACTCCAGCCGGGTTCAATATTCCAGTTACGTTCAAATTCCACATCGCGGTAACGTTCCAGCGGACGAAAGTTTTGATCTGCCATTTCCCAGGTCAGGTTATTGACAAGGGTCCAACCCTGGGAATGACCCGAAATGGCGGGCCGTTTATCCTTTAACTCCAGCCGCAGGGCATGCCCCAGGTTGTTGTCTTTGTGCAAATCTGAAAACAGGTTGATATCTCTGTTGGACAGGGCATATTCAAAGGTTGCATTGCTATGGGGGGTAATATTCACATCACCTCCCAGGGTAAGCATCTGTTGGTTCTTGGGTGTTATCAGTTGAATAATGGGTTCATGGGTTCCCTGCGGAATATCGTTGATGGGTTTTATCCATTCATAAACTCTGCCGTTGGCTGATGTACTCACCTGCCGGTAATTACCATTCCCTTCGCCCACGAAACTAAAACCCAGCTGATAAAACGCTTTATCAGGATCAGTGGAATACACAAACACCGAATCAAACCCCAGAGTATCGGTAAGGCGATACATAACCCGGTCATCAAAAAATCCCGTACTGTCAATATTCCAGTCAAAGGCTCTTTGGATACTGTCGCCAACGGAAGCCATGAGTTCTTTTCGTTCTTCGGTTACTTCCTGGAAAAGAGGCTGGTTGGGATGATCCTGTTCGCTAAAGAAATTCAGCCTGAATGAAGCCTTTTTGTAAGCAAGCTCAGCGCCTGTAAATACCATGGAACGGGTATAATTTCTTTGAGAATATTCAAAGTCGACAATAATACGGCTTTCCCGGGTAATCATCACTGATGAGGTAAAGGTAAGTTCTGCGGTATTGTAGTCAATAATGTAATCACGGTCCATGCCACGTTGCAGGAGTCGTCCATCCAGAAACACCTTTTCTGTCCCGGCCAGCACGAGAATAAAAGTTTCATTATCGTTGCCTGTCAGACGGTAAGGGCCCTGATTGCCTTCCTGTCCCTGCAACTGATTGCGGGCATATTTGCCGCGTGAAACCGCTCCTGCGGTGGTGGTTGTGAGCCTTCCATTGCCCAGAAGCGTAGTATCATTTTCTTCCGTAGAAAAGGAGATTTTTGCTCCACGTGCTTTCCTGGCAAGATTCAGAAAATAGCCGGGTGGTTTTTCCAGTTCGAAATCTCCGGCTGTAAGAGAAGCCCCATGTCCCTCCAATTGAATAAAGACTTTATCAAAGTCCTGCAACTGTTGTGTGGTACCATCGGGCTGGAAAGGGATATTCTGGTCAGAGATGACGGCAAGAATATCAATATCATCCGTGAGTTTTCCCTTGAGCTGCAGATTCATGGCTGAGTTAAGTGCCGGGTCCTGGCGGTTTCCAAGGGTAAGGCCACGTGTAATGCTGCCGCTGCTTTCCAGCCCCTCAAACCTGAGCAATCCCTGCTCAGGAAAAGCGCTTTCTACAGGTACAACCAGCGGATCTTCGCCAGGACCGGGTAGTCGTATCAGGGAAGTATCGCGGGCAAAAACAGGAGCTGCCAGGTTAACTGGCCACACCCGATAGCGTACGCGCAAAGTATCGTCCTGCCAGAAATCCGGAATGCGCAGCTCCAGCCGGGCATGAATAAAATCCAGCTGGTAAAAGGCTTCATCCAGAGGTAAATCATCGGGCCCCCAAATGGAAAAGCTCCCGGGAATAATACTCAACGTATCAATATACTCAACACGTTTCCCGGCAGGAATAACATACTCACGCAGATTATCGGGTGGGTCAGCCATCAATCCGGGCCCACAAACAAAGAATAATATAACAGCTGTAATGGTTCTCAATGTCAACCGGATTGGTGATTTGTACTTTACTTCCTGTAATTTTTTTAATGATGGAGTAATTGCTTCTTCGTGAATTTAAAACATCAACGATTCAGCACGCCATCAGAGCCCTTTACAACCTGTCAACCAAAGGTTCAAAAGTATGTCATAAGGACGACGATGGTCCATTTTTCTGCGAATTTAAGCTTTCTCAACAGATAATAAAAAAACAGCCGGTGGACTGTTTTATTGTCACCACCGGCTGTGTTCAGATTGTCCGCAATTCTTTTTTAGAACAATCCGGAGATATTTCCTTCATTATCAATATCAATTTTCTCGGCCGATGGCAGAGAGGGCAAACCGGGCATGCGCATGATGGTACCGGCAATGGGGATGATGAATCCTGCGCCAGCGGCTACTTCGAACTCACGAATTTTCACCGTAAAGTTCCTGGGGCGGCCCAGCTTATACTGGTCGTCGGAAAGAGACTTCTGGGTTTTGGCCACACAAACAGGAAGCTTGTCCAGACCAATTTTTTCAAACAGGGACATTTGTTGTTTGGCCTTTACGGTATATTCCACATGATCGGCACCATAAAGCTTGGTGGCAATGGTATGCAATTTTTTCTCAATGTCCCAGTTAAAATCATACAAGGGTTCAAAGCAGGTCTTGCAACTTTCAGCTGCATCTTTTACAAGCTCAGCCAACTCTATTGTGCCCTCACTTCCTTTTTCCCATCCTTCACAAACAGCCACTTTTACACCCAGTTCTTCACAGCGGTTAATGACCATTTTGATCTCTTCATCCGAGTCAGTGGCAAATTTATTGATGGCCACCACTGGTTTAAGATTAAAGTGCTGAATGTTTTCAATGTGCTTCTCGAGGTTGGGCAAGCCTTTCTCCAGGGCAGATGTATTAGGCTCTTTAAGACTTGCCAGTTTGGCTCCTCCATGGTATTTCAGCGCACGGATGGTAGCCACAATAACAGAAGCATTGGGGGATAATCCTCCATACTGACACTTGATATCCAGAAATTTTTCAGCTCCCAGCTCAGAAGCAAAACCTGCCTCCGTAACCACGTAATCAGAAAGAGAAAGCCCCATTTTAGTAGCAATCAGGGAGTTGGTTCCCTGAGCAATATTGGCAAAAGGACCGCCATGAATAATGGCAGGATTGCCTTCAATGGTTTGTACCAGGTTGGGCATGATAGCATATTTCATCAAGGCCGCCATGGCTCCCTGGGCATTTAAATCCTTAGCATATACAGGTTCGTCATCATAGGTGTATCCCACCAGGATATTACCGAATTTCTCCTTCAGATCTTCAATATCTTTGGCCAGGCACAAAGCAGCCATTATTTCCGAGGCGGCAGTGATGTCAAAACCAGTTTCACGCGGAATTCCCTGCTTGGGACCTCCCATACCAATGACGATATCACGAAGAGACCTTTCGTTCATGTCCATTACTCTCTTCCAGATAATTTTCCTGGGGTCAAGATTCAGCGAATTGTTACGACTCTGCAAATGATTGTCTACCAAAGCAGCAAGCAGGTTATGAGCTTTTTCCACTGCCGATAAATCTCCGGTAAAATGCAGGTTGATATCTTCCATAGGCAATACCTGCGACATACCTCCGCCTGCTGCACCTCCTTTGATTCCGAAAACCGGGCCCAGCGAAGGTTCACGTATTACCACGGTAGTTTTTACCCCAATTTTGTTCAACCCCTCCGTTAATCCGATACTGGTGGTCGTTTTTCCTTCCCCGGCAGGTGTTGGAGTAATGGCAGTTACCAGTACCAGTTTTTTGTTTTTTACTTTGTTTTCGTCAATAAGCTTCAAAGGTAACTTGGCAATGTATTTTCCATAAACATGGAGGTCATTTTCCTCAACCCCCAGTTTGGAAGCAATTTCCTTGATAGGCTTCATGGTTGCTGCCTTGGCAATTTCCAGATCTGATTTCATAAATACGATGGTTTTAAAAAGTTTGGATTATTGAATTTCAGAGGTGCTTATGCATTTACATAATAACCATAAGCTTACCTTTTTGTTTATTGAAACTTTTAAAAGTCGTTTTTTGCATGTCAATTGTTCAGAATGGCACATCAATTTATAACAATCATACAACAAACCATATTATTCGTATCGACAAGTGCTACTCTGGCGCCGGAATTCCAACAGGAGGTTTATCTTCAGATTCGGTGAAGGGCTGATAGGTGAATTTGGAAATGGTTAACTTTTCCATTTTGTCAGATTTGGGTGCTATGTTTCTGAAAAGCCAAAGGTTAAAAAAAAGTCTTAAGCCATTGGATTCAGGAATATCATTGCCGGTATATTGCCACTGGGCAATCATTCTGTTGTCGGGAGCTTCATCCCAGTGGCCATGCCAGCTGCTGAAAAGAATTTCATCTGGCTTCCAAACAATCCTGTGGGTGGTATAAGTACCGCTGGCAAGCACAGGAAACCGAAATTGATTGCCCGGATTACCGGCAGGTTGAATTACATAGTTTCCAAACTGGTAATTCTCACTATCCCCCCAGCGGCTGAACTCTAAATCGATCTCATTTTGCTCATCGCGATACAAAAAAATCCCACCTACCACGTGAGGATCAAAATTCTCAGGATCAGCATCCAGGAAAAAAGTAAAGGTACCGTAATCAAAAGTTTCTTTTGAGATAACCTCTGTGGCATACCACCTGCCATTTTCTTTGCGCGAAAGGGTAAGGTGAAGCCGTCCCCTTTCATCAACCCAGACATCAGAGGTATCGTTGGACCAGAGGTTGGCTCCGGGGTTGCCGAAACCGGCCTTTACATCAAAATGGTATCCTGCAAACTCCAGTGTGCGATGCTCTTTGGAAACAAAAAACAAGGGATTGGCTGACCAGTCCCAGCAATCGGTCCATTCGTTGATTCGGTCCTTCATGTAAACACCAACAGCAAAATGGAATTCACCTGTTTCTTCGGCTATCATTCTCAATGGTGTGTGAATGCGCCTTGTATGGGCTTTTAAAACCACTTCCTTTTCAATTCGTGAAACCAGACCGGTACGAATATTTTTTAACAGCAGAACAACACCAGCAGTATAGTTCTCCCCCGAAGGGTTGCGAAGAAAAACATCAAAGGAAATCTCATCTCCTTGCTGCAGTGAGGGGTTGGTTGCATTGTCTCTGAAATAAGAAGCCTTTACATCAAGAACATAGGGCATATTTCGCACAAAACTCATCTCGTTGTTCACCGGAGAAATCTCCACGTTTTCCCAGATGCCCCACAATTCAACAGGGTTGTCGAAAGCCAGGCTGCTGCTTTGGTGCCGGCCGGCCACCGTATAAGAGTGGTGCACGGGTACATCGTAAAACGTGGCCATGCCATCCAGGGTTTGCGACGCTTCACGAAAGCGACGACGCTCCATCGTTACTGTTCCTTTGGAACCCGGGATGGCCTTACTTCCCTGGGATACGTTTTTCAGATGGATGAGTACACGCTCCACTTTCTCTCTTTGATTGTCCTCTTCACCGGAAAATAGTTCGGGGTTATCGGGAGAAGATGCCCACATTCTCTGTGTCATGATAATTAATACAATAAAAAGCCCAATTCTGAAAATTTGCATAGAGGTAATAATGGTTTTAAAAACAAGGGCGAAAGGTAATAAATTTTCCACTCATGTAAAGTTATAATACAGCAGAGTTAAAGAAAGAGAGTGAACCAGGAACGGGGAATATAAAAAAACACCGGCTTATTCACCGGTGTTTTGTATTCACAGTTGTTGAGAAGTATTTATTTCTGCACCTGAATTTTAGACACAGATACCCCATTTTCAGTAACTATACTAATCAGGTAAATTCCATTATTAAAAGAAGAAACATCCAGTTGACTTTCATGACTATTGACAGCAAATTGCTGAATGGTCTTTCCGGTAAGATCACTTACCACAATTTGTTTGATACTCTCCTCAGAATGGATGGTAACCTGATCTGATGCAGGATTGGGGAAGATTGTTAATCCTGTTTCTGCCAATTCACTCACATTAGAAGGTTCATCGTCATTGTACCAGTAAGTATATTCATTATCCGTTTCCGCTATGGTCACCTCACGTTCAGGACCGCCGCCAGGGAACTCAGCAGTTTCATCATCCCAGGAGCCATTGATTCTGAATTTAAAGTTATAGGTCTCGCCAACTTCCAGGTCAGGAATGGTAATGGTGTAGGTAAGATCTTCATCCTCTAAACCTTCCAGGACAAGTTCTTCGCCATCGCCCCACTCATTGAAAGTGCCCGCAACATCTACAAAATCTTCAGCCGGGTCAAAGATTTCCGATTCGGCCCATACCCTCATTTTCACATTCAGGGTAAGATCAGCAAGGGCTGCTTCTGGTACTACCTCAACAGACATGCTTTCCAGAGCAACTCTGTCCATATTGGTAGATCCGTAATGACGGAAGGCAATATGAACGGTTTCTCCTTCATATTCAGTAAGATCGAGTACTCTCTCCTGCCACTCCCAGTTTGCATCGTCTTCAGTAAAAGTTTCTTCCCACAGCATGGTAAAGCTTTCAGGCTCGGTATCTGTAGTAGAAATCAGCACTTCATAACGTTCGAGACGAAATTCAGGAGTACCCGCTGTAGGAGCTATATTAAACTTAAGTTCGATATTTTCTTCTTCCCCTACTTCCTCGAAATAAATAGCGGGAGTAATCAGCCAGTTGTCGGGGGTTAAGGGTCCATCATCTTCTAACCAGGAACGGGAAAGCATATATGTTTCATAGTCTCCCGTTTCTTCGTCTAAATAATCGTCCCAATACCAGGAGTGCGTGTCACCATCGGCATCTACATTCAACCATCCTTCAGGAATCCAGTCTTCGGGGGTTTCTTCCCCCAGGCCTGCGAAAGTTTCCATGAAGGGAAGCGGCAATGCTTGAAGTTCTTCAGCTGTAAATTCCTGCATTACAAAACCATTTCCGGCAGCGTAGGCCATGATTCTGACATCATCACCCACCGGAACAATATCCAATCCCACGCTTGCATTTCCATTGGCAGCATCACCCAGCATAAGCGAATACACCACTTCATCTTCGAAAGTTGAAGCAGCCAATTGAGTAAAGGATTCTTCCAGGTTATCCCCTTTATTCAAATCCAGTATATAGAGTATATTCTCAGCAGGTTCAGTACTTACATGCATGTAAGCAAGGTAGGTTTGACCTTTTACATTAAACACATGTGGATACATAGACCAGTAGGGGAAAAAATCGCTGGGTATTTCTGCCAGAAGGTTTAATTCTTCGTCAATCAGAGCAATACCAATAGAAGATCCACTAACAACATAAAGCTCTTCTCCGGGTACTTGTGTCACTCTGGCAAAATTGACTGTCCCTTCCAGTTGATTCGCTTCAACAATATCAGGGGTTTCACTTACGAGTGTGCCATTCTCAATTTCCCAAATATAGAAATTATTGGTATTAAAAGCACTTACCACAACCGAAGCAAACACATCAGGATCTCCAATAACAGAAAAGGCATCACCCAAACGTGCATCACCGCTATCATATTCAATTAAAACAGAAGGCTCTCCATTAACATCATCCCAGTGATAAACCTTAAACATGCCCGGCATTACCATGTTAGTGACAAAGATATGCTCCCCTGCTGTAGCAACGTCGTTTATGGGGAATGTTCCTCCCGAGATTCCGGTAACATCTAAAGTTTGTGGTTCATCTTCGGGATTAGCAACATCCCAGTAATAAATATTGTGTCCATCTATTCTGGAGGCTACAAATATGTAATCACCATTGAAAGAGGCCCCTCTGTTTGCACCGTGATCAACAAGATTGGCAGGCAAATTATCTGACGCCAGACTTTTGTCAATAATAATCTCTCCGGGTTGAAGAACCCACGACTTGTTATTTGCCTCAACAGGCAAAAGAGCTCCTGATAACAAAAATATCATCAGCAAAGCAAAACTCATGTGTGTAAACTTTTTCATAAGCAGTTGTTTTTTATTAGTTTGTAAATTGGATTGAAAAGGATTTATACGCCGATTCACCATAATCTGATTATTAGTCGACGATTTAAAATGATTTCCTATCTCTTGCAATTATACTAATTATTCCCATTTTTTCAAAGAATTATTTAATATTTTTAAGATGAGGATCCTAAGGGTTTCTAAATCCCTGCGAGATACTAAATAATGAATCGATTATAACTAGAAATGAAAGAAAAGCGCAGAGTAATTACAAGGCATAAATGGGGTTAAAACTTAGTTTATTCATTGCCTGAACTTTCAATTGACTCTATCACCTATCCTCAAAAAACCCTTTTTTGTACGAAATATTGAATGGTAGTCGGCCAATCAGTAAAACTTGGCACTTCAAAACCTGCATATCTTCTTTTAATATTACATTGAACATTAACGCTCAAACAATGCGCAATAGAAATGCGCGGACCGGGTTAAAAGTTCAGCAGGAGTTTAATCAGCTCCGCCCATAGCACGTAGGCATTTTCATTCAAATGCAATCCATCTTCAGTAAACTCTCTTTTCAATTGTCCGTTTTCGTCAGTAAAAAAGGGATGTAAATGAAAATATGCTACATTTTGCTGCATTGCCAGTTCATGCAAACGGCAGTTTAACTGATTGATGACGGAATTGGGCCGGGGCGGATTGTGACGGGTCGGAAACAATGAGGTCAGGTAAATCCTGCTACCCTCAGGAGCGAACTCCCTGATTTTTACCAGCAGCCGCAGGATGGAATCCAGCGTATCTGCCTCATTATAATCGCGTGCCAGATCGTTGGTGCCTATGCACAAAAACACCCTGTCAGGTTTGCCTGAAAACCAGCCCTTTTGTATGGCACCAAGCACCTCCTCCGAACTGTAGCCGGAAATCCCAGAATTAACATGCTCTTTGCCCGGAAAAAATTTCTCCAGGTCAAATCCTTCGGTGATGGAATCTCCGATAAACAGTGCTTTCATGGTGGATTAATGTATTGGTGATTTAGTGAACTATTGAAGAGCTTCGACAGGATTCGTGGCCAGTAGTTTCCGGAACTGGCTTCGACAGGCCTCAGCTATTTTTCTCTTGTCTCTTAATAACCCGGATGCTCCAAGTTCCTTCGGAAGCTGGAAGATCCTACGGGTCTTTCATCTTCGGTCTTCCGTCTTCCGTCTTCTCCGGTCTTCCGTCTCCCGTCT
>CAZBGI010000022.1:0-26368 GCA_964491395.1 uncultured Bacteroidales bacterium | reverse complement strand
TCTTTCATCTTCGGTCTTCCGTCTTCCGTCTTCTCCGGTCTTCCGTCTCCCGTCTCCGGTCTTACCTCCCCATAACAACTTTCACCTTCAGCACATCCTCCTCAAACTTCTTAACGTCAATCCATCCGGTATCAACGTCAGTGCCATTGATGGAAAGGTGTTTTACACCCTGGTTCACACCTGCAGTATTATCAATTTCTATTTGCAGGGTTTTTCCCTGGAATTTTCGGGTGACACTAAACTTATCCCACGCTTTAGGCACAGAGGGAGCTATTCTGATTCCCCGGAGTGAAGTTTGCAACCCCAGGATCCAGTCCAGTCCGATACGATACATCCAGACAGAAGAGCCGGTAAGCCAGGAGTGCGAGGCTTGTCCTTCGGTTTCGTGTTCGCGGCTGGTAACATATTCTGAATATACGTAAGGCTCGGTTTCATAGGTATCCAGCCCCACAGCACGGGACGAGTTCACGGGCATCATCTTATCGTAAATCCTGAATGCGTCTTCCACATGACCATTCATGATGCCTGCCAGGACAAACCAGCTGGAAGCATGGTTGAAAACGGCGCCGTTTTCTTTCTTGCCGGGCACGCAACGGGAAATGAGCCCAATATTATCTTCCACCTCACGATAAGCGGGCCAGCAAATCTGCATACCGGTTTTATTTTCCAGATGTTTTACACAGCTTGCAAGCGATCTGTCAGCACGTTCTTTTGGTGCCACTTTGGAAATAACCGACCATGACTGGGCATTGAGAAACAATTTCCCTTGCTTCATTTTGTCAGAACCAACCACCTGTCCATTATCTCGAAAAGCGCGTACGTACCATTGTCCGTCCCAGGCAATGTCGTTTACTACTCCGGCAATTTTCTGGTATGCTTTCTGCCAGCGGTCTTTCACCTGGCTGTCTTTGCGATAGTCCAGCAATTCGAAAGTTTTGTCGAGCACGTAACAAAGGAAGAAAGCACCCCAGATGGTTTCGCCTTTCCCTTTGGGTCCGATATGGTCAAGGGTATCATTCCAATCGCCTTTGCGAATAAGGGGCAGACCTCTTTCAGAACATTCGCTGATGGCAAAATCCAGGGCACGTACCATGTGGTCGTAAACGGTGGCTTCCCCTTCATCATAAAACTTCACTACCTCATCAAGAATGCTGAAATCGTGGGTTTCATTGAGGTATTCCACCAGTCCGAAGGGAATCCACAACGGAGTATCGGAGTGGTGTGTGCGCTCGCCATGGTTGGTAAGTTTGAAAAAGTTATGCAGGGTAGAACCGTTGTGGAACTGGTATTGCAGGGCATTGAGCAACCGTTCGCGCACCCGGCCTGGATGAACCATTACCATTCCCAGGATATCCTGAAACTGATCACGCATGCCGGTACCAAACAGCAATCCTCCGTGGTAGTAACCTGAATTGCGCGCCATATCAAATGTAACTGCCGATTGGTAGGGGTTCCACACGTTGAGCATCAGGTTAAAACTTTCATCGGGCGTATTCACCTTAACATGGGAGAAGTAATCATCCCAGTATGTTTTCACCTCAGCGAGTTTTTTTTCAATGTAATCATTGTCCTGGTACCGATCCATTTTCAGACTCAGGTAAGGCTTCTCCACTTCTTTGTGTTCAATACCCATGAATATGGAAAAGTCCTTTGAACCTTCAGCTCCCAGTACTATTTCAGATTGCAGTGCTACCACCGGGTCACCGGCAGTAATTTCGGTATTGAACATCTTTCCATTCTCCACTGCTATGGGGTTGGCTTCGGATCTCCATTTACCAATAAACTTGTCCAGGCTGCTGTCGAAACCGGTAATGGGGAGATTCATGGAGAAATAGACCTTATATTTCCAATCGAAGTTGGGCTGTTCTACAGAGGCAGACTTTTGCTGCAGTACCCAATAACGGCGGGTAGCTTCAAGCGTTTCCTGCTCGGAGTTGAACCGGATATCGGTAAAATGCTTGTCGTTGGGCTGGTTGATGATGTCGTTGAGAGCGTTGCCCATCATCAGCTCCTGGAAAGCATACACCTGCAGGTTGCGTCTTCTCCCTGAAGTATCTTCCAGCTTGACCTTCCATATTTCGCAATTGTTGTCGCGGGGTACAAAGTAGGTCAATACAGCACGTATCCCTTTGTATTCGGTGGTAATAGTTGTATATCCCTGTCCCACACGTGCTTCATAAAAATCGTATTTGCGATCCAGGGTAGGAGCCCAGCTGAGCGACCAGTAATCCCCTGTATCCTTATCGCGCACCATGATATAGCGCCCGGGGCGATCCCAGGGCAGGCAGTTGTAACGCATACGCGAAATGCGGTTGTCGCGCGGTGTTTCCAGAAAAGAAAATCCACCCCCTCCATGCGACACCAAACCCGCATAGTTGTCGTTCCACATGTAATTGAACCACGGACGGGGTGTCTCAGGGTGGGTAATTACATATTCTCTGAAATCCTCCGTAAAATAACCGTAATCGTTCTTAATCATTGTCTGAATTTTATAGGTTTAAAATTGTTCTTTTTCTTATTCATACCTTACCAGGTAACTCACAATTTTTCCCGGTTGTGCTAACACCTGGAAAGCATGGTTGTCATCTACCGTAAGTTTTTGAACAGGCACCTCCTCCAGAGTAATTTGCTCCACCCCTTTGATGGGTTTCAGCAGGGTGGCTTTTCCCTTCAGTGTTTCACCGGTTGGATTGTAGAGCCTTAGCACAAAGGAGTTTTCGTTTTCAGACTCCGGCAGTTTCATGGCACCAAATACCAGCTCTTCGGGCTCAATCTTCATCAAAGAAGTTTCAGTGCCCAGCTCACCGTTAAGTTTCCCGGTTTGTACCAGTCGCAAGGGGTAGCAGAAGTTAAAGGCTTCTCTGAAAACATTGCCCTGCTTCCAGTCGCCCGCATGGGGATACAATGCCAGCCTGTAAGTTGATTCACCCAACATTTGGGCACCCTTTTCATGGGAATAATCCTGGGGTGCTGCCGGGTTGATTTTGTATTCAAAGGTACGGAAAAGGGTAATGGCTAGTGTTTTATCCTCATCAGGCAGCACCTCATATTCTTTGAGACCGTCCACGAGGACAGCTAACCCGTTTTGCCCGTCGGTTACATCCACAAAATGATGCATAGGGAAATCGTACATGGGCTGCTCAATCCAATCGGAGGTATCTGGACGCTCAAGGGTACGTTCTACCACATCAAACTGCCCTTCTCCATAGGAATGGGTGGCATTGAGGCGGGTGGGGATCATCATGCGTAAACGGTGGCTTTCACTCACGTTATTTACCTTCACATCCAGAGTGAGATGTTTGTGGGATTTTCCCAGGCCTACTTTTAATTCCACCGTATTTTCAAGGTTCTCGCCGGTATTGTTCTGGCGGTTTTTCAGATCTTTGGGAAGCATCATCCGGTGGGTTATTACCACCTCGCTGTAAACCTTGCTCGTGGTTGTCCAACGAACAGATGCCTTTTGTCCCCGGGTGCTGACACGGGGTTCTACCGGTGTATGCACCCAGGCATGACCTGCATCGCCTTCATCTTCAAAGTAAGCCACACCGTTGTAGGATGTATTTCTAAGCTTGTCCAATACATCCAGGGAGCCATCGTCAGTGACTCTTACACGCAGAAATTCATTTTCCAGCACAAAATCCTTTTCTGCGGTTGACTCTTCTTTTGCTTCCACAGGCACCACTTTGAGCACCTTCATTCCCCACTGAGGTATTGCATCGGTTTGCAGCCATACATGGTAGCGTACCATATCAAAAAACATGGGCCGGTTGATCATTTGCTCCAGTACCGGTTGATGCGGTTCTGATTTCAAAATGGTTTTCTCCATCAGGCTGCCCTCTGCATCATACAGTTCAAAATCGCCTTTGTCAAGGGATTTGGGGATATCCACAAATGCTTCCACCACATCGTTGCGCTGATAATTGGTGGCATTGACCACCGTAACAAAAATATCGCTGGCATCAGGATGGCTGAATTCACCGGTATTGAGCTTTGGCAGCATCGCTTTCAAAGACCTTTCAAATACTCCTTTGGAAATCTCAACGGCATGCTTGTAACGCATCATCATGTCTTCGTGAATCCTGTCCAGCGAGCAGCCACCGATGGAATCGTGGGCAGAATTCTGTACTATCAACTCCCAGGCGGTCTGGGTGTACTGGTCATTGATATCGCGACCCAGCATACCAGAGAAGATGTTAAAGGGCTCTGCATAATACTGTATCCACCGCTCGGCATCAAAGTTGGCCTGCTTGAGGTACATGCGCGCAGAGGTGGTATAGCCGAAGAGGTTACCACAACGATTGTTGTTCTGGGCGCTGCGTCTTTCGCCCGTAACCTTTTTCAGACTTTCCCTGTCGGCTGTTTCGGTAAGGGACTGTGCATATTCTTCCAAAGTGGAATGCCGCACATCTACATGTGGCATTTTCTCCCTGATGTCGCGGATGATATCCACTGTTTGTCGGTTGGGGCCGGAGGAATCGTGTCCTTCCATCCAGATTTTGTGGGGGGTGGTGAAGTCATGTGCCTGGTCTTCGATGATTTTATTTACCTGTGGCTCAATAGTTTCTGGGTAGTAGGCTGTATGTGGTGAAATGATAAAATAATCCTCATCCTGCTGCATACGGTCGGCAAAATGGAAAGGGGTAGTTCCTTTTTTCCAGTCGTACTCCACATCGTAGAAACCTTCGTTGTGCACTGCAGGACGATAGATGTAGAAATAGAAATTATAGCGTGGCATGGTACTGAAGCGAGAGGAGATTATTTCTGTGCCATCGGCACCTTCCCACAAAAATTCTGCTTTGGGGCTGTCGAGGGAATTAATACCCCGGTAAAACATGATAAGGTCGATGTTAAACTCTCGGTATATCTGTGGAAGCTGGGAAATTTGCCCCCACGAGAAGGGCGAGTAGCCAATTTTGGATACACCTCCGTGCTGATGACTCACCTTGTGCCCCAGCAACAAATTGCGAACATGGTTTTCCCCTCCCACCTGGAACTCTTCCGGTAAAATGTACCAGGGACCATGCAACAACCGGTTTTCTTTTGTCAGTTTTATGATACGTTCTTTATTCTGGGGTTTTATCTCCAGGTAATCTTTCAGCACAATGCTCTGGCTATCGAGATGGAACGCCCGGTAATCGGGCTCGGTTTCGAGAATGTGCAGCACCGCATCAATCATATCTACCAGCATCTGGCGGTTGCGTTGCACCGGGAAGCGCCACTCGCGATCCCAATGGGTGTTGGATATTACGTGAAAAACGTCCTTTTTGTTGCTCATATATTTTTTGATTGAAGATTATCAGATTATAAGTTGGTGGTTACTGGACTAACGGATGGAAGACCAAAGATTATTAGACTTGGGGCTTATGGATGGTTGAGCTGGGTTCAGCTTTTCTTTTCCAGAAACAGGCCGTAATCCAGCAAGGCTTCAGGTACGCCTCCGGGGAGGACATGGGTAGCAGCGCGGAGGTCGTGCGAGAGGGTCTGGGCAAAGGGTACTGCAATGCAGCATCCGATGCCAGCAGCACGCATGGCTACGGTGCCACTCTGGCTGTCTTCAAAACCTATTACTTTGTCAAAATCCCGGGGCATCAGACCGGTTTTATGCAATGCAATGCTGTACAAATCGCGGTGGGGTTTGAGCCGTATTTCGCTGGAGTCGGAAGCGGTAACAAAGGCATCATATACGTTGTGGTAATCCGTGTAGGCGTTAAGGATTTTTTCTTTCCTTTCAGCACTGAGCAGGCTGTTTTCAATCACCTGCTTCATCACTTGTAAAACTTCCTGTATCACGATGTCTGCTTCATAGAAAATGGAAGAAGTAACCAGTCCCAGCTTTACTGGGGATTTTTCAAACTGTACTCCGAGCTTCGCAAGTTCTTTGGTGAGCAGTTGTCTGCGAGCCGCATCAAGATTTTTTCCGGTGCTTTTCTCGTAGTCGGCAAAGAGGGTTTCAGCCATCAACCCGACTTCTTCTCCCAGCCATCCTTTCATCAAAGGAATCAACACAGGTATGCCAGGCATAGGAGAAACAAGGTTTTCGTCTGCATCTGCTTTTCCAAAAACCTGAATCCTGACTTCAGCCCCTTTGCCTTCTTTGAGCAACGCAAGGATGCGATGGTACGTTTCATAGTAAATATCAATGCCCAGGTTCACGGTAGTATGAAATCCGGAGAAAGTTACCTTATCCTCAAAACGTCCTATCAGCTCCTCATTTGTAGCACCATCCTCAATGGCAGTGAGCATTTCGTGGAGATTAAGCTTTTTGATGTTTTGCACTACTTCGACTTTACGCTGAGCATCCCTTCCATAGGTAAGAGTCCAGCGGGCAGACCGGATAAATTCCCGGGCAATCTCTTCTTTTCTGAGCAATTTCCCATACTGGGTCAGAAGGTACTCCACATGTTTGGTGGTGCTGTTACCAATGATGTAAGGCAAGTCTTTTTCATGATTCACTCCTTCCCATTGTTGCTGCGAAAGCAGTCCGCTCATGCGGCGCACCATGCGGTCGAGGGCGTAAATGCACAACACCTCTGTGGTTGTAGTAGTCCCGTCCATATCCATCAATGCTGCTTTTAAATCAGCTACACTTTTCAGGGGTGTGGCCAGGGGATAATACTCCACCGGAGGGTAAACATAGGAAGGATTTTTCACCTCGGCAAATTCTCCCTTATGGGACTCAAGGGTTTTAATGGCTGTATCTTTTGTTGTTATCATTGTAGTGCGTTTTTCCGGGTTTAACTGCATTTGATAATTAAGCTCTATCAAGTTCTTCAAAGAGGCTTTTGCCTGCATTCAGCAATTGTTGAACCTCCTGCTGGTTTTCTCCTTCGGCATAAATCCGTACGATGGGCTCGGTTTCCGATACACGCAGCAACAGCCAGCGGGGATTGCCTTCAAGACGCAGTTTCAGCCCGTTGATTTGCCCCCGGCTACTTTGATAAGCTTGAATACTGACAACCGTAAAGTTAGCCAATTCTGCAGGTGAAGTCAATGCCAGTGCCGGCAAAACCTTGTATCGGGCGGGACTATCATTTTCCTGATCGATGCGGTCATAATAGATTTCGCCCAATTCTTTTCTTTTTTCAGCGATGAGTGCTTCCAGTGTTTTATGGCCGGAATTTGCCAGCATCTCCAGGAAAACAAGCCCTGAAAAAATGCCATCACGTTCGGGCAGATGACCCTTAAATCCAAATCCCCCGGACTCTTCCGCTCCGAATGCTGCATCGTTCTCCATCATGGCCTCTGCCACGTATTTAAACCCTACCTGCACATCGGCAACTTCTGATTCAGGAAAAAGTTGTAACATCTTGTCGGTAACGGAAGCGGTTTTCACCATCGACCCTTCCACCCCTTTTTCCCCCTTGTAATACTGGGCCAGATAAAGGATGGTTTCCTGCACATTCATCCAGTTGCCTTTGTCGGTCATCACGCCCAGCCGGTCGCCATCACCGTCGGTGGCAAGCCCCACTGAAAAATCCCCTTTTCGCAGAAAATCTGCCAGCGGCTGCAGGTTGCGCTCCACCGGTTCGGCCAGACGACCGGCAAAATCGGCTTGCGGTTCACCAAAAATTGTTTCGGTATAAATACCATGCTTTTTAAGCAGCTGCTCCAGTGTTGTTCCGGCAGAACCCGCCATGGAATCAACGGCAACGCGAAGTCCGGCTTTACGGATGGCGTTAAAGTCCACCAGCTTTTCCACATGTGTCAGATAATCATCCATAAGATTTACCTCTTCTATCCCTTTCTCATCGAAGGAAGGAAGAGAATGTCCCAGCAGAGATTCCACCAGAGCGGTTTCTTCAGTAGCAAAGGGACTACCGTTGGAAGCTTTGAACTTTATCCCATTGTATTGCGGGGGATTGTGAGAGGCAGTTATCATCACCCCTACATCGCACTTACGATGCACACAGGTAAATGAAACTACCGGGGTAGACACAATCCTGTCCGACAACAATACATCAATTCTGTTTCCGCGCAGCACCTCGGCAAAGAGACGGGCAAACCTGTCGGAGTCACGACGACCGTCATAACCTACAGCGACCCTGTTGTTTTTGCTTTTCAGCCGCATGTAGTCGGCCAGTGCCTGGGCCACTACCTGGATATTGTGATCATTAAGATCCTCATCCAGCAATCCCCGCCATCCATCCGTTCCAAATTCTATTTTTCTTTTTTCCATCATTATCCTTTTTTTTACTAAACCTGAACCTGTGAGCAACCATTGAAAATCTGAATCAAACCAGGTTTTAATCAGTCGATATTGTTCCGCAATTGTTCTTTGATCTTCTCATAAGGCACCTTATCGAGGGTAGTGTTCAATTTCACTGCCAACGCTGCTGTTGCACCACAAGCTTCACCAGTAGCTGATGCGGTGGGTTGAATACGCAAAGCGGCATGCCCTTCGCGCGTGGCACCAATACAACGACCCGCCACCATGAGGTTTTCAGCATCTTTTACCCTGAGCGATCTGAGTGGAACATCATACCATGCCCCTTCTTCCAGATCATCCATGCGGCTTTCTTCGTCTTTCTGACCATGGATATCCACACCATAGCAACCCCTTGCAACCACATCATCGAATTTAGCGGCATTGAGGATATCTTCCCCCGTCATCATGTATTGGGCCACTGCCCGGCGGGTTTCGCGCACTCCCACCTGTACGGCGGTATCAATAAGATAGGCCTTTTCAAATCCGGGAACATCTTTGTTGAGAAAATCCACAACCTGTGCTACCTGTTGATGACCCATTTTTTCTGCTTCGGTAAGAGCCCCCGAAGTGGATGGATCAATGCCCAGTATATTGGTGGTATTGAAAGCCCCTTCCCCCGAAGCAGGCAAAGTAGTGAAAAACACATAATCCACTTCTTCGGGGAAACGCCCTTCAGCTTTGGCTTTCTTAATCAGACCTGTGTAGCCGGCAATGGAAACAATCCGGTTGAAATCGTATTTGAAATCCATCCAGGGCAGAAAATCTTCTTTGTGCTGCTTTGTATATTCGGCAGTTTTCTCCACATCTATTCCTCCCATACGAAAAAACAAAGTAAGGGCCTGCAATTTACCGGTTTTTTCATCTCCTTTGAGCCAGGGGAAATTGCCCAGTGCCACCAGCTGAGCATCGCCGGTAGTATCAATAAACTGCCGGGCATGCAGGTGCGAAACACCCTGTGGAGTAGCAATGGCAAGATAGGATATTTTTCCGTTTTCCACTTCTACACCTGTCACATCCGTATTGTAGGCTACCTCCACACCGGAATCACCCAGCAGCTGATTGGCCACCGAACGGAAGGCCCAGGAGTAAAAACCGTTGTCGATCATCCCTCCCATATTGCGCATCCCTTTTTCCACATCTTTGTAAATGCCCTGCACAAGCTCTTTATTTCCCGACACGGATTTCATAAATGGCGAAACCATTCCGGCGGATGACATTCCACCCAGGAAAGGATAGTGCTCAATAAGCAATACGTTACAGCCGAGGCTTCCGGCCTTTACTGCAGCAGAAATACCGGCAATTCCGGCACCTGCCACCACTACATCATATTCATTTCTTAATAGCATCGTAAAACCATTTTGTGATTATTTGCGGCCGGGTGATGGCGGTACCGGTCACCACGGCCCATGCTCCTGTTTCTATAGCCTGTGCTGCCAGTTCAGGAGTATTGAAACGCCCTTCGGCAATTACAGGCAGTCGATTTGAAAAGTGTGAGGAAAGTTGTTGCAACAATGCAAAATTGGGGGCTGATGTATTCATACTTTTGGTGTCGGGCGTGTAGCCACTCAGGGTAGTCGACAGGCAGTCGGCACCCGCTTCTGCACATGCAAGTCCTTCCTCGAAGGTGGCAATATCGGCCATGACAAGCACATGGTATCCTTCTTTTATGGTACGGATAAATCCCGGCCCGGTCATCCCTTCGCGCTGTCGAAAAGTGCCATCAATGGCCACCATATCGCAACCTGCATTCATCAAATCTTGCACATCTTTTTCGCTGCCGGTAATCCTCACGTAACCATCTTCAAATTCGGATTTCACCAGCCCGATGAGCGGCAGCCCAACTTTTTCCCTGATAGCCTTTGCCTTTGCCACGCCCTCGGTACGAATGGCCGCAGCACCGCCCATCTCTGCACATACTGCAAATTTGGCCACATCCTGCGGGTTATTGAATGGCGAATCGCCCTCTGCCTGGCAGGAAACGATGAGCTGGTGTTTTAGTTTGAGGAAGATTGGATTCATATGATGTTGTTTTAGGGGTTAAAATTAGACTGAAGACGGAATTTAGGGACCGGAGACCGAAGACCGGAGACCGAAGTTATGGGACGGAAGAGCGGGTTCTATTTGATATTTTTTCTAAAGTACTGAAGTCATAATTAATTTATTAAGTTAGAGACCGAAGATGGGAGTTAGGGATCGGACATCGGTTTCTGTATATTTTTCTTGAATGCGGTAGCCATATTTATTAAGTCAAAGCAGAAATTATATACTTCACTAAATTGCCCGGGAGTAATATACGCTCTTAATCTTGCTTTGTGCAAACATGTCACTACTTCCGCCACAGACCTTATAGCATATCCAACAAATTTCTTTTGTTCCAAATCTGACTGACCGATTGAACCTTCAGAAATATTCAGAGCAACTGAATCTGCAGCTCTTCTTATTTGGGATGACAGATTGTATAGTTCATGAGATGGAAATGATTTCGCAATAGAATTGATTATTTCTCCTAATTCCATTCCCTTCTGCCAGATAATCAACTTCTCGAATTTAAACTTGCTTTCCATAATTGAAATTTTACAACTTATAAAACAATTGCTTTATGCTTCTGTCTTCTCTCTTCCGTCTTCTTCCAATCGTCTTCTGTCTCCCTCTGACTTCGGTCTTCCGTCTCCTCCCCGTCTTCCGTCCTCTTCCGTCTTCGGTCTTCCGTCTTCGGTCTTCGGTCTTCCGTCTTCGGTCTCCTTACGACTTCACCTCCGGATATACCGGCACCATCAGTATTCGTGCCTGGTGTTTCTTCCAGGATTCTTTGGATAGGCGATCCAATTCACGGTTGAAGGTGCGTTCTACATTGGAGGAGGTCACATTTTTTACGGAAACCGAAATATACTCGCCGATGGACGTTTCGAAGCGTCTTATGATTTGAAAGCCGGGAAAGTCTGGCGGCAAAGGATCAGCAAAAAAACTGTTGATGACGAGGGTCTTTTTCTCGTCTTTATGGAGCAGATTGTCCAGGTAGCGATCATCGGACAAATCAGATATTTCGGAGGCAGAAAGAGAGAATTTTCCTTCCCGCCCAAATACCTCCAGGTTTGGATGGGCTCCCAGTTCAACCTTCAGGGGCAAGACGTGGAAAAGCAACTGCACATTGTTTTCATTTAACATCTGCCAGCAAACCCTTTTTACTGCCTCGGGATGCATAAGTACCCACTGTTGATTGCGAAACAAAACACCATATTGCAGGTTTTCAATATTTTTCAGAAAATCCGCTTTAAAGTCTGAACTCTTAAAATAGTCCAGTGGAAAGAGCGAAGCCAGTGCTTCAGTTGCCTGTCCCCCGGGAAAACCAAACTTGCCGGCCAGCAAAACCTTTTTGCCCGTTTGTTTGAGATTAATGGCCTTTTGAATGCCCTCCAGTGAGGGGCCCCATATTATGTTATCAAATTCAGTGTTCATCTGTTTATAATTTTATCTTCCTGTTATTGTGACGATTATGCCTATAATGAGAACCTAATAATGTCAGTGCTACGCGCCTTGGGTTTTATGGGTGCATTAGATTTCTACCATAATTTCAGTGCTACGCGCTTTGTTTAGCGGCTACATTATCTTTCGATCCCACATAATGATCAACCTGAGCATCAATGTTATCGTCATAGCTCAGTGAACAGTTTTTATCGTTTTTTTGTTGCCAGGACAATGGCCTGTTCCTCCTGATCCAGGTCTTTGAGGTCAAATTCCACCAAAGAAAGAATCTGTGACAATTCCATCAAACCCGACATATCGACAATTTTACCCGACACCACAATGAACAGATCGGGCATCAGCTCACCTCCATCGCCATAGGATCGTAACTCTTCAATAAGCTCTGTGATGTGTCTCTTTACCTGATTTACTTCACAATTGCGCAGTACAACATCGTCGAATTTTCTTTTGATGGTGCCGTCTCTGGAAATGACCACTACGGGCTGGCGGGTTTCTTTCATCAGGCCCAAAAAGTGGTTGATGGTTTTGGTAAACCCTACTACCGATAGCAGGTTGGTTTTTCCAAATGTTTCAATATGGCCATTGGCAGCTTTGAGTGCTTCTTTGGCAATTTCCTGCAAACCTTTATCATCCAGATCTTTTGCGGTATCGCGTGCGGCAAGGTCACTGGAGCCTGTAGCTACAGCAATCACCTTTTTGTTGGCATTGTCAATTTCTACCTGTACTTCCACCGTTTCGGGCTTTGCGCCCATTTTTATAACCGATTCGGAAGCCTGTTGCCTGATTTTGATGATATCGTTTTCGGTGGGATTGAAAATGCTCTTTTCTACCGTATCGCGAATCATCCCCAAGGCAGCGCCAATGGCTGATATTACTTCTGCATCCTGAGCGATGGCATGTTTCATTTTCATGTATCGGGCAGCATGAGGCACAAGGGCGCTGGCTCCGCCCCCACCCCCGTAAAGAACCACAAAATCCCTGTCGAGCTTGTACTCACGAATGAGGGATTTGATGATTTTCTCCACTTTTGAGGAGGTATTTTCCAGAATGCTTTCCGCCAGATCTGTTGCTTTCATCCCCAGTTTACGGGCCACGTTTTCCATGGCACTTTTTACCGCTTTCATATTGGCTCCTCCATGGCCTTTTTCTTTTACAAGATCAAGAAACCAGGATGCTGCACTGGGAGTAAGGGTATAGTTTCCTTCTTTTGTTTTTATCTTCAGATAATCAGCAGGATCGCCGGGTTTGGGTTGTATTTTCTCTATTTCAATATCAGAAAAGTCATCATGCTTTGCATAGGCTGAATAGGCAAGATTGGCAATATGAGCACTTCTGGGTCCCACATCCACAACCTTATTGCCACTGATTCGCGGAACAGACCCCCCTGCCACACCAATGGTGCGTACATCAATGGTTTTTACGCTAAGGCGGTTGTTGCCGATTTGAGCCGTTTTCACCTGGGGCATGCCGTTTTTGATGACGGAAATATCGGTGGAGGTACCGCCCACTTCCACAAAAATGCCGTCGGAAATGCGGGCATACATCAATGCTGCGGCCACTCCGGCAGCCGGACCCGAGAGCATGGTAAGGATGGGACGTTTGCGCATTTCGGTAATATCCATAATTCCTCCGTCGGAGCGCATCACCATCAGGGGGGCTTTGATACCACTCTGGCGCACAGCTTCTTCGGTGAGGTTGGCCGTATCGATCATTTTGGGCATCATACTGGCATTGACAATGGCCGTGCGGGTGCGCACCTTGATGCCATACAACTGCGACAAATCGCAGGCTGCCGTAGCCATGAAACCCATTTCTTCGGCCACTTCCACTACCAGTTTTTCGTGCTGGTTGTTGTCGGGACCAAATGCTTCGGTAGCCACCATTACCTGGGCACCCTGTTTATGCAAATCCTCGATCACTTCTTTGGCCTGTTGGCGTGTGACGCCGGCCGAAGTGTTGATATAAGCAAAATAGACGGGTAACAATTTTCCCGGAGCCAGGTAAATATCATTGAGGAAAGCCTGTTTCTTGGCAATGGTACCTTCCAGGCCTTTTCCCAGGGCAACAATGCCCACTTTGGCCACATCACCTTCCAGCAAGGCATTGGTAGCCTGAGTTGTGGAATGGGCAATCAGGATGATTTCTTCGGGTTCGATGCCGGCCTCTTTTACCAAAACGAGCATAGATTTGACCACTCCTTCGGCCACCCCCTGTCGGGAAGTATGCGAAGTAGGTACGCAAGCCTTTCCCACGATGGAAAAATCTTCCACATTTACCGCTACGGCATGGGTAAACGTTCCGCCAACATCAATTCCTATTTTTATTTTTCTCATAACCATTCACTATAAATAATACATGAAAGCTGCCGCAATTAATCCCAGGAAAGCAAAAATCCAGGAATAAGGCAGGGTGTTGTACAAAATTTTCTGCACATCAATTTTCATTTCGTTGGCAATCCATACGTTCTGCAGGTTGGTAGGGTCAGAAATTCCCTGTACCTGTCCTACAGACCACAACATCCCAAGGATAGCACCTGCAGGCATACCTGCAGCCATCATAACTGATGCAATTCCAAATCCCATCCCCCATACATTGAGCGGTCCACGGTAAAGGGCCAGGGGTGCGAGTACTGTAAAGGTGATGACATACATCCAGCCTGAGGAAGGAATGATACGTGCAACAATAGGTTGCATGAGTTCGCGCACCGGCCACACATCTGTGCCGTAAGCAGCCATAAGATACTCACGGGTCATATCGGAAGGCCCCATTACTGATACCAGCAACCAACCAATGCCAAACATCAGGATTACCGCGGGCAAAACCACCGCCGAACCTTCAATGAGGGAGCGAATCAGGGTGCTGATATTATCCTTTTTATAAGTAATAAGATAAGCATAGGCAATGCCCAGAATAAAGGCGGACAAAAAATTCACACTGAAAACCAAAATGAGTATCAACGGGATGATTGGAGTAAAGATAGCAGACCAGTGCATGGGGTTTATCTTCTTATTTCGATGGCTCCAGGCGCGATATACAGAATGCAAAAACAGCAGCCCCATACCTGCAAGTGCAATATAATATATCACCTGCCCTGTAACAGAGAAAGTATGAGTAAGTTGTTGGCTCAGCTCGATGTTATCAAAAGCCCACACGCCGCCAAAAACCATTCCTCCCAGCACCAGCAGATAGCTCACGCTTTTAACAATGTTTGCAACGGAAAGATTGAACCCATCGCGGTACAACTGGATAATAATATAGGTAATGGTACCGGCGAACACGATCCCGAAAAGAACCATGATAAACGACACTACTTCCTGCTGGGTCAGCCCGAGCGCATTCATATAAAGGGCCCAGTTGCCCACGTTGAACATGCCCCCGATACTCACACCCATGAGCATGATTACCGCCGCTGTTAGCCTGCTGATTCCCACGGACGTAAGGATAGGCAACACAATGGCCCCCACCATGATCATGGCACCCAGCCCTCCCAGGGTAGTAAAGAGCATCATAATGAACAGGAACATCACCACAGAGATCACCAACGGGTTATCGCCCGACAATTCAGCCCCTTTTTTGATGAACCCCTCGGCAATGCCGGTTTTTTGCATCATCACACTGAGAATCCCTCCAAACATGGAAATGATAATGGGTTCTGCCAGTCGCAGAGACCCTTCCCCTATTACATGCTGAAAAATATCATCGGGTTTGATGCCGGCGATGATCGCAATAATCACCGCCAGCACCGGCATGGCAAGTAAGGCCGGCCATATCCTTTTGGACATGAGCAGGGTAATAACAATAAACACAACCAATAGTGCAATGGCCTGCAATGTTTCCATAGTCAACAAATTTTACTTCTGGTAATAATTTTTTAAAATAGCCTCGTACTTGTGCAGTCCCTCATAAAAGAAATGCACTTCTCCTTCGAAGCCCAACCTTCGGTTGGTTTCGAGCATTTGGGTAAGAAATTCTTCGGATGGCTGCTCATCTCCCGCACGAATCAGCAAGCCGGGATAAAACTGGTACATTTTTTCGGGCAGCACATAGCGAAGTTGTGCTTCCAGGGTGCGGGTGTAGGCGTCGATGTCGCGCCGATACACCTGGGGTACAATCATATCCACGTAGCCAAAATTGACCCATGCAGGCCAGTCTTGCAGATATTCTTCTTTGGACCAGGGAAAAATACTGGGGGACATGGAAACGATGCAGTCGGGATCGGCTGCTTTCACTTCCTCATAAATTCGCTTCATGAAATCATTGAGAATTTCAGCGCGCCATTGCACCCAGTTGAAATCTTTATGATATTCAGGGGGAGCCTGACCGAAATGTGCCTCTTTGTAGGCTTCTATAACAGCAGGATTGTACCCCCCTTCGCTGGGCATGGCAGGCAGGCGATCATCGCCCTGAATACCGTCCACGTCATAATTATTAACTACTTCCAGTATCAGTGAAAGCATAAAGTCCTGTACTTCCGTATCCAGCGCATTCATCCATTCAAAATTGTTTTTGGTGGTGAGATGGCCATTTGCATCCAGCGAAGCCCAATCGGGCTTTCTTTCGATGATGATACCCCCGTCTTCAAGGTAGGAAGAGGAGAAACCAAATTCAAACCATGCGATAACTTTGATACCATATTTGCGGGCCTCGTCAATAACTTCCTGCAATGGGTCGCGACCTGTATTTTCGGGGTCCAGTGCAGGGTCGATTTCAAAACCTGTTATTTCTCTCATGATGGCCGACGGATACATCGTCATGGCTTTGTTCCATGTTACCATAAAAATGGTATTGATACCCAGGCTATGGCATTTTTCCACTGCCTCTGCCACATTTTCCGGGCTGTAAAGTGCATCACTGGCTACATTGGTAAGCCAGACTCCTTTTACAGGTTCATGATAACCCATCACATACCGGGGAGTATCATTTTTGGTTTCTGAAGACTGACAAGCCAGCAGAAACAAAGAAAGGACAATCAAAACGGACTTATACATTCATCTTTTATTTAAAGGTAAATCATTGGTACTTTATGAATCATTCTTTTTTTTGCTCTAAAGAGGTTCATTCCCCACATCAGGTTTTCCAGTAATATTTTTTCTTCACACTTATAACAGTTACTCCAATCATGAGCGCAGTAATTACAATTCCTCTCAGCAATCCCAGCCAGGGCCAGTGTGTGTGCCAGTGGTCTATCCATGGCAGAATCTGCACAAAATACAATACCGGCATGACCAGGTAGGCTGCAGCCACATACCCCAGCATGGGGTTCATACCGGTGAGTGCGGCAAAGCCCAGTAATTCTCCTTTTCTGAATACAGGTTCCAGCATCTTAAAAATCACAATGAAAAATCCTGCCAGCCCGGAGGTAAGAAAGAAATAGCTCAGGGTAGAAGGGTCTTTTTTTATTCCACCTTCAAACGCTTCAAACACCAACCCCAGCAATAACCAGAATATACTCCACATAAGGAGATTCCGGGCATTCTTCATATTCCTGAAATTTCCTTTCCGGGACAAAATCCACAGCACAATCATCGTAATGATGTTCATTATCCATACAAAATCGAGGTTACGACTGAGCAACCCCCACAGATTAAGGCAAATATTGACAAGCAGCACGGAAGGCAAAAGGATAAAAACAGCCTCCCCAGCCTTTTTATCGATGGAAACCTTCTCGTGCATGCCTGTCAGAACCAAGTCCCCGGCAATGCTGCCCGGAATAACTATCATGAGGTATTTGAGGAATTCGGGATTAAAGAAGATAGTTCTTTTCAGATCGACTCCGAGGTTGAGCAACGCTTCATGCAATGCAGGGAACGTAGTGCCCAGCCATTTAAAGGGGGTAAAATTCCAGATCATCTGATTCCATGAATCGTCGATGCCGTGTGTGAGGCGAATGGCAAAATAGATAGCCATAATGCCCAGCCTGAGATACCAGTTTTTGCGGGTAAACAGCCAGATTGCCCCTCCGAAAAGAGCCATATTGGCCAGCACCAGGATGATGATATCATGGTTGTGAATGGAAAAGCTTTGATCAAACCCGTAATGCCTGACGAACAAAAGAGCTACAAGTAGTCCGTACCCTGTGAGGTTGAGTTTGCTCTCGTAGTGACTCCAGTGGGGAAATTTAGCAAAAGCCAGGAAAAAACCGGCAAAAGCCAGCAACCCCATCAGATATCTGATCCAACCCAAATCCTGTGGATAATGAAACGGGGACAAGTGCCCCAGCATGACAGCAAAAACAAAAAGTTTCAAAGAACGCAGAACAATCTTTTTTACCAAACTCTTTTCCGAAACACCTCTCTCAAGAGCGGCATTCATGGAAAAAGGGAATGCCATGCCCATGGCAAAGAGAAAAAACGGAAACACCAGATCCACCCACGTAATGCCCGCAAGATCAGCATTAAAGGTGAAATCGGGGGGAGCAATCTGGGCATGATACAACCAGGCGGGCAACTGAGGATTGCGGGAAATGGTGCCCGAAAGCACCATCCCAACAATCGCTAAACCTCTAAGCACATCAATACTGATTTCTCTGTTGTTGCCCATGAATAGTTGTCAGCAGTTTGGTATCAGAAATCAGGAAAAATTGCCGGCCCGGGATACATGGCCTTGATTACTTTTTTTATCCTTTGATCATTAAGGGGAACATCATAAAAGAATGATTCGCCGGTGATACCTACGCTGCGATTGTACATCATTTGATCAAAGATCAACTGAGGATCAGTAAGTCCAGCACTTCCATACAAAATAAGCCCGGGAGAAAGTCGCTGCAGATTCCCATCGCCATGAGTAGTAAAATAACTCAACACTTCGTTTATGGTAGATTGATAGGCTGACAAGCTATACCTGTAACACTGCACGGATAGTATTTCTACGCTGCCGTTATCCAGCCACACCGGCCACTCCTGCATCAGATTGTCGAAAGCCCATGGATAGGGATTGGGAGAGTTGGTAACCAGCACTTCAGGTTTTGCTGCCTTTACGGCATCGTATAAGTCCTGACCGAACTGGTTCAGGATATCTGCTCTCCAATTTACCCATTGTGTATTGCTGGGACTTGAAGGAGGTTCCTGTCCCTCATGTTCTTCTTTGTAGCGGTTTACCGTATAATAATCATAACCTGAATTGCGGGGCATAGCGGGCAAACGGTCATCCCCCTGAATACCATCAATATCATAATTATCCACCGCTTCCATCACCAGATCAATCATAAATTGCTGTACCTCCGGGTGGTATCCATTGTAATAATAGTCACTGTTATTATAGTTGCTGGGAATGGTATCTCCGCCAGAAATGCCCCATCCGGCCCAGTGTGGGTTCACGGCAAGAATTTTGTCATTTTGCGGTGTAGGAGCCGTACCCCAGCGGGCCATGAATCCGTATTCATACCATAAAACAACCTTGATCCCTTCGGCATGAGCCACCTCAATAAGGTCAGCCAGCGGGTCTCCACTTCCCCCCCCATAATTGGGTGAAAACATCCCTTCGCGGGCATCATTCCAGGAAGAATGATCGGCCAGCACCTGGCTGGGATAAAGGGTTTTTGTTTTGGCCCAGGCTACTGCATACAGCACATTAAAATTCAATTCCTTTGCCAGGGCTACCCCCTCCTGTATGTCTTCGTATGAAGTAAGGAAAGGAGAGTGGGAAGGATCGGGAATCCAGAATGCACGCACCCCGGTTTCCTGTTCCTGCACGGTGGTATAAAGAGTGTATACGCTTTCATCTCCGTTTTCGGCCATTACGGTAATTTCAAGGGGTTCACTAATATCTGCCACAGACCCCGACTCGGGCTGTACGGTGGCAAAATCAGAAACCTCCAGTTCAATCATTACTTCTGTCAGGTCTGTACCATAAGGCACTGTAAGCTCAACATTCTGTCCGTCAATTTCCCCTTGTCGAAACAAATCCGGAAAGCTAACGGAAAGCAATTCATTGTCATCAACAGCACTGTAGTCAATAATGGCAGTATACTTAATTGTTTCACCATCTTTTTTGAGGGTGAAATCCAGCGGATCGATAAAATCGTATGCAAACCCTGATGGAGGGCTTAAGGTAGCCCCTTCGGTATAGTTAACATCTACTTTAAGATTGCGAATATTGGCAGTACGGGGCACAGAAGCTCTAATTTCAAGTTCTTCCTGATCAACAGTGGCTTCCACTTGTGGATCGAGATCGGAAAACACAAAGGAACGAATCATCAATGTATCCACCTGAGTGGTATCATTCGGATCATCGTTGGGATCAGGATCTGTTTCTTTATCACAACCTGAGATCAGGAAGGCAAAAAACAAAACTGATACGAGATAAAAAAATTTTTGCATGACATTAAGATTTCAGGGGGAACAGAGGGAATAAACAGAGGGGTGGGAAAGACCCCTCTGTTTTAATACAACAAAACTATTAGTTGGAGAATTCGTGTACCACGAAACCATTCATTAATCCAAAGCCCATGATTCTGGGTTTTCCATCGTCGCTAAAGGCAACAGCGTGGTCAGCACCTACCCATTGCCCAACAGGGCCACTGAAGAGATGTCTGAATACTCTTTTGTCAGCAATATTTTCGCTGTTCAATCCTTCGAAAGCAGCAATGATATCGGCACCTTCGCTGATGTTGATTACATCGTACCAGATGCCATTGGCTTCCCATTCTCTGTTAACGCTATAGCTGAGGTAAAGCCCGTCGTTGTATTCGAAAATGTAAGGGCTGAAGCTGCGTGATTGCATGATGGATTCAGTAGCTTCAAATTTAATATCGCCTGAATAGTCTATGATGGCGATTGCCATTTCGGCTCCGGTAACCAGAAGCAGGTCGTCGTGTCCGGGAATTACATTCACACGGCCGTATTGACCCATTCTGAGAGCTTCTTGTGTTACGATGGGAACCAGGGTTGGTTCTACATTTTTGTCGCCATTAAAAGAGAACTTGTAGAATTCACTGGCATCGTTTGGCCATGCGAAGTTAGAGGCAAAAATATGTCCGTCGAGCGGAGGATTGCCAATTATAGAGATAGCATCTCCCAATCGGATATCTTCACCTTCTTCAAAATCAGGAATGGTATACTCCAAAACCAGCTCGGGCTCGGTGTCGTCAACACTCTCCCATTTGTACACCTTGAAGATACTTTCGGCAGCATTAACCATATTGGAAACATAAATATTGCCATCATTTACTACAACATCAGAAATCACCCAGGCACCCCCTTCTACTACATCGCCAAATTCCAGTGTGTTGGGATCATCGTTGGGAGCATCAACATCCCAGTAGTAAACCTGGTTGCCATCCTGACGAGAGGCTACAAACACATGTTTTCCATCAAAAGCAGCTCCTCTGTTGTTCTCATTGCTGATGACAGAAGGAACAGAACCAGACGCTCCGCTTTTGTCCATGAGCATGATAGTATTGTCGGGGTTGAAACCTGCCTCAGTAATGATGGGTTCAACGGTGTAAACACTTTCTTCACCGGCAAATGAAACCGTAATAGAAATGTTGTCATCATCAAGATTAAGCGTGTCGCTGCCGCTGTAGGTTGAGTAAGTTGTACCTGCAGGAGCAATCTCAATGTTATCGATCAAAGCGATGCGGCTTTGGAGTTCGTTAAAGGTAACCTGGATGGATTTATCTGCCTGGCTAATTTCTGTTTGATATTCCAGACCTGTAACCTCAGAAATCAGCGTAATATCTGTAATGGAAGGCTCGGTAGGTTCTGCCAGCTCTACAGTGACCTGGTAGGTATTGCTTTCATCTTCGTTAGAAACGACAAAGTTCCGGGGGTCAGAAAAATCTACTTCTTCTCCGGATGCAGGCACAACACTTGCACCTTCAGACAGTTCAATATCAGTAACCAAGGTGGTTACATCGGTTTCAAAAGGTACAGTTACCAGGATATTGAAGTCGGAAATATCGCCTTCAACACGGAGGTCGCCTTCTCCCCCGGCATTGGTAACAGCAAAGCTGGTAATGAGAGCTTCTACAGGGATTGGATCATCATCTTCTTCACATGCTGTAAAAACCATACTCGTTGCGAGCATGGCAATCATTGCCAAAAACGGAAAAATCTTGATTTTTTTCATAGTTAGTTGTTTTAAGGTTTTAGTAAAATTGAGTTGTTTGCGTTGATGAGTTATTATAATTGGGTTATTGGGTTAATTATTGCAAAACCACAAAAAGCAAATCACCGGTAACTGATTATCCAACATCTGTGGTCCATTAATTTCCGCCATCCCACCACATGCGGGTATATTGGCTGTCGCCTCCCATACGACTTACGGCAGCCTGGTAATTATCCGCATTGTATTGTCTTTCATTGTCAGGAAAGGGTTTTCTTCTGGGCATTTCGTCGTTACCGGGCAATGTATAGGCAGGTTTCAGCATGTGAGGAACTCCTGTTCTTCTCACCAATGACCATGCTTCATGCCCGTTAGGGTATAGGGCAATCCATCGCTGTGTCCAGATTTGCTCCAAAGCACTTGCCGGGTCAAAACCAGCAGGTCCTTCGAGGTATTCATTGATGAGCTCAGAGTCATCCAGTCCAAATTGCCTGAAGGAAGCCGCGATGGCTTGGTTATAATACTCTTCTGCGCTGCCCGAAATATAGCCCTTTTGTGCTGCTTCCGCCATTAACAAAAGAGACTCTGCTGCAGTGACCAGAAATAACGGAGTCTCCTCCTGAATGAAAAACGTACCTATATTGCTAAACTGAGGCCTGAAGTAAGAGTCCCTCTGCTCTGCCAGCAATGAGTGTGGCTGTCCATTGAGCAACCCGGCATACTCGCCATCGGCATTGGGTTCAGCGAATACTTCCAGGCGATTATCACTCAAACTATCCAGAATATTGTGCATGGTCTTACTTATTCTTACTTCATGCCAGTTGTAAACAAAGGAAAGAGGATTCTTTACATGATAGGTAGGTCCCTGGGGGTCAGGGATGATTTTTGCAGTTTGCTCGTTGTCAGTAATGATTTGATTTACATCCACGTTTTGTAGATACGGAAGAATTTCGCTGCTAAATTCGTTGGTATTGGAGGCTCTTAGCGCAAGCCTAAAGGTCATGGTATTGGCAAACCTCAGCCAGTGGTCCAGGTTCCCATTGTACAAAACATCCGATTGTCCATATCCTTTATAACCGATCTCCTGATTGTCTTTTATCAATTGTATCGATTCATCCAATTCTTTCAGCATAAACAGATAAATATCTTTCTGGGCATCAAATTCGGGTCGCACAGTGAGAAATGCTTCCGATACGGGCATATCTCCATACATATCGGTGACCTGCTGAACCAAATACACGTGCCATATACGAGCAACAGCTTCTTTGATAGGGTTTTCCAGTTCACGTGACAATTCAATTACCCTGAAATTATAATGCATAGAAGCAAAACCAGAAGCAGAAAAATACCAGTTCCAGACAACATTCCCTGCCCTGGGTTCATAGTTGTCGGCCGTAAAGTTGGCACCTGTTTGAATATTGGCAAAATGCTGGGCATATACTGAACCCGCAATCTGGTGTTGCCATTGCCAAACTCCTGCACTGATTCCGGAACCTGTCACCAATGCCCTGGTAAACAAGGCGTCAGGCTCAATAACATCACTGGTGGTTTTAGGACGGTCAATCTCTTCAAAATCTTTGGTACATCCTGTTATTCCCAAAATAAGAATGGCCGGCAGTAAGTATATAATTGCTTTCTTAATCATATCGTAATATTTTAAAATGTTCTACAAAGAAACTTTCAGGTTTACACCCAGGGAACGCATTTCGGGATACCCAAAAAGTTCAAATCCGGTATTAATTCCTGTTCCGAAACTGGATTGGGGTGAGATATTTTCGGTATTTCGCATAAGGTAAAAAATGTTGTTGGCGAAAACAGAAATGGAAGCATTCTGAAAAGGTGTGTTTCTAAGTATTCTGTTTCCCAGGTGATATCCCACAGAAATTTGTCTGAGCCGAATATACGAGGCATCATAAATAAAGGCTTCATCAATCTGGGAAACTCTTTCCCAGTATTTCTGGGGGTCAACAAAATATTCCCCTTCTTCGGTTTCACCGGGTCTGACCCCGGTTACCCTGAACCCCATGTTAAAATCTTCAGGTGAGATATTGGGATCGCCCTCCGCCAGCTCCACGGCCCTGTACCAGTCATCGCGCCCTTCTGTGGTAAAGTCCAGCGTCCCAAACTCGGCACCCATCATGTTGGTAACAGAGAAAATATCATGGCCCAGCTTTGAATCAATCTGAAATCCCAGGAAAATTCCCTTATAAGTGAATTCGGAGTTGAAACCCCACACGATGTCGGGGGTGGCATTCCCAATAATATTATCGGTAAGAATAGCCTGGTTCTCATCGGTTTTGATGATGGGCAGGTTTTCATCATTCAGCATAATGTTGCCCTGATCATCACGTTGAAAGGCTGAACCCACAATGATTCCCGCGGGGTTACCCAGGGTAGCGATGATGCGCACCCCACCATCGCCAAGGGCCGCATCCTGTTCAATCAGGTCGACACCCTCTTCAATTTCTTCCACTTTACTCCATTGCCTGGTAAAGTTTACACTGCTGGTCCAGGAGAAATTGGGGTTATCAATGATTCGGTAACTGGTAAAAACTTCCAGTCCTTTATTATTGACAAACCCGGAGTTTATCCAGCCTGAATTAAAACCGGAAGAGGGAGCCAGGGGATTCCGAAAAATCTGGTCACGGGTACCGGTTTGATAATAGGCAATGTCGGCCCGAAGCCTGTTGCCCAACATAATCAGTTCCGTCCCCACTTCCTGACTGATGGTATACTCTGGTCTTATCCTGGGTTCCGGCCTGGTGGAATTGAAAAATCCGTAAGGCAGCCCTGAAAACTGATTGGGAGTTGTGCCATACTGAGGGTACCTGAAAGAGGCAGTACTACCCGCTGAACCTACCCCTGCCAGAGAGGCCCGCAGCTTGAGCATATCTATGGATGCGGGTAATTCAAAGGTTTCCTCCAGCAGCCAGCTGGCACTCACTGAAGGGTATTGGTAAGACCATAAATCGGGCGCCAGCACGGAAGTCCAGTCATTGCGGAAAGTAAAATCCAGGAATATCATCCTGCGATAATCCATACTCATCATTCCATACAGGGAGTGAACCTCCATGTCAGAGATTCCGTTGGCAGAAATGGGATTATCAAAATTTTGAATGACATAGGGTCCCACTTCATTGATCAGACCACTTTCAGAAGATGCACTCAGTGCTCTGTTTCTGCGTTGCATGATATTACCCCCGGCGGATCCGGTAAGGGTAAAATCGCCCCAGGTATTACCGGCATTGATGAGAAAATCATAATTTCCCTCCATAATTTCCAGGCGTGTCCAGTTTCCGGTGGCCAGACCGCCAGCCTTGTAATAAGTATTATGAGCCGTAATGCGTTCTCTTTCATCATTGTAATAGTCGATTCCGGCTTTCAGGCTCAAACTAAGATCGAAACTTAACTCCATGAGTTCTGTGAAATCAATAGTGGCATTGGCAAAACCCATAATACGATTTCGTTCGTCATGGTTGGTATTGAGCTCAGTAGCCCAGTAGGGATTTTGCAACAAAGGTGAGGAAGCAAAACTGGGGGTAGGCTGGTCAAGTGAAATGGTGCCGTCATCATTGATCTGATATTGACTGTTCCATACGACCGGTAAACCCGTAATGGTTTCATAATTTTCCAATTGATCGAGATGTACGGAGGGTGGCATAAGCGTCATCAGGTAGATGGGATTATCGGGTGAGCCAGCCAGGTTGGGCCGGTTTTTCGCCTGCTGATTGATATAATTCACACGGGCATCAAGGGTAATATAATCTGTAAACTTTGAATCATAACGCAGGTTAAAAGATTTCTTGTCGAGCTCATTGGTAGGAATCATTCCCTGGTTTTGATTCCAGGAAGCCGTAAACAAAACCCCATTGGTTTCGCCACGTTTGTCAAGCGTTATGGAGTGGTCGGTATTGGTGGTTGCCCGAAAAAAGTCATCATAGGGATGATTGTCTGCCGGGTTGAGCGTTACAGTCTGCCCCAAAAAGTTTTCTACCTGCTGCCCCTGCATTCTTACTCCCCAGCTTCTGGTTCCCAACTTGCCAAAAGAACCACCCGATCCCTGAGAAAATTCTCTCTGAAAATCGGGCTTAATCAAAGGATTATCTGTGGAAACCATGGCCCGGTAAGTGATGCCAATGCCTTCCCGTTGTCCTCCGCTTCGGGTAGTAATCATAATCACCCCGTTTTGTCCTCTTGAGCCATAAAGGGCAGAAGCAGCACCCCCCTTGAGAACACTGACAGACTCTACATCCTCCAGGTTGATATTATTGATGGCATTGCCATAGTCAAATCCGCCAAACTGCCCCCCGGAAGAACCTCCGGAATTATCCACAGGCACACCATCTATTACAAATAAAGGAGCATTGTTACCGGTAAGCGAATTGGCACCCCGAATCAGAATACGGGATGAACCACCGGTACCACTTCCTGATTCTCCAATCTGCAACCCGGCCACCTGACCGGTAAGCCCCGAGATGGGATTCATCCGGTTGGTGTTGCCCAGGGTCTCTCCGTCTACCTGTTGCACCGAATACCCCAACGCCTTGGACTCTCTTTTTATTCCCAACGCCGTTACTACGACCTCCTGCAACTGCTCAATGGATTCCATCAACGTCACTTCGATATAATCAACCC